>NZ_JSUT01000002.1:0-434691 GCF_000816655.1 Pantoea sp. MBLJ3
AGATAGCGCAAGTGCAAATTACAACTTTTTCACTGTTCGCCTGAAATTTGCACAAAAGCGCCGTTTTAACCCTTTTTAATGCGTCCTGGCAGCTCTGCAAGGCTATTAATTACCCAATCTGCTGCGGCTTCACCTTCAGCGGTAATCGGTTTGCCACTGCGCACCAGCACTTTGGTGCCGACACCGGCAGCCTGCCCGGCCAGCATATCCTCCAGCTTGTCACCCACCATATAAGAAGCAGCCATATCAATGTGCAGCTCTTCCTGTGCCGTCAGCAGCATGCCTGGCTGCGGCTTACGGCAGTCACATTCCTGACGAAACGCTTCAACTGTTGCTTCAGGATGGTGAGGACAGAAATAGATGCCATCAAGATCAACGTCGCGATCGGCCAGCGACCAGTCCATCCATTCAGTCAGCCGCATAAAGGTATCTTCGGTAAACATACCGCGCGCGATACCAGACTGATTGGTCACAACCACCAGCGCATATCCCATTGCCTTCAGTTGTTGCAGCGCTTCAATGGTGCCGTCAATAAACTGGAAGTCATCAATCTCATGGACATAGCCATTATCGACATTAAGGGTGCCATCACGATCAAGAAAAATAGCGGGGACTTTATTCGCCACGTAGAAACTCCTGCTGTAAAAATTGCCGATCAGTATCGCATGATTGCTATAAAAGGGAGAATGTCAGATTGAATCACTTTCATTGATTTAGACGTCTGGATGCCTTAACATCCATCCAGCTTTTATAATGAACAAAAGCGACGAGGTTTCCCACACCACGGACAACGCAATACGATAATTAATAACATAATGATTAAACTTGAAAATATCACCAAAGTGTTTCAGCAAGGCTCGCGGACTATTCCGGCATTAACGGATGTGAGCCTGCATGTGCCTGCCGGACAGATTTATGGCGTTATCGGCGCTTCCGGTGCCGGTAAAAGTACACTGATTCGTTGCGTTAACCTGCTGGAGCGCCCAACCTCGGGCCGCGTACTGGTCGATGGGGCGGATTTAACCGCACTCAACGAACGCCAGTTAACCCAGGCGCGCCGCCAGATCGGCATGATCTTCCAGCATTTTAACCTGATGAACTCACGAACGGTTGCGGGCAATGTCTCTCTGCCACTGGAACTGGGTAATCTCTCGCGTGCGCAGATCAACGCTCGCGTCACTGAGTTGCTGGAACTGGTGGGATTATCCGATAAGCATGATGCCTGGCCCGCCAATCTGTCGGGCGGACAGAAGCAGCGCGTCGCGATTGCTCGTGCCCTGGCCAGTAATCCTAAGGTCCTGCTGTGTGATGAAGCGACCAGCGCACTGGATCCCGCGACCACACGTTCAATTCTGGAATTGCTCAAAGACATCAACCGCCGCCTGGGGCTGACGATTCTGCTGATTACCCATGAGATGGATGTGGTGAAACGCATCTGCGATCAGGTTGCGGTCATCAGTCACGGTGAGCTGATTGAGAAAGATAGTGTCAGCGAAGTCTTCTCTCATCCTAAAACGCCACTCGCGCAGCAGTTTATTCAGTCCACGCTGCATCTGGATATCCCGGATGACTATCAGCAGCGTCTTTCTGCCACCGCATCTGAAAATACCGTGCCGCTGCTGCGACTGGAATTCACCGGTAAATCGGTTGATGCGCCGCTGCTTTCCGAAGCGGCCCGCCGTTACAACGTGAATAACAACATTATCAGTGCGCAGATGGATTACGCCGGTGGCGTGAAGTTCGGCATTATGCTGGCAGAAATGCACGGCACAGAGAGCGATACCCGCGAGGCGATTGCCTGGCTGAAGGAGAATCATGTGAAAGTAGAGGTGTTAGGTTATGTCTGAAGCGATGATGTGGTTGCTGGGACGGGGCGTGTGGGAAACGCTGATGATGACCTTCGTCTCAGGTTTTTTCGGTTTTGTGCTGGGCCTGCCGGTCGGCGTTTTACTCTATGTGACCCGTCCAGGACAGATTCTTCAGAATCAGGGTCTTTATCGCGTGCTTTCCGCGCTGGTAAATATCTTCCGCTCGATTCCTTTCATTATCCTGCTGGTCTGGATGATTCCCTTTACCCGCGTGATCGTCGGCACCTCAATCGGACTGCAGGCGGCTATCGTGCCGTTGACCGTCGGTGCTGCGCCGTTTATTGCGCGTATGGTTGAAAACGCCTTACTGGAACTGCCAACCGGCCTGATTGAAGCGTCACGTGCCATGGGTGCCACGCCAATGCAGATCATCCGTAAAGTTCTGCTGCCGGAAGCGATGCCGGGCCTGGTGAACGCGGCGACCATCACGCTGATTACGCTGGTCGGTTACTCCGCCATGGGTGGCGCGGTGGGTGCCGGTGGCCTGGGCCAGATCGGTTATCAGTATGGTTATATCGGATATAACGCCACTGTGATGAATACGGTATTAGTGTTGTTAGTGGTTTTAGTGTATCTCATTCAATTCTGTGGCGACCGCATCGTGCATGCTGTGTCCCATAAGTAAGCAATATCACATTATTAAGAAGGAAAGGATATGTCTTTCAGATTCAAGAAAATTGCCGCTGTGGGTGCACTGATTGGCGCGATTGCGCTGGCAGGTTGCGATCAAAAAGAGAAAGACCCTAACCACATCAAAGTGGGCGTGATTGTCGGTGCTGAGCAGCAGGTTGCTGAAGCCGCGCAGAAAGTGGCTAAAGATAAGTATGGTCTGGACGTTGAGCTGGTCACTTTCAACGATTACGTTCTGCCGAATGAAGCGCTGAGCAAAGGCGATATCGACGTTAACGCCTTCCAGCACAAACCTTACCTTGATCAGCAGATCAAAGATCGTGGCTACAAGCTGGTTTCAGTGGGTAATTCTTTCGTCTACCCAATCGCGGGCTATTCGAAGAAGATCAAATCACTGGATGAGCTGCAGGATGGCGCGCAGGTTGCTATTCCAAACGATCCGACCAACCTGGGCCGTACACTGCTGCTGCTGCAGAAAGTCGGTCTGATCAAACTGAAAGATGGCGTGGGCTTGCTGCCAACCTCACTGGATATCACTGAGAACCCTAAGCATCTGAAAATTGTTGAGCTGGAAGCGCCGCAGCTGCCACGTTCACTGGACGATCAGCAGATTGCTCTGGCGGTGATCAACACCACTTACGCGAGCCAGATTGGCCTGACACCCGCGAAAGATGGCATTTTCGTCGAAGATAAAGATTCACCTTATGTGAACCTGATTGTCGCGCGTGAAGATAATAAAGATGCGGAAAACGTGAAGAAATTCGTTAAGGCTTACCAGTCTGACGAAGTTAACGCAGAAGCTAATAAAGTCTTTAACGGCGGCGCGGTTAAAGGCTGGTAATTCAGTCCGTGATCTCCCTAAGGGCGGCGCTATGCCGCCCTTTCTGCTATTGGGTGCCCTGCCCGACTTGTTATTTATTCTTGTCCTTGTTTCAATAACGCCACTTTTTGAAACCTGAGGATGTTGCCATGCGTTTTTTACCGCTCTGCTTGTTAGCATTGATGCTGACAGGGTGTGTTCATGAGTATCACCCGATAAGCAGCGCACCGTCCCGGCCGCAGCAATCCAGTGAACCGACCCATAAGCCTGTGGCACGACCCGCACCCGTTAAGCTCTATACCGATGCCGCCGATCTGGTCAGTAAGCCGTTCCGCGATCTGGGTGAAGTCTCCGCTGAAGATTGCCAGATGAGCAATCAGAACTCCCCGGCCAATATCGCTACAGCACGGAAACGTCTGCAGATCAAAGCATCACAGATGAAAGCCAATGCAGTGCTGCTGCATCAGTGTGAAATCGTTACCGGCACACCAGGCTGTTATCGCCAGGCGGTGTGTCAGGGTTCAGCGCTGAAAGTCAGCAATCAATGAGTGAATTCGCCTTTGCGCAAATTGGGGTAATTCGTTCGCCGTGGAAGGAGAAGTTTGCCGTACCGCGTCAGCCAGGCCTGGTGCAGGATGGCGGCGGCGAGCTTCATCTGCAGCCACCTTACAATCAGCCGGAAGCGGTACGTGGACTGGAAGCGTTCAGCCATCTCTGGCTGCTGTTTGTTTTCCATCAGACGATGGAAGGTGGCTGGCGTCCCACGGTTCGCCCTCCCCGTCTGGGCGGCAATGCGCGCATGGGTGTTTTCGCGACACGTTCCACGTTCCGTCCCAACCCCATTGGGATGTCGCTGGTTGAACTGAAAGGTGTCAGAATTGAGAAGCAGCAGGTGATTCTGCAGCTTGGCAGTCTGGACCTGGTCGATGGTACTCCGGTAGTGGATATCAAACCTTATCTGCCTTTTGCCGAAGCGCTGCCTCATGCCCAGGCAGGTTTTGCTCAGGCGGCCCCTGCGGCTGATATGCCGGTTCGCTTCTCCGCACTGGCCCAGCAGCAGCTTCAGCAGCAGTCGCGCTACCCCAATCTGGCACGCTTTATCCGTGAAGTGCTGGCACAGGATCCCCGTCCGGCTTATCGTCAGGGCGAAACGCAGGCGCGGGAATATGCGGCCTGGCTGATGGATTTTAATGTCCGCTGGCGCATTGATGATGCCGGTACTGAAGTGATCGCTATCGACCCGCGTTAAAACCCGCTTTTGAGGCGGTGATCTCACTGGTACACTAGCCGCCAGCAAAATTCTGTCTGTGACTTTCCGATCAACTGGAACCGTAATCAATGCGTACTACTCAATATCTGCTCTCTACTCAGAAAGAGACGCCTTCCGACGCTGAAGTGATCAGCCACCAGCTGATGCTGCGCGCCGGTATGATCCGCAAACTGGCTTCTGGCTTGTACACCTGGTTACCGACCGGGGTTCGCGTGCTGAAAAAAGTCGAAAACATCGTGCGTGAAGAGATGAACAACGCGGGCGCTGTTGAGATTTTAATGCCGGTTGTGCAGCCCGCCGACCTGTGGCAGGAGAGCGGTCGCTGGGAGGAGTATGGCCCGGAACTGTTACGTATTGCCGATCGCCACGAGCGTCCGTTCGTGCTGGGTCCGACGCATGAAGAGGTGGTCACTGACCTGATCCGCAACGAACTGAGCTCTTATAAGCAGTTGCCGCTCAACCTGTATCAGATTCAGACCAAATTCCGTGATGAAGTGCGTCCACGTTTTGGCGTGATGCGTTCACGTGAGTTCATCATGAAAGATGCTTACTCGTTCCATACGTCGCAGGCGTCGCTGCAGGAAACCTATGACGCGATGTACCGCGCCTATAGTCAGATCTTCAGCCGTATGGGACTGGATTTCCGTGCTGTGCAGGCCGATACCGGCTCTATCGGCGGCAGCGCATCACATGAGTTCCAGGTGCTGGCGCAGAGCGGTGAAGATGATGTGATTTTCTCTACCGATTCTGATTACGCCGCTAACATTGAGCTGGCCGAAGCCGTCGCACCGGCCGGTGAACGTGCCGCACCATCTCAGGAGATGCACCTGGTCGAAACACCAGACGCAAAAACCATCGCGGAGCTGGTTGAGCAATTCAATGTACCTGTCGAAAAGACAGTGAAAACGCTGATTGTTAAAGGTGCAGAAGAGAGCGGTCACGCGCTGGTTGCCCTGCTGGTTCGCGGCGATCATCAGCTGAATGAGATCAAAGCAGAGAAATCTGCCATCGTTGCATCGCCGCTGGTGTTCGCGACGGAAGAAGAGATTCGCGCCGCAGTGGGTGCGGGTCCGGGTTCAATCGGGCCTGTGGGTCTGCAGATGCCGATCATTGCTGACCGTACCGTGGCGAAGATGAGCGATTTCAGCGCCGGTGCCAACGTCGATGGTAAACACTACTTCGGCATTAACTGGGAGCGCGATCTGCCGCTGGCCAGCGTTGCGGATATCCGTAATGTGGTCGAAGGCGATTTAAGCCCGGATGGCAAAGGCACGCTGCAGATTAAACGTGGTATTGAAGTCGGTCACATCTTCCAGCTCGGTACTAAGTATTCTGACGCGCTGAAAGCTTCCGTTCAGGGTGAAGATGGCCGTAATCAGGTGATGAGCATGGGCTGCTACGGCATCGGCATCACTCGCGTGGTGGCGGCAGCCATTGAGCAAAACCATGACGATCGTGGCATCATCTGGCCAGCCGCACTGGCACCGTTCGAGGTGGCGATTCTGCCGATGAATATGCAGAAATCGTTCCGTGTTAAAGAGCTGGCAGAAGAGTTATATGCCACGCTGCGTGCCAAAGGCGTTGAAGTTATCCTGGATGACCGCAAAGAGCGTCCGGGCGTGATGTTTGCCGATATGGAACTGATCGGGGTACCACACACCATCGTCATCGGCGATCGCAATCTCGACAACCAGGAGATTGAATACAAATCACGTCGTGCCGGTGAGAAGCAGATGATTAAGCAGGATGAAATTGTTGAGTTCCTGCTGAAAGCACTGAACAAGTAAATTGTGAAGGAAAGGTCAGATAACTTGCTTGTGTGGCCTCTAACAGCTTAAGAGTTTGCCCGGTTGCTGTAATTCCGTATCTGCTCAGGAAACAGGGTCAGATCGGAAAGACGCAAAAGCCGCCATCCATGGCATGCTCGGCCCGCGCGATTACGCACCTCATCCATGAGGTGCGCCCTGACCGGGCCAACGCATGGCGTTGTTCAAAAACGCTCCCGGCGTTTTTGTCCATGGCGCGGGACGCTTTCCTCTTCTGACCCTGTTCCCTTCGCCATGCGCTTATTCGTTGCTGCCAGAGTCACGCTGAGCTGCCTGATCAGTACTCAAACGCCCCGCCTGCGGGGCGTTTTTTATTGCACCTTGCCGCGCATCGATTTCGTCGAACTGCGACGGGCTTTTCCTTCCAGACGACGCTCTTTCGAGGCGCGGGTCGGCCGCGTAGCGCGCCGGGCTTTTTCCACGGTACTCAGCTCCTGGATCAGATTGACCAGACGTTGCAGCGCCGCTTCACGATTCATCTCCTGACTGCGATACTCCTGCGCCTTGATCACCACCACGCCATCTCCGGTAATCAAATGATGACTGGCAGTGAGCAGCCGCTCTTTATAAAACGCGGGCAGCGAAGAAGCAGCAATATCAAAGCGCAGATGAATGGCCGTGCTGGCTTTGTTGACATGTTGTCCACCAGCGCCCTGAGCGCGAATAGCCGTCAGCTCGATCTCACTCTCCGGAATCTCAACCGAACGGGATAGCATAATCATCAGCTTGCTCCCCACACCTTAATCACGTTGACCTCCGATAACCTGTTCATCAAATTAACCTTTTGTGCTCTGATTCATTCCGTCCCAGACAGCGGAATCTGTCACTTTAGCAGTGATTCGCGCACTGTTCCTGCTTTACGCAGGCTGATTTCCTCTAAATGGCTATGATATAGTCGCCAGTTAACCAGAGTATCGACGCTCTGCTGAGGGGGGCCATGTGCAAAATTATTGTGAGTTAGTTCGCCGGAAATATGCCGAAATCGGCAGCGGAGACTTAGGTTACATTCCGGATGCGATTGGCTGCGCATTGAAGGCACTTAATGATATTGCCGCAAATACTGAGCTAAACTCTTCTGTCAGGGAACAGGCGGCCTACGCCGCTGCTAACTTATTGGTGAGCGACTATGTTGATAAATGAAGCGTACCAACCTATCAATTGTGATGACTACGATAATCTGGAACTCGCCTGCCAGAACACCTGGATGCTGTCGCTGGAAATGAAAGATGGCGAACAGCTCAAGGCAAAGGCCAAAGAGATTTTTTCACGCAAGAACGTGGAATATCTGGCTATCGATCTTTCCGGTGAACATCGCGAATTACGTCTTGACCATATTGCCAGCTTTACCCATCCCGAACTGGGTACGGTGGTTGTCAGCGCTGAGTAATAGACGCATCACGGGCGGGACCTTCCCGCCCTGTTAACCCTCAGGGCTGCAACGAACTGTAGTACGCCGCCAGATCAGCTATATCACCGTCACTCAATCCCGCTACAAATGCCTTCATCACCTCAGCCTGGCCGCCATTGCGCTCGCCCTTTTTGTAGGCGTGCAAAGCCTGTTCCAGATAAGGTGCGTGCTGCCCGGCCAGATTGGGATAGAGGGGCACAGCCGCTTTACCTGCTGCACCATGGCAGGCCATGCAGCTCCCTGCTTTTTGTGCGCCGCGTTGCGCATCGCCCGCAGCCCACGCCGGTAATACGGCGCCCACTAAAAAGGCGATAAACCATTGCTTCATTATTATTGTTCCCCTGCGCTGCATGCCCTGTCCCAGACTATCTGCCAGCCCTGTTGATCAACAGCCGCGCCAGCGTGAGTGACAAACAGATTCGGAACACAGACCAGCGTCTGGTTATAAAAGATTAACGGCAGCCGTTCTCGCTGCCACGGAGGTATCTGCAACTCCTGCCACAGCTTTTTCATTTCCCTTCCACCCTGACGGCCCACCAGATGAATGTGACCCTGCGCATGAAAGCGTATGCTGACCTCCTCATCCGGCTGAGGATAACGCAACAGGCTCTGCGCCTGGCTGGCGCATAACGTGCCGAGATTCTGCGGTAACACCAGCGGCTGGCAGAGATCGGGCCATGCCAGCTCGGTGTCGCGCAGTGAACTGCGCAACGGCAGCCAGTAGAGCTGCTGACGGTAGCGGCGGAGTTCAGCCTGACCGAATCGCAGCTTCGGCTGTGCATCCTCCCGGCTCGCCATGACTTCATCGCGAATACGTTTCAGCGCTTCACGGGAGGGCATCCTGCCGCCCTGCCCGGCGATCCAGCGGCGCAATAACGCATTAGCACGCAACTCACTCATGACCATCAAGGGCGGAAAGTGCAGGCTGCCATCTGGCTGGATGAGCTCATTGAGTTGTCCGGTGAGCAGTTCATCCAGTAACTGCTCCTGCTCACTGCACAACGCCGCACTTCGGGCTGTCGCCTCGGCAAAATGGGGCCAGCGCTGGTAAAGCGCCGGCAGCAGCCGCTGACGAAGGAAGTTACGGTCGTAGCGAAGATCCTGATTACTTTCATCTTCGATCCACACCAGCTGATGGGTTCTGGCATAGGTTTCAAGCGACTGCCGCGACTGATTCAGCAGTGGACGCAGCAGCTGATGCGAACCCAGCGCACGCGCAGCAGGCATCGCCGCCAGCCCGGCCGGACCGCTGCCGCGCTTCAGCGCCAGCATAAAGGTTTCACACTGATCGTCGAGGTGCTGCGCGGTCAGTAACACTTCACCCGGCAACAATGCCGCACTGAGCGCCTGATAACGGGCGGTGCGGGCGGCGGCTTCAATGCCGTTTTCCCTGCCATCCACGGTAACGTGCAGTACCTCACATGGCAGTTGCCACTGCTCGCATACCGACAGGCAGTGCGCTGCCCAGCAATCGGCATTCGGGCTAAGCCCATGATGAACATGTAACACCCGCAGATGGGATTCGGGATGCTGCTGCTGCCAGCCGCGAAGCTGATGCAGCAGCACGGTTGAATCGAGTCCGCCACTGAAGGCGACCACCAGCGCGGCATCAGGTTGCAACATGGCGTCAAAAGCGGGCAAAGGCATGGCAGAATCCAGAAAGTCGGGCCACTGAATGTCGCCCGCTGAGCGCGCTATTTTACGCCTGATAAAGCTCCAGCGGCAAACCATCCGGATCGGCAAAGAACGTACACTGTTTACCCGTCAGTTCATCCATGCGAATCGGCTCGCAGATTACGCCTTTACTGGCCAGCGTTGCGACAGCGGCGGCCACATCCGGCACGGTAAAGGCCAGATGACGCAGGCCACACGCTTCGGGATGACTGACGCGCGCCGGCGGCTCAGGAAAAGAGAACAGCTCAATAGTGTAGCGATCCTCCAGGGCCAGGTCGCCTTTCCAGGAGTCGCGCGCTTCACGGTAATATTCACCCATGAGACGAAAGCCCAGCACGTCACAATAGAACGCTTTGCTGCGCTGATAGTCGGAAGCGATGATGGCGATGTGGTGAATAGCGGTTAACTGCAACATGTTGAATATCCTGATTCGGGCAGGCTGTCCGCAGACACCCTGCCGCTATTAGTCGTTTAAAGGTTTATGCGGGATCGTTTTTCAGCACGCGGACGCGATACTCGCCCTCTTCCGTCAGACTGGCACCGTGAATATCGGTCTCGAAGCCCGGATAATGCCGGCCGATACTGCACAGCATCAGCAGGAAATCGAGCACGGCACGGCTCTTCTCCGTAATCATCTCTCCTGGCATCACCAGTGGCACGCCTGGTGGATAAGGCAGAATCATGTTGGCCGACACCCGCCCGACCAGTTCGCTGAGATCCACCGTTTCGATGTTGCCCTTCACCTGTTGCTGAAACGCCTGATGCGGCGTCATCTTCATTTCGGGCAGGACATCAAATGCCTGCAGCATCAGTCGCGGCAGGTCATGATGACGGATCAGTTGATGAATCCCCTGCGCCAGCGTCTGAATGCGCATATTGCGATAGAAGTCGGGATCTTCAGCGTAGAGATCCGGCAGCATGTTCTTTACCCGCAGATTGAGATCGTAGGCGCGTTTGAACTCAGTCAGACCGCGCAGCACACTCATCGCTTTGGTTTTGTCGATGCCAATACTGAAAAGGAACAGCAGGTTGTAGGGGCCGGTTTTCTCCACCACGATGCCGCGCTCATCAAGAAACTTCGCCACCAGCGCTGCCGGGATCCCCTCGTCTGCCATCTCTCCCAGCTCGCTCATTCCTGGCGTCAGGATAGTGACTTTGATCGGATCGAGGTACATGTGATCGCGATCGGCCTGCGTAAATCCGTGCCAATCCTCGTCGCCGGGCTGGATCGCCCAGCATTGCGCTTCGTCGACCTGTTCCGGCTGCCAGATATCGAAAAACCAGCTGTCGGACTCTTCACGCAGGCGCTGAATCTCACGACGAAAGTGCAGCGCACGCTCAACCGAGCGATTGATCAGCCGCTTGCCGGGATTACCACGCAGCATTGCAGCAGCAGTTTCAATGGAGGAGACGATGGCGTAATTGGGCGACGTGGTGGTGTGCATCATATAGGCTTCGTTAAACGTCTGTTCGTCGTAGTCGCCTTTAATGTGAATCATGGATGCCTGCGAAAACGCCGCCAGCAGTTTATGGGTCGATTGCGTTTCATACACCACTTTGCCCGGGGTGCGCTCGCCACTCATACCACTTTTCCCGGCATAAATCGGATGGAAATTGGTGTAAGGCACCCAGGCTGAATCGAAGTGAATCGACGGCACATCCAGCGTCTCTTTAATGTACTGGGTGTTATAGAGCAGCCCATCGTAAGTGGAGTTGGTGATTACCGCATGAACCGGCCACGTGGCGCGATCGGTCGTCGCGACTTTCTGCGTAATGCTCTCGCGGGTGAATTCATGCTTTGGAATCCCGCCAAGAATCCCCAGTGCATTGCGGGTCGGCTTCAGCCAGATGGGGATCAGATCGCTCATCATCAGCAGATGCGTCAGTGACTTGTGGCAGTTGCGATCGATCAGTACGGTGCTGCCCGACGGTGCCGCATACATGCCGACAATTTTGTTCGACGTTGAGGTGCCGTTGGTCACCATGTAACTCTGTTCGGCACCAAAAGTGCGTGCGATATACTCTTCCGCTTCAAGATGTGGACCGGTGTGATCCAGCAGCGAACCCAGCTCGGTAACGGAAATTGAGATATCTGACTTCAGGGTATTGGCCCCGAAGAAATCATAAAACAGGCAGCCTACCGGGCTCTTCTGAAACGCGGTACCCGCCATATGGCCCGGCGTGCAGAAGGTGTACTTGCCCTCTTTCACATAGGTGAACAGCGCTTTAGTCAGCGGTGGCGTAATGTGGTCGAGATAGTCATCGGTATACTGCCGGATATGCAATGCAATATCGTCGGCGGCATTCAGCGCATATTCAAAAAAGTGCAGTGGCATGCGCATCTCATTGATGCTGATGTCCATCTGAGAGTGGGTGTTGATAAAGGCATACAGTGGCAGGTATTCGTTGAGCTGATTAATCTCACCGCACAGTTCCGGGCTGTTGTGCGCGTCCCAGTCGAAGATGACGCCGCTGATACGCGGATTGTGTTCGATCAGTTTCAGCAGATCGTCACTGTTTTTTGGGTAAAGCAGCTGGAAGCCTTGCAGATTTAACGCCGCGTCGAGTTCGCGTAACGGTTCATCTTTATAAAACACGCCGTGCGCGCCCATGATCGCCAGAATATTCAATGCCCATCTCCGTGATTGTTGTGCAACCGGACAAGCATAACCGCTAACCCGGGGAAGGTGTAGCAAGGGGACGATCAGATGAGGCTGAAAGGCATCAGGCAGCGTACCGCGTTAAACCCACGGCATAAAAAAAGCGGACCGAAGTCCGCTTCCTGATTGGCTGAGACTGAATCAGGCGTAGCCGTAGCTCATCAGGCGCTGATAACGACGATCCAGCAGCTCTTCAGTGCTTAATCCATCGAGATCGGCCAGGTCAGCCAGCAGCTGCTGCTTCAGTGACTGCGCCATATCAACCGGACGACGATGTGCGCCACCCAGCGGCTCAGGGATCACTGAGTCAATCAGCTTCAGCTCTTTCAGACGGTGAGCGGTAATGCCCATCGCTTCAGCAGCCAGCGGCGCTTTGTCAGCGCTTTTCCACAGAATGGAGGCACAGCCTTCCGGCGAGATCACTGAATAGGTGCTGTACTGAAGCATATTCACTTTATCGCCCACGCCAATCGCCAGCGCACCGCCAGAACCGCCCTCACCGATGACCGTACAGATAACCGGTACTTTCAGGCCAGACATTTCACGCAGGTTGCGGGCGATCGCTTCAGACTGCCCACGCTCTTCCGCGCCCACGCCAGGATACGCACCCGGTGTGTCGATGAAGGTGATGATTGGCATTTTGAAACGCTCAGCCATCTCCATCAGGCGCAGCGCTTTGCGATAGCCTTCCGGTGCTGGCATGCCGAAGTTACGGCGAATCTTCTCTTTGGTTTCACGGCCTTTCTGATGCCCGATGATCATCACCGGACGTCCATCAAGACGCGCAATCCCGCCCACAATCGCTTTGTCATCCGCATAAGCACGGTCGCCCGCAAGCTCATCGAAATCGTCGAAGGCGTTGCGAACATAGTCAAAGGTGTAAGGACGTAACGGATGACGCGCCAGTTGAGCAATCTGCCATGCGCCCAAATCAGCGAAGATTTTACGGGTCAGCTCAACACTTTTCTCACGCAGACGCTGAACTTCTTCATCCAGATTAACGTGTTTATCATCCTGACGACCAATTGAAGTCAGCGAATCGATCTTCGCTTCCAGTTCTGCAATTGGCTGTTCAAAATCCAGGTAATTAAGACTCATAATGTTCCTGTTCTAGTCAAACTCCAGTTCCACCTGCTCCGATCCAATCAACGAGCGCAGATCGTTAAGTAAACGATCGCTGGGCGAAATTCGCCACGCTGCACCAAAGCGCAGCTTCGCTCGCGCGTCGGCTCTCTGATAGTAGAGATTCACCGGAATAGTCCCTGAACGATGAGGTTCCAGGGACTGACGGAGCCGGTTTAATAGCTGGTCATCAATTTGCCTGTCCGTCAGCGAGATAGCAAGTCCGCGCGCGTATTTTTCGCGAGCTTCGTCGATGTCCATGACTTCACGCGCGGTCATTTTAAGCCCGCCACTGAAGTCATCAAAGCTGACCTGTCCGCTGACGATCAGGATTCGGTCTTTCTCCAGCAACTGCTGGTATTTATCTAACGCATCGGTAAATAACATCACCTCAAGACGACCGGAGCGATCGTCCAGAGTACAGATACCAATTCGGTTGCCGCGCTTGGTGACCATTACCCGCGCGGCGATCACCAGACCAGCCGCCACAGTAATTTTACCCCGATCGGTAGGATGCATATCTTTCAGACGCACCCCGCCAACATAACGCTCAATTTCTTTCAGATACTGATTAATCGGGTGGCCGGTAAGATATAGCCCCAGCGTTTCCCGCTCACCATCCAGCTGCACCTGCTCAGGCCACGGCGTGACGCTGGCGTACGATTTCTCAACCTGCTCCGGCTCCTCCGCCAGCACGCCAAACATATCTGCCTGGCCAATCGCCTCCGCTTTCGCGTGTTGATCGGCGGCTTTTAACGCGTCACTGAGTGAACTCATCAGGGCGGCGCGGTGCGGTCCAAGGCGATCGAAAGCCCCGGACATAATCAGTTTTTCCATCACCCGACGGTTGATCTTTTTAGTGTCAGTACGGGCACAGAGATCAAACAGTTCGCGGAAATAGCCACCTTCATTACGGGCGTCGATAATCGCTTCAATCGGGCCTTCACCCACGCCTTTGATCGCGCCGATACCGTAAACGATCTCGCCCGCGTCATTAACATGGAAGGGATAGAGACCCGAGTTAATATCGGGCGGCAGGACTTTCAGCCCCATCCGCCAGCACTCATCAACCAGGCCCACCACTTTCTCGGTGTTATCCATATCGGCGGTCATCACCGCCGCCATGAACTCGGCCGGATAGTGCGCTTTCAGCCACAGGGTCTGATAGGAGACCAGTGCGTAAGCCGCAGAGTGTGACTTGTTAAAGCCATAACCTGCAAATTTTTCTACCAGATCGAAGATCTTCATCGACAGTTCGCCGTCGATGCCCATGCTTTCGGCACCATCGCGGAATATGGAGCGCTGTTTGGCCATCTCCTCGGGTTTCTTTTTACCCATGGCGCGTCGCAGCATATCTGCGCCGCCCAGGGTGTAACCGGAGAGAACCTGGGCGATCTGCATCACCTGTTCCTGATAGAGGATAATGCCGTAAGTCGGTTCCAGCACCGGTTTCAGGCTTTCGTGCTGCCACTGAATGTCGGGATAAGAGATCGCTTCACGGCCATGCTTACGGTCGATAAAGTTATCTACCATGCCGGACTGCAGTGGGCCAGGACGGAACAGCGCCACCAGTGCGATCATATCTTCGAAGCAGTCGGGCTTCAGACGCTTAATCAGATCTTTCATGCCGCGCGATTCAAGCTGGAATACCGCTGTGGTTTCCGAGCGCTGCAGCATATCGAAGCTTTTCTTATCATCCAGCGGGATTGAGGCGATATCGATCGGCTCCAGCCCCTGCTTCTCCCGGCGCGGGTTGATCATCTTCAGCGCCCAGTCGATGATGGTCAGCGTACGCAGACCCAGGAAGTCGAACTTCACCAGGCCGGCATATTCCACATCATTTTTATCGAACTGAGTGACCGGGAACTGCCCGTGTTCATCGCAGTAAAGCGGCGCGAAATCCGTGATTTTCGTTGGCGCAATGACCACGCCACCCGCATGTTTACCGGCGTTTCGCGTGACCCCTTCCAGCTTACGCGCCATATCGATCAGCGCCTTCACCTCTTCATCTGCGTCATACATCGCAGGAAGCTGCGGTTCAGCAATAAAGGCTTTTTCCAGCGTCATGCCGGGATCGGGCGGGATCAGTTTTGAAATGCGATCAACAAAGCCGTAAGGATGACCCAGCACGCGGCCCACATCGCGGATAACCGCTTTCGCCGCCATGGTACCGAAGGTGATAATCTGGGAAACCGCTTCACGTCCGTACATATCAGCGACGTGTTCGATGACCTGATCGCGCTTCTCCATGCAGAAATCGACGTCGAAGTCGGGCATCGAGACGCGTTCCGGGTTCAGGAAACGTTCGAACAGCAGGTCAAATTCCAGCGGATCGATATCGGTGATTTTCAGCGCATAGGCCACCAGCGAACCGGCACCGGAGCCACGGCCTGGGCCCACCGGCACGCCGTTATCCTTGGACCACTGGATGAACTCCATCACGATCAGGAAGTAGCCGGGGAATCCCATCTGGTTAATAACGGTGAGCTCAATCTCCAGACGCTCATCATATTCCGGACGTTTTTCTGCGCGCTCAGCTTCGTCCGGGAACAGGAACGCCAGGCGCTCTTCCAGCCCCTCGCGGGATTTCACCACCAGATAATCTTCGGTAGTCATATCACCGGTCGGGAACTGTGGCAGGAAATATTCGCCCAGTCGCACCGTCACGTTACAACGCTTAGCAATCTCTACGCTGTTCTCCAGCGCTTCCGGGATGTCCGAGAACAGCTCGCACATCTCCTCTTCGCTGCGCATATATTGCTGAGGACTGTAGTTGCGCGGACGCTTGGGATCATCCAGCGTATAGCCGTCATGAATGGCAACGCGAATTTCGTGCGCATCGAAATCTTCTGCATTGATAAAGCAGACTTCATTGGTGGCAACGACCGGTATTCCCTCTGCAATCGCAAGTTCAACGGCTGCATGCAGATAGCTCTCTTCGTCCTGTCGGCCAGTACGGATCAGCTCCAGGTAGTAGCGATCGGGAAAATGTTGCTGGTAAAACGACAGGCACTGCGACACCAGCGCATTGTTACCGCGCAGCAGGCTACGACCTACATCGCCGCGTCGCCCACCCGACAACAGTATTAATCCTTCCTGCAATTCGATCAGCCAGTCGCGATCGATAATGGGTCCGTCCACGCCATAACCGCGCTGATAGGCGCGGGAGATCAGCAGCGTCAGGTTCTGGTATCCGGTATTACTGGACGCCAGCACGGTAAGCTGTGTCAGCTCATCCCCCATCAGCTCACTGGCCACGTTGAAATCGGCACCAATGACCGGCTTTATCCCTGCGCTGTGCGCGCCACCGTAGAATTTCACCAGGCCACAGAGGTTAGTGAAGTCGGTAATCGCTATCGCCGGCATGCCAAGGGCAGCCGCTTGCTTGATTAGCGGCCCGGTTTTTGCCAGGCCATCAACCATCGAATAGTCACTGTGGACACGCAGATGTATAAAACGGGGTTCAGCCATATCAGTTTCCGGTTAAAACAGCGTCAGGCTATTAAAGCGTAAGGGTCTGGCGGGCAGCCAGTACTTCAGCATCGAGCAGCGCATTACGTACGGGCGCAAAACTACGACGATGGTGCGGCGTGACGCCATATTGCGTCAGTTTTTCCATATGCAGCGCCGTCGGGTAACCTTTGTGCTGCGCAAAACCATACTGCGGGAACAGCAGGTCCAGTTCGGCCATCTCACGGTCACGCGAAACTTTGGCGATGATCGATGCTGCACTGATTTCGGCGACCAGGCTATCCCCTTTGACGACGGCCTGTGAAGGCATAGGCAGTGCCGGACAACGATTACCATCTATCAGGACATAGTCGGGCTGAATACTCAAGCCGGCAACAGCGCGCTGCATCGCCAGCATCGTGGCATGCAAAATGTTGAGCTGATCGATCTCTTCCGGTTCTGCGCGTCCCAGACTCCATGCCAGCGCCTTCTCTTTGATTTCGTCGTACAACGCCAGGCGGCGTTTTTCCGACAGTTTCTTCGAGTCCGCCAGGCCGGTAATCGGATTTGCCGGATCGAGGATCACCGCAGCAGTGACCACCGCGCCAACCAGCGGACCGCGCCCCACTTCGTCCACACCGGCAATCAGTCTGGCGACAGGATAGATAAAATCAGGCATTCACCAGCTCCAGTACTGCATCCGCTGCCTGCTCATCGGCGTTCCAGCGGATCTGTTGATGTAATTCATGAAACGTCTGCAGCAGTGTTTCGCGCTCAGGCCCGGCATGCAACAGCGGATCTAACGCTGCAGCCAGGGCGTCGGGCTGACACGCATCCTGCAGTAACTCTTTGACCAGCTCACGCCCTGCCAGCAGGTTTGGCAGCGAGACGTAAGGGGTTTTCACCAGCCGTTTCGCCAGCCAGTAAGTGGCCGGTTTCATGCGATAACCGACGACCATCGGGCATTTTGCCAGCATGCACTCCAGTGCGGCAGTCCCGGATGCCAGAAGTGCGGCATCGCTTGCAATCATCGCCTCACGACCCTGTCCATCCAGCAGATGCATCGGCAGTTCAGGCGCAACGTCAGCTTTAATCTTCTCAAACTGTTCACGGCGACGGGCGTTAACCAGCGGCACCACGATTTCCAGCGCCGGATAGTGACGACGCAATAATTGGGCTGTTTTCAGGAAGTCAGCACTGAGCATTTCCACTTCCGCACCACGACTGCCCGGCAGCAGTGCCAGACAGAGCGCATCGTCCGCAATGCCGAGATGACGGCGCGCAGCCTGCTTATCAGGTTGCAGCGGCATGGCATCCGCCATGGTGTGACCGATAAAGCGGCAGGGAACGTTATAACGATCGTAGAAGGCTTTTTCAAACGGCAGGAAGGCCAGCACCAGATCGGTATTTCGGCCGATCTTAAACACGCGCTTTTGCCGCCATGCCCACACCGAAGGACTGACATAGTGGATCGTACGGATGCCCGTACGTTTGAGATTGCCTTCCAGCGTGATATTAAAATCGGGCGCATCAATACCGACAAAAACGTCGGGTCTGAGCTCGCTAAAACGTCGGGTGAGATCGCGGCGGATTGTCAGCAGGCGTCGCAGGCGACCCAGCACCTCGACAATGCCCATTACCGCTAACTCTTCCATCTCATACCAGGCTTCACACCCTTCAGCCTGCATCAGTGGGCCCGCCACACCGACAAAGCGTGCATCAGGATGGCGCACTTTCAGGGCACGAATCAGACCTGCACCAAGAATATCGCCGGAGGTTTCTCCGGCGACCAGGGCAATCGTTAAAGGACGCGCTGACATGGATTAACGAATTAATCCACGGGTTGAACGGGTAAAGAAGTCGTAGAAAGGCTGCACTTCGCTGTGCTGTTGCGCAATGGCTTCGATCTCCGGCTTCACTTCTTCCAGCGTTCTGCCACTGCGATAGAGCAGCTTGTAAGCGTTGCGAATCGCATGCAACGACTCTTTGCTGAAGCCACGACGCTTAAGACCCTCAATATTGATACCGAACGGCGTCGCATGGTTACCCTGCGCAATAACGTAAGGCGGAACATCCTGCGCCACGCCGGAACAGCCACCAACCATCACGTGCGCACCGATGATGCACCACTGATGTACCGCTGTCATGCCGCCAATAATGGCGAAATCATCGACCGTCACGTGACCACCCAGGGTGGCATTGTTCGCGAAGATACAGCGGTTACCAATCACGCAGTCATGCGCAATGTGGACATTGACCATCAGCAGATTATCGCTGCCCACTGTGGTGACATGGCCACCCTGCGTGGTGCCGCGATGAATCGTCACGCTTTCACGAATACGGTTGCGATCACCGATCTCAACCCGTGTTGGCTCACCGGCATATTTCAGATCCTGATTCACTTCGCCAATTGAGGCAAACTGGTAGATCTGATTATCTTTACCGATACGCGTGTGGCCATTCACCACAACGTGTGACTTCAGTACTGTTCCTTCACCAATCTCAACATTCGCGCCGATAAAGCAAAACGGGCCAATGTGAACACGGGCGCCAATGATAGCGCCCTCTTCGATGACAGAACTGGGATGGATAGTGGCGGTTGGATCAATCACGAATTATGCCTCCCGGCTGCGGGCACACATCATGGTCGCTTCACAAACGATTTTACCGTCAACAGTCGCCACGCCTTTAAAGCGGGTCAGACCACGGCGGGTTTTCTCGAAAGTGACTTCCATGATCATTTGGTCACCTGGTACCACAGGACGCTTAAAGCGGGCACTGTCGATACCGGCAAAGTAATAGAGTTCGCCTGGCTCCAGTTTACCTACGCTTTTAAACGCCAGAATACCGGTGGCCTGCGCCATCGCTTCCAGGATCAGAACGCCAGGAAAAATCGGTTTACCAGGGAAGTGCCCCTGGAAAAACGGTTCATTAACAGAAACGTTCTTCACTGCACGCAGGTATTTATGCTCTTCAAATTCCAGCACACGGTCTACCAGCAGAAACGGATAGCGATGCGGCAGCAGCTCTAAAATCTCTTCAATTTTCAGAGTATGAGTTTCAGTAGTCAAAATACTCTTCCTGTCCTAAAAATCTGATGACATCAATAACACGGCCTGCACAGATCAAAATGATCTTCCGCAGGCCGCAAATAGGTACTGTGGCGCCGGGCTTCCCTGCTTAACATTTTTATTATGAAAGCCGGTCAGTTTTGGGATGGCGGTTAGTCGTCTTTGCCGACCTTGCGCTCGATGGCTTTTAAGCGTTTGCTCATATCATCGATGTTCATCACCAGCGCTGCAGTTTTACGCCAGGTTTTGTTGGGTTGCAGCGGAATGCCTGACGAATAAACGCCTGGCTCTGTGATAGGACGCATGACCATACCCATACCGGTCACCGTTACTTTGTCACAGATTTCCATATGGCCGTTAATGACGCTGGCACCGCCAATCATACAGTAACGTCCAATCTTCAGACTACCCGCCATGATCACACCGCCTGCAACCGCAGTATTGTCGCCAATAACTACGTTGTGAGCGATCTGGCACTGGTTGTCTATGATAACACCATTGCCGATCAGAGTGTTATCAAGCGCACCGCGATCGATGGTGGTGCAGGCCCCTATTTCGACGCGATCGCCGATAATTACCGCGCCTAACTGCGGGATTTTCACCCAGTTACCGCGATCGTTGGCATAGCCGAAACCATCAGAACCGATGACGGTACCTGACTGAATCAGACAATCCTGGCCAATTTCGATCTCGTGATAAATAGAGACGTTGGCCCAGAGACGGGTGCCGCTGCCAATACGGGTTTTTTTGCCAACAAAACATCCCGCACCAATAACTACATTGTCACCCAGCTCAACATCCGCTTCGATCACTGCATTGGCGCCAATGGCGACATTGTTGCCGAGTCGGGCTGAGGGGTCAATTACCGCGCTGGGGGCGATATTTTGCGCCGGCTGTGGCGTGGTATCGAGTATTTGTGCCATACGCGCATAAGTCAGGTAGGGATTTTTCACTACCAGCGCTGCGGTATTACACCACTCCAGATCCGCTTCCGTCAGCACCACGGCTGAGGCCTTAATCAGGGCGAGTTGCTCGCGGTAACGGCTGTTTGCAAGAAAAGTGATTTGGCCAGTTGTGGCGGATTGCATAGAAGCAATGCCGGAGATGACGATATCGCCATCTCCGTGCAATTCTGCATCCAACTGCTGGGCTAAATCAGCCAGTCGAATAGATGACATGAATTATTTAACCTGTTTCAGCACGTCAGCTGTGATGTCTTTTGCGTTTGATGCATAAGCCACCGCGTTGGCGTCGATCACGACGTCGTAACCATCGCTGTCAGCGACTTTCTTAACGGCATCCTGAATACGGCTCAGCAGCTTGTTACGCTCTTCCATCTGACGACGACGGTTATCCTGCTCAAAAGCCTGTGCTTTTGAAGAGAACGCTTCACGCTGAGACATGACATCTTTTTCCATGCGGCTGCGTTCGCTTGCCTTCATGGTAGAACCGTCACGCTGCAGACGCTGCATTTTAGTTTGCAGATCGCGCTCCTGGCTCTGCAACTCAGTTGCACGGCCTTTGAACTCGTTTTCCAGCTGTTTAGCAACAGTCGCACGTTGCGGTAACTGTTGGAAAATGCTGGACACGTTTACCACTGCAATTTTGTCAGCAGCCTGAACACCAGCGGAAACCGCTAAAGCAAGACCCAGACCTGCGGCACACAACAACTTTTTCACTATAAACTCCTTACCATCAACGTTTGTGTCAGCGACACAGTGTTTGCGCCGGAACAGCAACAGGTGCTGCCCGGCAGCAATACTTCAGCTATGCATCCTTGCTCAGAACATTACCAGGTTTTACCAATGTTAAACTGGAACTGCTCTGACTTGTCTCCATCGACTTTCTTGAACGGCTGGGCGTAAGAGAACACCAGCGGGCCAAGCGGTGACATCCACTGCAACGCAACACCGCTTGATACACGAATGTTGTTTGGATCGCTGTAGTCAGGAATGCCTGCCGCACGCGTTTCCGCTGTATTTTCCCAATGGGTATCCCACGCGGTACCGGCATCGACGAACACCGAGGTACGCACCGAGTTAGCATACTTCTCGCTCAGGAACGGCGTTGGCGTGATCAGCTCAAGGCTGGCGATCGCCATGGCGTTACCGCCCACCGCATCGTCAGACTTACAAACGCCATTTGGATCGGCAATTCGGCAGTTCGACGAGTTGTTATTAAAGTAGGCTGCTTTCGGTCCAATGGTGTTGGACTGGAAGCCGCGAACCGTGCTTGAACCACCGGCATAGAAGTTCTCGTAGAACGGCATCTCTTTGCCGCCGAGTCCATCGCCATAGCCGATACGACCACGTCCCAACAGCACCCAGGTACGATCCTGGTTAATCGGCACATACTGCTGACTATCCAGCGTGGCCTTATAGAAGCTGTTATCTGAACCAGGAATCGTCACTTTACCATTCAGGTTAGTGCGGTTACCGGATGTCGGGAAGAATCCGCGGTCCAGGGTGTTGTAAGTCCAGCCGTAGTTAAAGGTGAAGTCATCTGCTGAGAATTCGCCTTTGTCATTAAGCTGCTGCGGCTTACCAACCGAGTCAAGGTAACGCCACATCGCAACCTGCGGCTGCATGTTTGACAGGTCATTGTGGACATAGCCCAGACCGACACGCAGGGTGTTGTTTTCGTTAACCGGGAAGCCAAGTGTGCCATCCAGACCATAACTCTTGTTGGTATAGTCAGAAAGGTCAGCATTGTCTGCTTTGAAGTCGTTGTAGAACAGACGACCACCCAGACTCACACCGTCAACGGTGAAGTAAGGGTCAGTAAGCGAGAATTCAGCATAGGTCTGGTAATCGTTTTTGGTCCCGCTGATGCCCACGGTATTACCGGTGCCCAGCCAGTTATCCTGCGTTACGCCAACCTGGAAACTCACACCACTTTCAGTGCCGTAACCGACGCCGAAGTTGAAAGTACCGGTGTTACGCTCTTTAACTTTGTAGACCACGTCAACCTGGTCAGGCGAGCCTGGTACACGCTGGGTATCCACATCCACGGTTTCAAAGTAACCGGTGCGGTTCAGACGCTCTTTACCCTGTTCAACCAGATCGCTGCCCAGCCATGCGCCTTCCATCTGACGCATTTCGCGACGTAACACCGAGTCTTTTGACGTGTCATTACCTTCGAAACGAACATTACGCACGTAGTAACGGTTACCCGCATCCACGTTGATGTGCAGTTTCACGGTTTTGTCGGCGTCGTTGATTTCTGGCTGTGTGACTACACGCGGATAGGCATAGCCGTAGCGGCCCAGCAGTTTCTTGATGTCATCTTCCATTTTCGTGACTTTGGCGCCGTTATAGAGCTCGCCTGCCGGAATTTTGGTCAGATGTTCAATTTCTGCGGAGTGGCCCGCCATGCTGCCATTGACGATTACGCCAGCAATTTTGTACTGGTCACCCTCGGTGATGTTCACCGTGATGTAGATGCCTTTTTTATCTGGCGTCAGGCTGACCTGCGTCGAATCGATATTGAAGCGTGCATAGCCGCGATCCAGATAGAAGCTGCGCAGAGTCTCAAGGTCACCTGCCAGTTTCTGCTTCTGGTATTTACGATCGCCGACCACGTTCCACCACGGCACTTCATCACGCAGCTGGAAACGGGAGATCAGTTCATCAGAGCTAAAGGCTTTATTACCGACGATGTTGATCTGCTGAATTTTGGCAGAGACACCTTCGGTAAAGACCAGCTTCAGATCGACACGGTTACGCGGCAGGGGTGTCACCACCGCTTTCACGTTGGCAGTATATTTACCGACGCTGTAGTAGAAATCCTCAAGGCCTTTCTCAATAGAAGAGATAGTGGTGCGGTCCAGCGCTTCGCCGACACGCACACCTGAGGCTTCCAGATTTTGTTTGAGCTGATCCTCTTTCACCGCTTTGTTACCGGTGAAGGTAATGCTGGCAATGGTAGGACGTTCTTTGACCTGGACAATCAGCGTTGTACCGTCTCGCAGGACCTGAACATCCTCAAAGTTGCCAGTAGCGAACAGCGAGCGAATGGTATTTCTGACATCATCGTCATTCACCGTATCGCCAACCCGTACTGGCATGCTCAGCAGAGCCGCGCCGACGGCGACTCGCTGCAGCCCTTCGAAATGAATATCCTTCACCACGAAATCGTCTGCACCGTAAACGGTGGCGCTGCTAAACAGCAGCGACGCTATGAGCAACTTTTTCATCGCCATCGTTGTTATGCGTTTTCCTAACACATCCCTCGAATGTTCGCGTTCCAGCGGTTACAAACGTGAGAAATCATTGAAAAGTGCAAGCCCCATTAACAGCACCAGTAAAATCGAACCGATGCGATAACTAAAGTCCTGAACTCGCTCGGACACCGGTCCACCTTTGATCTTTTCGATCGCAAGGAAGAGCAAGTGCCCACCATCTAAAACCGGCAAAGGGAACAGGTTGATGATGCCCAGGTTGACGCTAATCAACGCCAGGAACATCAGGTAGTAAATCAACCCGTACTCAGCTGACAATCCTGCACCCTGCGCAATCGAAATTGGCCCGCTCAGGTTGTTCAGCTTCACATCACCGGTTATTAACTTGCCCAGCATGGAAACAGTGAGCTTCATCAATTGCCAGGTTTTTACACTGGCCTCACCGATTGCCGCAAATGCGCCATACTGCCTTACCGTCTTGTACTCTTCTGGCAGCGGGACGATACGCGGAATCACTCCCGCAAAGCCCGCCTTACTGCCATTTTTCGCTTCTGGCGTCATCGTCAGCGCAATTGATTCACCGCCGCGATCCACTTCAAGCGCCATGCTTTTACCGGGATTATCCCGGACCTGCGTGACAAAAGTCTGCCACTGCGATAATGGCTGACCATCGACTTTAACGATCCTGTCGCCTGCTTGCAAACCGGCTTCACTCGCTGGCGAGTTCGCCTGCACTTCTGCCAGTGTGGTCTCAATTTGCGGACCGCGTGGCTGAATCCCTAAAGCAACGACCGGATCCTGCTTATCAGGCTCAAACTGCCAGTTACGCAAATCCAGCTGCTTCTGCTGGGTTGTATCTTCGCCAAATCGGGCCACGGTTAACGTGGTGCTGCTATCGCCGATTTTACCCACCAGCGCCATACGCACAGCATCCCAGTCAGGCGTTTCGATACCGTCAACAGCCTTAAGTTCCATGCCGGGCGTAATTTGCGCTTCTGCAGCGACCGAACCGTTTAAAATTTCACCGATTACCGGGCGTACACCTGGTACGCCGTGAATAAACACAACCCAGTAGGCAAAGATGGCAAAGATAAAGTTAGCGACAGGCCCTGCCGCAATAATGGAGGCGCGTTGCCAGACGGCTTTGTTATTAAAAGCCTGATGACGCAACTCGGCGGGCACGCTTTCGACGCGTTCGTCGAGCATTTTAACGTAGCCGCCGAGCGGGATCAGCGCGATGACAAATTCGGTGCCGTGGCGGTCACGGCGCTGCCAGAGCGCCTTACCAAATCCAATGGAAAAGCGCTCAACTTTGACACCACAGCGACGAGCGACCCAGAAGTGGCCAAACTCATGCACGGTAATCAACACGCCCAGCGCAACGATAAAGGCGAAGAAACTCCAGATTATGCTCAACATCTTTGCCTGTCCTTAAAGGGTGCGGAACACCAGCAGCAATAAACAGGCAAACACCGGCACCGCCGCAGTCAGACTATCAATACGATCAAGCATGCCGCCATGACCGGGAATCAGATTACCACTGTCTTTAATGCCCGCTTCACGTTTAAACATACTCTCGGTGAGGTCACCCAGAACAGAGGCCAGCGTCGCGATAACCGCGCAAATCACCAGCGTACCGGTGGAGACCGTCAGCGGCGCCAGCGTGGCAAACAGCAGCGCAATCAGCGCCGATGAAACCAGACCGCCCAGGAAGCCTTCCCAGGTTTTGCCTGGTGAGACTTTCGGCGCCAGCTTGTGCTTGCCGAACATCTTGCCAAACATATAAGCACCGGAATCCGCTCCCCACACCAGCAGCAGCACAAACAGCAGCCACCAGGCTCCGGCGAAGTGGTCGGTTTCATAGTGATACTGGCGCAGCGCCACCATGCCCCAGAAAAAGGGCACGAGCGTTAATACGCCAAACAGTAAGCGAAGTGGACGCGAATGACGCCAGAAAGCCGCGGAAGCGGGATAGGTAAGCACCAGCAGCAGTGCCGCGACCCACCACACCAGCGACGCCCAAAGCGATGTCGCAATCTGTGGCAGATGCACCGTGTGTTGATAAGGTGGCAGCGTAAACTGCATCAGCGCCAGCAACAGACCACAAAGTACAGCCAGCCAGACACGCTGTTGCCGTGATGCCATGCCTGCAAACTGACCCCATTCCCAGGCTGCCAGCATGCAGATAACAATCGTTGTCAGGGCGAAGCCAACAGGCGGTAACCAGAATAGTGCAGCTATTACCAGCGGAATTAATATCAACGCGGTAATAAGACGAGACTTCAGCAAAGGTTACCCCCAGATTGCTCAGGCGCCGCCTGGTGCAGCGCCGCCAAAACGACGCTCCCGCAGAGAGAATGCATTCAGTGCACCTTCAAAAACGTGTTCATCGAAATCCGGCCAGAGCACATCGGTAAAATAGAATTCAGCATAGGCAATCTGCCACAGCAGGAAGTTGCTAATCCGATGCTCTCCCCCGGTCCTTATCACTAAATCCACTGGCGCCAGCTCCTGCATGCAGAGCTGCGACGTCAGGCTCTCTTCGGTAATCTGGTCAGGTCGCAGTAATCCTTCCTGAACCTGTTCAGCCAGTTTTTTCACGCCTTCGATAATATCCCAACGGCCGCCATAGTTGGCAGCAATGTTGAGCGTCAGACGGGTATTATTTGCAGTCAGGGTCTCAGAACGACGAATACGTTCCTGAATGCGGGGGCTGAAACGGCTGGTATCGCCAATGACACGTAAGCGAACGTTGTGTTTATGCAGGCTCTTTACTTCACTGTCGAGTGCCCAGACAAACAGTTCCATTAACGCGGTGACTTCCTGCGCAGGACGGCTCCAGTTTTCACTACTGAAGGCATAAAGCGTCAGGGCTTCAAGATTGTTATTGACCGCAAAGCTGACGGCACGACGCACCGATTTAACACCGGCTTTGTGGCCTGAAATACGCAATTTTCCCTGATTTTTGGCCCAGCGACCATTGCCATCCATGATGATAGCGACGTGGCGCGGACCGTTTCCCTGCTGGTCATCAGTGTTGTTGTGATTGTTAGACGACATAACGCTTAACCAATTCCTTTCATCAGAAATGCTGTGTTTTCTGAATACATTGCGCCCGATTCAAATCCCGACACACGCTTAGTGCCGGGCCACACCGAATTCGGTGACAGACCGTGAAACGCGAGCCAGCGACTATACCATTTTCACCTGAAGCGAACAAATGGCCTCATAACGATCGGTTTCACGACGTGAAGCGCGGCAACATTTCTGTTGCCAGCGCGCGCGCAGTGCGATCGATGTCAAGGACAGCGTCCACCGAATCCGGCTCCGGACACACTTGTGCCGCCATCACTGCGCTATTAAGCGCGGCAATGTCGGTGAAGCGGATCTGGTGATTCAGGAAAGCCGCGACGGCAACCTCATTGGCAGCATTTAGCGTGGTGGTCGCCGCCTGCCCTGCCTCACAGGCATCAATGGCCAGTTTCAGACAGGGATAGCGACTAAAGTCAGGTTCTGCAAAAGAGAGCGCCGACATGCGGGTAAAATCCAGCGGCGTCACACCTGCATTGATGCGCGATGGCCAGGCCATGCTGTGGGCAATAGGCGTACGCATATCGGGAGAACCTAACTGAGCCAGCACGCTGCCATCGCAGTATCGCACCATGGAGTGAATCACCGACTGTGGGTGAAGTATCACTTCCATCTGCGCTGCGCTGGCATTAAACAACCAACGGGCTTCAATGTACTCAAGACCTTTATTCATCATGGTGGCCGAATCAACAGAGATTTTTCTCCCCATCGACCAGTTCGGATGTGCACAGGCCTGATCCGGCGACATGGCGCTAAGATCAGCTAAATCTGTGTCACGAAAAGGACCACCCGATCCCGTAAGGATAATCGACTCAATGCCATTATCCCGCAGGTCAGCGTAACCTAACTGATGCTGGATGGTAGCCGGTAAACTCTGAAAAATGGCGTTATGCTCACTGTCGACTGGTAGTAACTGCGCGTTATGATGACGCACCGCCTCCATAAACAAACGGCCGCAGGTGACAAGCGATTCTTTGTTGGCCAGCAGCACCGTTTTTCCGGCGCGAATGGCTGCCAGCGTCGGCAGCAAACCGGATGCGCCGACAATTGCCGCCATCACCTGATCCACGTCATCCAGCGCAGCCAGCTCACAGGCTGCCTGAACGCCGGAGAGCACTTCAGTATCGATCCTGATTGCTCTCAGTCGCTCACGCAGCGCAGCGGCGGATGCCTCATCTGCCATGCAGGCGTAGCGCGGCGTAAAAGCCGCACACTGTTCGGCCATCAGCGCCACATTGTGGCCAGCGACCAGCGCAGTAATCTGATAAAGCGCCGGGTTGGCGCGAACCACTGCCAGCGTACTGGTGCCGATCGAGCCGGTGGATCCCAGCAGAGTTAATCGCTTCATGAGGCTATCCGTGTGAAGTCAGCGTGCCCTCAGGCACAATGTAAAACGCCGCCAGATGTCGCATTCATACGAATACCTCTCTGTACGGCGTTTTGTCCGGCAGTGATGGGATTAGAAATCCATCAGCTCCGACTCTTTTTCAGACAGTGCGGCATCAACTTTCTTGATGTACGCATCGGTCATTTTTTGCACTTCATCCTGCGCACGACGTTCGTCGTCTTCGCTGATCTCTTTATCTTTCAGCAACGCTTTGATTTTATCGTTGGCATCGCGACGGACGTTACGTACCGACACACGGCCCTGCTCGGCTTCGCCGCGCACGATTTTAATCAGATCTTTACGACGCTCTTCTGTCAGGGCAGGCAGCGGAACACGGATGTCGGTACCGGCTGAACTAGGGTTCAGACCGAGATCAGACTTCATGATCGCTTTTTCGACTGCCGGACTCAGTGAACGGTCAAACACGTTGATTTTCAGCGTGCGTGAATCTTCCACAGTGACAGAAGCCAGCTGACGCAGTGGCGTCGGCGTGCCGTAATATTCGACGACGATGCCGTCAAGCAGCGAAGGTGAAGCACGACCGGTGCGCACTTTGCTGATGGTAGTTTTGAATGCTTCAACGCATTTTTCCATGCGCGTGTCAGCATCTTTTTTGATGTCGTTAATCACGTTGAAACCCTTGGATTCGGTTTGACCTGGCCAGTTCCGGCATAACCGGAAGCGGGATCGATAATCATCGATAATCCTGACTGGTGCGCGATGCATTCTCATCGCGCTGACAGAATATACCTTATTTTATCTCGCCTCGGGTATTAATGCGTAATCAGAGTCCCTTCTTTTTCACCCATCACTACACGACGCAGTGCGCCAGGTTTATTCATGTTGAAAACACGGATAGGCAATTTGTGGTCACGCGCCAGGGTAAAGGCCGCCAGATCCATCACTTTCAGCTCTTTATCCAGTACTTCAGCATAGCTCAGTTGCTCATAAAGCGTTGCGTCCGGGCTTTTCACCGGGTCGGCAGAGTAGACGCCGTCAACTTTGGTCGCTTTCAGCACCACGTCCGCTTCAATCTCAATGCCGCGCAAACACGCCGCAGAGTCGGTGGTAAAGAACGGGTTACCGGTACCGGCGGAGAAAATCACCACGCGGTTGTTACGCAGCAGGCTGATCGCTTCTGCCCAGCTGTAGTTGTCGCAGACGCCATTCAGTGGAATCGCTGACATCAGGCGTGCGTTCACATAGGCGCGGTGCAGTGCATCACGCATCGCCAGGCCGTTCATCACGGTTGCCAGCATACCCATGTGGTCACCCACGACGCGGTTCATCCCTGCCTGCTGCAGGCTTGCGCCACGGAACAGGTTCCCTCCGCCAATCACTACGCCAACCTGGATGCCCAGTTCAACCAGCTCTTTTACCTCTTGTGCCATGCGGTCAAGCACACTCGCGTCGATACCAAAACCTTCAGCGCCTTGCAGAGCTTCGCCGCTGAGTTTAAGCAGGATACGTTGATAAACAGGTTTTGCGTTGGTCGCCATGGTCAGTTCTTCCTGGAAGATTGGGTGTAAAGGAGAAGTAAATTCTGATCGATCATCCGCTTACCGCAAAGAAAATGCTATTGGGATGAAACTGAAAACGTGTCTGTTGCGATTCACAGACAAAAAAGAACCGCCGGATGGCGGTTCTTTCAAAGCATTAAGACTGTTTGGACATTGCTGCAACTTCTGCAGCGAAGTCAGACTCAACTTTCTCGATGCCTTCACCCACTTCGAAGCGGATGAAGTTAATCACGTCAGCGCCCTGCTCTTTCAGAGCCTGGCCAACGGTTTTGCTTGGGTCGATAACGAAAGCCTGACCTGTCAGAGAGACTTCGCCGGTGAATTTCTTCATACGGCCTTCAACCATCTTCTCTGCGATCTCTTTTGGCTTGCCAGACTGCATCGCGATGTCCAGCTGAACCTGGTACTCTTTATCAACCACGTCAGCAGAAACGTCTTCTGGCTTAACGAATTCAGGTTTGCTTGCTGCAACGTGCATTGCGATCTGTTTGATCAGATCTTCGTTAGCGCCTTTCGCTGAAACCAGAACGCCGATACGTGCGCCGTGCAGGTAGCTGCCCAGCTCTGCGCCTTCCAGGATTGCAACGCGACGGATGTTGATGTTCTCACCGATTTTAGCAACCAGTGCAACGCGCTCTTCTTCGAACTGCGCTTTCAGAACTTCAACGTCGGTAACGCGATTAGCGGCAGCCGCTTCCAGAACTTTGTCTGCGAACGCCTGGAAACCGCCATCTTTTGCAACGAAGTCAGTCTGGCAGTTCACTTCCAGAATCACGCCGTAGTCGCCAACGATCTTGGTTTTGATTACGCCATCAGCAGCAACGTTGCCTGCTTTTTTCGCTGCTTTGATTGCGCCAGACTTACGCATGTTCTCAATCGCCAGCTCAATGTCGCCGTTCGCTTCAGTCAGCGCTTTTTTGCAATCCATCATGCCAGCGCCAGTACGCTCGCGCAGTTCTTTTACCAATGCAGCGGTAATGTCAGCCATTCCAGAATCCTCGGTTCGTGCCTGAGTACGTTTGCACCAGCAGACACTTATTTGCGGAAAATTTACTCTGTCCCGCCGTCCGGTTGGGGGCGTGACAGACTTAGATAAAATAAAGGGGCCAGTATAGGCCCCTTACAGATCACATCTGAATGCTAAGGGCTCTTATGCAGAGCAAACCTTAATTAAGCGTTTTCTAAAGACGCTTCTTCAGCTTGCTCAGCCAGGTCCTGAGAGCGGCCTTCGCGAACGGTAGTCGCAACGGCAGTCAGGTACAGGTTTACAGCACGGATCGCATCGTCGTTACCTGGGATAACGAAATCAACGCCATCTGGATCTGAGTTGGTATCAACGATAGCAAATACCGGGATACCCAGGTTGTTTGCTTCTTTGATTGCGATGTGTTCGTGATCAGCATCAACAACAAACAGTGCGTCTGGCAGACCGCCCATGTCTTTGATACCGCCCAGGCTGTTTTCCAGCTTGGCCAGCTCACGCGCACGCATCAGCGCTTCTTTTTTGGTCAGTTTGTCGAAAGTGCCATCCTGAGACTGAATCTCCAGATCTTTCAGACGCTTGATTGACTGACGCACGGTTTTCCAGTTGGTCAGCATGCCACCCAACCAGCGGTGGTTTACGAAGAACTGGTCGCAGCTCAGTGCAGACTCTTTTACTGCCTGGGCAGCAGCGCGCTTAGTACCTACGATCAGGATCTTACCTTTACGGGAAGAGATCTTGTTCAGTTCAGCCAGAGCTTCGTTGAACATAGGTACAGTTTTTTCCAGGTTGATGATGTGAACCTTGTTACGTGCACCAAAGATGAATGGCTTCATTTTTGGGTTCCAGTAACGGGTCTGGTGACCGAAGTGAACACCAGCCTGGAGCATGTCGCGCATGGAAACAGTTGCCATGATAAAACCTCTAAAGTTTGATTGGGGTTGGGCCTCCATGTATCCCATACGACCGACCTCTTTCAAGGCACCCCGGCGTATGTGTCGATACATGTGTGTTTTATTACACATAATGAGAGTTATGCGTTTCCTGCTGACCGAAACAGCCATACAGAGAATCGTCGGCGCGCTTTATACCACAAACCACCATGGGACGCCAATAAATGATCACTGATGAGCGCCAGCGCGTTCTCTATTTGGCAGCCCATTTGCTGGCTGCTAACATGACAGCACAGACCTTATTATTGTCGAAAATTTCGACAACTGCGGATTAATTTAATGGCAATTTCAATCAAAACCCCTGAAGAAATCGAAAAAATGCGCGTCGCGGGCCGACTGGCCGCCGAAGTGCTGGAGATGATCGAGCCTCATGTTCAACCGGGTGTCACCACCGGCGAGCTGGACCGTATCTGCCACGAACACATCACGCAGAAGCAGCAGGCCGTCTCTGCCTGCCTTGGCTATCACGGTTTTCCGAAATCAGTCTGCATCTCGGTGAATGAAGTGGTTTGTCACGGGATTCCCAGTGACGATCGCCCTCTGAAAGATGGCGATATCGTCAATATCGATGTCACCGTCATTAAAGATGAGTACCACGGTGATACCTCAAAGATGTTTATTGTTGGTAAACCCACTATTCAGGGTGAGCGCCTGTGCCGCGTCACGCAGGAGAGCCTCTATCTTTCCCTGCGTCTGATTAAGCCCGGCATCCGCCTGCGCGTGTTGGGTCGTGCCATTCAGAAGTATGTTGAAGCAAACGACTTCTCTGTCGTACGCGAATATTGCGGTCACGGCATCGGCAAGGGGTTCCACGAAGAGCCTCAGGTATTGCATTACGATGCCGATGATAGCGGCGTCGTGTTACAGGCGGGTATGACCTTTACAGTAGAACCGATGGTCAATGCCGGGGATTACCGCATCCGCACCATGAAAGATGGCTGGACGGTAAAAACCAAAGATCGCAGCTTGTCCGCGCAGTATGAGCATACTATTGTGGTGACGGAAAACGGCTGTGAGATTTTAACCCTGCGCAAAGACGACGCGCTGCCCGCTGTGCTCGTCGCCGAAGGGTAATTCCCCCAAAACAGATCAAGCCGGCGCTGAGCCGGCTTTTTTTTGGCTAAAAAAGAGAAGAGCTGCATGAGCGTGAGTCTGTCGGAAGATGTGAAAAACGGTCTGGTTGATTCGCCAGCCGAATGGGGTGACGACCAGCTGACCCGCGACATTCTGAAGCCGAGGCTGGAGCTGTTTCAGCAACATCTGGCTGCCGCGTTTGATGCCGGTGAACCCGTTGAGCCGCTGATCGATGCCCGCACGCTGTTTATTGATCGGCTGCTGCGTCGCCTGTGGCGCTTCTTTGGCTTTGATGAAATGCCGTCTACCGCGCTGGTCGCCGTTGGCGGCTATGGCCGTGCCGAACTGCATCCGCTCTCTGATATCGATGTTCTGATCCTCAGCCGCCAGCCGCTGGATGAACAGGCTGCGCAACGCACCAGCGATCTCTTAACGCTGATGTGGGATCTTAAACTGGAAGTGGGCCACAGCGTCCGCACGCTGGAAGAGTGTCTGCTGGAGGGATTGTCTGATCTGACCGTCGCCACCAACCTGATCGAATCACGGATGCTGACTGGCGATGTGGCGCTGTTTCTGGAACTGCAGAAAAATATCTTCAGCGACGGTTTCTGGCCCTCATCCCGCTTTTTCGCCGCCAAAATTGATGAGCAGCAGGAGCGCCACAAGCGTTATCACGGCACCAGTTATAACCTCGAGCCGGATATCAAAAGCAGTCCCGGTGGCCTGCGAGACATCCATACGCTGCAGTGGGTTGCCCGACGCCATTTTGGTGCCACTACCCTGGATGAGATGGTCGGCTTTGGTTTCCTCACTGACGCTGAGCGCAGCGAACTCAACGAATGTCAGGAGTTTCTCTGGCGCATCCGCTTTGCCCTGCATCTTTCCCTCCCCCGCTACGATAACCGCCTGCTATTCGATCGCCAGCTCAGTGTGGCGCAGCGCCTGAATTACCAGGGCGAAGGCAATGAGCCGGTCGAACGCATGATGAAGGATTTCTATCGGGTCACACGGCGTATCGGTGAACTGAACCAGATGCTGCTGCAGCTGTTTGATGAGGCGATTCTGGCGCTCTCCACCAGTGAAAAACCCAGGCCTATCGACGACGATTTCCAGCTGCGGGGTGATTTGATCGACCTGCGCGACGAAACGCTGTTCACCCGCGAGCCGCAGGCGATTCTGCGTATGTTCTACGTGATGGTACGTAACGACAGTATCAAAGGGATCTACTCCACCACCCTGCGTCACCTGCGCCATGCACGTCGACATCTTAAACAGCCGCTGTGTCAGATTCCGGAAGCGCGACGCACGTTTATGTCAATTCTGCGCCATCCCGGCGCGGTGAGCCGGGCGCTGGTGCCGATGCATCGTCATAGCGTGCTGTGGGCCTATACACCGTTGTGGGGTCATATCGTCGGACAGATGCAGTTTGATCTGTTCCATGCCTACACCGTGGATGAGCATACTATTCGTGTCCTGCAGAAGCTGGAAAGCTTCGCCAATGAAGCCACCCGTCCTCAGCATCCACTGTGTGTCGAGTTATGGCCACGCCTGCCGCAGCAGGAGCTGTTACTGATGGCTGCGCTGCTGCATGACATTGCCAAAGGGCGCGGCGGCGATCACTCTATTCTTGGCGCGCAGGATGCGCTTGAGTTCGCTGAAATGCATGGCCTTAACTCGCGTGAAACTCAACTGGTGGCCTGGCTGGTTCGTCATCACCTGCTGATGTCTGTCACGGCGCAGCGTCGCGATATTCAGGATCCGACGGTGATCCAGCAGTTTGCTGAGGTGATGCAGAATGAGAACCGGCTGCGCTATCTGGTTTGTCTGACCGTGGCCGATATCTGCGCCACCAATGAAAGTCTGTGGAACAGCTGGAAGCAGAGCCTGTTACGCGAGCTGTTTTTCGCCACCGAGAAGCAGTTACGACGCGGTATGGAAAACAGTCCGGATTTGCGGGAGCGGGTGCGTCATCATCGCCTGCAGGCACTGGCACTGCTGCGGATGGATAATATTGATGAAGAGCGTCTGCACCAGATCTGGAATCGTTGCCGCGCGGACTACTTCCTGCGCCATACGCCGAATCAGATTGCGTGGCATGCCCGCCACCTGCTGGTTCACGATCTGAAAAAACCGCTGGTGCTGGTCAGCCCGCAGGCCACCCGTGGCGGGACCGAAATTTTTATCTGGAGTCCCGATCGGCCTCATCTGTTTGCTGCCGTGGCCGGTGAACTCGACCGTCGTAACCTCAGCGTTCACGACGCGCAAATCTTCACCAGCCGGGACGGCATGGCAATGGATACCTTTATTGTGCTGGAACCGGATGGCAGCCCGCTCTCCCCCGATCGCCATCCGATGATCATTCAGGCGCTGGAACAGGCAATCACTCAGTCAGATTGGGTGCCGCCGCGTACCCGTCGTCCGTCGGCCAAACTGCGGCATTTCAGCGTGGATACCGAAGTGAACTTTCTGCCAACGCACACTGACCGTCGCAGCTACCTGGAACTGGTGGCGCTGGATCAGCCAGGCCTGCTGGCGCGGGTCGGCGAAGTCTTTGCCGATCTGGGTGTCTCACTGCACGGTGCACGCATCAGCACCATCGGCGAGCGGGTCGAAGATTTATTTATTCTGGCCAACAGCGAACGTCAGGCACTGGATGAAGAAATGCGCAAAGCGTTGCAACAACGGTTGACAGAGGCCCTTAATCCAAACGATAAAGTGTGACCAGATTCAATTTGTAGACATTACTCTATTTACTTGTGTCGGGCTGTTGTCCGGCACCGCACATGACAGATCAGGAAAAAAATATGCAACAGTTACAGAGCGTTATTGAATCCGCCTTCGAACGTCGCGCTGACATTACCCCTGCCAGCGTCGACAGCGAAACCCGCGATGCCATCAACCAGGTTATCTCCCTGCTGGACAGCGGTGAGCTGCGCGTTGCTGAGAAGATCGACGGCGAGTGGGTAACGCATCAGTGGCTGAAGAAAGCAGTGCTGCTCTCTTTCCGCATTAATGACAATCAGGTAATGGAAGGTTCAGAAACCCGCTTCTACGACAAAGTCCCGATGAAATTTGCTGGCTGGGATGAAGCGCGTTTCAAAGAAGCGGGTTTCCGCGTCGTGCCGCCTGCAGCTGTTCGTCAGGGTGCTTATATCGCCCGCAACACGGTCCTGATGCCTTCTTACGTCAACATCGGCGCCTTCGTGGATGAAGGCACTATGGTGGACACCTGGGCGACTGTCGGCTCCTGTGCGCAGATTGGTAAAAACGTTCACCTTTCTGGCGGCGTGGGTATCGGTGGTGTGCTGGAACCGTTGCAGGCAAACCCGACCATTATCGAAGACAACTGCTTCATCGGTGCACGCTCTGAAATCGTTGAAGGCGTGATTGTTGAAGCAGGCTCAGTGATCTCAATGGGCGTTTACATCGGTCAGAGCACCAAAATCTATGACCGCGAAACCGGTGAAGTCCACTACGGCCGTGTTCCTGCCGGTTCCGTCGTGGTCTCAGGTAACCTGCCGTCTAAAGATGGCAGCTACAGCCTCTACTGTGCCGTGATCGTGAAGAAAGTGGATGCGAAGACGCTGGGTAAAACCGGCATTAACGAACTGCTGCGCACCATCGACTGAGTAAAATGACGGGCTGGAAAGCAGCCCGTCATTTTTTCTTTACAGCTATTCCTGAACAACATGCTTCGCGTCGCGAATTAACTGGTGCGTTTAGTTTTCATCCAGGTCATAATCCGCGCCAGTTAAATCCTGTCGCGCAATGTTCATCCCGCTTATTTATGTCTACAGTTGACGGACGTCATGAACAAGTCTGCGCGCTTCTCACTTTTGATGGAAACAACGCTATGTATGACAATCTGAAAAGCTTAGGTATCAGTAACCCGGACGACATTGACCGCTACAGCCTGCGTCAGGAAGCCAACAACGACATTCTGAAGATTTACTTCCGCAAAGATAAAGGCGAGTTTTTCGCAAAGAGCGTCAAATTCAAATATCCGCGTCAGCGCAAAACTGTTGTTGCCGATCACGCAACCCAGGGCTACAAAGAAGTTCAGGAAATCAGCCCGAATCTGCGTTATGTCATCGATGAACTGGACCAGATTTGCCAGCGTGACCAGGTTGAAGTGGATCTGAAACGCAAAATTCTGGATGACCTGCGTCACCTGGAAAGCGTGGTTTCCCACAAGATCACTGAAATTGAATCGGATCTGGAAAAATTAACCCGTAACAGCCGTTAATTTTTTGTCCGACGAGAGAGGCCAGCTTTGCTGGCCTTTTTTATGCCCTGAATTCGGCTCCTATCCCTGCTCATCCAGCTGTAAAGCCACATAGAGCAACAGCCTGTCATCGAAATGGCCAAGATTCAGTCCGGTGAGTTCAGAAATCCGGTTTAGCCGATATTCCAGCGTATTGCGATGAATGAACAGCGCACGCGCGGTGGCGCTTGGCTGGACATTATGGGTGAACCACGCGATTAACGTGCGTCGCAGCAAGCCGTTGTTATCCATGCTCTTAAGCTTCGCCAGTGGCCGGGCCAGTTCGTTGGCCTGCCAGCCGCCACGCAGGCTGTCGAGCAGCACCGGCAACACCAGATCCTGATAAAAATAGCTGCGTAACTCGGGCATACGTTGCTTGCCCACCATCATTGTGGTGCGTGCGGTCCGGTAAGAGCGTGCAATGCTGCCAGGCCCGGTAAAGAAGTTGCCCAGTGCGATACGCATCCGTAAATGTCCGCTCTCTTTCATCCGCTGCAGTAACTGTTCCACGCGGCGGCGATGATCCTCCTGGTCGTAGCGTCCATGTCCATTCAGTGCGGGCTTCAGCACCACCATTTCGGTCAGCGACACAATAGCGATAAGATTATCGCGCTCCGGCGTGGTCAGCAGCGTTTGCAGCTGCTGTAATTCTGACATCGCGCTGTCGACGCCGAGCTGACCGCTGTCCACTTCCAGCACGGCGACCACACGCGGCTGATTGAGATCGATGCCCAACCGCTGTGCCCATTCAGTCAGTTGTGGCGACAGGGTATCGCTGCGGATCAGGTTCAGCACCAGCTCTTCACGCAGACGGCTGTCCTGCGCCAGCATATGCAGCAATCGCGCCTGTTCCAGCATCATCTCTGCGGTCATGCAGACCAGTTCGCCATAATGTCGCAGCTCCAGTGGCTCGCCCGTCAGCCCAATGACCCCGACAATGTCACCGTCGATGCGCAGCGGCAGATTAATGCCGGGCCGCACACCATGAAGATGTTTAGCCACCGCCTCATCAATATCGACAACACGCCCCTGAGAGAGCACCAGCAACGCACCTTCGTGCAACTCCCCAATACGCTCCCGGTCACCGCTGCCGATGATCCGGCCCCGCGCATCCATCACGTTGACATTACTGTCAATAATTTTCATGGTGCGTGCCACGATATCCTGCGCCAGCCGGGCATCAAGGTGATAGGTAGCCATCCATTACTCCTGGAAAAGAGGGTGAGAAACAGAATACGCATGGGTTGCGCACAGAGCATTGTGCAACTGCACAGAGCCGGGCAATCATTTACCGAATTTGCGGAGAGCATCACACTCTGGCGGCGCGGAAGGCGGGCATAAAAAAGGCGGACCGCAGTCCGCCTCATGAACAGTTGTTATACCGTTACTGCATCAGCAGATAGATGCTGCTGTCACCACGTTTCACATTCAGCGCCAGAACGGCTGGTTTGGTGTCGAGGACTTTTCGCAGCTCACCGAGGTTGGTTACCGGCTGCTGGTTAACTCCCTGGATCACGTCACCCTTTTTCAGGCCGATACGCGCTGCGGCGCTGCCGGGTTTCACATTATCCACGCGAACACCTTTATCACCGGTTTCAACATTGCTGAGGTCAGCCCCTTCAATGCCGTTGTAAATGGTGGCGGACTGCACTTTCGCCTGGCTGCTCTGCTGCAAGGTAACCGAGACATCAACGGGTTTGCCGTCGCGCAGCAGGCCCAGTTTCAGTGTGGTGCCAACCGGCAGCGAACCCACTTCCGCACGCAGAGAAGCAAAGCTGCTCAGCGGTTTGCCATTCATTGAAACAATCACGTCACCCGCTTTAATACCCGCTTTAGCCGCCGCAGAGTCTGGCAGCACCTGGCTGACAAAGGCACCACGCTGTGCATCAACCTTCATCGCTTTTGCCAGCTCGGAGTTCAGTTCAGTCCCCTGCACGCCCAGCTCGCCACGTTTCACCTGACCAAACTCAACCATCTGAGCCGTCAGGTTTTTAACCATGTTGCTTGGGATAGCAAAGCCGATACCGATGTTGCCGCCATCCGGCGCCAGAATAGCGGTGTTAATCCCTATCAGTTCACCATTAAGGTTAACCAGCGCACCACCGGAGTTACCCCGGTTAATTGCCGCATCCGTCTGGATAAAGTTTTCGTAGTTTTCCACGTTCAGGCCGCTGCGTCCCAGCGCCGAGACGATCCCGGAGGTGACGGTCTCACCCAGACCATACGGGTTGCCGATCGCCACGGTGTAGTCACCGACGCGCAGGCTGTCGGAGTCAGCGATTTTCACAGCAGTCAGATTTTTAGCGTCCTTCAGCTGAATCAGTGCAATGTCAGAGCTGGGATCTTTACCAATGACTTTGGCGTCATAATGACGACCATCGCTGAGCTGCACCTGAATTTTAGTGGCGTTGTTCACCACGTGGTTGTTCGTCACCACATAGCCTTTTTCAGCGTTGATGATGACGCCCGACCCGAGAGCCCGGAATTTTTCCTGCTGGGTATCAGGGCCTGGCGCGCCACCGTTACCGCCCGCGCCGTCACCGCTCTGACACATGGGTGATCCCTGGAACGGAGAACCGTCCTGGCAGAAGGGCGAGTTGTCGCCAAAGAATTGCTGAAACTGCTGCGGCATGCGCGGGGTTTTCACGGTGGTGGTACCCTCAACGCTGATACTGACCACAGACGGCATTACCTTTTCCAGCATAGGCGCCAGGCTAGGGAGTTGCTGGCTATCGGAAGAGGCCGTTTGCGCAGCAAAAACAGTAACTGGGGCGAGCGCCATGCTCAGGCTCAACGCCAGCGCACTTAACACTAAAGTCTTTTTTTTCATTTTCATTTCTCGATAAGATTACTGTTCAGACCATTGCTGTGGTCGAAAGGTGAGATAAATGTTTTAGCGCGAAATTCCTTTAAAAGTTTAAGTCAAAGGTAAAAATTTATTCGCGGCCTTTACAAACGCCGGCTTATTCTACAGCCATCAGTCGGCGATACTCATCCCAGGCATAGAGATCGGTCATTCCACTGATATAATCCTGAATAAGCCGGAAGCGATAATAACGTTCCCACAGCAGCCGCTGATATTTATGCTCTACCACAAGGGTACGCATCTTTTGCAAATAGGCTTTACGGTGTTTACCAGAAAGCTTATGAAAAAGCCGGGTTTCAATCGGATGCTGACGCAGGAAGTCTTCATTTATCAGCGTGGTGAAAGCCTCATAGTTCAGGCGCATCAGCGGCTGATAGATCTCCAGCAGCCCTTTGATTACGCGGTATCCCTGCAACTCCAGCTGCTCGACTTCAGAGTGATTAAAGACCTGCTGGCGCGCAACAGTTTTAAACAGTTGCAGTAACCGGCCCTCTTCACCCTCATCTTCCAGCAGCGCGTGATTGAAACTGCCATCGAATATAGCAGGCAGATTATCAACGAAACGTTTCACGGCATAACTTACCAGCACGCTCTGAACATTTACGCGTAATGACATAAAAAATTGATCGCTGCGGCTTCGCCGTTTTTTACTGCAGGCTTCGCGCCAGGCTTCACCAATAGTCCGGCTGAAGGCGTCATTATTTTTAACCGGCCCCCAGGCTTTATTGAGAAACTCAAACAAACTCTCAACATTAAAGATATCTTTTTCTACAGCGTCGTCCAAATCGGCAATACAATAGGAGATATCATCCGCCGCTTCCATTATATAGGTAAGCGGAAAGCGATGGTGTTCTTCCATATTGGTGGCAGCACGTAAATCCGCAATATACTCCTGCTCAGAGAGATAAAAGCCGGGTTTCTTCATTAAGACGCTAAATTCGGCAGGTTTTTCACCCTGCCACCAGGCGGGTGCGGTATATTTCAGGATGCAGGCGACCTGAGAATAACTGAGATTGAGTTGCAGCAGCGTATGCACCATACGAATGGCCTGCGCATTGCCCTCAAAATGGCAGAGGTCCTGGCGGATCATGGCATTCAGCTGATCAAAAGCCTTCCGCTGTTCTTCTCCTTCAACGCCCGCTACCAGCGGATCCACCAGTTCGGCAGAGAGGTTCTCTTCAAACCAGTCGTTAATGGCGGCCTCGCCAAAATGGCCAAACGGCGGATTACCGACGTCATGCAGCAGACACGCCATCTCGATCAGACTTTCAAACGCGCCTTCCATCTCATCCAGTCCATACTGCGCCAGCCCGCCCTGCATCTTCAGGGTTTGCAGAATCTCTTTGGTGATGTAGCGCCCGGTTTGCTGCACCTCCAGCGAGTGCGTCAGGCGGGAGCGAACGGCGGCGTTGCGCTCCAGTGGAAAGACCTGCGTTTTCTGCTGCAGACGCCGGATAGCGGCCGAGTTGATAATTCGTCCACGGTCGCTCTCAAAATGGCGGGTAATGTAATATTCACCTTCCGGATCTTTTCGGCTGTTATAAGGGCGTGAGAAGCTGATCTTCTTCCTGAAATTGATCGCCGACATGAATTACCCCTGACTTTTTCGTGAATTAATCCCCTGAATGCCATGGTAGACTATGCCCTAAATTTTGATTCTTTACATTAGCGGAACTCACTATGAAAGCAGGCATTATTGGCGCGATGGAGCAGGAAGTCACACTGCTGCGTGACAAAATTGAAAACCGTCAAACGCTGACACTGGCGGGTTGTGAAATCTATACCGGCACCCTGCAGGGCGTTGAAGTGGCACTGCTGAAATCGGGCATTGGTAAAACCTCTGCCGCGCTGGGTACCACGCTGCTGCTGCAGCTCTGCAAGCCGGATGTGGTGATCAACACCGGGTCGGCAGGCGGTTTAGCACCGTCACTGAGCGTCGGCGATATCGTGGTATCAGATGAAGTGCGTTATCACGATGCTGACGTCACCGCTTTTGGTTATGAGCCAGGCCAGATGGCGGGTTGCCCTGCTGCGTTTGTGGCAGACAGCAAGCTTATCGCGGCTGCCGAAGCCTGCATTAAGCAGCTGGACCTGAATGCTGTACGCGGTCTGGTGGTAAGCGGTGATGCCTTTATCAATGGCGCTGAGCCGCTGGCGCGCATTCGTAGTCTGTTCCCGCAGGCGATTGCGGTTGAGATGGAAGCGACCGCTATCGGTCACGTCTGTCATCAGTTCCAGGTGTCGTTTGTGGTGGTCCGCGCGATTTCAGACGTGGCCGATAAAGAATCGCACCTTAGCTTTGATGAATTCCTGAGCGTTGCAGCGACGCAATCGTCGCTGATGGTGGAGAACCTGCTGGCGCATCTGGCGCGTGGCTAAAACGCTGCTGTTCTGCTGGCTGCTGCTATTAAGCGGCAGCCTGCTCGCTTCCCCACCGCGTGTTATCACCCTCGCTCCACACCTTACCGAACTCGCCTTTGCTGCCGGGATTACGCCGATCGCAGTCAGCGCCTGGTCCGACTATCCGCCGCAGGCGAAACAGATTGAACAGGTCGCCAACTGGCAGGGCATCAAAGCCGAACGTATTCTGCAGCTCAAGCCGGATCTGGTCTTAGCCTGGCGCGGCGGTAATCCGCAGCGGCAGATTGAGCAGTTGCAGCAGCTCGGCGTACCCATTAAATGGATTGATCCACTGACACTGGATGAGATGTTCACGGCACTGGCCGATCTGGGCCGCTGGAGTCCCAGGCCAGAGCAGGCCGCCAGCGCGGCCAGAGCGCTACGACAGCAGGCAGCGGCGCTGCGACAGCGCTATACTCATCTGACTGCGGTTCCGCTTTTTTTGCAGTTTGGTCAGCAGCCGCTTTTTACCGCCGCCAGAGCCACGCTGCAAAATGAAGTTATTACGTTATGTGGTGGCAGGAATATTTTTGCTGACAGCCGCGTCAGTTGGCCGCAGGTCAGCCGTGAGCAGGTGCTGATGCGCCATCCTCAGGCCGTGGTTATAGCCGGAGGTGCACAGCAGGCGGAGAACATTCGTGCTTTCTGGCGTCCACAGCTCACGGTGCCGGTGATCGCCATTAACGAGGACTGGTTAAGCCGGCCGGGTCCGCGGCTGCTGCTGGCGGCGCAGCAACTCTGTTCCGCGTTGCATCCCGCACAATAAGTCCACGCATCGATTAAAGAAACAGCCTTTTTTGCCGTTAATCAATACCAGAGACGAGCGGGCCACGTATGCTCACCGTCCTTTTAGCGCCGCGGCGCTTTTTAAAACACCAGGAACCTTATATGACCAGAGCACTGCTGCTGGCCATAGGGCTTTTGATCACCGGATCTGCTTTTGCGGGATCGATAAATGGCTCTATAGGCGCCAGGCTTGTCATCTATTCACGCTGTGAAATCAACACGGCTAACGGTCCGCTTTTGCCGCAAATCAACTGTGGCAGACAGGCAAGCGCGCAGCCACGCGTAACCCAAAGTCAGATTCAATCGCAGGGAAGCCTGAAGCAGAGTAACCGGCTGGTCACAATAGAGTGGTAAATGAGGCCGTCGGAGTGACGGCCTGCGCGATCAGATACTGAAGGATGAGCCACAGCCACAGGTGGTTTTGGCATTCGGGTTGGTCACGATAAAGCGCGATCCTTCCAGGCCTTCCGTATAATCAACCGAACCGCCCACCAGATATTGCAGGCTCATTGGATCAACGACCAGTGAGACGCCCTGCTTTTCAATTGTCATATCGCCATCGTTCAGCTGGTCGTCAAACGTAAAGCCATACTGGAAACCACTGCAACCGCCACCGGTGATATAGACGCGAAGTTTCAGCGCCGGGTTCTCTTCATCGGCAATCAGGTTTTTCACCTTGGTGGCTGCGGCGTCGGTAAACTGCAACGGCAGTGCTACTACTTCATCACTCATGTTTTACTCCGGTAAACGCCCAGGTCAGAAAACGACCTTAATAACGCTATTATCAGTCAGCACCTCAGCGCAATCAAGCTCTGCCCTTCGCACTCTGTGCCGCTTTCCCCTCCGTTCAGGTCGCTGTGGGTGAATCCACCTTTCGTCTGCTGCTGCTCTTCCGTAGAATGGCGCCATATTTTTCTGAAACGCTGGAGCCGAAAATGAGTAAGTCCGAACAACTGTTTGCCGAGGCACAACGCCTGATTCCGGGTGGGGTAAACTCGCCAGTACGCGCATTTACCGGTGTGGGCGGCGTTCCACTGTTTATTGAACATGCTGATGGTGCGTATCTGTATGACGCTGATGGCAAAGCCTATATCGACTATGTCGGCTCATGGGGACCGATGGTGCTGGGCCATAACAACGCGGCGATCCGTAATGCGGTGATCGAAGCAGCCCAGCGCGGCCTGAGCTTTGGCGCACCGACCGAAATGGAAGTGACCATGGCGCAGCTGGTGTGTGAGCTGGTGCCGAGCATGGAGATGGTGCGGATGGTTAACTCCGGTACCGAAGCGACCATGAGCGCAATCCGTCTGGCTCGAGGCTTTACCGGCCGCGATAAAATTATTAAGTTTGAAGGCTGCTATCACGGCCATGCCGATCATTTGCTGGTGAAAGCCGGTTCCGGTGCCCTGACGCTGGGTCAGCCAAACTCGCCGGGCGTACCAGCAGATTTCGCTAAACATACCCTGACCTGCACTTTCAACGATCTCGACTCCGTGCGCAGCGCCTTCGAGCAATATCCTGATGCCATCGCTGCCATCATCGTTGAGCCGGTTGCCGGTAATATGAACTGCATCCCGCCGCAGCCAGAATTCCTGCCGGGCCTGCGCGCGCTCTGCGATGAGTTCGGCGCACTGCTGATTATCGATGAAGTGATGACCGGCTTCCGTGTGGCGCTGGGTGGCGCGCAGGCTCACTACAATGTACGTCCTGACCTGACCTGCCTCGGAAAAATTATCGGTGGCGGGATGCCAGTCGGTGCATTCGGTGGCCGTCGCGACGTGATGGCTGCACTGGCGCCGACCGGCCCGGTTTATCAGGCAGGAACGCTCTCCGGTAACCCGATCGCGATGGCTGCCGGTTTTGCCTGCCTGACGCAGATCGCGCAGCCGGGCACGCACGAGAAGCTCGATACCCTGACCCGCAAGCTGGCAGAGGGTCTGCGCGAAGCCGCACAACAGCAAAATATTCCGCTGGTGATTAACCATGTTGGCGGGATGTTTGGCCTGTTCTTCACCGATGCTGACAGCGTGACCTGTTACGCCGATGTGACCCGCTGCGATGTGGAACGCTTTAAAACCTTCTTCCATCTGATGCTGGAGGAAGGCGTTTACTTTGCGCCATCAGCTTATGAAGCGGGCTTCATGTCACTGGCGCACAGCGAAGAGGATATTCAGCGCACGGTTGATGCCGCGCGTCGTTGTTTCGCGAAGCTGTAATGTCGGTAACGTTAAAGATGAAGACCGGCTTGCGCTGGTCTTTTTTTTAACCTGCACGACGCAGCAGCCAGATAAAGTAAGGTGCACCTAAAAACGTCGCCATCAGCCCGGCAGGAATTTGATCCGGGAATGCCAGCATTCGCCCGCACCAGTCAGCCAGCACCATCAGTCCCGCCCCCAGTAATCCCGACAGCAGCAGTTGCGGCAAGGCACGCCGGAACCCCAGCATGCGCGCCATGTGCGGCGCCATTAATCCAACAAAACTCAGCGGACCAATAGTCAGCGTTGCGCTGGCGGTCAGCGCGGCTGCCAGCAGCAGCAGACTCAGCCGCGCGGGCGTTAATGCCATGCCGGCCGAGCGTGCGGTAGCACTTCCCAGCGGCAGCAGCGTCAGCCAGCGGCTCGCCAGTGGTGCCAGCGAGACCAGCAGCAGCGCACAGAGTGCGCTCTGGATCGCCTGACTGCCGCTGATGTTATAGGTCGAGCCAGAAATCCAGCTCAGCAGCCCGCCCATGCGGGGATCGCCACTCGCCAGCAGCAGCATCAGCAGGGTGACAAAGGCGCTGTTAAGCGCCATACCCGCCAGCAGCATTCTCTCAGGTGAGAAGCCGCCACGACTGGCTACCGCCATGATCACCAGCAGCGTCAGCGCGGCCCCCATCGCACCGGCGGGCAGCAGCCATGCCATCGCATCGCCCGGCACAAAGAACATCATGACGACGACGCCACAGGCGGCACCTGAACTGATGCCCAGCACTTCCGGGCTGGCCATAGGATTACCGGTCAGCCGCTGGATCAGGCTCCCCGCCACGCCCAGCATCAGGCCGGTCACCAGCGCAGCCAGCACGCGCGGTGCACGCCACGGAAGCAAAGAGTGCAGCATCTCGCCCGATGACCCGACCCAGCCCAGCGCATCACGCCCAAACGCCAGCGCACCCCACACCAGCAGGGCAAGCACCGCGAGACCCGTCAGCGTCCAGCGCAACAGGTTTTGTCGCTCGGCGGGTACGTTGTCGCCCTGATTCAGGGCGGGCGGCACTGAACCCGTACGCAGTCGCGGCAGCAGCCACAACAAAATGGGTACACCGAGCAGTGCCGTGGCCGTTCCGGTCGGGATATCGCGCCAGTGTGCGCTAAGCCATAACACGCAACTGTCGGCCAGCCACAGCAGCAGCGCGCCGGTAAGCGGTGCCAGCAGCATCCGGCTGAGGAGCCGTCGACCACCCAGCAGCTTCGCCAGCAGCGGCGCAAACAGTCCGATAAAACCGATGATACCGGCGACATTCACCAGCTGTGCACTAAGCAGGATTGCCAGCCCGAGGCCACCGATACGCGCCACCGAGAGCGCCAGCCCCAGATTTTTTGCTACACCATCATCCAGCCCCATCAGTGTCAGCGGACGCAGCAGCGCCAGCGCCAGCAGAAACGCCAGCAGCAGGCGCGGCCAGAGCTGCTGCACATTTTCCCAGCTCATCTGATTCAGCGCGCCGGTGCTCCACAGAAACATGTTCTGCAGCTGATCGTGATTGAAGATAGCGAAGATTTGATTTACCGCACCGCTGTAGAAGCTCAGCACCAGCCCGGCCAGAATCAGCGTCACCGGCGACAGACGTTTGCCCCAGGCCACACCAAACACCAGCGCGGCCACCAGCAACGCTCCGCCAAGCGCGGCAAACTGCTGTGTCAGCGCGCCGCCCGGCAGATGCCACAGCGTCGCCACGGTAATGCCCAGCTGTGCGCCGGAAGAGACACCCAGCGTGGTGGGTTCGGCCAGCGGGTTCCGCAATATCTGCTGAAACAGCAGACCGGCAAGCCCCAGCCCGGCGCCCACCAGCAGCGCCAGCGCCGTGCGCGGCAGCAGGCTGTAGTGAAACACCATCTGCGGCAGGCTATCGACCGTCGGTGACCAGAATGCCTGCCACCACTCATGCTGCGGCAGCGCATGGTGCAGATTAACCAGCGTCAGGCTGAGTGAGAGCAGAAACAGCAGGCTGAGGAGACCTGCGGGAAACAGAGCATGGCGCATCAGTGCGTCTCCAGCGCGCGTTCCAGCACGCGAACAAAGTGCAGCGCTGAAAGCGTAGCACCGTAATACCAGACTGCAGGGACGCGCTGAAAGCGTCCGGTGCGAACAAACGGCATGGCCTGCCACAGCGGGCTGCGCATCAACTGCTGCATCTCTGCGTCATTGTCATGATCAAAACAGATGACATCCACATTTCCAGCCTGCGCCAGCTGCTCGATGCCGATTACCGCGCTACCCCAGAAATTTGTTTCGCCCTGCCAGCCATTTTTCAGGCCCAGCAGCGTCATTACTTCCAGGAACAGACTGTTTTTACCAAAGGTGATGGCGTGACGGCTGTCGAGCAGCGACATCAGCAGAATCGTGCGTCCGGCATAGGGCGCCAGCCGCTGACGCGCCTGTGCCAGTTGCGCATCGACCTCGCGCAGATGTTGCTCAGCGCGATCGCGTAATCCAAGTCTCGCCGCCAGCTTACGCAGCGATGCCCGCGCGGCGGTGAAGGGTTTCCCGTCGCCGCTGTGAAGGTCAAAGCCCATGATCGGTGCGATGCGTGTAAGTTTCTCTTCAGGCGGGCCATAGCCATTTGAACAGAGGATCAGCGACGGCTGCATTTGTGCCATCAGCTCAAGATTAGGTTCGGTGCGCAGACCCACATCGATCACGTCCGCAGGCAGCGGCGGCTCCCCGACCCAGATGTTGTAGTTGTGCAGATCAGCCACGCCCCAGGGCGTAACGCCCAGAGCGATCAACAGTTCGGTGGGAAGCCACTCCAGTGCAATAATCCGGCCCGGATTGGGCGTGGCAGCACGCAGGGGAAGTGCACAAAACAGTGGCGAGGCCGCGAGTGCCAGCAACAGTCGGCGGCGATAAAGATCGGGCATCATCCTTTCCTTAACAAACAAAACTGACCGGCGCGCCGCCCTGCGGATGCGGTAAAATGCCCATCGGGATGCCATAAATCGCGCCGAGCACCTCAGGCTGCATAATCGCCTGCGCGTTACCTTCGGCAATCATCGCGCCCTGACGCAGCGCCACCAGATGATCGCAGTAGCGGGCTGCCATATTGATATCGTGCAACACCGCAATTACGGTTAAGCCGCGCTGCTGGCTCAGATCTTTTATCAGCGCCAGCACCTCAACCTGATGAGCGATATCCAGCGCCGACGTCGGTTCATCCAGCAGCAGACAGCGACTGTTCTGCGCCACCATCATCGCCAGCCAGGCGCGCTGACGCTCACCGCCCGACAGACTGTCCACCAGTCGCCCGGCAAAGGGCTTTAGCCCGACCTGGGCAATCGCATCTTCTACCCTGTCCCGATCGTCCTGCCCGAAACGGCCCAGCGCGCCGTGCCAGGGATAGCGACCAATCGCCACCAGTTCACGCACCGTCATCCCTTCGGCTGCCGGTAACTGCTGCGGCAGATAGGCCACCTCGCGGGCAAACGCTTTGCTGTTCCAGCGCCCGACCGGCTGCTGATTCAGCAGCACCTCTCCGCCGCTGGCCACGTGATGACGGCCCAGCATTTTCAACAGCGTCGACTTACCGGAACCGTTATGACCAATCAGCGCGGTCATTTTGCCAGGTGGAAAGGTCAGCGAGAGGGGCTGAAGGAGAGTTCGGCCGGGCACTTCAAAACTGGCGTTTGCCAGCGTAAAAGTCGCCTCTTCTGCGTGCGGATGCGGCATGGTTATCCCTGTGAACGAACGGGCGCCGAAGCGCCCGGTTAAATCAGAATCTGAAGGTCGCGGTGCCGACAATCTTACGCTCCGCGCCCCAGTAGCAGGCGTATTCCCGGTAGCAGCTGGCGACATACTCGCGGTTGAACAGATTGTTGACGTTAACGCCCACCGTTGAGCCCGGCAGACCGAAACGACCGAGGTCATATTTAAGCGCCGCATCTACCGTGGTGTAACCGGCAACCTTAAAGTTCTGGTTCTGCTCGGTGCCGGTGCTGTAGAGACCCTGGCTCTCGCCGACATAACGCACACCCGCGCCCACTGTCACACCCGACAGGGCTGTCTCGTGGAAGGTGTAGTCACTCCAGAGTGAGGCCATATTTTTAGGGACGCTCACCGGCGTTCGGCCTTTCAGCTGCGTATCTTCGGTATATTCCGCATCGGTATAGGTGTAGGACGCCGTCAGGTTAACGTTGGCATTCAGCGCCGCTTTCGCTTCCAGCTCTACGCCGCGCGACCGGATTTCACCGCTCTGCACGCTGGCAAACGGATGATTGAACGTATCAGGATCGGCCGTCAGGTTTTTGGTTTTGGTCAGTTGAAAAACGGCTGCGGTGAGCACAACCGGACGATCTTTAGGTACGTACTTCACGCCCGCTTCATACTGTTTAGCGCGCGACGGATCGAATGCCTGGCCATCAAAGGTCGATCCGGCATTTGGAATAAAGGCTTCGCTGTAGCTGAAATAAGGCGCGATGCCGTTATCAAACACGTAGTTCAGACCACCACGCCAGGTAAAGGCCTGATCGTTCTGGCGATCAACGGTGTCCGTCACCCGATCGTAAACCGAAGTCATGGCATAGTCGTAGCGGCCGCCCAGTGTCAGCACCCAGCGGTTCCATTCCATCTGATCCTGTGCATAGAGGCCGGTTTGACGCTGCTTGTTGAGGTGCTGATAGGGATTGGCAAATGGCGTGACGCTATTATCGCCATATTGCGGATTTACCGCATTCAGGTTCGATGCCGAGCCAAACTGTGCGTCGATATCATTGCGGGTCCGCTGGAAGTCCACGCCCAGCAACAGCGTATGATCAACCTGACCCGTGGCAAACTTCGCCTGCGCCTGGTTATCCACCGCAAACTGATTGAGCTTCTCTTCTGAAACGGCCGAACCTCGCGTGATCTGCTGAGTCTCCGGCAGGAAACCGTTACCATAAATACTGCGGTAATCGGTGCGCAGGTCGGCGTAACGCAGGTTCTGGCGCAGCGTCCAGGTATCATTGAAGCTATGCTCGGCGTTATAGCCGATCATTTTGGTGGTGCGTGAAATCTTGTTGCTCTGCTCGCCTTCATCGAAGTTGGTCGGCAGTTTATACTGGCTGCCATCGGCACGCGTGATGGGGACGACCGTGCCCTGACGCGGTAGCCAGCCGTAATAGCCGGTTTCGGGTTCGTTCTGGAAATAGGTCAGCAGGTCAACGCGGGTGCGATCGTCGGGACGCCAGCTGAAAGCCGGCGCAATGGTGTAGCGCTTCTCTTTGTTCATCGCCTGCTGCGCATCCTGACTGCGCGCCTGACCGGTCAGACGATAGCTGTAGACACCGTCATCATCCAGCGCGCCGCCAAAGTCAAAGCCAGTCGAGAAGAGGTTATCGTTGCCCATCTGGAACTGCACTTCGCGCAGGGTTTCCTGGGTCGGACGCTTGCTCACCAGCGAGACCACACCGCCAGGATTGCTTTTGCCGTAGAGTACCGATACCGGACCGCGCAGCAGTTCGGCGCGCTCCAGGAAATAAGGATCGATAGCAAACTCAGAGTAGTTATCACCCTGCAGTTTCAGGCCATCCATATACTGATTAGTATTAGTTTCGCTGAAGCCGCGAATCGACAACGCATCAATCACATCTGAGCTGCCACGGTTACCGGTCAGCACGCCAGGCGTGTAGTTAAACGCTCCTTTCACGCTGGTCACGTTGCGCATTTCCATCTCTTCGCGGGTGACCACGGAGACAGACTGCGGATTTTTTTCAATCGGCGTATCGGTTTTGGTGCCGGTGGCGCTGCGTTTCGCTGCCACGGTCGGTGCCGGGCCCCAGGCGCTTTCCGCTTCGACACCGCTGCCGCCATCCGCTGAAACCACCATCGTCTCCGCCTGTGCGGCGTAAAGCGAGGTGCTCAGGCTTAGTGAGATCATGACGCCCAGAAGCGGTCGGGAAAATGTTTTTTTGGTGTTGTCTGCAAAAGTCGTTCGCGCATTCATAAAAAGGTGTCTCTTAAAAAGGCTCAGGAGAGCGAATCGAAACGATAATGATTATTATAACGGATTAGATAATATGCGAACTTCAGCGGGCACTGCAAGAAGAAATCCCAGTAGTGACGCCGTTTGCAGGGCGATTAACGCGTATTGATCAGCAACAAAAAAAGGGCGCCGAAGCGCCCTTTTAGCCTGTCTGACTGATCTATTTGCCAAACATATCTTTAATCCAGCCTGCTACGCCGTCGCTGTCTTTCTGCTCCTGCGGTTGCTGGGCCGGTTGCTGGGCCGGTTGTTGTTGCGGCTGCTGCTGCTGCTGTTGATCAAACAGCTGTTGCTGCTGCTGAACCTGCTGCTGCTGTTGCTGACACAGCGCATTCGGATCCAGCGCCCACACCGGCAGAGAACGCCAGGTGCTGCTGCCCGTGCCACAGACAAAGTTACCGGCTGAATCGACATTCATCATCGACACATCCTCCGGTGGCGTCAGCTGCAACGGCATCGGTGCCTGAATGTCGAGGTAACGACGATAAAGCTGCATCGCGCCACTGGCACCATAGAGTTTGGTCGGCTGGTTGTTATCGCGCCCCACCCAGGTGATCGCGACTTCTTTGCCATCAATACCGGCAAACCAGCTGTCGACCAGGTCGTTGGTGGTACCGGTTTTACCGGCCAGATGCGCATTCGGGAAGCGCGCACCCAGTGCACGGGCGGTACCGTGGTCAGCAACCTGCTGCATGGTGTAGAGCGTCAGATAGGCCGCCTGCGCGGGTTCAACCCGTTCCGCCTGCGGATAGCTCTGATAGAGCACGCTACCATCTTCCGCAATCACCGAACGTACTGCAGAGAGCGATGCGCGGTTACCGCCGCTGGCGATTGACTGGAACGCCTGCGCCACTTCAACCGGCGTCAGGTTCATGGCACCCAGCAGCATCGCCGGAACCGGATGCAGCTGCTCTTTCGGCACACCCAGCTTGCTCCAGGTATCCACCACCGCATCCAGCCCCAGCGTCATACCGAGGTTAACCGTCGGCACGTTCATGGAGTTGGTCAGCGCATCCACCAGCATCACTTTTCCGCTGAAGCGACGATCGTCGTTCATCGGTTTCCAGACGCTGCCGTTTGGCTGCTTCAGCGCAATCGGCTCATCGGCGATCCAGCTGTTCAGCCGGTAGCTGTTTGGCTGGCTCAGCGCGGTGAGGTAGGTGGCGGGTTTCGCCAGTGAACCAATAGAGCGGCGCGCCTGTAACGCACGGTTGTAACCGGCGTACTGCGGATCGGCACCGCCGACCATGGCGCGGACTTCACCGCTAAAGCGGTCAACCACCACCATCGCGGTTTCCAGATCTTTCAGGCCACGCTGTTTTTTCAGCGTCGGAATACCATCAATAACGGCTTTTTCGGCTGCATCCTGTGACACCGGATCCAGCGTAGTGAAGATTTTCACGCCGGAGAGATCTTTAATCTTATCGCCCAGTTTCGCCTGAAGCTCGTTACGCACCATCTGCATAAAGGCAGGCTGCGGCGTGATCACGCCCCCTTTCGGCTGCACGCCCAGCGGACGCGCCGACAGCATGTCATACAGCTCCTGGTCGATCACTTTCTGCTGCTGCAACAGGCGCAGCACCAGGTTGCGTCGTTCCAGCGCCAGTTTCGGGTTACGCCACGGGTTATAGAGCGACGCACCTTTCACCATGCCAACCAGCATCGCCTGCTGATCCAGACTGAGCTCATCCACCGGGCGGCCAAAGTAGTAAAGGCTCGCCAGCGGGAAGCCGCGGATCTGATCACTCCCTGCCTGACCGAGATAGACCTCGTTCAGATAGAGTTCCAGAATGCGATCTTTGCTGTAGCGCGCATCCATGATCACCGCCATATAGGCTTCACGCGCTTTACGCCACAGTGAACGCTCGTTGGTGAGGAACAGGTTCTTCACCAGCTGCTGGGTCAGCGTACTGCCGCCCTGCACCGCTTTCCCGGCCGTGATGTTCGCCAGGAAGGCGCGGCCAATGGAGTACGGGCTGATGCCATCGTGCTCATAGAAATGGCGATCTTCGGTAGCGATCAGCGTATCGACCAGCAGATCCGGGAAACCGGCGCGTGGCACAAAGAGACGCTGTTCACCATTCGGCGACTGCAGCATGGTGATCAGGCGTGGATCGAGGCGGAAAAAGCCAAAATCACGGCCGGTTTCGAGGTTTTTAATCTCGCTCAGCTCATCTTTCGTGAAGCTCATGCGCGCGTGGATCTGTCCCTCTTTACTGTCGGGGAAATCAAACGGGCGACGCAGCAGATCGATGGTGTTGCCCTTCACCGAAAACTCGCCAGGGCGGGTAATTCGGGAGACTTCGCGATACTGGGTTCCTTCCAGCAGCGCCACCATTTCACTTTTGTTGTAGGCCATACCCGGTTCCAGGCTGACCATGCGACCATAGACGGTCGCGGGCAGTTGCCACACTTTACCGTCAATACGGCTGCGAATTTCTGAGTCGAGGTAGATGCCCCATGCGACCATGACCACCACAAACACCAGGAACAGTTTAATTAACCATCCCAGCCAACGGCGTTTGCCGCGCGGCGGTTTTCCACCTTTACCTTTACGTGGCACCGGCGCTTCCTCCTCGTCATCATTAAAATCGTCCTGATCGATATCCTGTTCGATATCCCTGCGTCGTCCCCGGCCCGCACTGCTGCGCGGCGGCAACGGTTTACCTTTGCGCCCTATTGGTTCGCGATCGTTCCCAGACATGACTTTTTTTCTCCAGGCAGTGCTTACGGCAGCGCCGCTACTCTAACTGCTTTCTCGCGTGCCGCATGGCAGAACCCTCTGAATTCGATCCAGCGGACTCAACCCTGCGGGGACATTTTTTTGGTTCGCCTTGTTGGCAAGGCATTGGCCGGATCCTCTGGCCAGGGATGTTTAGGATAACGCCCCTTCATCTCTTTCCTGACTTCAGGCCAGGCACCGCGCCAGAACGCCGCCAAATCGCGGGTGATCTGCAATGGGCGCTGGGCGGGCGATAACAGCTCCAGCACCAGCGGAATACGTCCTTCCGCCACGGCAGGATTCGTCGCCTCACCAAACATCTCCTGAATCCTGACCGCCAGCGCGGGCGGCTTGTCCGCATCATAGCGGATCGGCAGCCGGCTTCCGGTCGGCACAGTGTAATGAGTTGGCAGCACAGTATCCAGCCGCTGACGTTGCGACCATGTGAGTAAATGTAAGAGTGCCGTCGTCAGGTTCACCGCCTGCAGGCTGCGGAGATCGCGCACTGCTGACATCTGCGGCAATAGCCACTGTGGCAGGCTCTTAAGCAGGCTCTCATCGTCTGTGGCGGGCCAGCTCTCTTCCGGCAACCACTGCGCCGCACACTGGATGCGCAGGCGCAGCTGTTCGGCATCCGGCGTCCAGCCCATCACCGACAGACCTTTTTCGGCAATCCAGCGCAACATGGCTGCGTGCAGCACCGCCGGTTCCGGGCGCGCCATCGGCTGGGTCTTCAGTATCAGCGCGCCAATCTGCTCGCGTCTGAACGCGCGCAGTGTGCCTTTCTCTTCGTCCCACTCCACTTCAGTACGGCGCTCAATCAATGCGGGCTGCTGCTGGCACAACGTCTCAATGTCGACCGGTAGCGCCAGCAACATCCGGGCATCCGGCGTGGTACTGCCCTGTAACAGAGCAGGCGCAATCAGCCATTCATTGCGTGTCAGGCCATCCTGCTCATCCAGTCTGGCACCCAGGCCGTTGGCCAGTTGATAACGGCCACTCTGGTCACGTCGCCGCGCCAGCCGATCGCCAAAGCCCACCGCCAGCAAGTAGGCGAAACGATCTTCATCGACCCGTCCGCCACGAATTTTGAGTCGTTGCTGCCACTGCTGCGCGCGTCGCTGCCATGGAGACTGTGGCCGATGCAGGGCATCCCGCAGATCGGCACTGCCGCTACGCGGAGGATCTTCCAGAATCGCCACCAGCAGCGCGGCGCTGGCAACCGCATCCGGTTCATCGCCTGCGGCACAGAGCATAGCAGCCAGTCGGGGATCGCAGCCCAGCTGCGCCATGCGCCGTCCCAGCGTGTTGAGCAGGCCGTTGCTGTCCAGCGCACCCAGGCGAGTCAGCTGCTGTTTTGCGGCATCCAGATTTCTGGCGGGCGGCTGATCCAGCCACTGTAACTGGTGCGGCTCGGTACAGCCCCACTGCAGCAGATCCAGCCACAGCGACGAGAGATCGCTGTTCACAATTTCCGGTTCGCTCTGCGCCGCCGCACGGGATGCCTGCTCCTGCGGTAACAGATGCAGACAGAGTCCCGGCATCAGTCGCCCGGCGCGACCTGCACGCTGGATCATGGATGCCTGGCTGATTCGCTGGGTCTGCAGCCGCGTCACGCCGCTGCGGGCGTCAAACAGAGCGCTGCGCTCAAGCGCGCTGTCGACCACCAGCCGGATCCCCTCAATGGTCAGGCTGGTCTCAGCGATATTGGTGGCAAGCACCACTTTGCGGCGTCCGGCAGCAGCGGGAAGTATCGCCCGGAGCTGCGCCGCCAGCGGCAGTGCCCCATAGAGCGGTGTCAGGTCCACGTCGTCGCTGATGCGTGATTCCAGTTCGCGTTTCACCCGTTCAATTTCCGCCACGCCCGGCAGAAACAGCAGAAGTGATCCGGCTTCATCGCGCAGCAGCTGGGCGACTTCACGCGCGACCGCCTCTTCAAAACGCACGTTCTGATTCAGCGACGCATAACGACGCTCAACCGGATAGCTGCGCCCTTCTGAGACAATCAATGGCGCATCCGGCAGCAGCGCCGCCAGTCGGGCATTATCCAGCGTGGCGGACATCAGCATGATTTTAAGGTCGTCGCGCAGCCCCTGCTGCACATCGAGCAGCAGCGCCAGCGCCAGATCGGCCTGCAGGCTGCGCTCGTGAAACTCATCAAGGATCACCAGCGACACGCCCTCCAGCATCGGATCGTGCTGAAGCATGCGCGTGAGCATGCCTTCGGTCACCACTTCAAGCCGGGTCTGTGGCCCGACGCAGCTTTCGCCACGCATCCTGAACCCCACCGTGGCTCCCGGCTGCTCACCGAGCTGCTCCGCCAGCCGCTGCGCGACATTACGCGCCGCCAGCCGGCGTGGCTCCAGCATAATGATTCGTCCCGGCAAGGCTGCATGCTGTAGTAACTGCAAGGGCAGCCAGGTCGATTTTCCCGCGCCGGTGGGCGCGGCCAGCAGGATTTGAGAGGCGTCACGCAGCGCCGCCAGGATGTCAGGCAGCACCACGCTGACCGGTAAATCGCTCACAGCAAACTCCGCTTCTGCCTGTGCTAAGATGGCGCGCATTGTAGCACGTGATATTTGCCGGAGAGCGCCATGGCGACACAACGCTTATTTTTTGCCATCAGCCTGCCTGACGAGATGCAGCAGCAGCTGGTGCACTGGCGGGCAGACAACTTTCCTGCCGAGGCGGGCCAGCCAGTGGTCGCAGCGAATCTGCATCTGACGCTGGCATTTCTGGGTGAGGTCGCGCCGCAAACCTCACAGCAACTGCAAACGCTGGCTTCCCGCATTATCCAGCCCGGTTTTGATCTCGACCTGGATGATGCCGGACACTGGCCACGTCCGGGCGTGGTCTGGCTGGGTTGCCAGCGCGCACCACGGGGTCTGCTGCAGCTCGCCAGCCTGCTCCGTGCGCAGGCCGCCCGACATGGCTGTTACCAGAGTCCGCAGCCGTTTCATCCACATATCACGCTGTTACGCCATGCCACTCAGCCGGTTGCGTTACCGCCACGCGGCTTTCACTGGCGTTTTCACGTCTCCACGTTTTCCCTGTTTGCCTCTGAATATTCCCGGGGCCGCACCCGCTATCGCGCTCTGGCCAGCTGGCCATTAACGTCTCAGGATCCGCATGCACTTCTCTCCTCCTCTTAAACCCGCCCGCCTGATTGCCCGTTACAAACGTTTCCTTGCCGATGTTATGACGCCGGACGGTGAGGTTCTGACGATCCACTGTGCCAACACCGGCGCCATGACGGGCTGTGCTACGCCGGGCGATCGGGTCTGGTATTCAACGTCCGACAGCCTGACCCGCAAATACCCTCACAGCTGGGAGCTGACCGAAACGCAGCAGGGCCACTGGATTTGTGTCAATACTCTGCGCGCTAACCAGCTGGTGGCTGAAGCGCTGGATCAAAACAGGCTGCCCGCGCTGGCGGGGTATTCCCAGCGTCAGGCGGAAGTAAAATATGGCAGTGAAAAAAGCAGAATTGATTTCCTGCTCAAGGCAGATGCCCGGCGCAACTGCTATATTGAGGTGAAATCCGTAACCCTTCTCCATGAAGGAAAAGGTTATTTTCCGGATGCGGTGACGATTCGAGGACAGAAGCACCTGCGTGAACTGGCGACAGTTGCAGCAGAGGGTCATCGGGCCGTTTTGTTGTTTGCCGTTTTGCACTCGGGGATTGAGGACGTTTCCCCGGCACGCCACATTGATGCGGTGTATGCAGAACAACTGGCTCAGGCGCAACAGGAAGGCGTAGAGATTTTAGCGTATCAGGCAGACTTATCGGCGGAGGGAATGTTTCTTAAATCGCCGATCAACGTAACCTTGTAATATCTTTTGCAATTTTATGTGTTAAGAATGTTCTGAGCTAAGGGCTGAATACGCTGTTCCTCACAGGCTTGTCAAGGTGTGTTCATGAAGAATTGCCAACCCTGACTGCTTCTGTTATTTATAGCGGCCTGTTTTTTTCCCCAATGGGGGATCGATGTACCCCGCAGACGTTAAATGCAGGCTGGCAGCAACGCCACTGCGAGACGGAAGTCAGAGGGTATAGTGCGTGTTATCCAGGAGAAGCAACATGCAAGAAGGTCAAAACCGTAAAACATCGTCCCTGAGTATTCTCGCTATCGCTGGTGTTGAACCTTATCAGGTGAAGCCAGGCGAAGAGTATATGAACGACGCGCAGCTGACCCATTTTCGCAAGATTCTGGAAGCCTGGCGTAATCAATTGCGGGACGAAGTCGATCGTACTGTATCGCATATGCAGGATGAAGCCGCTAACTTCCCGGACCCGGTTGACCGTGCCGCGCAGGAAGAGGAATTCAGTCTGGAGCTGCGTAACCGCGATCGCGAACGTAAACTGATCAAAAAGATCGAGAAGACGCTGAAGAAAGTCGAAGATGACGACTTCGGTTATTGCGATTCCTGTGGCGTTGAGATTGGTATTCGCCGTCTCGAAGCGCGTCCTACTGCCGATCTCTGCATCGACTGTAAGACGTTAGCAGAAATTCGTGAGAAACAAATGGCCGGCTAATGCCGCGTCCAGCCTGTTACCACGCAGCGGAACAAATGTTTGTTTGTCCGCTGCGTGGTCACTTCTGAATCCTATGCCATCCTCCTGTATCGGTCGCTTCGCCCCTTCTCCCTCTGGTGAACTCCATTTTGGCTCGCTTATTGCTGCCCTGGGCAGTTACCTGAGCGCACGCGCGCAAAACGGCATCTGGCGGGTAAGAATTGAAGATATCGATCCGCCACGGGAAGTATCCGGTGCCGCCAGCCGTATCCTGCATCAGCTGGAACACTACGGCTTAACCTGGGATGGCGATGTGTTGTGGCAGTCACAGCGTCATGAAGCCTACCGGGAGGCGCTGGCCTGGCTGCAGCAGCATCGCCAGAGCTATTTCTGCACCTGCCCGAGGCGTCGCATCCAGGAGATTGGCGGTTTCTATGATGGTTACTGCCGGGAACGACAACGCGGACCCGCAAACGCCGCGCTACGTTTGCGACAGCATGCGCCGGTCTTTGCGTTTGAGGATCGACTGCGCGGCCATGTGGAGGCGGACCGACGCCTGGCACAGGAAGACTTTATCATTCACCGTCGTGATGGCCTGTTTGCCTATAACCTGGCGGTGGTTGTCGATGATCATTTTCAGGGTATTACCGAAGTGGTTCGCGGCGCAGATCTTATTGAGCCGACGGTACGACAGATTGCGCTCTATCAGCAATTTGGCTGGCCGGAGCCTGCCTGGTTACATCTGCCGCTGGCGCTTAACCATGATGGCAATAAGTTATCAAAGCAGAATCATGCACCTTCGCTGCCGGATGGCGATGCCAGACCGCTGCTGGTGGCAGCATTGCGTTTCCTTGGACAGCCTGTTTCAGACGGCTGGCAGGACTTAACGCAGGACAAACTGCTGTCTGATGCGGTGTCGCAGTGGAATATCGCTTTGATGCCGCAACAGAACGCCCTGAAACCGGATGCATAGACAACAGCATTCTCAAACGGTTCTCAACAGGCTATGATTAGCCGCTGATTTTACCTACACCCTAATTGCCACTGTCGAGGTGTCCCATTTTTACCCGAGTAGCTAATTTTTGCCGGAAAGTCCTGAAGCGTGATGAAGAGGAAGCCCCAGCAGAGGTTGAACCAGAGCGTCTGATGACCATCATCCCTCGTGAAAGCCATACCATCTCACGTAAAGACATCAGCGAAAATGCCCTCAAAGTGCTCTATCGCCTGAACAAAGCCGGTTATGAAGCCTATCTGGTAGGCGGTGGCGTGCGCGATTTGCTACTGGGGCAAAAACCCAAAGATTTCGACGTGACCACCAACGCCACGCCAGAGCAAATGCGTAAGCTGTTCCGCAACTGTCGCCTGGTCGGTCGTCGTTTCCGTCTGGCACACGTCATGTTTGGCCCGGAAGTGATCGAAGTCGCAACGTTCCGTGGCCATCATCAGGTGGAAGAGATTGCAGAAGATCGTAACAGTTCGCAGCGCGCCCAGAGTGGCATGCTGCTGCGCGATAATATCTTTGGTTCTATCGAAGATGATGCCCAGCGTCGCGATCTCACCATCAACAGCCTCTACTACAGCGTGGCTGATTTCAGCGTGCGCGACTATGTCGGCGGCATCAGCGATCTCGAACAGGGCATTATCCGCCTGATTGGCGATCCGGAAACCCGCTACCGTGAAGATCCGGTGCGGATGCTGCGCGTTGCGCGTTTTGCCGCCAAGCTCAATATGCGTATTGCGCCGGAGACCGCCGAGCCGATTCCGCGTCTCGCCTCACTGCTACGTGATATCCCGCCTGCACGCCTGTTTGAAGAGTCACTGAAACTGCTACAGGCCGGATACGGTTACAGCACCTATCTTAAACTGTGTGAATATCAGCTGTTCCAGCCGCTGTTCCCGACGCTGGCACGCAACTTCACGGAAAACAGCGACAGTCACATGGAGCGGATGCTGGCTCAGGTGCTGAAAAATACCGATAACCGCATTCACAACGATATGCGCGTTAATCCGGCATTTCTGTTTGCCGCGATGTTCTGGTATCCGCAGCTTGAAGCGGCCGAACGCATCGCGCAGGAAAGTGGCCTGACCTACTTCGAAGCTTTTGCGATGGCGATGAACGATACGCTGGATGAAGCCTGCCGTGCGCTGGCGATTCCGAAGCGTATTACTTCGCTTATCCGCGATATCTGGCTGTTGCAGTTACGCATGTCACGCCGTCACGGTAAACGTGCCTGGAAACTGATGGAGCATCCGAAATTCCGCGCCGCTTACGATCTGCTGGCGCTGCGGGCAGAAGTGGAAAATAACCCTGAACTGCTGCGCCTGAGCCAGTGGTGGGGTGAATTCCAGGTGGCTGCGCCGCCGCATCAGAAAAACATGCTGAATAACCTGGGTGATGATCCGGTGCCACGCAATAAATCGCGTCGTCCGCGCCGCCGTCCTTCCGCGCCGCGTCGTGACAATCAAAACGCCTCATGACACGGGTTTATCTCGCGTTAGGCAGTAACCTGGCCGATCCGCTGCATCAGGTTGATGCAGCGCTGACCGCACTGGATGCGTTGCCGCAGACGCAACGCATCGCCACCTCTCCGTTCTACCGCACGCCGCCCTATGGCCCACCCGATCAGCCTGATTTTCTCAATGCCGCAGTGGCACTTGAAACCGATCTCAGCGCAGACGCGCTGCTTGACCATACCCAGCAGATTGAGCTGGAGCATGGCCGGGTGCGCAAGGCAGAACGCTGGGGCCCCCGCACGCTCGACATCGATCTGATGCTGTTTGGCGAAGCGGTGATCAATACGGAGCGGTTAATTGTGCCGCATTATGATCTGCAGAACCGCGCATTTATGCTGGTGCCGCTGCTGGCGATTGCCCCGGATGCCCACCTGCCCGACGGCCGCGCACTCAGCACTCTTCTTGCCGCCCTCGACAGCAGCAGCATCGCGCTGTGGCACGGCTGATCAGACAAACGCAACTCTCTGATTCCGCTCTTTCACGCTATCCAGTAAACTGCGCCCATCAGAATTCCTGAGTTGAGAGCGCCATGAAACCCACCACGATTTCACATCTGCGTCAGGCGAAAGCCAGCGGTAAAAAGTTCGCGACGCTGACCGCCTACGATTTCAGTTTTGCCCGTCTGTTTGCCGATGAAGGTATTCAGGTGTTGCTTGTTGGTGATTCACTGGGAATGACGGTGCAGGGGCACGACTCCACGCTGCCGGTCACGGTCAGCGATATCGCTTATCACACCACCGCCGTACGCCGGGGTGCGCCGCAGGCACTGCTGCTCGCCGATCTGCCATTTATGAGTTATGCCACGCCACAGCAGACCTTTGAGAGTGCCGCACAGCTGATGCGTGCCGGCGCCAATATGGTGAAACTGGAAGGCGGCAGCTGGCTGGCTGAGACCGTGCAGATGCTGACCGAACGGGCCGTGCCGGTGTGTGGTCATCTTGGCCTGACGCCACAGTCGGTGAATATCTTTGGCGGCTATAAAGTACAGGGGCGTGATGAAGCAGGCGCAGAGCAGCTGCTGGCCGATGCGCTGGCACTGGAAGCCGCTGGCGCGCAGTTGATGGTACTGGAGTGCGTGCCGGTGTCGGTGGCGCAGCAGATTACCGACGCACTCACGATACCGGTGATTGGCATCGGTGCCGGTAACGTCACCGATGGTCAGATTCTGGTCATGCATGACGCGCTGGGCGTGACTGGCGGTCACATTCCCAAATTTGCTAAAAATTTCCTGGCGGAGACCGGCGATGTTCGCGCGGCGATTCGCCACTATATCGCCGAAGTCGAGGCCGGTACCTACCCGGCGGCAGAGCACAGTTTCCAGTAATCCAGGAGAGTCACCGTGTTGATCATTGAAACGCTGTTGATGCTGCGCCAGGAAGTCCGTCGCTGGCGTCAGCAGGGTAAACGCATTGCGCTGGTGCCGACCATGGGCAACCTGCATGAAGGCCATCTGACACTGGTGGATGAAGCGCGCGCCCGCGGCGACATCGTCATTGTCTCGATCTTTGTCAATCCCATGCAGTTCGATCGCGAAGATGACCTCGCGCGCTATCCGCGCACGCTGCAGGAAGATTGTGAAAAGCTGAACCGTCACCAGGTGGATGTGGTTTTTGCGCCTTCACCGGTTGAAGTCTATCCGCAGGGTACCCAGAATCAGACCTTTGTTGAGGTGCCGGTGCTCTCTTCCCTGCTGGAAGGCGCGATGCGACCAGGCCATTTTCGCGGCGTGGCGACCATCGTCAGCAAACTGTTTAATCTGGTGCAGCCCGATATTGCCTGTTTCGGTGAAAAGGATTTTCAGCAACTGGCTATCATTCGTAAGATGGTGGCCGATATGGGCTTTGACATTGAGATTGTGGGTGTGCCCACCGTGCGGGCTAAAGATGGCCTGGCGCTGAGTTCACGCAACGGCTACCTGACAGCCGATGAGCGTAAGCTGGCACCGTTGCTGAGCCAGGTAATGCGTCAGATGGCGACACGGCTGGAGAATGGCGAGCGTCAGATTGACGAGATCATCGAGGCCGCCAGCGAGGCACTGCTGGCGCAGGGATTGCGTCCTGATGGCCTGGCGATTTGTGATGCGGACACACTGCAGCCGCTGACGGTGGACAGTCAGCGCGCGGTGGTACTGATGGCCGCCTGGCTGGGTAAAGCCCGCCTGATTGATAATCAAACTGTTGACCTGACGCTGTAACTCTTTCTGCGGCAGGTTGTTTTATTTCTCTGACAAGGTTTCTGGCTATGATTCGCACTGTTCTGCAAGGCAAATTGCACCGCGTCAAGGTGACGCAGGCGGACCTCAACTATGAAGGTTCCTGCGCTATCGATCAGGATTTCCTGGATGCTTCCGGCATTCTGCAATATGAAGCGATTGATATTTATAACGTAACCAATGGCCAGCGCTTTTCCACCTACGCTATCGCGGCTGAGCGCGGATCGAAAATCATTTCAGTCAACGGTGCAGCAGCCCGCTGCGCCTGCGAGGGCGATATATTAATTATCTGCTCCTATGTGCAGGTTGAGGATGCCGAAGCGCGTCAGTGGCTGCCTAAAGTCGCCTATTTTGAAGGTGACAACCAGATGAAACGTCTGGCGAAAGCACTGCCAGTACAGATCGCCTGATTAATCGTTTATCTAAAAAAAGGGCCGCCGATAAAACGGTGGCCCTTTTCAATTCTGCTCCAGCAATTAAACCGGTTTGGTTGTCATCGGCTTTGATGACTTTTTCATCGTAAAGAGGAAATTAAACCAGCCGTGTTTTCTCATCAGACATAATGTCCACGGCAATGCCAGCGCCACCAGAAACGCTGAAATAAACTTCAGGTCATTTACCCAGGCTGACGGGCTTTCAAACTTCACAATCTTACTGAAGAACTGAATCGCCAGATAATGCGACAGGTAGAAGACAATAGAGTTGACGCCAATGTAGTAAACCAGGTCAGATTTCAGCTTAAGCGCAATCCAGACAAAAAACGGAACCGACAATAGTGCCAGCGGTGATAATAACGCCTGGGAATGACGTTCCAGTATAAAGATATTCAGGCAGGAAAGAAGTACAAAACTCACTACTGAAATCAGCAGCGTCGGACCATGCTGCACTTTCTCTGCAATATCCACCTGCTTTCTCACTACGTAATCGCCGAGATAGAAGAAGACAAACAGATAAAGCGATTTGTTGATGTGCGTATTGTCGAAGCTGGCAAACACGCCATCCGCCTCAATCGCCGGCAGCGCCCAGCTCAGCGTCATACAGACGGCAAACACCAGCAGGAATGGCAGGTGACGCGCAAAGATAATCACAATAAAGAAAATAAACAGTGAATGCAGGAACCAGGTCATATCACCGCCACCGGTCAGGTGGGAGAGAATAATATTCATCGGTGATTGCGGCGTATTAGCCATTGAGCTGAACAGGATTTTTAATCCGCCGTAGACGGCTACCCAGACCACAAAAGGATAGAGAATACTGCGTACTTTGTTATTAAAAAAAGGCCCCAGGCCTTTTCTCAACCCTGCATCGACAAATAAACCCGAAACAAAGAACATCAGCCCCAGTCTTACCGGTGCCAGCATCTCGTTCAACAGGCTGCTAAAGGCGGTAAAATGTCCGGCGTTATTATGTACGGCGATAGTGCTGTGCAAAAAAATGATTGCGAGAATACTTAATCCCCGCAGATTATCGATCCACGTTATACGATTCATCTTTTCCTGCCTTTTATTAAAAACTGGCCCTGAATTCGATGCCATTTTTCTTATTGAGAACATCCCAAGCCCACCCTTTCATCCCTGAGCAGAGGAATAACCTTATTCCGGCGGTATTTTGATAATTCGTAATAAAATAAACAACAGTCAGAACTTAAGGCTATTCTTAAAAAAAATTTAACAGTTAAGAATCATTAAGATAGAGAAAGGTGTCAGATTATTATCAGATAATACTTAGGGTTATTTTTTGTGAGAAAGGATGTAAGCGAGGCGCCAGGCGGCTTCAGTGGCATAACAGAAACGTCAGGGTGGGTTTCAGGGGGAATTTTAAGGCCAGCCAGAACCGCAGGTATGGATGTTTTTTACTCAGCAAAAAAAAGCCACGCCCTTATCGAAGCGTGGCCCTTATGATTCAGGTTAACGTCAGGTGCGTAATCCGCGCCCGCGCTGTATCAGCGCATAGACCAGCCAGTAGAACACCAGAATAAAGGCCACCAGTACCGTGAGCGTAAACACCAGCGGCACATCGTTAATGCCCAGGAAGCCATAACGGAATCCGCTAATCATATAAACGATTGGATTCAGTTTAGAGACCGCCTGCCAGATTGGCGGGAGCAGACTCAGTGAATAGAATACGCCGCCCAGATAAGTCAGTGGCGTCAGCACAAAGGTCGGGATCAGGCTGATATCGTCAAAGGTGCGGGCAAACACGGCGTTCAGCAGGCCGGCCAGTGAAAACAGAATGGCGGTCAGCAGCAGCGTGATCGCGACCATCGACCAGGAGTGCACCTGAAACGGCACAAAGAACAGCGAGATCGCCGTCACCAGAATGCCCACGCAGACACCACGCGCTACGCCACCGCCAACATAACCGGCAATAATAATGTGGGTCGGCACCGGTGCAACCAACAGCTCTTCAATGTTGCGCTGGAACTTGGCGCTGAAGAACGACGACGCCACGTTGGCATAGGCGTTGGTGATCACCGCCATCATGATTAATCCCGGCACGATGAACTGCATATAGCTGAAGCCATGCATCTCACCGATACGCGAACCAATCAGGTTGCCGAAGATGATGAAATAGAGCGTCATGGTGATGACCGGCGGCACCAGCGTCTGGATCCAGATGCGGGCGAAACGGTTAACCTCTTTGGCCCAGATACTTTTCAGCGCCACCCAGTACAAATGTGTCATGCTTTTGCTCCTGTTTTTCCCTGCGTTGTCAGGCCAACGAACAGCTCTTCCAGACGGTTGGCTTTATTACGCATACTCAGCACATGCACTCCCTGCGCGCTCAGCTGGCTAAAGACGCTGTTGAGGCCCTGCTCACGCAGCACTTCCACTTCAAGCGTTGAGGTGTCAGTCAGCCGGTACTGAAACCCTTCCAGCGAGGGCAGCGGACTGCGCGGTGCCAGATCCAGGATAAAGGTTTCTGATTTGAGCTTGGACAGCAGCCCTTTCATCGAGGTGTTCTCCACCAGCTCACCGCTCTGGATAATGCCGATGTTGCGACACAGCATCTCCGCTTCTTCCAGATAATGGGTGGTGAGAATGATGGTGGTGCCTTTGGCATTAAGATCTTTCAGGAACACCCACATGGAGCGGCGCAGTTCGATATCCACGCCAGCGGTCGGCTCATCCAGAATCAGCAGTTTAGGCTCATGCATCAGCGCGCGGGCGATCATCAGACGACGTTTCATGCCGCCGGAGAGCATGCGCGCACGTTCGGTGCGTTTGCCCCACAGATCAAGCTGCTTCAGATACTTCTCCGCACGCTCATTGGCTTCACGACGCTCAACGCCGTAGTAGCCCGCCTGACTCACGACAATCTGCATCACCGTCTCAAACGGGTTGAAGTTAAACTCCTGCGGCACCAGGCCGAGCTGGCGTTTGGCATTCACCACATCTTTTTCCAGATCGTAGCCAAACACCCGCACGCTGCCTTCGGATTTATTAACCAGCGAGCTGATAATGCCGATGGTGGTGGATTTGCCGGCACCGTTTGGCCCCAGCAGTGCATAAAAGTCACCCGCTTCAACGTTAAGATCGATGCCCTTCAGCGCCTGCACGCCGCCGGGATAGGTCTTGGTCAGCCGGGAAAGTTCCAGTGCATAAGTCATTCTGCATCCATACCCTGTTTTGGTGGCATTGCAATGCCGTTTAAATTTATCAGACCCTGGCATATAGTACGCGCGCGCACTTTGCGCAGTAACCGGTCGCTCAACGCCATGACAGACATTAATACCCTGATCAGAAACAACCGCGAATGGTCAAAATTACTGGTTGAAGAAGATCCCAGCTTTTTTGAGCGTCTCGCCCAGGCACAAAAACCGCGCTTTCTGTGGATTGGCTGCTCTGATAGCCGTGTCCCTGCCGAACGCCTGACCGGACTGGAACCTGGCGAACTTTTTGTTCACCGCAACGTTGCCAATCTGGTGATCCACACTGACCTGAACTGTCTGTCCGTGGTGCAGTACGCTATTGAAGTGCTGGAAGTGGAACACGTTATCGTGTGCGGCCACTACGGCTGCGGCGGTGTGCAGGCGGCAATGGATAACCCGGAGCTGGGATTAATCGACAACTGGCTGCTGCACATCCGCGACCTCTGGTACAAGCATAGCGTGTTGCTGGGGGAACTCCCGCCGGATAAGCGCCTGGACAAACTGTGCGAAATCAACGTTATTGAACAAGTCTATAACCTGGGTCACTCGACCGTGCTGCAATCTGCCTGGAAACGCGGCAAAGATGTCTCCCTGCACGGCTGGGTCTATGGCATTCAGGACGGCTGCCTGCGTAACCTTAATGTCACGGCAAACAGCCGGGAGATCCTCGAACAGCGCTACCGTAATGGCATTGCTAATCTGCGGATGAACGGCGAATCCTGAGCCGATCGCGGCGTAAAGCGCGACATAGCCTACACCAGCTAACCGGTGCAGGCCTTGGAAGAATGTGCGGTCAGAGCGGGATCAGGATTCCAGCGGCACCACTTTGCCGATATAAGGCAGATGGCGATAGTGCTGAGCATAGTCGATACCAAAGCCCACCACGAACTCGTCCGGAATCGCAAAGCCGACATACTCAACGTTTACATCGACTTCACGGCGCTCTGGCTTATCCAGCAGGGTACAGATCGCCAGTGATTTTGGCTGACGCAGCTGCAGAATCTCACGTACTTTGCTCAGGGTGTTACCCGAGTCGATGATATCTTCGACGATCAGCACATCCTTGCCACGAATGTCTTCATCCAGATCTTTCAGGATTTTCACATCACGTGTGCTGGACATGCCGCTGCCGTAACTGGAAGCCGTCATAAAGTCGACTTCATGCGGCACATCAATGGCGCGGCAGAGATCAGCCATGAACATGAATGAGCCGCGCAGCAGCCCTACCAGCACCATATCGCTGCCGCTGTCGCGGTAGTGCTCGTTAATCTCTTTGCCCAGTTCAGCGATGCGCGTGGCGATTGCCTGTTCAGGGATCATCACTTCAACAGTGTGTTTCATTGCGTTCAGCCCGGTTACGTCAGAAAGCCCCGAAGTCTATCACAGACGCAGCCGCGACGGCTGTGCGGCACCCGAAGCAAACGATTACGTCGCGAAATTTATCATACAGGGTCTGCAGCTCACAGAAATGCGCATTACCTTAGAACATTCTGGCATTTACCAGCATGATTCGCTGCATGGTAGCCTTTATCCAACAGATCGTTACTCTACTCGCGCCGCTGGCCGGAGATCACAATGACTTCATATTCAGGCAAAAAAACGCATATTGGCGACAGGCCACTTCACCCTGAAACTCAGATGCTGAACTATGGCTATGATCCCCGCCTCTCTGAAGGTGCGGTGAAGCCGCCCGTGTTTCTGACGTCGACATTTGTCTTTGACAGCGCTGAAGAGGGGCGGGACTTCTTTGACTACGTTTCTGGCCGACGTGAGCCACCGGAAGGCAAATCTGGTTGTCTGGTCTATTCCCGCTTTAATCACCCTAACAGCGAAATTGTTGAAGATCGGCTGGCGGTTTATGAGCAGGCAGAAAGCTGTTCGCTTTTCTCTTCCGGCATGGCCGCCATCTCCACTGCCCTGCTGGCGTTTGCCCGTCCAGGCGAGGTGATCCTGCACTCCCAGCCGCTCTATGGCGGCACCGAAACGCTGCTCAGCAAAACGCTTCACAATCTGGATATTCAGGCCGTGGGTTTCAGCGACGGTAATGATGAAGTCAAAGTGCGGGATGCTGCTCAGCAGGCGATGGTGCAGGGCCGGGTGGCGGTGATCCTGATTGAAACGCCGGCGAATCCCACCAACAGCCTGGTCAATATCCGCCTGATGGCGCGTATTGCCGATGAGATTGACCAGCAGCAGGGTTCACGACCCATTATCGCCTGTGACAACACCCTGCTCGGCCCGCTGTTCCAGCAGCCGCTGACGCTGGGCGCTGACCTGTCGCTTTATTCGTTAACCAAATATGTAGGCGGTCACTCTGACCTTATTGCGGGTGCCGCAATGGGCAGTAAGGCGCTGATGGCGAAAGTGCGCGCCCTGCGCAGCGCCATCGGCACGCAGCTGGATCCGCACTCAAGCTGGATGCTTAGCCGCTCGCTGGAAACCCTGTCGCTGCGGATGGAGAAAGCTTTTCAAAATGCGGAAGCGGTCGCGGCGTTTCTGCGCGATCACCCGAAAGTGGCGAAGCTGCACTGGCTACCTTATCTGGATGCGGAGAGCGCCGAAGGGAAGACTTATCGTGAACAGTGCAGCGGCGCGGGTTCAACCTTCTCATTTGATATCACCGGCGGCCAGGCTGCGGCGTTCCGTTTTCTCAATGCGCTGTCACTGTTTAAGCAGGCGGTGAGCCTGGGCGGTACCGAGTCGCTGGCCAGCCATCCTGGCAGTACCACCCACTCCGGCGTGCCGCAGGCGGTGCGTCAGCGTATTGGTATCACTGACGCCACGGTGCGGCTGTCGATTGGCATCGAGAACGCCGGCGACCTGATTGAAGACATCAAACTGGCGCTCGATCAGGTGTAATCAGCTCACGGTAAAGCCCAGCATCATGCCGGTATCTTCATGCTCCAGCAGATGGCAATGGGCCATGTAAGCGTGTTCGGCGGCGGCGACATAATTGAAGCGTACCAGCACTTCACTGCGCCAGCCGTCGACATTCACCATATCTTTCCAGCCCTGCCGATGCGGAGCGGGCGGTTTGCCATTTTCAGAGAGAATACGGAACTGAGTGCCATGAATGTGGAACGGATGCAGCATGGCATCGCCCTCCCCTGAAATCGTCCATTTTTCATAATCACCCAGTTTCACCGCAAACGACGGTTTTTTCATGTCAAAGGCCTGGCCGTTGATCTTGTTGCCGTTGTGGAAATCGTAACCGGCGGGCGGCGCATTGCCGTGCATGCTGTGATCCATACCTCCCATGTTTTCCATACCTTCCATACCGTCCATCGGCTCTGCCGCCTTTTTCTTCGGCGTCTGCGGCATCGAATGATGACCGCCCTTGCCCATCGCTTTCTCGCCGTAGCGCTGCATCAATGCCTGCATGCCCTGCTGGTCCAGTTGCGGATCCATCATCAGTTGCAGCCAGCGTGTCGTCAGTCCGTCGGTGGCCGGCAGCGCGGGCAGCGTCGCCAGCCGATCCGGCAGCGTGGCGCTGGCCATCACCCGCAGCGGCAGGATCTGCACCAGTGGCAACGGCTGGTCAAACGGCGGTAGCGTCATGCCCATCTGCTCTGTCGGCAGCGTGACCAGATCAAAGGCCTTGCCATCAGAGGTATCAATCATCACCTCAAAACGTTCGCCCGGCAGGAGCGGTAACGCGTCGAGCTTTACGGGCTCAGCCAGCAGACCGCCATCGCTGGCGATGATATAAAGAGGACGTTTATCACTGGCGGCAATGTTCAGCGAACGGGCGTTACAGCCGTTGAGTAGCCTCAGACGCATCCAGCCCCGCGGTACTGCATGCTGCGGATACTGCACGCCGTTGGTCAGCATCATGTCGCCAAACCAGCCCACCGCGGCGCGCATCACGTCGAGCTGATAATCAATATGGCTGCCATCTTTGGTCAGCTGCTTATCCTGGAAAATCAGCGGCACATCATCCACGCCCCACTGCGAAGGCAAGCGCAGCGTTCCGCTCTCTTTGTCTTCCAGCAGGATCAGGCCCGCCAGCCCCTGTGCCACCTGATGCCCGGTCTTACCGTGCAAATGCGGGTGATACCAGCAGGTGGCGGCGGGTTGATCGGGCGTAAAAGAGACCTGACGCGAACCACCAGGCGCAATCACCGCTTGCGGGCCGCCATCGACGGCGCCGGGGATTTCCAGACCGTGCCAGTGCAGGGTGGTCGCCTCATTGAGGCGGTTATAGATGTTGACCGTAACCGGTTTACCACTCTGCATCTTCAGCACCGGTCCCAGCAGGCTGCCGTTATAGCCCCAGGTCGGCACCGCTTTGCCGTTCCACTGGGTGGTGCCCTGCATCGCGGTGAGGCTGTAGCTTCCCCTGGCATCAGGTTCCAGCAGCGACGGGATCGGCAACAGTGGACGGGTGGCCGCCATCAGCGAACGGCTCCAGAGCGGCAAAGCTCCGGCTGCACTCAGTGTGGCGGTGAGTTTCAGGAAATGGCGACGTTGCATGGTGATCATCCTTGTGGCATCAGTGCAGACAGCCTAAACCCTGACCTTATGGGAAGGTCAAGTCTTACCCGTGAGAATCTGACGAAAAAAGGCGGTACAGCGCCCTGCAGCGTCAAATTAATCGAAAATCTGAGAATAACTGTGCTAACGTCATGAGCAATATCCATTGAAGAGAAAGACTATGAAGCAAAGTATCAGGATCCTGCTGTTGACGGGACTCCTTGGCTTCTCCTCCACCAGTTTTGCCCTGAGTGAATCCGAAGCGGAAGATCTGGCTGATCTCACGGCGGTTTTCGTCTATCTGAAAAATGATTGTGGCTATCAGGATTTACCGGACGCGCAGATTCGCAAAGCGCTGGTCTTTTTTGCTCAGCAGAACCGCTGGGATTTAAGTAATTACAGCAACTACAACATGAAGGCGCTGGGCGAAGATAGCTATCGCGATCTCAGCGGCATCGCCATCACCAACGATAAAAAATGTAAGTCACTGGCCCGCGATTCCCTGAGCCTGCTGGCCTACGTCAGGTAACAGCTCTGCCCTCTGCAGCCGGACATTGACCGTGCAACGGCGGTCAGTGTTAGCTATCATGTGCCGCCCATCTTCATGGCGATGTCATCAGAGGAGAGCACCATGGCCCAAAATGAAACGTGGTATGAAACCCTTCATGCTGGTTTTGGCCAGTATTTCACGGTAGACAAAGAGCTTTACCGTGAAAAGACTGCGCATCAGGATTTAATCATTTTCGAAAATGCCGCAATGGGCCGTGTTATGGCGCTGGACGGCGTTGTTCAGACCACCGAACGCGACGAATTTATCTATCATGAAATGATGACTCACGTTCCACTGCTGGCGCATGGCGCGGCGAAGAGCGTCCTGATTATCGGCGGCGGCGATGGCGCAATGCTGCGTGAAGTATCACGTCATCCTGAAGTCGAAAAGATTACTATGGTGGAGATCGATGCGGGCGTCGTAACCTTCTGTCGCCAGTATCTGCCAAACCACAATGCAGGCGCCTATGACGACCCACGCTTTACGCTGGTGATTGATGACGGCGTTAATTTCGTCAATCAGACCCAGGAAAAATTCGATGTCATCATCTCTGACTGTACGGATCCAATTGGTCCGGGCGAGAGTCTGTTTACCTCCGAATTTTATGCGGGTTGCAAAGCGTCCCTTAATGAAAATGGCATCTTCGTGGCGCAGAATGGCGTCTGCTTCCTTCAGCAGGATGAAGCCGTCAACAGCCATCGCAAGCTGAGCCACTATTTTGGCGATGTCAGTTTCTATCAGGCGGCGATTCCGACCTACTACGGCGGTATTATGACCTTTGCCTGGGCGAGTGATAATCCGGCGCTGCGCCAGCTTGATACCGCCACTCTGCAGACACGTTTCAAGGCTGCTGGCCTGACCTGCCGTTATTACACACCAGCGATTCATACCGGCAGCTTTGCTCTGCCTCAATATCTGTTAAATGCTTTATCTGCCGCGTGCTGATCGGGCATTTTTAAGGGGTTAACAAAATTGCAAAAGCTAAAACTACATGGCTTCAATAACCTGACGAAAAGCCTGAGTTTTTGTATTTACGATATCTGTTACGCGAATACTGAAGCTGAACGCGATGGTTACATCGCCTACATTGATGAACAATATAACGCTAACCGGTTGACGGAAATCCTGACGGAGACCTGCTCAATTATCGGGGCTAACGTGCTCAACATTGCACGCCAGGATTATGAACCGCAGGGAGCCAGCGTCACGATTCTGGTCAGTGAAGAGCCGATCGATCCCAAAGATATCGATAACTCCGAGCATCCAGGCCCGCTGCCAAACTCGGTAGTGGCGCATCTCGATAAAAGCCATATCTGCGTGCATACCTATCCGGAGAGCCACCCGGAAGGCGGACTTTGCACTTTCCGCGCCGATATCGAAGTCTCAACCTGTGGCGTGATTTCACCGCTTAAGGCGCTGAACTATCTGATCCACCAGCTGGAGTCAGATATTGTCACCGTCGATTACCGGGTGCGCGGTTTTACCCGTGACGTGAAGGGCATGAAGCACTTTATCGATCATGAGATCAATTCGATCCAGAACTTCATGTCAGAAGATATGAAAGCGATGTACGACATGGTGGATGTGAATGTCTATCAGGAGAACATCTTCCACACCAAGATGTTGCTGAAAGAGTTCGACCTGAAACACTACCTGTTTAACACCCGCCCGGAAGATCTCAGCCCGCAGGAGCATAAGCGTATTACTGACCTGCTGTGGAAAGAGATGCGTGAGATCTACTACGGCAGAAATATCCCCTCAGTGGGCCTGAAAACCCTCTGATGATCCGGCGCGCAGCGTGACACCCCATAACCTGCGCGTCTCTTCCCACTTATCCCTCCGACTTTTCATCACGGCAACCGCCGTAATTCCCTGATCGCCAGCAATAATTTGCCTGCCAGAGCGTGCTACTTTCAGCGCTGAACGCTCATTTCTCAACCACTACAGGCAAAAAAAATGGCAAGAATTAACATTATTGATTTCGCTGCCGTCCCGGACGCCACCTCACTTTCCACTCAGGCGATACAGCGCGCGATTGATAGCGCATCAGCAGGCGACACGGTGCTGATCCCGGCTGGCCGCTTTCTGACCGGTGCGCTGTTTCTGAAAAGTGAGATGACGCTGGAGCTGGCGAAAGATGCCATGCTGCTCGGCAGCCAGCGGCTGGAGGACTACCCGGACATCCCTACGCGCGTGGCGGGAATTGATATGGTCTGGCCCGCGGCGATGCTTAACATTAATCACTGCCGCAACGTCACCGTCTGCGGCAGCGGCACGTTCGACGGACAGGGTGCCGTCTGGTGGCATAAATTCTGGGGCGACGACGAGAACAGCGGGATGCTGGCGGACTATACCCGTCGCGGCCTGCGCTGGGTGGTGGATTACGACTGCAGGCGTCCACGTAACGTAGTGGTTTACGAGAGCGAATGCGTGACGCTGGAGGACTTCACCTCACAGGATTCCGGCTTCTGGAACCTGCACGTCTGCTATTCGAAACAGGTGAATCTGCAGAGGCTACGTGTCATGAACGCCACCGGCCCCAGCACCGACGGCATTGATATTGATTCCAGCCAGTTAGTGCGTGTGGAGAGCTGTACGGTCTCCTGCAATGACGACAATATCTGCGTGAAATCGGGTCGCGGCGCGGAAGCACAGCAGCTCGGCAGAACCGCACGCGATATCATTATTCGCGACTGCACTCTGCTGAAAGGTTCGGGCATTACCCTGGGCAGCGAAACCTCTGGCGGTATCGAAAATGTCATCATCGAACACAACCGTTTTTCCGGCACTGGCGTCGGCTTTCGCATCAAGTCCGCCCGAAATCGCGGCGGCTGGATCAAAAACATCGTGGTTCGCCATCTGAAGATGGAGGATGTCTGTTATCCGTTTATGCTGCAGCTGAACTGGTTCCCGCAGTACAGCTACAGCGAACAGCCCGCCGACACCAAACAGCCGCCACACTGGCGTAAGCTGGCATCAGGCGTCACGGGTGATGCTGGCCTGACGCGGGTTGAGAATATCAGTATCAGTCATATCAGCAGCAGCCTGACTCAGCCAGCGGCGTTTTCCCGCGCCTTTTTTGTTGAAGGCACGCCGGAAAACCCAATCGAACAGCTGAGTTTCAGCGATATTACGCTGCAGGCGCAGGAGTTTGGCAAAATAGCGGGCGTAACGAATCTGAGGTTTGAGCGGGTTACGGTAGACGCGCCGGCAATGACGCGCGAAGAGCATGACGCCTACGCGCGTTAACGGCGACTGCAGAAGATAAACGCGCAGTGCTGCTCTCACCCTGCTTTACGATGAGGTCAGAGAAGCACGGCGCGTTCAGTTCAGGCAGAGGTCAGCGCCAGCGTAATACCGCGCTCGCGCAGCGTGCGGCAGACATCCTCGTCTAACCGGCTGTCGGTCACTACATCGGTCAGATCATCCACCGGTGACGCGCAGAACAGCGACCAGGAGCCATATTTACTGCTGTCCGCCAGCAGAACCCGACGCGCCGCATTGGCCAGCAGGTCATGTTTCAGCCCCGCTTTCTCTTCAGTCGGCGTGGTAATACCGCGCTCAAGGCTCCAGGAGTTACAGCTGACAAACGCAATATCGGGATTGATGCTGCGCAGCAACCGCCGTCCATGTTCACCCACACAGGACTGACTGGAGTCGTCGATCCGGCCGCCAATAATCGTCACTTCGATCTGCTTAAACTCAGACAGAAACAGTGCAATGTGCAGGTCGGCCGTAATGACCCGCAGCGGCAGATGGGTGAGCTGTCGCGCCAGCTCCAGCATGGTGGTTCCTGCATCCAGCACCACCGCATCGCCCGCCCGGACAAAACTGGCGGCGCATGCGGCGATCGCCTGCTTCTCGGCCAGGTTCCGCTGCATTTTCTCCAGCGTAGTCGGCTGGGCAGGAATAAAACGATTCAGGGTGACGCCGCCATGACTGCGGCTGATCACGCCCTCTTTATCCAGCTTAATTAAATCACGTCGAATCGTGGCGGGTGAGGCGGAAATCGCACTGACCAGTTGCTCAACAGTCACCAGATTATGGCTTTTCAGGTAATCCATAATCTGGTCAAGACGGCTCTGTCCCTTCATATTTCCCTATGCGAGCTGCATCGCGAGTTTAATCGAGATCGCCATGCTGTCAGACTTCGCTTTACCTGTCCAGGCGATATCAAATGCCGTGCCGTGGTCAGCAGAGGTGCGGATAAACGGCAGGCCTGCGGTAATGTTCACGCCATCATAGAAGCCCAGCAGTTTAAGCGGGATGTGCCCCTGATCATGGTACATCGCCACCACCATGTCATAGCGTCCATCCTGGCACTGCAGAAACACCGTGTCCGGCGGGCAAGGCCCGGAGACATCAATCCCCTGCGCTTTCATCGCCTCAATCGCGGGGGCAACGGTGGTGATCTCCTCATCGCCAAACAGCCCGTTCTCGCCAGCGTGCGGATTAACACCTGCCACGGCGATACGCGGGGCGCTGTAGCCGACACGACGCAGGAAGGTGTCCGCCATACCAATTACCGTTTTGATGCGCGTCTGATTGAGCGTGTCGAGGAACTTACGCAGTGCAATGTGGGTTGTGACATGAATGACTTTCAGCTTATCGGTGTAGAGCACCATGGCGTAATCTTTGGTGTCAGTCAGGTGCGCCAGCAGTTCGGTATGACCCGGATAGAGATGGCCCGCCGCATGCATCGCCTCTTTGTTCAGCGGCGCGGTGGCTATGGCATGCACCTCACCGGCCAATGCCAGTTCGGTGGCACGCTTTACGCAGCGCCATGCCAGATCCCCCGCCTCTTTCTGCACCACGCCAGGTTTCAGCGCGTCGGGATCGGCCAGCGGCTCATCGATCACATTGATAATGCCGGGCGCAAACCGTGCATCCTGTACCCGATCCAGCACCCGCAGCTCGGCCTGTGGCGTGATGTTCATCGCCATAATGCGGCGCAGCGTACTGGCACAGCCAATCACCACGGCAGGAATGCCATTCAGCTCACCTTCAGAGAGCGCTTTAATGATGATTTCCGGGCTGATGCCCGCCGGATCGCCCATGGTGATCGCAATAATTTTACTCACTCGACTTCTCCTCAATAAAACCAATGGCTGCTACCAGGGTATTTTCATCACCAAAGCCACCCGCTTTGGTCATCACCGGCAGAGTAAATTCACTGTTAAGCAGAACCCCGTGCGGCACACAGCCCGTCACCAGACCCTGAATTTTAAAGCCGCTGGCCCCCAGCCCCTGAGCAACGGCTATCGCCACGTCGCCGCCCGACAGATAGAGCGCATGCGGCAGCTGTGCCCGGCACAGACTCAGGGTCATTTCGCCCAGCAGCTGACAGATCGCCTCACCCAGCTGCTGGCGCGTCACGCTGTGCTGCTGGCAGAGATCCTCGATCGCGTGTCGCTGGGATTCATGCTGGCAGGTACGGATCACCGTGTGGCGACCGGCACGCAGTGCGGCAGCCGCCTGTTCAATCCAGCTATCCCGGCCACACCAGGCGGGCTGCTGAAACAGCTGACGAATATCAACATCCACGATTTCCACTGCCTGCTGGTTAAGCAGCGTGGCGATCTGCTGCTCTGCCTGACGACTCATCGATCCCACCACCGCCAGCACAGGCCGCGAAGGACAAGAAGGACGAACTGAGAGCGCAGCACCCAGCGCATCGCTTAATCCGGCGGCCCCGACCAGCAGAGGCTTCTCTGCCAGCCGCGCCGCAGCGGTAATGAGTCGCGCCAGGTCGGCCTCCGTTTCGGCATCTACCACCACCACGCCCTGCGCAGCTGCCAGCACGGCATCCAGCCGATCGCTGCGCAGCGTGGCGAGATCGATCTCCATACCGTCGATCTGCATCTGATCGAGAATCCGGGCGCTGAGGATCGGGGTTTTGGGATCGCTGGCAAATTCGGTATCCGTCAGTAACCGCTGATTCACCCACACGCTGCCCTCACGTGTGGTGCGGCCCAGGCGCGGCACGGCCGGTGCCACCAGCGCCAGCCTTTTGCCGCTGGCGCGCAGTGCCGCCACCGTTTCAGCACCGACGTTGCCACGCAGCGTGGAGTCGATCTTTTTGAACAGCCAGCCCTGCTGAAACTGTGCCGCGTAATGCTGTACCACCTGCGTGACGTGCTCTGCCGCCTGACTGATGCTGACCGCCCGGCTGTCAGTACTGATTACCAGCACATCCGCCGCCTCGTCGGGCTGCGGCGCGGCGGTGCCGAACAGCACATGTACACGGGCACCGGCCTGTGCCAGTCCACTACCTGCATCGTTAGCACCGGTAAAGTCATCGGCGATGACCAGCACCGGGGTTTTCCATATTGATGAGCCCATCCTCACTCCTGTCAGGCTATTGCCGCTGTATTTGATTATATTCAATCATGATTGATTATATGTGAGCAAGTTCAAATTAATCGAAATCGATATGCCTTATAAAATTAGCCACAGAGAGTGACTGACTTCGCATTGCGCTGAGCAAAATTAATCATCTGCTCAGTCATGACAGAAAAAAGGGTATGAAATGAATATTAACAGCACGGTGATTAGCGGTTATCAGGCGTTAAACGACATGCGCTATCTGCTGAATGGCGTAACGACAGCGATAGTAGTGACAGACCGGAACATTGAAGCGATTCCGGCGGTTCAGGCGCTGATGGGGCAACTCCGGGATCAGATTCCGCGTATCAGCGTGGTCAACAGCGTGCCGCCCGAGCCGAGCCAGCATGATGTGGCCGCGATTATAGAAACGCTCGCGCAGCGCCAGGCCGACATGGTGATTGGCATCGGCGGTGGCAGCGTGCTGGATGTGGCGAAGCTGCTCTCGGTGCTGTGCATCGACGGAGCACCGTCGCTGGACGCTCTGCTGGCAGGCGAAAAACCGCAGCGCCGCACCCGTTCAATGCTCATCCCGACCACTGGCGGCACCGGTTCTGAAGCGACGCCGAATGCGATTCTGGCGATCCCGGAGAAAGAGACCAAAGTCGGCATTATTTCACCAGTGATGCTGCCCGATGTGGTGGCGCTGGTGCCGGAACTCACCACCAGCATGCCACCGCACATCGCCTCGTCTACCGGCATTGATGCCCTGTGTCACCTGATCGAGTGCTTCACCGCCAACGTGGCCAATCCGGTCAGCGACAACTATGCGCTGATTGGGATGAAGAAGCTGTTCGCGAATCTCGAAACCACGCTGCGCGAGCCGGAGAATCTGCAGGCACGGCTGGAGATGCTCTGGGCCTCTTATTATGGCGGCGCATCGATTGCCCATGCCGGGACGCATCTGGTGCATGCGATGTCCTATCCGCTTGGCGGCAAATATCACCTGCCTCACGGCGTTGCCAACGCCATTCTGCTGGCCCCCTGCATGCGCTTTGTCCGTCCGGCCGCGGTGAGCAAATTCGCTCAGGCCTATGACCTGCTGCCCGACGCCGACGTCCGTTTAAGCGATGAAGAGAAATCACACGCGCTGGTCGACTACTTCACCGCGCTGGTTGCACGGCTGCAGTTGCCTGCCAGCCTGGAAGCACTGGGCATCGGCCCGAATCACCTGCCTTATTTAGTGGAAGCGGCGCTCGACGTGCAGCGCCTGATGAAAAACGTGCCGATGGCGGTCACCGCCGACGATGTGCGCGCCGTCTACCTGACGCTGTTCCCTTCCTGCCAGGCGTAATGAGGATTGTCATGAATAAGAAAATCAACGGCGTACTGACCGCCATCGTCACCACCTTTGACCGTGAAGGTGCCTTTGATCCGATGAAACAGCGTGAACAGGTCAGACGCCAGATCAACGCCGGAAACGGCATCTTCTGTGGCGGCACCAATGGCGAGTTCTTTGTGCTGAACGAGCAGGAGAAGATCGCCGTCACCACCACCTGCGTCGATGAGATCAACGGCCGCGCGCCTGTCGTGGCGCACATCGGCGAAATTTCGACCCGCGAAACGATCCGGCTCGGCAAACAGATTGCACGCCTGGGCGTGGATGCCGTCTCGGCGATCACCCCATGGTTTGTGCCGCTGAAACAGCAGGAGCTGATCGACCACTATCAGCGCGTAGCGGACGCGCTGACGGTGCCGCTGTTCCTCTACAACATCCCGGCGCGAACCGGCAATACCCTGCAGCCAGAGACCGTTCGCACGCTGGCCGTGCACCCGAACATCATCGGTATTAAAGACTCCGCAGGCAGCTATGAAAGTCTGAGCGGATTTCTGCAGGCCACCGCCGACTGTGAGGGCTTTGATGTGCTGAACGGCCCTGACTCGCTGATTCATCAGGGATTCGTTGATGGCTGCTCCGCCTCCATTTCCGGACTGGCAAACGTGGCACCGGAGGCGATTAACGCCATCTGGGCGCGCTTCCGTGCCGGCGATATTGCCGGTTCGCATCAGGCACAGGAGAACGTCACCGGCCTGCGCACCGCGCTGTACAGCATCGGTTTCTCACCGGCCGCCGTGAAAAAAGCGGTCAGCCTGCAGGGCTTTGAGGTGGGTGAAAGCCGCTATGCGGTGCAGTTCAGCGCCGACGAGCAGCAGCAGATCCGTCAAATCGTGAACCACTACCTGCAATAACGTCCATCGCCTTTGTACCCTATCGGTCAGATGAGAACGAACCTGATGGTCGCCATCTGCCAGAACAATCGAGGTCATGATGAAAGCATTTTCAACTGAGAGCACCTTACTGATCGTCGGCATGGTGGTCGCCTATATCCTGTTCACCACCTGGCTGACCTGGCGGCTGCGCAGTAAAACCAGCGGCGACTTTATGGAAGGCTCCCGCGCCATGCCCGCCTTTATCGTTGGCATTATGCTGATGTCAGAGTATATCGGGGCAAAATCGACCATTGGCACGGCGCAGGCAGCCTTTGAGGATGGCTTCGCCGCCTCCTGGTCGGTGATTGGCGCGGCGATTGGGTTCCCGCTGTTTGGCCTGATTCTGGTCAAACGCATCTACAACACCGGAAAAATCACGATCTCCGGTGCCATCGCCGAGAAATATGGCAGCTCAACCAAGAACATTATCTCGCTGATTATGATCTATGCGCTGCTGCTGGTGAACGTCGGGAACTACATCAGCGGTGCGGCGGCGATCTCCACCGTGCTGAAGATCGACCTGACGCAGGCGGCCTTTATCACCGCGGTGGTCAGTACCTTCTACTTTGCGTTTGGCGGCATGAAAGGCGTCGCCTGGGTTACGCTGCTGCACAGCGCCATCAAGTACATCGGGATTCTGATTATTCTCTATGTGGCGCTGAAAATGACCGGCGGCGTGGCCCCGATGATCGAGAAAATGCCGGCGTTCTACTGGACGTGGGATGGTCACGTCGGTGCCAGTACCATTGTGGCCTGGCTGATCGGGACCGTGGGTTCGATCTTCTGTACGCAGTTTGTGATCCAGGCGATCTCCTCCACCAAAGATGTGAAGTCCGCGAAGCGCGCTACCTGGGTCGCCTTCATCTTCTGCCTGCCGATCGGTCTGGCGATGGCGCTGATTGGCGTGGCGGCGAAGTTTGCGCATCCCGATATCAAGAGCCTCTATGCGCTGCCAGTGTTTCTGCAGGATATGTCACCGTGGCTGGCGGGTATCGTCACCACCTCGCTGGTGGCCTCGATTTTCGTCAGCGTCGGCACCGTTGCGCTGGCCATCGCCTCGCTGGTGGTGAAAGATTTTTACGTGCCTTATCGTAATCCGACGCCGGAGCGCGAATTTAAAGTGACGCGCTGGATCTCGATTGGCATCGGCTTCTTCCCGCTGCTGTTTGTCCTGTTCTTCCCGGAAGTGCTGAAGCTCTCGTTCTTTACCCGCGCGATTCGCCTGTCGATCACCGTGGTGGCGATCATGGCGTTCTATCTGCCGTGGTTTAAGAGCACGCGCGGTGCCAACGCCGGTCTGATTGGTGCCTGCGTGGTCACGTCCGTCTGGTTCCTGATGGGTAATCCGTTCGGTATCGACAATATGTATTTGGCGCTGATTACGCCGGCCATCATTATGGTGATTGACCGCTGTATCCCGTCACGCCAGTCTCAGCCTCAACCGCAACACAATGCACAAAATAGTGGAGCCTAATATGACTCAGGAAACCGTCACCGCAGAACGCACCGGCCTGGTTGCGCCGCACCCGCAGGATAGCGCCCAGCAGATTGCGATGCTGCCCTCCTCCTGCCCGCAAAACCATGCGGCTAACCTGCTGCCGCTGCCCGATGGCGATCTGCTTTGCGTCTGGTTTGGTGGCACGCAGGAAGGGATTGCCGATATCTCAGTCTGGTGTTCCCGGCTGACAAAAGGCAGCGATCGCTGGAGTGACGCGCAGAAGCTTTCTGACGATCCGGGTCGCTCAGAACAGAATCCGGTGCTGTTTCTCGATCCCGACCAGATACTGTGGCTGCTGTGGACGGCGCAGAAATCAGGTAATCAGGACACCGCGATCGTGCGCTATCGCCAGTCTCACGATATGGGCAAAAGCTGGGGCGAGATCAAAACCCTGCTGGATAAGCCCGGCACCTTTATTCGTCAGCCGATTGTCGTGCTGCCCAACGGCAACTGGCTGCTGCCGGTGTTTTACTGCCTGACGCAGCCCGGCGAAAAGTGGGTCGGCAGCTATGACGTCAGCGCGGTAAAAATCTCAGAAGATAAAGGCCAGAGCTGGCGCGACGTCAGCGTGCCTGACAGCACCGGCTGCGTTCATATGAACGTGACCCTGCTGGATGATGGCTCGCTGCTGGCACTCTACCGCAGTCGCTGGGCCGACCATATCTACCAGAGCCGCTCGTTTGATCAGGGTGAAAGCTGGAGTGCGCCCGAGCCGCTGTCGCTGCCCAACAATAACTCCTCCATTCAGGTCACGACGCTGCGCAACGGTCATCTGGCGCTGGTGTTCAATGCGATGAGCGCCGAAGGGGCCAGCGAGCGCCGGTTGTCGCTGTATGACGAAATTGAAGATGATGAAGAAGACGGTGACGTTGCGGTTGCCGCCGAGCCGGTGGTGCACAGCGGGCGCACCGCCTTCTGGGGCGCGCCACGAGCGCCAATGACGCTGGCGATCTCAACAGATGGCGGCAAAAGCTGGCCGCTGCAGCGCAATCTAGACGAGGGCGACGGCTACTGCATGACCAATAACTCTCAGCAGAAGTTAAACCGTGAGTTCTCTTACCCCAGCATCAAGCAGGGTGTGAACGGCGAACTCCATATCGCCTACACCTGGTATCGCCAGGCGATTAAGTATGTGCGGGTTGATGAGTCCTGGGTGCAGGGAGGTGACGCGTGATTGAAAAGATGGCGCTGGTGACCGGAGCCAGTTCCGGCATCGGCCAGGCGATTGTGGATCGCCTGCTGGATGAGGGCTGGCAGGTGATTGGCCTGAGCCGATCGGCGATAAACCGGTCAGACGCGGGCTGGCAGAGCCATCAGATCGATATCAGCGACAGTGCGGCATTGCAGGCTTTACTGGACAAACTGCCGGTGCCGCAGGCGGTGATCCATGCAGCGGGAATGATGCAGGCCGCGCCGCTCGGGGAGCTGGATCTGAACGCCAGCACACGCCTGTGGCAACTGCATGTTGCCGCCGCAGAACAGCTGGCCAACCATTTTGCGCCCCGGATGAACGCGGGCGGCAGAATCGTGTTGCTGGGTAGTCGCACGTCAGGCGGTGCGGCGTGCCGTAGTCAGTATGTGGCCACTAAATCGGCGATGATCGGCATGGTGCGCAGCTGGGCGGCAGAGCTGGCACCGCGCGGCATTACAGCCAATATCGTGGCGCCAGGTGCCACCGAAACGCCGATGCTACAACAGCCGGGCCGGGCCAGTTCCCCGCCGCGCTTGCCACCGATAGGCCGCTATATTCAGCCGCAGGAAGTCGCCGGACTGGTCGGGTTCCTGCTTTCGCCTGCGGCCGCGACAATCACCGGTCAGCAGCTGGTGATGTGCGGCGGTGCGTCGCTGAGTTGATGAACAGGCCGGGCGACTCGGGTAGCCCGGCCTGTATCAGCGTAAAAATTACCGTACGGGTTTACCGTACTGATTAACAAACTGGCGGTAGGCGGCGATCACCAGCAGAAAATCTTCAATGCCACAGAATGAGAGGCTCTCTTCGTCGTAGTAGTTCATCCCCTCTTCCATGCCGTCATCCTCCAGAGCCAGCAGGTTGGCGCGAATCATTACCTCTTCCTCATCCAGCAGGATGGTGTACTCGCTACCGACGCGCTGCCACTGACGCACGCTGCCTTTGACGTCTTCGATTGCGGCTTCGACTTCATCCAGCAATCCTGGATCGTTTTTCACCTCTTCGTTGAACCAGTGGCCGACCGCTTCATGATCCATCGACATACGAACTTTAATCTGTCCGGTCACATCGCGTAAAAATTCATATTCCATCGCCCGTTCCTCTTAACGTCATCGCGTCACTAAATGAGTGTCAGCGCTGCCTGCGCGGCAAAGTGTGACACGTCGCGCATTATTACAGGCTGTCTGGCGAAATCCAGCTTTTGATCGTCTCTCTGGCCAATGCCGGGACGAAAAAAAGGGGCGAATCATCGCCCCTTTCTGTTACTGCCAGGTGAAGAATCAGACCGCAGTCTGGAAAATCACGCCGTCAGCTTTGTCAGTGTACTGCGCCAGCTGGTCAAAGTTGAGATAGCGATAAGTGTCGCTGGCTGTTTTATCAACCTGCTCCATGAATTGCTGATACTCATCCGGCGTTGGCAGTTTGCCAAGCAGAGACGCGACCGCAGCCAGCTCCGCAGATGCCAGGTAGACGTTAGCGCCATTACCCAGACGGTTCGGGAAGTTACGGGTCGAGGTGGAAACCACCGTCGCACCGTCTGCAACACGTGCCTGGTTACCCATGCAGAGTGAACAGCCTGGGATCTCGATACGCGCACCGCTTTTGCCGAATACGCTGTAGTAGCCCTCTTCGGTTAGCTGTGCTGCATCCATCTTGGTTGGCGGTGCCACCCACAGACGCGTTGGCAGCTGACCTTTGTGGCTATCCAGCAGTTTACCGGCGGCACGGAAGTGACCAATGTTAGTCATGCATGAGCCGATGAACACTTCGTCGATCTTCTCGCCCTGAACGTCAGAGAGCAGACGTGCATCGTCCGGATCGTTTGGTGCGCAGAGGATCGGCTCTTTGATGTCAGCCAGATCGATTTCGATCACCGCAGCATATTCAGCATCGGCGTCTGCTTCCAGCAACTGAGGATCGGCCAGCCATTTCTGCATGCTTTCAACACGACGCTCCAGTGTACGACGATCGCCGTAGCCTTCTGCGATCATCCACTTCAGCAGTACAATGTTGGAGTTCAGGTATTCAATAATCGGTGCTTTATCCAGCTTGATGGTACAGCCCGCAGCGGAACGCTCTGCTGACGCATCAGACAGCTCAAACGCCTGCTCGACCTTCAGATCCGGCAGACCTTCAATCTCCAGGATACGGCCAGAGAAGATGTTTTTCTTACCTTTCTTCTCAACGGTCAGCAGACCCTGTTTGATCGCATACAGCGGGATGGCGTGAACCAGATCGCGCAGCGTAATGCCTGGCTCCATTTTACCTTTGAAGCGCACCAGCACCGATTCCGGCATGTCGAGCGGCATAACGCCGGTCGCGGCGGCAAACGCCACCAGGCCTGAACCCGCCGGGAAAGAGATGCCGATAGGGAAACGGGTATGGGAGTCACCACCGGTGCCCACGGTATCCGGCAGCAGCATACGGTTCAGCCAGCTGTGGATAATGCCGTCACCCGGACGCAGTGATACACCACCACGGTTCATGATGAAGTCTGGCAGCGTGTGGTGCGTACTCACGTCCACTGGCTTAGGATACGCGGCAGTGTGACAGAAGGACTGCATCACCAGATCGGTCGAGAAGCCCAGACAAGCCAGATCTTTCAGCTCATCACGGGTCATCGGGCCGGTGGTATCCTGCGAGCCAACCGAGGTCATCTTCGGTTCGCAATAGGCGCCTGGACGAACACCGGCTACGCCACAGGCGCGGCCCACCATTTTCTGCGCCAGTGAGAAGCCACGGGTGCTCTCCGCAACATCTTTCGCCTGACGGAATACGGTGCTGTGCGGCAGACCCAGTGACTCACGCGCTTTGGTGGTCAGTCCACGACCGATGATCAGCGGAATACGGCCACCGGCACGCACTTCGTCAATCACCACTTCGGTTTTGAGTTCGAAGCTGGCCAGCAGTTCGTTGGTTTCGTGATTGCGGACTTCACCTTTAAACGGATAGATGTCGATGACATCACCCATGTTCAGGTTGTTGACGTCTACTTCAATCGGCAGTGCGCCTGCATCTTCCATGGTGTTGAAGAAGATTGGCGCAATTTTACTGCCCAGCACCACGCCGCCGCCTTTTTTATTTGGCACGTTCGGGATGTCGTCGCCCATAAACCACAGCACCGAGTTGGTGGCAGATTTACGCGAGGAACCGGTTCCGACCACATCGCCGACATAGGCCAGCGGGAAGCCTTTGGTCTTAAGCGCTTCGATCTGTTTGATCGGACCGATGTTGCCTGCCTCATCCGGCTCAATGCCTTCACGGGCATTTTTCAGCATCGCCAGGGCGTGCAGTGGAATGTCCGGACGTGACCAGGCATCCTGGGCTGGAGAGAGATCGTCGGTGTTGGTTTCGCCAGTGACTTTGAACACCGTAACTGTGATTTTCTCAGCCAGTTCAGGACGTGACAGATACCATTCCGCATCGGCCCACGATTGCATCACCTGCTTCGCGTATTCATTACCCGCTTTCGCTTTCTCTTCGACATCATAGAAGTTGTCGAACATCAGCAGGGTGTGTGAAAGGGCTTTCGCCGCAATTGGGGCAAGCTTGCTATCGTCCAGCGCTTCAATCAGCGGGTGAATATTGTAACCACCCTGCATGGTGCCGAGCAGTTCAACCGCTTTTTCAGGAGATATCAGAGGAGAGGTTGCTTCGCCTTTGGCGACAGCCGCCAGGAAACCGGCTTTGACATACGCCGCTTCATCGACGCCAGGTGGGACTCGGTTGACCAATAAATCGGTCAAAAATTCTTCTTCACCCGCAGGTGGATTTTTCAGCAGTTCAACCAGCGCGGCCATCTGGGAAGCCTCTAAAGGCTTAGGTACAATTCCCTGGGCAGCACGCTCGGCAACGTGCTTACGGTATTCTTCTAGCACGACGTTATCCTCGCTCTCATTATGTAGGGCTTTCCGACCACCTTGCTCACTTATGGAGAACACACTTCCCTTTCTCGTCCAGGTTGAGGTGCCCGGTTTCGCGGAGGGCAGAATAGCAGGATTCCGTCTGTTTGTTAATCTGTTTACAAAAATACAACATAATCCACTACGCCCATTCTGCCCGCTTATCTCCCCGCATCAGGCTCCTGAGTGAGCCGATTTGGTCTCACAGCAGCTTACCGTATTCCAGTGAAATGGCGACACGATAAGGTCAGCTTTGCAGCGGTTTAACCGAAATGATTCAGTGAAATAGATAACCGACAGGAATAGAACGCGGTGTGAATCGGGTGTAAAACAGCGGTGAGTTTGACAAAATCTCAACACCAGAGCGAAGTGTGAGGTTCTTTTGGCGTCAGAGGATTACAGCGTAGTTTTCATTTCCTGCAGTGATAGTGGCTGGTCCCGCCGCCAGAACGCGCCCTCTTCCCTTTCCGTCATGGCAAGAGGGCTCAATTCTCTTTTAATACCTGCACTGCCTGCCTGGGCAATCCATTTTTAACAAATGGACGCCATGACCGTTTTTGTTTTGCGTTAATTTTGCAGGTTAGCTGGCCAATAGGCAGGCAGCTGGTCAGGCGGACAATCAATCACGCTTTCATTATTTTCGCCCACTTCGCGGATAACGGTCAGCGTCGCGAATTCATCGATAATCTCAGTTGGATAAGCCGGACCCGTTTCGCGGAATTTTGCCATCTCTTCCAGATGATCGTTCTGGAAGCAGACGGTTTTTTCCGGGTTGTTCATTACCCAGCGAGGGAAGAAGATGGTGCCATGGAAGATTTTATCGGCCAGATTAACGGCCAGGCTGACATCGGTGCCGGTAGGTTCGGTCCAGGAGACTTTATAGACATCCTGCGCCAGACGAACGACATAGACATGCTGATTTTTAACCCAGCGATTTCCCACCATGCCGCTGTGAATACGGTAGTCGATGGTGCTGGCATTTTTGATGTAGAGCTCGTAGTTCCAGCCATTGTCATAGGTATAAACCAGATGTTTACCGACGATGCCAGACAGGTCATGTTTATCAAAAGTACTCATGATTAACTCCTCATTTGTTTCCGTTGAGAGGATTATTGCGCGTTACAAAAGCGATGAATAACGCTATTTTTAGCGCTAAATAATTCATTTTTTAGATGAGTCAACATGTACAGGACAACGCTGGAACAGTGGTATCTGCTCGATGCAGTAGTCAATGAAGGGAGTTTTGCGCTGGCAGCAGAGAAGAACCATCGCAGCCAGTCTTCATTGAGCTACCAGCTGGGCCTGCTTCAGCAGCGGCTGGGGCTGACGCTGTTACAGCAGGAGGGCCGCCGTGCGATGCTGAGTGCAGAGGGACATCAGTTGCTCGCGCAGGTGCGTCCTTTGCTGGCGGGATTCAGTGCGCTTGAGGCGCAGGCTAATGCACTACAACGCGGCGAGCGGTCACGCATCGATCTGATGGTCGATGCGACGCTGCCCAAACCTTTGCTGTTTGATGTGCTCCAGACCTTTCAGCAGCGCTATCCCCATGTGCGTATCTGGTTCAGCGAAATCGTCCGAAGTGAAACGCCTGACAGACTGGCGGAAAATCAGGCCGATCTCTGGCTGGTGGCGCAGCAGGGCGATACGCAGTTTGCAGGCGAAAGCCTGATGAGTGTCGATTTCGTCGCCGTTGCCCATCGCGACCACCCATTACACCGCGAACCCGCCCCGCTTAATGCGGCCACGCTGGCTCGCTGGCCCTGCATTACCATACTGGATCGTCAGCAACAGCAGCAGTCAGAGGTGAATGGCGAACAAGCGGAAAACTGGTCATTTACAACACTGTCGGCCGCGATTGAGGCGGTCCAGCACCAGTTAGGTTATGGCTGGCTGCCGGAACAGAATATCGCCGCGCTTTTAGAGAGCGGTGAGCTTCGTCCCCTGCCGCTACTGCAGGGCCGCCGACGCAGCAGTTCACTGGTGATGCATATAAACGAAGAGAGACTGCCGGCCAATAGCGCCATTGCGGCACTGGCGCAGATGTTTATTGAACGGGTGGCGCAGGAGAAGCGCATAGCTGAGCGCTAAAGAGGCTGAGATTGTTTCCGTTGACGCGGGGAACACGCAAAAAACACGCATTCCAAAGATTAAGCTGCGGTTTATCCCCCTCAAGCGTGGAACACCAGATTGGCGATCATTGGCAGGCCCCTGATTGTGGTTATATAAGGCTGTGGTGAAGGCCGGAACGCTGCTCAAGTAATCGCAATCATTATGTATAGATTATAGTAATCTATATCTTAATATACCAAACGTTCTCATACGATCAGATTGCTGGCCCAAAGCGGTAATCTTTGGTCTATCCGGCACTAAAGCTATCTACACAGTCAATCACCGTCGATACAAAGCGCCTAAAGAACGAGAGCCGATCCCCTTTAACGAAAACCAAATTACTGATGCTGAGATAGCTAATCGAGGTATGACATTCACCTATGAGCTTTTCAACATCTATCACATGATAGAATCAGGGGTTATCAGCAAAGAGGCTGCTCGTGAAGCCTTCAAGCAAGAATGCCTCATGGACTTCAGACACAGCCTTCACCGGCTCGACTTCAATCACTGCTATGATCGAGCGGTGGTTTACTCCCTTATAATCCCTGCCGACAGCAACTTTACTGTCTCAAGGTTTGATAAAATCGCAATACAGCACAGTGAGAATCATTGGCACTTACTCAATATTGAAAGCATTGAGATAGACCGTGTTCCTTACGATGAGGTAAGCAATGGCACAGTCGGCATCAAGGTTGATAGGATAGTGCCGGAAGCAAGGGACTACTATGTAGTCAAAGTAAGCGAGGATAAGGACCTTCAGGATGCGTAGCTACAGTGAGATCGCAAAGCGTATAGCCAAAATCATTATATCGCCTGAGTCAGCGATAGGATTAATGCATGGAGTCCTGTCTGTGCCTACAGACATTGGCTATCTTGCCTATGGATTTCTTGATACAGACAGCCGCTATCAACGTGAAACAGAGAAAATAAGGATGGTTAGTGCCATCAGGCATGGCATTCTTGAAAATCACAACTTCATGAAGACAATCGAGACTGTGCTCAATATCTTCAACAAGAATGTGCCTGAATTCAAGCAGAACGCTATCTATAGCAAAACGATGGCTTCAGTTGCTGGCCGGACGCTTACGAACTCACTAATAGCCGGAAGATTAGCAACTACCATTGCGCAGCGTAGCTCCTTCCTTGTTGCGGTCAGAGGTGGCCTGATTGGTAATGCTTTACTGATCGGTGGCATGACAGAGAGATGTGTCTACACCTCTGAAAAGCTTCAAAAGAACAACCCAGAAGTCTACAACGCGCTACGCGTGCGGAACTATGATTTACTTTACTTCTTAGTTGAGCCAGCTCTGAACCCCTTCTTAGAAGCTCTGAATGTAAAGCAAACTCAGGGACAACCGGCTTTTGAGAAGATCATTGAGATGGTAGACCAGGAGGTAAACGCTAATGCGAGATAATGGGCCGGCTAAGTTGAGCTTAGGTAAACGCATCATGTATAGCCTTATAGAGGCGTCAGGTGCGATCATAGGCGGGTTCTTGCTCTTACTATGCTGCTACTGGTTCTTTCACTATGAAACGTGGCATGAGAGGCTTATAGCGATTGGCTTATCTATAGGGGTTGTCTATCTGATAGGTAAGGTCTTACCTGAACGGCCAAATCAGTAAGCCCCTCATGGGGCTATACTAAGTTTTATCAGCTCAGGCCTCATCTGAAAGTTACCCGTTATTTATACAGGTATCTATCAGAGTATATTTGGATTGAATTCTTCTCAGCCCAGAGGCGTTTTCCATCAAGTAATATTTCCATAAGCGTCCGGCCAGGGCACATTTTCCCCTGATGAGTTCGCTAATTATTAAGTGAGCCAGCCAGTCATTAAGATCAGATTTTAATGTGTCGGGTTCACCATACAGCTTTTTGTGGAACGTCACCTGATATAATTCCTGCAATATCGTGATGTGGAACCGCATCGCAGTTGCCGTTCGTCTATGGTGACATCGCTTTGGTCTTCGTATGGTCTATATCATTTATTGCCAGACAAAGTTGATAATCATGCTGCTCCACTTTGCCACAGTACTCTATGCCTCCTTCGGTCAGTATTCTTAGAATTGGCAGGCCCTGAGACGCATAAATTGACAGTACACGTTCATTCAGCAGATCTGCCGCTGCAATAAAACGTGTCACGTGGGATAACCATGATTTACAGGCGGTTTATCCCCTGCTAACGCGTGGAGCACTCTAAATTTATTTGCCTGATTACTAAATACTTATTCGCACTCAAAAATTCCACCAAATTTAACGCTCTGATTTTACCCAACATCACACCTAATCCCACCACCAGAATCCAGGCCAAAAAAAAGCCCCCATTACGGGAGCTTTCTCAATAGCTGCGGCAGAAACTTATTTCTTCTTCGCTTTCGCGTTAGGCAGATCGGTGATGCTACCTTCGAAGATCTCTGCAGCCAGACCCACTGACTCATGCAGGGTCGGGTGAGCATGGATGGTCAGCGCGATATCTTCCGCATCACAACCCATCTCAATCGCCAGACCGATTTCGCCTAACAGCTCACCGCCGTTAGTGCCGACAATCGCGCCACCAATAATACGGTGCGTCTCTTTGTCGAAAATCAGTTTGGTCATACCGTCTGCACAATCAGAAGCGATAGCACGGCCAGAGGCAGCCCACGGGAAAGTGGAGGTCTCGTAGCTGATGCCTTTCTCTTTCGCTTCTTTCTCGGTCAGACCGACCCAGGCAACTTCTGGCTCAGTATAGGCAATTGAAGGGATCACTTTCGGATCGAAGTAGTGCTTCAGACCGGAGATCACTTCGGCGGCAACGTGGCCTTCATGCACACCTTTATGCGCCAGCATTGGCTGACCGACGATGTCGCCGATAGCATAGATGTGTGGCACGTTGGTACGCATCTGCTTGTCGACGCGGATGAAACCGCGATCGTCCACTTCCACGCCCGCTTTACCAGCATCCAGACCTTTACCGTTCGGCACACGACCGATAGCTACCAGCACCGCGTCATAACGCTGCGCTTCACCTGGTGCTTTTTTGCCTTCCATTGAAACGTAAATGCCATCGTCTTTCGCTTCAACGGCGGTCACTTTGGTTTCCAGCATCAGGTTAAATTTCTTGCTGATTTTCCTGGTAAAGACTTTCACCACGTCTTTATCCGCAGCCGGGATAACCTGGTCGAACATCTCAACCACATCGATCTCTGAACCCAGCGCATGATAAACCGTCGCCATTTCCAGACCGATGATGCCGCCGCCCATAACCAGCAGACGCTTCGGCACTTCTTTCAGTTCCAGCGCATCGGTAGAGTCCCAGACGCGTGGATCGTCATGTGGAATGAATGGCAGTTCGATTGGGCGTGAACCCGCAGCGATGATGGCATTATCGAAGTTGATGGTGGTCGCGCCGCCTTCTCCTTCAACCACCAGGGTGTTAGCACCGGTGAATTTGCCCAGACCATTAACCACGGTGACTTTACGACCTTTTGCCATACCTGACAGGCCGCCAGTCAACTGGTTGATAACCTTCTCTTTCCAGCTGCGAATCTTGTTGATATCAGTAGATGGCTGGCCAAACACAATGCCATGCTCTTCAAGGGCTTTCGCCTCTTCAATCACTTTAGCAACGTGCAGCAGCGCTTTAGATGGGATACAACCGACGTTCAGACAAACACCACCGAGGGTGCTATAACGCTCTACCAGTACGGTTTCCAGACCTAAATCCGCACAACGGAAGGCTGCAGAGTAACCTGCAGGACCTGCCCCAAGTACCACGACCTGGGTTTTCATCTCTGTACTCATCATGACCTCTTAATTGATATCCGGCGGGTCAGACGTTCTTATAATGCCCTTGTTCCACCGGGACTTTCACCGCAAGAGTTTACAGAATTGTTAACAAACTGCCAACAGCGGCGCGACGAATCGTTAAAGGAAGGCCGGCATTCGCCGGCCTTCTTAACATTTACATAACTAAACGACGAATATCAGACAGCATATTGCCGATAATGGTGATGAATCGCGCACCATCAGCACCATCGATCACGCGGTGGTCGAAGGAGAGAGAAATCGGCATCATCAGACGCGGAGTAAACTCTTTACCGTTCCACACCGGTTCCATCGCCGATTTAGAGACACCCAGGATAGCCACTTCCGGCGCGTTAACGATCGGCGCGAAGTGGGTAGTGCCCAGGCCGCCCAGGCTGGAGATGGTAAAGCATCCGCCCTGCATGTCGCCCGCTGTCAGCTTACCGTCACGCGCTTTCTTCGAAATCGCCATCAGTTCACGGGACAGCTCGGTGATGCCTTTCTTATTCACGTCTTTAAAGACCGGAACAACCAGGCCATTTGGCGTATCAACCGCCACACCGATATTGATATATTTCTTCAGCGTCAGTTTCTGCGCATCTTCAGACAGCGAACTGTTGAAGCGTGGCATCTGCTCAAGCGCCGCAGCGACCGCTTTCATGATGAACACCACTGGGGTGTATTTCACATCCAGCTTACGCTTCTCTGCTTCAGCATTCTGCTGCTTACGGAAAGCTTCCAGGTCGGTGATATCAGTTTTGTCGAAATGCGTAACGTGCGGGATCATCACCCAGTTACGGCTCAGGTTCGCGCCAGAAATTTTCTGGATACGGCCCAGTTCGACTTCTTCGATTTCGCCAAACTTACTGAAATCAACTTTCGGCCATGGCAGCATGCCAGGCAGACCGCCGCCGCTGGCCGCAGCAGGTGCTGCTTCAGCGCGTTTCACGGCCTCTTTCACGTAAGTCTGCACGTCTTCTTTCAGAATGCGACCTTTACGGCCGGTGCCTTTGACTTTCGCCAGGTTAACACCGAACTCGCGCGCCAGGCGACGAATCACCGGGGTAGCGTGAACGTAAGCGTCGTTCTCTGCGAACTCACCTTTGCTTTCTGCTTTAGCGGCGGCAGGTGCTGCTGCGGCTTTCGCTTCAGATTTGGCAGCAGGCGCCGGTGCGGCTTCCTGTTTCGCAGCCGCAGGGGCAGCCGGAGCAGCACCTTCGACTTCGAACACCATGATCAGTGAGCCGGTGCTGACTTTATCGCCCGTCGCGACTTTCAGCTCTTTGACGATACCCGCAAACGGTGCCGGCACTTCCATAGAGGCTTTGTCGCCTTCAACCACGATCAGTGACTGCTCAGCTTCCACCTTGTCGCCAACCTTAACGAGGATCTCGGTGACTTCAACTTCGTCTCCCCCGATATCCGGAACGTTAACGTCTTTTGCGCCCGCAGCCGCGGCAGGTGCCGATGCCGCTTCTTCTTTAACTTCTGGCTTCGCATCAGAGGCCGGTGCTGCACCTTCTGCTTCAAAGACCATGATGGCTGAACCGGTGCTGACTTTGTCGCCGGTCGCAATGGTGATCTTTTTGACCACACCCGCGAACGGAGCCGGGACTTCCATTGACGCTTTGTCACCTTCGACAACAATCAGTGACTGCTCGGCTTCGACTTTGTCGCCAACCTTAACCAGAATCTCAGTGACTTCGACTTCGTCACCGCCGATATCCGGCACAGCCACTTCTTTGCTGGCAGTGGCCGCAGCAGCGGCTGGCGCAGGCGCCGCATCCGCTTTCTTCTCTTCGGCTGCGGCAGGGGCTGCTTCCGCAGCGCCTTCAGCATCAAACACCATAATCAGCGAACCGGTCTCAACTTTGTCACCGGTAGAGATTTTAATCTCTTTGACTACGCCAGCCTGTGGCGACGGCACTTCCATTGAGGCTTTGTCGCCTTCCACGGTGATCAGCGACTGCTCGGCTTCCACCTTGTCGCCAACTTTCACCAGAATCTCGGTGACTTCAACTTCGTCAGACCCGATATCCGGTACCTTAATTTCGATAGCCATTACTCTATTACCTCTTAAGCCAGACGCGGGTTAACTTTATCGGCATCGATATTGAATTTGGTGATAGCGTCAGCCACCACTTTCTTCTCGATCTCGCCGCGTTTAGCCAGCTCACCCAGCGCGGCAACCACCACATAAGATGCATCAACTTCAAAGTGATGACGCAGATTCTCACGGCTGTCAGAGCGACCAAAGCCATCGGTACCCAGTACGCGATAATCGCTGGCTGGGACATAGCTACGAACCTGCTCAGCGAACAGTTTCATGTAGTCGGTTGAAGCAACAGCAGGTGCGTCATTCATCACCTGAGCGATGTAAGGTACGCGCGCTTCTTCAGTCGGATGCAGCATGTTCCAGCGCTCACAATCCTGGCCGTCACGTGCCAGTTCGGTGAACGAGGTGACGCTATAGACATCAGAGCCGATACCGTAATCTTTCGCCAGAATCTGGGCGGCTTCACGAACGTGACGCAGGATAGAACCTGAGCCCAGCAGCTGTACTTTACCTTTGCTGCCCTCTACCGTTTCCAGCTTGTAGATACCCTTACGGATACCCTCTTCCGCGCCCTTCGGCATGGCTGGCATATGGTAGTTTTCGTTCAGCGTGGTGATGTAGTAGTACACGTTCTCCTGCGCTTCGCCATACATACGCACCAGACCGTCATGCATGATGACAGCCACTTCATAAGCGTATGAAGGATCGTAAGAGATACAGTTCGGGATAGTCAGAGACTGAATGTGGCTGTGACCATCTTCATGCTGCAGACCTTCGCCGTTCAGGGTAGTACGACCCGAGGTGCCGCCGACCAGGAAGCCGCGCGCCTGTTGGTCGCCCGCCAGCCACATCAGATCGCCGATACGCTGGAAGCCGAACATCGAGTAATAGATGTAGAACGGGATCATCGGCAGGTTGTTGGTGCTGTAAGAGGTCGCCGCAGCCAGCCAGGAAGAACCTGCGCCCAGCTCGTTGATCCCTTCCTGCAGAATCTGGCCTTTCTCGTCTTCTTTATAGTATGCAACCTGCTCGCGGTCCTGCGGGGTGTACTGCTGACCGTTCGGGCTGTAGATACCGATCTGACGGAACAGACCTTCCATACCAAAGGTACGCGCTTCATCGGCGAGGATTGGAACCAGACGATCTTTGATCGACTTGTTCTTCAGCATCACATTCAGGGCACGCACAAAGGCGATGGTGGTCGAGATCTCTTTGTTCTGCTCTTCCAGCAGCGCACTGAACTCTTCGAGTGCTGGCATTTCCAGCTTTTCAGTGAACTTCGGCTGACGCGTTGGCAGGTAGCCGCCTAACTTCTCGCGCTGACCATGCAGATAAGCATGCTCTTCTGAGCCTTTTTCGAAGGTCACGTACGGCAGTGATTCGATTTTGTCATCAGCAACCGGCACGTTGAAGCGATCACGGATATAGCGCACGCCATCCATGTTCATCTTCTTCACCTGGTGAGCAATGTTTTTGCCTTCCGCGGTGTCGCCCATACCATAACCTTTGATGGTATGCGCCAGGATCAATACTGGCTTGCCTTTGGTGTCCTGCGCTTTTTTCAGCGCCGCGTAGATTTTCTTCGGATCGTGGCCGCCACGGTTCAATGCCCAGATTTCATCATCGGACATATCTTTAACCAGCGCGGCGGTTTCCGGATATTTGCCAAAGAAGTGCTCACGCACATAGGCACCATCGCGGGATTTAAAGGTCTGGTAGTCACCGTCGACCGTTTCGTTCATCAGCTGAATCAGCTTGCCGCTGGTATCTTTGCGCAGCAGCTCATCCCAGCGACCGCCCCAGATGACCTTGATCACTTCCCAGCCAGCACCGGCAAAGATGCCTTCCAGCTCGTTGATGATTTTGCCATTACCGGTTACCGGGCCATCCAGACGCTGCAGGTTGCAGTTGATGATGAAGACCAGGTTATCCAGTTTTTCACGGGTGGCGATGGTGATCGCACCTTTAGATTCTGGTTCATCCATCTCGCCGTCACCCAGGAAGGCGTAGACGGTCTGCGCAGAGGTATCTTTCAGGCCACGGTGTTCCAGATATTTCAGGAACTTCGCCTGATAGATCGCTGACAATGGACCCAGGCCCATTGATACGGTCGGGAACTGCCAGAATTCCGGCATCAATTTCGGATGCGGATAAGAAGAGAGGCCTTTACCGTCAACTTCCTGACGGAAGTTGTTCATCTGCTCTTCGGTCAGGCGGCCTTCAAGGAACGCACGCGCATAGATACCCGGAGAGATGTGGCCCTGGAAATAGACCAGATCGCCGCCATCCTTCTCACTGCGCGCGCGGAAGAAGTGGTTAAAGCACACTTCATAAATCGTCGCAGAAGACTGGAAGGAGGACATGTGGCCACCCAGTTCCAGATCTTTCTTCGATGCGCGCAGCACCGACATGATGGCGTTCCAGCGGATTGCGGAACGGATACGACGTTCAAGAGAGGTGTTGCCCGGATAATCGGGTTCATCTTCAACGGCAATAGAGTTGATGTAGTTGCTGATTGCAGAAGATCCTGCAGCCACGTTTACGCCGCCTTTGCGGGCTGCACCCAGTACCTGATCAATCAGATACTGTGCACGTTCAACACCTTCTTCACGGATGACCGATTCGATCGCCTGTAGCCAGTCACGAGTTTCAATCGGATCCACGTCATTGTGTAAACGTTCTGACATGGGTGTGTTCCTTATCTGTGTCTAATACGTTGAATAATCGGGAGCCTGTTAAAGCAGATGCAGGCAGGCTCGTCTGATATCAGTACGATCTTTGTCGCACGTCATTCCTTACGTTGCTGTAAACGACGCAGGGAGCGTTCTCGACGGCTCTGCTCCCGACTTCTGTCCAGCAAGATTTCCTCTATGAACGCCAGGTGACGGTGTGAAGCCTCGCGCGCTTTTTCTGGCTCACGGGCCACAATCGCCTCAAAGATTCTGGCGCGGTGACCGCTCACTTTTGCCAGCATTTCCCGGCGCGAGTAGAGCAATTCGAAATTCTGACGAACGTTTTGTTCCAGCATAGGGCCCATTGAGCGTAGCAAATGTAAAAGCACGACATTATGGGCTGCTTCTGTGACAGCGATCTGATACTGCATCACTGCGTCCGCTTCGGCGTCTAAATCGCCGCTGTCCTGCGCCTGCTGGATATTCAGATGGCAGTCGCGAATGCGCCGCAGGTCTTCCTCTGTGCCGCGCAGTGCCGCGTAATAGGCGGCAATGCCCTCTAAGGCATGGCGCGTTTCCAGCAGATCAAACTGGGATTCCGGATGGCCGGCGAGCAGCTCAACGAGTGGATCGCTTAAGCTTTGCCAGAGATTCTCCTGCACGAACGTTCCGCCACCCTGTCGGCGCAGCAATAATCCTTTCGCTTCTAAGCGCTGGATCGCTTCGCGGAGAGACGGACGTGAGACATCGAATTGTTTGGCGAGTTCGCGCTCAGGCAACAGCTTCTCTCCCGGACGCAACGTGCCTTCCATAATCAGGGATTCGAGCTGTTGCTCGATAGCATCGGAGAGCTTAGGTTGGCGAATCTTACTGTAAGCCATCATCCCTTCTTATTAAGCCAGGCGTCCGGAGTAAATTGGTAATACCAATTGCAATGAGGTGCCGGTAAAGTAACAAAGTATTCACCTTGTGTCTATATGGTGTCTGCGACATTCACCTCGCCTTAAAGCCTGTCCTGGCGCTAACTCGCGGTTAAAAAAATGAAAAAATCCGCTACGGCAAATGTTAAATAATTGCACTTTTACCAAACCTTACACCTGCTTAGCGCCTGATGAGTGCGGCAGCCATAAGTGAAAGCTATTCGTCATTACCCGAATTTCATGGCAGAAGTTTCGACAGGCAGACGTGACCAGGACGGCGTTTTTTCAGTCAAGTCTCAGCACGAAAGGCGAAAGCAGGTGCAAAGCGAATCGCTTATCACTATTCTTGTCGCCAGGGTAGCAAATGGCCGCATTCAGCACGCCAGATACCGTAAAATAATCAATACGTTATTGTAACTACTTCATTACAGCGGATTGCGCTGCGAACGAAGAATAAAAACATCACGAGGTTTGTATGGAACAGCAGCAAGGCGAAGCGCTGAAACGTGGTCTTAAGAACCGCCATATTCAGCTCATCGCGCTGGGTGGTGCAGTGGGAACCGGCCTGTTTCTGGGCAGTGCATCGGTCATTGAATCCGCCGGACCGGCCGTTATTCTGGGCTATGCGATTGCCGGGTTTATTGCCTTTTTAATCATGCGCCAGTTAGGTGAGATGGTCGTGGAAGAGCCGGTTGCCGGCAGCTTCAGCCACTTTGCCTATAAATACTGGGGCAACTTTGCGGGTTTTGCTTCGGGCTGGAACTACTGGGTGCTCTATGTGCTGGTTGCCATGGCAGAACTCACTGCCGTCGGCAAATATGTCCAGTTCTGGTGGCCTGACTTTCCGACCTGGGCGTCGGCTGCCCTCTTCTTCGTGATGATCAATGCTATCAACCTGACCAACGTGAAAGTGTTTGGTGAGATGGAGTTCTGGTTCGCCATCATTAAAGTGGTTGCGGTCATTGGCATGATCCTGTTCGGCGGCTGGCTGCTGTTCAGTGGTCATGCCGGTCCGCAGGCGACAGTACGCAACCTGTGGGAACAGGGCGGCTTCTTCCCGCATGGCATTGGCGGCCTGGTCACCGTCATGGCGATTATCATGTTCTCATTCGGGGGTCTGGAGCTGGTGGGTATCACCGCAGCTGAAGCGGATAACCCGGAAGTGAGCATTCCAAAAGCGACCAACCAGGTGCTGTGGCGTATCCTGATTTTCTACATTGGTTCGCTGGCGGTCCTGCTGTCACTGATGCCGTGGACCCGCGTCACCTCAGAAGTCAGCCCGTTCGTCTTTATCTTCCACGAACTGGGCGATGCCATGGTGGCGAATGCGCTTAACGTGGTGATCCTGACGGCTGCCCTGTCGGTCTATAACAGCTGCGTTTACTGTAACAGCCGCATGCTGTTTGGTCTGGCACAGCAGGGCAATGCGCCGAAAGCACTGCTGAAAGTCGATCGTCGCGGTGTACCGGTGTTAACGATTCTGGTCTCTGCTGTGGCTACTGCGCTGTGTGTGCTGATCAACTACCTGATGCCGGGCGAAGCGTTTGGCCTGCTGATGTCGCTGGTGGTCTCTGCACTGGTCATCAACTGGGCGATGATCAGCCTGGCGCACCTCAAGTTCCGTCGTAAGAAAGATCAGCAGGGCGTCACAACCCGCTTTAAAGCGCTGCTCTATCCGGCAGGTAACTGGATTTGCCTGATCTTCCTGGCAGGGATTCTGGTACTGATGGCGACCACGCCGGGCATGGCGATCTCCGTCTGGCTGATCCCGGTCTGGCTGGTCATTCTGGGTATTGGTTACTTTATTAAAAACCAGACGCAGAAAGCCTGATGCTCTACTACGTGCTGCAACCTCTCAGGGAGGTTGCAGCACGTACCTCTGATGCCCGATCCAGCTCACACTTCTCTTCCCGCACCTGTTTTGTCCATCTTCATGACGAATTTCTCCCGTTCATCTCACTGATTTCCTGACAATACTTCCTGTTCACACTGGATGCGCAGGAATAAACCATGAAAGGTACAGCTCTCCCGTTTCGGGAAAAACTGGGATATGGCATGGGTGATGCCGGATGCAACATGATTGGCGGTGCCATCATGCTGTTCCTGAACTACTTCTATACCGATGTTTTCGGCCTTGCTCCGGCGCTGGTGGGAACCCTGCTGCTTTCGGTCAGGGTGCTGGATGCGGTTACCGATCCGATTATGGGCGCCATCGCCGATCGCACCCAGAGTCGCTGGGGCCGTTTTCGTCCCTGGCTGCTGTGGGTTTCCGTTCCCTATGTGGTCTTCAGCGTTCTGATGTTCACCACACCAGACTGGACCTATCACAACAAGGTCATCTGGGCGTTCGTCACCTACTTCCTGATGTCACTGACGTATACCGCGATTAATATTCCTTATTGCTCTCTGGGTGGCGTGATTACCAACGACCCTGGTGAACGCGTCTCCTGCCAGTCCTACCGTTTTGTCATGGTCGGTATCGCCACGCTGATACTTTCTCTGTCGCTGCTGCCGATGGCGGAGTGGTTTGGTGGGGAAGATAAAGCGCGCGGCTACCAGATGGCGATGGCGGTGCTGGCCACGATTGGTCTGGCGATGTTTCTGTTCTGCTTTGCCACAGTTCGTGAACGTATCCGCCCTGCTGTACCGAGCAATGATGACCTGAAAAAAGATCTGCGTGACGTCTGGAAGAATGACCAGTGGGTGCGCATTCTGCTGCTGACCTTCTGTAACGTCTGTCCTGGCTTCATCCGCATGGCAGCCACCATGTATTACGTCACCTGGGTCATGGGTCAGTCCACGCACTTCGCCACGCTGTTTATCAGCCTGGGCGTGATTGGCATGATGTTCGGCAGCACGCTGGCGAAACTGCTCACCGATCGCTGGTGCAAACTCAAAGTCTTCTTCTGGACTAATATCGCATTGGCGCTCTTCTCCTGCGGCTTTTACTGGATCGATCCTCACGCCACGGTGATGGTCGTAGTGGCTTACTTTGTGCTGAATATCCTGCATCAGATCCCTTCTCCGCTGCACTGGTCGCTGATGGCGGATGTGGATGACTACGGCGAGTGGAAAACCGGCAAGCGCATCACCGGCATCAGCTTCTCCGGCAACCTGTTCTTCCTCAAGGTGGGACTGGCAGTGGCCGGTGCAATGGTCGGCTTTCTGCTGTCGATCTATGGCTACAATGCGGGTGCTAAACAGCAGTCCCCTGAAGCGATTAACGGCATCATGCTGCTCTTCACCATCATTCCAGGCGTCGGCTATCTGATTACCGCCGGCGTGGTGCGGCTGATGAAGGTCGACCGCAAAATGATGATTACCATCCAGCAGGATCTCGCGCTGCGCCGCGAAAACTTCCACGAGTTACACGCTGTTCGCCTGCGCGACGGTGCTGCTACGCCAACCGGAGATGTTAAATGACTGCAATCCTGCCGAATCCTTTTATTGAGCAGCGCGCCGACCCCTTTATCCTTCGCCATGAACAGCACTACTACTTTGTGGCATCAGTACCGGAGTATGACCGGCTGGAGATCCGACGCGCCACAACGCTGGCTGGCCTGCGCAGCGCCGAGCCGGTCGTGGTCTGGCGCAAGCCTGATAGCGGCCCCTGTAGCGAGTTAATCTGGGCACCCGAATTGCACTACATTGACGGCCAGTGGGTTATCTATTTCGCAGCAGCGCCGACGCGGGAGATCAAAGAGGGACTGTTTCAGCACCGGATGTATGCGCTGGTGTGTGAGGCGGCAGATCCATTGCAGGGCGAATGGCAGCCCTGCCGCCGGGTTTTCAGCCAGCTCGACAGCTTCTCTCTGGATGCCACGCACTTCGTACATCAGGGCAAAAACTGGTATCTCTGGGCGCAAAAAGATCCCGTGATTCCCGGCAACTCTAATCTCTACCTGGCTGAGCTGCTGAATCCCTGGACGCTGAAAGGTACACCGGTGATGCTGAGTCGGCCAGAATATGAGTGGGAGTGCGCAGGGTTTAGCGTGAACGAAGGTCCGGCGGTGATTCGTCACAGCGATCGGCTGTTCGTGACCTACTCCGCCAGCGCTACCGATGAAAATTACTGTCTGGGGATACTGTCGATTGCCGCTGATGCCGATCCGCTTGATGTCACCGCCTGGCAAAAATCGGCACGCCCGGTCTTTGTATCCAGCTGGGACAACCATCAGTATGGGCCAGGCCACAACAGTTTTACCCAGGATGAGGCGGGACGCGACGTGCTGGTTTATCACGCGCGTAACTACACTGAAATTGAGGGCGATCCGTTGTGGGATCCGAACCGCCACACCCGACTGAAATATTTCAGCTGGCGGGAAGATGGCACGCCCGATTTTGGCGTGCCACCTGCCGATTACACCAGCGTGCCGTAAATCGTCAGCAACGCAACGGCAACCACCAGCACCAGTGAAGTGCGTTTCGCTAACGCCACGGCAACCCGTGGCGTTTCTACTTTATCGGTGTGCGGATCGCGTGACAGGGAGAACTGCGCCAGCGTCGTCAGCACCTGATACTGAGAACGGTGACGATCAGTCAGCGAAGCAAACCACGCAGGCAGCGCTTTTTCGCCGTGGCCCAGCAGCGCGTAAGCCACCCCCGCCAGCCGCACCGGGATCCAGTCGAGAAGATGCAGTATCGCATCCACGCCAGACTGCGAACGCGCCATCGGTGTACCATGTTTTGCCAGCCAGCCTTGCCAGGCTCGCAGAAACGCATAACCCACCAGCAGCACCGGACCCCACGGCCCTCCCACCACCAGCCAGAACATCGGCGCAAGGTAGAAGCGGAAGTTTATCCAGATCAGTGCATTCTGCAGTTCACGCAGGAACTCGCGTTCGCTGCATTCTACCGGCACGCCATGAATCAGCGTCAACTCAGCCGCCATCGCCTGATGCGCCGCGTCGTCGTCATGACTGGCTGCTTTCAGATAGCTATGGTAGTGCTGACGCACCGAACCGGCACCGATGCAGAGCAAGCCGGCGACGATCCAGAACAGTAATTGCAGTATACCAAACAGCAGCCCTTTCAGCGCCCAGATGACCAGCGCAGTCAGCGCCATCGCCAGCACAGTCATTAGCAGAGTACGCATCATGGAGAAATGTCGGCGATGCCGAAAAATCGGCTCCAGCCGGTGTTCGAGCTGCCAGTGCTCGCCCAGTTTAAACAGGCGCTCCCAGCCTAAAACCAACAACAAGGTAAACAACGTCATACTGACTCCGCAAAAATCAGGATTTTTGCTGCGTTAACAGCTGTTTGTAGTAGTCCCAGTCAAAAGCAGGTCCGGGATCGGTCTTTCGTACCGGCGCGATGTCACTGTGCCCCGTAATACGTGAAGGCGTTAACGGGTAATGCTGCAGCAGCAACAGGGTTACCTGCTGCAGGGCCCGATATTGCGCTTCGCTATAGGGCTCACTGTCTGTTCCTTCCAGCTCAATCCCTATAGAGAAGTCGTTGCAGTTTTCACGTCCTTCAAACTGCGAAATGCCTGCATGCCAGGCACGTTTATGAAAAGGGACATACTGCACGATCTCCCCGTCACGACGAATCAGGCAGTGTGCCGCGACTTTCAGCGCGGCGATATCCGCAAAATAGGGATGAGCATCCGGCGGAAGTGTGCCGGTGAACAGCTTGTCGATCCACGGCCCGCCAAATTCACCGGGTGGCAGGCTGATATTGTGAATCACCAGCAGTGAAGGCGCTTCATTGTCTGGCCGTTCATTGCAATGCGTTGACGGCACGTGACGCGCTCCGGTCAGCCAGCCCTGTTCGATTTTCATACCCATTTTCCTTGTTTCAGCTGGCTGAGAATAGCATGAATAATAAAGGATTCTTGCCTCTTAGTGTGCCGGTTGGGTCACATGACAACGCTGCGTGTTAAGGATACTAAACAAAATACGATTCGTTGCTGGAACCTGATGGCGGTTCAGGCTATTGTGTCACCCTCTGTCATTTCTCGTTCTGGAGTAAAACACCTATGTCATCTCGTGGTTATGATCCTGACAGCCGCCGTCAGGCACTCATCAAACGCATTGAAAGTGACATCCCGGATGCGGTTGCACTGGCGTTAAAAGAGGATCTTGGTGGAGAGATCGACGCTGACCGGGATATTACTGCCCAGTTGTTACCTGCCGATATCCAGGCTCATGCGCAGGTCATTATCCGTGAAGCGGGTGTTTTCTGTGGTAAACGCTGGGTGGAAGAAGTCTTCATTCAACTCGGCTCGCACGCGACACTGAGCTGGCATGTCGAAGATGGTGATCAGATCGAGGCAGACCAGCTGCTGTTTGAAATCGAGGGTCCTGCCCGACTGCTGCTGACTGCGGAGCGTACCGCGCTTAATTTTGTGCAAACACTCTCGGGCGTTGCCACCGAAGTCAGCCGCTATGTCGCACTGCTGGCGGGAAGCCAGACACAGCTGCTGGACACGCGTAAAACCCTGCCCGGATTGCGGACCGCGCTTAAATATGCCGTGCTCTGTGGCGGTGGCAGCAATCATCGCCTGGGCCTCTCAGATGCCTACCTGATTAAAGAGAACCATATTATTGCCAGCGGCTCAATTGCGCAGGCAGTGGAAAGAGCGCAATGGCTGCAACCCGATGTGCCGGTTGAAGTTGAAGTGGAATCACTGGAAGAGTTGCGTCAGGCGCTGGAAGCCGAAGCCGATATTGTGATGCTGGATAACTTCAGCCTGGAAGAAATGCGTACCGCCGTCGACATCAACCAGGGTCGGACGCTGCTGGAAGTCTCCGGTAACGTTACCGAAACAACCCTGCCGCAGATCGCTCTGACCGGCGTGGACTATGTCTCTGTTGGCGCACTGACCAAGCATGTGCGGGCGCTGGATCTCTCTATGCGTTTCAAACAAAAGTAGACTGCGCCACCGTAACCCGACCCGACGATTTTGCGACCCCGCTTCCGGCGCAGTTTCGACTGCGCTGCAATCCTGAAATCTGTTCACACCACACTTTCCAGTTTTCCCCTCTCTGACTGTCTTTTACTGCTACTGATTTTTAACCTGTCGCCTTCTTAAACAGGAGACGATGTGATGAATCATCAACGTGGATTTACGCTGGTTGAATTGATGATTGTGGTCGGTATTGTGGCGATCTTAAGTGCCATCGGCTTGCCCGCTTATCAAAATTATCTGCAGCGCGCTGCCCTCACCGACATGTTGCAAACAATGGTGCCGTTTAAAACTGCGGTAGAGCTCTGCGCCATGGAGCGTGGTGGCCCAACCCAGTGTCATGCAGGAGAAGCGGGCATTCCGGCAGCCAGAGGATCGCGCTATGTCTCGGCACTGAGCGTGACCAACGGTGTGATTGCATTGACTGGCCAGGAAAGTCTCAATGGCCTGAGCGTTGAAATGCTGCCGGTCTGGGACAGCACGGATGGCGGCATCAGATGGCAACGCAGTTGCACCAGTAGCAACAATAGCCTGCGCGACAATTGTCAGGATCAGTTCCGCTTTGCAGATAAAGGGGCCAGCGATGAACAAGCCTGATGAAGCGATCGCGGCTTTATGTCAGCGCTATCGCGCCCTGGTGTTACACCATGATGCCAGTCAGCTGCGTGTGGCCGTCGCAGAAAGCGTGCCGCCCGGACTGGCTGAAGCGCTTCATTTTGCCAGCCAGTGTAAGATTGAGATCGAATGCTGGCCGCAGGCCCGGCTCGACCAGCTTCGGCATGCCGACACACCGCTGGTGGCGCGTGAAGAGGCGCCTGCAGAGTCAGCGATTGAGGCAACACAGCTGATCCTGCGTCAGGCGCTCGAACGCCGCGCCTCCGATGTGCATATCGAACCCTGCCGCGAGGGTTTACGCGTGCGACTGCGCATTGATGGCGTACTGCATCCGCTCTCTTCATTACCTGCCACTCAACCTGCGGCGCTGCTGGCACGACTGAAGATTCTCGGCGGGCTGGATATCGCCGAACGACGGTTACCACAGGATGGTCAGTTCAGCATGGAGATCGCCGGTAAACCCGCCTCGTTTCGTCTGGCCACGTTGCCCATCTACGGCGGGGAGAAAGCCGTAGTCAGGCTATTGCAGAGTGAAAGCGCGGCGCTGTCACTGGATAAGCTCGGTTTACCCACTGCGCAGCTACGTCTGTTCTGCGCTGCGCTGGCCCAGCCGCAGGGATTGATTCTGGTGACGGGCCCCACCGGCAGCGGCAAGACATTCACGCTCTACAGCGGGCTTAGTGCGCTGAATAAGCCTGAAAAAAATCTCTGCAGCGTTGAGGATCCGATTGAGATCCCACTGCCGGGCATCAATCAGACGCAGATCCATGCTAAAAACGGGCTCGATTTTAACCGCGTGCTGCGGGCGCTGCTGAGACAGGATCCCGACGTCATCATGGTGGGCGAAATTCGCGATGCCGAAACGGCAGAGATTGCGGTTAAAGCAGCACAAACCGGACATCTGGTCCTTTCCACGCTGCACACTAACTCCACCGCCGAGACGCTGACCCGGCTTCGACAGATGGGAATTCCCGGTTATCTGCTTGGGTCAGCACTGAAATTGATCGTTGCTCAGCGTCTGGTCAGACGCCTCTGCCCTCACTGCCGTCAGCCTGCTCAGGCAGTGGCACACTATCCTCCGGAACTCTGGCCTGGCACCCTGCAAACCTGGCGTGCCCCAGGCTGCGACCACTGCTTTTCCGGCTATTTTGGCCGGCTGGCGCTGTTTGAACTACTGCCCATTAATGCCAGACTGCAAAATGCGATCGCCGCCGAGATGCCGCTGGAGAATCTGCTGAATCTGGCGAAACAGCAGGGATTGCGCACCCTGCTGGTTTCCGGTTTAGAGGCGGTAAGTCGGGGCGATACCTCCCTGGAGGAGATGCAACGGGTGATTGGGCTGGACGATGGCTAATGCCTCTTTATTCAGCTGGCAGGCGGTCGACAGTCAGGGTCAGTTACTCAGCGGTCAGCTACTGGCTATCGACAGTGACAATCTGCTGCTGATGCTGGCGCAGCGTGATCTTTTGCCGGTGAGCTGGAAGCGTGAAAAAGTCTGGCGTCCGAGGGACTGGAAGTGGCAGCACAAAACCGATCTCATTCGCCAGCTGGCCACCTTGCTCAAAGCGGGCCTGCCGCTGGCAGAGAGTCTGGTTTTGCTGGCGGAGGGGCAGCCGCATGCTGGCTGGCGGGCCCTGATGCTAGCTCTGCATCATCGGGTACTCAGCGGTGCGCCTTTTTCACAGGCTTTGCGTGAATGGCCGCAGATCTTTCCGGCACTCTATCCGTCCCTGATGGAGGTAGGTGAGCTCACCGGTCAGCTGGATGTCTGTTGCAGCGAACTGGCTCAGCAGCAGATCCGCCAGCAGCAGTTATGGCATCAGGTGGGTAAAGCGCTGCGCTATCCTCTTTTTATTCTGCTGGTGGCGATGGCTGTCACCTGCGGCATGCTGCTGTTCGTGCTGCCGGAGTTCGTTACGGTTTATGACGCCTTTGATGCGCCCCTGCCCGCCTTTACCGCAGCGGTAATGCAGTTATCTGCCGCGCTTCAGGAATGGGGAGGCGTGCTGGCCCTGGGTATTTCGCTGATGCTGACTGGATGGCATCAGCTGCGACGACGCTCTGAGGGCTGGCAACGCCGTGAGCAGGCATTTTTCCTGCGCATCCCGCTGCTTTCCGGATTGTGGCGCGGCACACAACTGACGCAGATCTATACCATTCTGCATCTCACACAGAGCGCCGGGTTAACGCTGTTACAGGGGCTATCCGCCGTTAAGGTAACATTCTCCTCATTGCTCTGGCGGGACGCGATAGCCGGACTGCAGCAACATATTGCTGAGGGAAGTCCTCTGCATCAGGCGCTGATGCAGCATCCGTTGTTCACGCCATTATGTGGTCAGCTGATTCGCGTCGGTGAGGAGGCGGGCGCCCTGGATTTGATGCTGGCACGTCTGGCTGAATGGCATGAGGCCGAAACGCGAGAGCGCGCTGACACACTGGCGGCTTCGCTGGAACCGATGATGATGATGGTGATTGGCGGCATTGTTGGCACACTGGTGATTGCCATGTATCTGCCGGTCTTCGGGCTGGGTGATGCGATGCATTAGGGGCGCACGCTGCGCCCCGGATGGCTATCGGTTAAATACCCGGTTCTCCTGCTCGTTAACCCGAATAAAGGTCGTGCGTTTGGTCAGCTCTTTCAGGCGCTCGGCCCCTACGTAAGTGCAGGCGGAACGCAGCCCACCCAGGATATCGCGTGCTGTCTCCGCCACCGGACCTCTTAAGGGCAGCTTGACCGTTTTGCCTTCTGCCGCACGGTACTGCGCAACACCACCAACGTGACGCTTCATCGCCGATTCGGAACTCATGCCATAAAAGAGCATGGATTTTTCGCCATTCTCTTCAACAACCTGCCCTTCGCACTCATCATGTGCCGCCAGCATGCCACCCAGCATCACGAAGTCAGCACCGCCGCCAAAGGCTTTGGCGATATCCCCCGGCACTGAACAACCGCCATCACTGACAATCTGTCCGCTTAAACCATGCGCCGCATCAGCACACTCGATAACGGCAGAAAGCTGCGGATAACCTACACCGGTTTTTACCCGGGTTGTGCAGACCGAACCCGGGCCAATGCCCACTTTGACAATATCCGCGCCGGAAAGAATCAACTCTTCCACCATTTCGCCCGTGACGACATTACCGGCACAGATTGTTTTAGAGGGGAAAGTTTCACGCGCGCGTTGCAGAAAATCGACAAAATGTTGTGAGTAACCGTTGGCCACGTCGATGCAGATAAACTGCAGATCGTCTGACAGCGCCATAATGGCGACCAGTTTACTGAGATCGGACTCTGAAGTGCCGGTGGAGACCATAACATGTTTAAGGCATGTCGCAGGCACGCGCTGAATGAACGCGCGCCAGTCATCAACGCTGTAATGTTTGTGGACTGCAGTAAGGATATTGAAGCTGGCGAGCGCCTCGGCCATCGAAAATGTGCCGACGGTATCCATATTGGCGGCGATGATGGGTACGCCGCTCCAGCTCAGGCCCGAATGTCTGAAGGTAAAGCTGCGTTCCAGCTCAACCTGTGAGCGACTTTGCAGCGTGGAGCGTTTGGGACGGATTAAGACATCTTTAAAGCCCAGTTTCAGATCTTCTTCAATACGCATAAATAGTGTCCTGGTAAGTGGCAACGAATCGTCGTTCGCGAAGTAAGCACAGCTCCAGTGGCGTTATGATACGCGCCTCTCGCTGTGCGACAAGACTGCGAATTTCACTTTATTTACGCTACAATCCGTTAAATTTAGTTGTGATTTATCGGTGTGATCTGACACCCATTTTTGCCTTTTTTAGTCAGATCATTACCCTGAACCCATGTCGTAAAAGAAGTCAGGTGAGAAACATGCCCTATATCGTCGCGCTTACAGGGGGGATCGGCAGTGGAAAGAGTACGATTGCCCAGGCATTCGCCGCGTCTGACGTGGACATTATTGATGCTGACCTGATTGCCCGTGAAGTTGTTGAACCCGGCACGCCCGCTTTGCAGGCTATAAAGGGGCGCTATGGCGCGTCGATAGTGACGGAGCAGGGCATGCTTGATCGTAAACAGCTTCGCGACATTATTTTCCAGAAGCCGGAAGAGAAAAGCTGGTTAAACGCACTGCTTCATCCGCTGATAAACGCCCGGACGCGACAGCTGATCGCCCAGGCCACCTCACCTTATGTGCTCTGGGTAGTGCCATTACTGGTGGAAAATCAATTACAGCACCAGGCTGATCGGGTACTGGTGGTGGATGTTGATGAGGCAACGCAGTTAGCGCGGACTCAGCAGCGTGACCATCTTTCCGTCGAACAGGCGAAACGTATTCTTGCCGCACAGGCCACGCGCCAGCAACGCCTCGCCTGTGCCGATGACATTATTGATAACAGCGGCGAGCCCGACGACGCCCTGCCACAGGTTGCCGAACTCCATCAGCGCTATCTCAGGCTGGCGGCAACGAAACAGGATTAATACCATGAGTACACCCGTTCTGTTTGAACACCCACTGAATGAAAAAATGCGAACCTGGTTGCGGGTTGAATTTTTGATTAATCAGTTAGATGAAACCACGCCACTGGATAAAACCGTTAATGCGCTGACCTTTTTTCGCCTGATTGGCGAGTTGCTCGACATTTTCGAGCGCGGCGATATGCGGACTGAACTGTTGAAAGAGCTGGAGCGTCAGCAGCAAAAATTACGTGCCTGGGCTGATGTGCCGGGTGTCGACATGACGCTGGTGGATGCTCTGCACGATAAACTAAAAATTCAGTCAACGCAGTTGATGAATGCCCCGCGTATGGGGCAACAGCTCCGTGAAGATCGTCTGATTGCCCTGGTGCGCCAGCGACTCAGCATTCCCGGCGGATGCTGCAGCTTTGATTTGCCAGGCCTGCACATCTGGCTCCATCTGCCGCAGGAAACACGCGATGCGCAGGTCGAAGCCTGGATGCAGACGCTCGCGCCCCTGCATCATGCGCTGGCGATGATACTGGATCTGATCCGCCAGTCCGGCGCATTCCATATGCAGACCAGTCTGAACGGTTTTTATCAGGATAATGCCGAGGGTGCCGATCTGCTGCGATTGCAGTTATCGCTGGACGATGCCCTCTATCCACAGGTGTCCGGACATAAAAGCCGCTACGCCATCCGTTTTATGCCATTTGATAGTGAGCGCGGTGAAGTTCCGGCCCGCCTTAACTTCCAGTTGGCCTGTTGTTAGAGGTAAACATGCAGCAAGAAGTCATGACCGTTTCCTGTCCGCAGTGCGGCAAAGATGTCATCTGGGATGAGCTCAGCCCGTGGCGCCCTTTTTGCAGTAAGCGCTGTCAGCTTATTGATTTAGGCGAGTGGGCCGCAGAAGAGAAACGCATTCCCAGCAGCGACGATATGAACGACAGTGACAACTGGAGTGAAGAAGAGCGCTGATAACAGGATGGGGCGCGCTGCCCCATCCACTCAGAGTTCGCCGGCGACCAGACGCGCAATCAGCTGATGATTCGCTGGCGGAAACTCCTCCGCGACCAGCGCATGCTGATCAACCCAGCGCTGCGGTTGCCCCTCTTTGCCCCACGGCTCCCCTTTCCACCCTTCAACCAGAAAGAAGTGCAGCGTTACGCGCAGATCGTCATAGCTGTGATCTGCATGACCAATCGGGCGAGCCTCGGTGACATCGATCCCGGTTTCTTCCTGGAGCTCCCTTATGAGTCCCTGTTCGGCGCTTTCGCCCGCTTCAATCTTACCGCCAGGAAACTCCCACTTATTTGCCATATAAGAGGTCGATGCGCGCTGGGCAAGGAAAATCTGTTTATTGGCATTGCGAATGATGCCAACTGCAACCTGCAGGTGCTTCATGAAGACTATCCGGTAGTAATGGTGAATGAAGGCTAATTTTAGAGCATGCCGTAACGGAAGTTAACCGCTTTAGCTCAGCATGGGCATAGTCATCGTAGTGGCAAAGGCCATAAAAAAAGGAGCCAGCGGCTCCTTTTTTATCAGCATTTAGCCTCAGGCGATACGGCCATGACACTGCTTATACTTTTTACCGGAACCACATGGGCAGGGATCGTTGCGGCCCACTTTGCGTTCTCCACTTTGCTCAGCCACAGGCTCAGCTGCCAGCAGATCTTCTTCCACATGGCTCAGCTGCTGTTGCTGTGCCAGACGTTCAGCTTCTTCGCGACGCTGTTGCTCCATCGCTTCAACTTCTTCTGGCATGCGCACCTGAACTTTGCTCAGCGTACTGATCACTTCATACTTCAGTGATTCAAGCATTGCGGCGAACATGGCAAAGGATTCACGCTTGTACTCCTGCTTTGGATCTTTCTGCGCATAGCCGCGCAGATGGATACCCTGGCGCAGATAGTCCATCGCTGCCAGATGCTCTTTCCACAGAGAGTCCAGCGTCTGCAGCATCACGCCTTTTTCGAAGTTGCGCATCATTTCCGCGCCCACGATCTCTTCTTTCTCTGCGTAGCTTTCCATGGCATGGGTCATGATGCGTTCACGCAGCACTTCTTCATGCAGATCGGGCTCTTTGTCCAGCCACTCTGCAATCGGCAGGTTAAGATCGAAGTCAGTGCGCAGACGCTCTTCCAGGCCAGGCACGTCCCACATTTCTTCCAGCGACTGTGGCGGAATGTAGGTATCGATAGTGGCTTTGTAGACATCGTGGCGAATACTGTTGATGGTTTCGCTCACATCAGACACATCCAGCAGCTCATTACGCTGACTGTAGATCGCACGACGCTGGTCGTTAGCCACATCATCATATTCCAGCAGCTGCTTACGGATATCGAAGTTACGGCTTTCGACTTTACGCTGCGCGTTGGCAATCGCTTTAGTCACCCACGGGTGCTCAATCGCTTCGCCTGGCTTCATGCCCAGTTTACGCATCATATTTGACACGCGGTCTGAGGCGAAAATACGCATCAGCGCATCTTCCATCGACAGGTAGAAACGAGAAGAACCGGCGTCACCCTGACGACCTGCACGACCACGCAGCTGGTTATCGATACGACGGGATTCGTGACGCTCGGTACCCACGATGTGCAAACCACCTGACGCCAGCACCGCGTCATGACGAATCTGCCAGGCCGCTTTAATCTCTTCGATTTGCGCTTCGGTTGGCTCTTCCAGTTCGGCCACTTCAGCGTGCCAGCTACCGCCCAGCATAATGTCCGTACCACGTCCGGCCATGTTGGTCGCGATAGTGACCGCGCCCGGTTGACCAGCCTGCGCCACGATGTCCGCTTCGCGGGCGTGGAATTTGGCGTTCAGGACGTTATGTTTGATACCGGCGCGGGTCAGTTCATTAGAGACCACTTCTGATTTTTCAATCGAGATGGTGCCCACCAGTACCGGCTGTCCATTGGCTGTACGCTCACGGATATCTTCGATAATCGCATCGATCTTCTCTTTCTCTGTCATGTAGACCAGGTCAGCCAGATCTTTACGCACCATCGGACGGTTAGTCGGCACGACAATGGTGTCGAGCTTGTAAATAGAGCTGAATTCGAACGCTTCGGTATCAGCAGTACCGGTCATACCGGCCAGCTTTTCGTAAATACGGAAGTAGTTCTGGAAGGTAATAGAGGCCAGCGTCTGGTTCTCGTTCTGGATCTCTACGCCTTCTTTCGCTTCAATCGCCTGATGCAGACCATCTGACCAGCGACGACCCTGCATGGTACGGCCGGTGTGTTCATCAACGATTACCACTTCGCCATCTTTCACGATGTAATCAACATCGCGGGTAAAGAGTGCATGCGCGCGCAGTGCCGCAGTGACATGGTGCATCAGCATGATGTTGGTCGGCGAGTAGAGTGACTCGCCCGCTTCCATAATGCCCTGGCTGACCAGCAGCTCTTCCACTTTCACCAGACCGCGTTCAGACATATGAGCCTGACGCGCTTTCTCATCGACCCAGAAGTCGCCTTCACCCTGATGGGTTTCGGTATCTTCTTTATCCTGGCGAACCAGGTGAGGGATGATCTTGTTCACTTTGGTGTAGAGATCAGAACTGTCTTCTGCCGGACCGGAGATGATCAGCGGTGTACGCGCTTCATCGATCAGGATGGAGTCGACCTCATCCACCAGCGCATAGTGCAGTTTACGCTGTACGCGCTCTTCCGGGCTGAACGCCATGTTGTCACGCAGGTAGTCGAAGCCATACTCGTTGTTGGTGCCGTAGGTAATGTCTGCTGCATATGCTTCACGCTTCGCCACAGCCGGCAGGCCCGACATGTTGATACCAATCGTCAGACCCAGGAACTCAAACAGTGGTCGGTTGTTTTCCGCATCACGCTGTGCCAGATAGTCGTTGACGGTCACCACGTGAACACCTTTACCAGACAGCGCATTCAGGTAGGCTGGCAGCGTTGCGGTCAGGGTTTTACCTTCACCGGTACGCATCTCAGCGATGCAGCGGTCGTTCAGCACCATGCCGCCGATCAGCTGCACATCAAAGTGACGCATACCGAACACACGTTTACTCGCTTCACGTACGGTCGCGAACGCTTCCGGGATCAGACTTTCCAGCGATTCGCCTTTTTTCAGACGCTCGCGGAACAGGTCGGTTTTAGCTTTCAGTTCATCGTCAGAGAGCTTCTCAAAATCAGGCTCCATCTTATTGATGACATCTACCACCTTGCGCATACGACGCAGCGTACGATCGTTACTGCTACCAAAAACCTTGGTTAATATTTTGCTAAACATAATAAATATATTCTCAATTCAGCCGGAATATTCCGGACTGCGAAATCTAAACAGAGTGAGTAAAACCAATACTATTAGCAGAACAATCGGGCGGGTCCGGCGCGGATGCCATGCACACTGGCATGCCATTCTACCCATGAACGGGTAACGGCCATGAAGAGAGGCGGTGTTGCCATCTGCTGCGGTGCGGTATGCAGCGCAGAATGCGATGTCAGTAAATTATGCAGTGAGTCAATAAGCGCCAGCTTTTGGGCCGCCAGCGGTAACTGCTGTTGTTCCGCCTGCGCCTGGGGAGCAAGCGTGAAAGAGAGGTGACGAATAACGGTGCGGATGGCGTGCTGATGCCAGTAATCCACGCTGAAGCTCGGGCGCCGTGACGCTTCCTGGAGCCGGATTAAATGATCAAAGCGTGTGGCATTGCCAAGAAAGAGGCTGCTGGCTGGCGATTCAGAGGACGCGTTGGGTTCGGCGCTTTGCGCACAGGCTGGCAGGCCAAAGCTGGCCGCTACCATCCCTAACAGGAGATGAGGCCAGAAATAGCGTCTACCTAATTGTCGCCAGCGCTGAAGAATCCCGATCACAACCTTTCCATCGCGCACGCTCTGTTGCGCTCTTGTTTTCGTGTACCCGCCGCGAGCCGCAACGGATTTCGGCCTGTAAAAGCGCCACAGATAGTAACATTAATGTGGGGCATCCACACCTGGGATTAAAGTGGCGGTGTGAGAAAACGCGTGTGATTGTTCAGCAATTCAGCAGAACAGACAATGTGTTGCGAGCGACGTCGCAATCGTCAGGAGTATGACAGAAAGCCATAAAAAAACGGCTGGCGCCGCTGACCGGAGAGGGTGTCAGCATAACCAGCCGTTTCACGTTCTGGGGTAGTTAAGCCAGAACCAGATTCGGTGCTTTGAATGCCACTGGCAGTTCAGCTTCGTCTTCGAAGGTTGCCCATTCCCAGGCTTCCTGCTTAGCCAGAACCGCTTGCAGCAACTTGTTATTCAGCGCGTGACCCGATTTAAACGCAGAGAATGCGCCAATGATGTTGTGACCACACATAAACAAGTCGCCAATCGCGTCCAGCATTTTGTGACGAACAAACTCGTCCTCAAAACGCAGACCTTCTTCATTCAGTACGCGGAAATCATCCAGACCTATCGCACAATCTAAGCTACCGCCCAGGCACAGGCCTTTAGACTGCAGATATTCGATTTCACGCATAAAGCCAAATGTACGCGCCCGGCTGATTTGACGAACAAAGGCGTCAGCAGAGAAGTTCATCGCATAGCGCTGTGAGCTGGAGTCGATAGCCGGGTGTTTGAAGTCGATGGTGAAATCAAGCGAGAAACCGTTGTACGGTTTGATCTCGGCCCATTTGTCACCCTCTTCCACACGCACGGTCTGCTTAACACGCACAAATTTCTTCGCGCTGTTGAGCTGCTCGATACCCGCATCCATCAGCAGATAGATAAACGGTGCTGCGCTGCCATCCATGATCGGGATTTCCGGCGCATCGACTTCAACAATAATGTTGTCGATACCCAGACCCGCCAGGGCGGCATTGAGGTGTTCAACCGTTGAAATACGCACGCCTTCATCATTCACCAGGCAGGTACTCAGCATGGTGTCGCGCACGTATTTTGCATCAGCCGGAAAATCTACCGGTGGATTCAAGTCGGTGCGACGATAGATGACCCCGGTATTAGCCGACGCAGGGCGTAATGTCAGTGTGACTTTTTTGCCGGTATGTAAACCGACACCCGTCGCCTGAACAATACGTTTTAATGTCCTTTGTTTGATCATCGCATTATCTCGCAGTATCACCTTTCCGACCGCCAGTATACTTTACCAGCGGACAGACACTTTAGCACAAAGAGCGGATAATCCCAATTATAGGGTTAATCCTAATCGGCCTGCTTACGCAAAAAGGCCGGAATATCAAGATAGTCAGGCTCTTTGTTCGACTGCGCAGCCTGGTCGTTAACGACTTTGGCAGCTGGTTTTTGCTCCTGCGGCAGCGGTGACATACCGTGCTGCTGATAGCGATGATCCATCACTGGCTGGCTGGCTGGCTTGTTGGTGACCAGCGTGATTTCCGGACGTTTGTCCATGCCGATACCGGTTGCCACGACAGTGACGCGCAGTTCGTCATTCATTTCCGGATCCAGAGAGGTACCGATTACAACGGTTGCGTTGTCAGAGGCGAAGGCGCGGATAGTGTTACCCACGGTCTCAAACTCATCCAGACGCAGGTCGAAGCCCGCCGTAATGTTGACCAGCACGCCACGGGCGCCTGACAGATCAATATCTTCCAGCAGTGGGCTGGAGATCGCCATTTCAGCCGCTTCTTCCGCACGATCTTCACCGCACGCAACGCCTGAACCCATCATGGCATAGCCCATTTCGGACATCACTGTACGCACGTCAGCAAAGTCGACGTTCATCAGGCCCGGACGGGTGATCAGCTCGGCAATACCCTGGACTGCGCCTTTCAGCACGTCGTTAGCAGCGCCAAATGCATCCAGCAGGGAAATACCACGGCCCAGCACTTTCAGCAGCTTGTCGTTGGGAATAGTGATCAGTGAATCGACGTGCTTAGAAAGTTCAGCGATCCCCTGCTCAGCAAACGCCATGCGCTTTTTGCCTTCGAAGTTGAACGGCTTGGTAACAACGGCCACCGTCAGGATACCGAGATCCTTAGCCACTTCAGCAACTACAGGGGCTGCACCGGTACCGGTACCGCCGCCCATGCCTGCTGCGATGAAGACCATGTCTGCCCCTTCCAGCGCAGCCCGCAGTGCTTCGCGATCTTCTTCTGCTGAGTTACGGCCTACTTCCGGATTCGCACCCGCACCCAGACCTTTGGTAATGTTATTACCGATCTGAATGGTCTGGCCGACAGCTGTTTTACGCAGCGCTTGCGCGTCGGTATTCACAGCAAAGAATTCCACACCTTCGATACGTTCGCGTACCATGTGCTCTACGGCGTTACCGCCGCCGCCACCGACGCCGATGACTTTAATCACCGCGTCGTTGGTTAATTCCATAGGTTCAAACATGATTTCTCTCCGTTATGTGCCTGTCGCCTGGAGATCACTAAAGAAAACAGCATGATCCCCTTTCACAAAAATTAAAACTCTTTTTTTAACCAACTGTTAATACGCTTGAACCAGTTACCTACTGAGACCCGTTTTTCGGTCTCTGCATCACCGTTCATGTGCGACTCTTTGCCGTAATGCAACAGTCCCACGGCAGTGGAGTAGTACGATTCCTGCGCATAGTCAGTCAGGCCGGTAATATTCAGCGGCTGTCCGATACGCACCTGCGTATGGAATACGCGTTGCGCACAGGCCGCCAGTCCTTCAATTTGCGCTGCACCACCGGTCAGGACAATGCCTGCGGCTAAGTGATGCTTTACGCCCTGCTGACGCAGTTGTTCCTGTAACTGCAGAATCTCGTCATTAACCAGATTCAAAAGTTCGGTATAACGCGGCTCAATCACTTCCGCCAGCGTCTGACGTTGCAGGCTACGTGGTGGACGTCCGCCCACGCTCGGTACCTCAACGTTCTCATCTTTGCCGACAATCGAGCCCAGCGCGCAACCATGACGCACTTTAATCGCTTCAGCATCCGTTGGCGGTGTGCCAAACGCATAGGCGATATCGCTGGTGACAACGTTGCCTGCATACGGAATAACCTTAGTGTGCCGTAAAGCGCCGCCGGTATATACGGCTATGTCCATTGTACCGCCACCAATATCGACAACACACACGCCCAGCTCACGTTCGTCTTCAGTCAAAACGGCAAAACTGGAGGCGAGACCGGCAAAAATCAGCTGATCTACTTTCAGTCCGCAACGCTCAACGGCTTTAACGATGTTCTTCGCCATGTCGTTGTGGCAGGTGATCAGGTGCACTTTCGCCTGCATACGCACGCCAGAAAGCCCAACCGGATTCTTGATCCCTTCCTGATAGTCGATCGCGTATTCCTGAGGAATAACGTGCAGGATGCGATGCTCGTCGCGCACTCTCACCGATTTAGCGGTATGTACGACATTCTCTACATCATCCTGAGTCACTTCCTCTTCTGAAATCGGAACCATCCCGATTTCGTTCTGACAACTGATATGTTTGCCCGATAAAGCAAGGTAGACGGAGGAGATCTGGCAATCCGCCATCAGCTCAGCCTGATCGATGGCGCGCTGAACGCATTTCACCACCGACTCAAGATCGTTTACGCCACCTTTATCCATACCACGGGAAGGACAGCTGCCCACCCCAATAATGTTGACCATACCATCGGGCAGAATTTCCCCAACCAGGGCGGCAACTTTCGCAGTGCCGATTTCGAGTCCAACTACCAGTTTTCTGTCCGTTGCCTTGATCATTGTTGTTTAGCCTGTGCCTGGTTCTGTTGCTGATTACTGTCCTGTGGCTCCATCACGACCGGTGTCCAGCCAACAGAAGCGCCCGAGTCATATCGCAAATCCACGTAGCTGATACGTTTGCTCTCGTTCTGACCTTGCTGTTGCAGTACCGGGTAGAGCTCAATAAAGCGATTCAGTCGTTTCATGGTGTCGCTGCGTCCCAGTTCGATGCGTACATCATCACTGGTGACCAGCTGCCATGAACGACGGGCCGTCATTGACGCCACCTTCAGAGTAAACTTCCGGGCTTTTAGCACATCATCCATGCTGTGATAGCCTGCCAGGACCTCTTTTTCACTCCCTTCTGGCCCATACAGCATCGGCAGTGTCTCTTTGCCGACATGACTGGCGGGTACGCTGAAGGCGTTACCTTCTGCATCCACCATATGCAAATCGTTCCAGCGCGCCACCGGCGTATACTCCACCAGGTGGATCTTCAGTTCGTCCGGCCACTGCTTACGCACACTGACCTGCTTAATCCACGGCAACCGCTCAATCTGCTGCTGCAGAATGTCCACATTCTGTGACATAAACGTGCCGGGCGGACCCAGCGACAAAATCGCCTGTCGAATATCGTCGTGCGTGGTGTAATGCGTCTGTCCTGTCACCACCAGTTTTGACAACGGCAGCCGGGACGCATCGTTCATCCACTTCAGCACCACCAGCCCGCCGGCAACCATAATCCCGATAACGATCAGCAGGAAAAAAATGCCGAACAGTCGGGCACCGTTACTGCGCCCGGTGCGAATACGCTCCTGCGGTTCACGGTTTCGAACTCTCATCGCCGCCTGTGACATATCAGTCGGCCAGCTCCAGAATATGAGCAACCAGCTGCGGGAAGCTCATGCCCGCCTGTTTCGCTGCCATAGGGACCAGGCTGTGGCTGGTCATGCCCGGCGAGGTATTGGCTTCCAGTAACTGAAAGCGCCCTTCCCCGTCGGTCATCACATCAACCCGTCCCCAGCCACGACAGCCCAGCGCACGCCAGGCCGCCAGCACCAGCTGCTGCAATTCAGCTTCACGTTCAGCACTTAACTCGGCCGGACAGACGTACTGAGTATCGTCAGAAATGTATTTAGCTTCATAGTCATAGAACTCGCTGGCGCTCTTTATTTCTATTGAGGGCAGGATACGATCGCCCACAATCGCGACGGTATACTCCGCGCCGCTGAGAAACGCCTCGACCAGTACGTCATTGTCGTACTTAAACGCCATCTCCAGTGCCGCTGGCAGCGCGTGCAGATCGTTAACACGGCTGATGCCCACGCTGGAGCCTTCACAGGCTGGCTTCACAAACAGTGGCAGGCCAAGCGCTGCAATCGCCGCGTTGCTCTCCTCATCCAGCCCGCCCTCAAACTGCTGACGCGTCAGCCAGACAAATTTTCCTGATGGTAAACCACGACCCTGCCACAGCAGTTTGGTGCGCAACTTATCCATCGTCACCGCCGATGCCATCACGCCGCTGCCGGTGTAAGGCAGTTGCAGGAATTCCAGCACCGCCTGCATCGTGCCATCTTCACCGCCGCGACCATGTAGCGCGATAAAGGCTTTGGTGAACCCCTGCTCTTTCAGCGTCAGCACGGAGACATGGCGGGTATCGATGCCATGTGCATTGATACCCATTTCCCGCAATCCGGCAATCACGGCCTGACCCGAGTTGAGCGAAACCTCGCGCTCTGCCGACGTGCCACCCATTAATACTGCAACTTTATCCGCCATGACGATCCTCCGCTTTGCGTTCCGGCTGGAGCTTCGTGTCCGCCAGCTTGCGGGCAACCTTGCCGACGTTCCCGGCACCCTGTACCAGAATCAGGTCATTGCCTGACAGCAGCGGTGCAAGCATCTCCGGCAGTGCGTCATGTTCCGGCACCAGAATCGGATCGACCTTGCCCCGGTTACGAATGGCACGGCAGAGCGAACGACTGTCAGCGCCTGGAATCGCGGTCTCACCAGCGGAGTACACATCCAGCATCAGCAACACATCGACATGCGACAGTACGTTGGCGAAATCATCAAACAGATCGCGGGTACGGCTATAACGGTGCGGCTGAAACACCATCACCAGCTTTTTATCTGGCCAGCCTGCGCGCGCGGCTTTAATCGTCGCGTCAACTTCGGTTGGGTGATGACCGTAATCATCCACCAGCATCGCGGTGCCCGGTTGTCCATTGACCGGCTCGGTCGGGAATTCACCCAGCAGATCAAAGCGACGACCTGTGCCCTGGAAGCTCTCCAGTGCGGCCAGAATCGCATTGTCTTCGATGCCTTCTTCACTGGCGACGGCGACAGCGGCGGCTGCGTTCAGGGCATTGTGGCGGCCCGGCGCGTTCAGCGTAATCTGCAGCGGCGCTTTATCCTGACGAATCAGAGTGAAATGCCCCTGCGCACCACTCTGCTCGTAGTTTTCAATGCGCAGATCCGCATCGTCACTGAAACCGTACGTGGTGATATGACGGCCCACGCGAGGAAGCAGGTCACGAATAACTGCATCATCCACGCACATCACCGCACGACCGTAAAACGGCAGGTTGTGCAGGAAGTTAATAAAGGTCTGCTTCAGGTTCTCAAAATCGCCCTGATAGGTGTCCATATGGTCAGCTTCAATGTTGGTCACAATCGCCACCATCGGCTGCAGATGCAGAAACGACGCATCGCTCTCATCCGCTTCAGCAATCAGATACCGGCTGTTACCCAGACGGGCATGGGTTCCAGCTGCTTTAACCAGTCCGCCGTTAACGAAGGTCGGATCGAGACCCGCTTCCGCATAAATGCTCGACACCATCGCCGTCGTCGTCGTTTTGCCATGGGTCCCTGCAACGGCAATGCCGTGACGGAAACGCATCAGTTCAGCCAGCATCTCCGCGCGACGGATCACCGGAATGCGCTGTTCACGTGCCGCTACCAGTTCAGGGTTATCCTGCGAAACGGCGCTGGAGACCACGACCACGCTGGCATCGGTCACGTTTTCAGGGCGATGGTTAAAATAAATAGTGGCACCCAGCGCAATCAGATTCTGCGTCACCGGGTTAGGGGCCAGATCTGAACCGCTGATATGGTAGCCTTCATTTGCTAACACTTCGGCAATACCGCCCATGCCAGCACCGCCGATGCCGACAAAGTGGATGTGCCGGACGCGACGCATCTCGGGCACGATAGAACGCAGTTTTGCCAATTGTTGTGTATTCATCGCTCTCTGTTACCTGCTATTTCAGTTTGTACCCAGTCCGGGTACAGGTCAGACGCGCTGACCGGAATGATTACTTTGCGGCGCGAGCCACTTCCTGAGCCACTCGTTCAGTCGCATCGGGGATAGCCACCTGACGGGCCTGTTCAGCCATCGTCAGCAGTGTTGCACGATCCCAGTGGCGTAGCAGATCCGCTACAGCCTCCGCAGTAAATTGCGGCTGCTCAAAAATTCTGGCGGCGCCCGCTTTTTCCAGCGGCAGCGCGTTCCAGTACTGCTGGCGATCTTTGTGCTGAAACGGCACAAAAATGGCCGGTAAACCAGCGGCAGCAACTTCGCTCACGGTTAACGCACCGGAGCGGCATACCACCACATCAGCCCAGGCATAGGCAGCAGCCATATCATCAATAAATTCGGTCACTTTATGCTGCGTCTGACCGACCTGCTGATACGCTTTCTCTGTTTCAGGCAACGCCCCTTTACCGGTCTGATGCCACAGGGTGATCTCATCACCCACCAGCGCCGCAATCTGCGGTAGCGTCTGGTTCAGTATCCGTGCGCCCTGACTTCCACCAATCACCAGCACCCGAATCGGGCCATGACGGTCTGCCAGACGTTGCGCAGGTAAAGGCAGTGCCAGAACGTCAGTGCGAACCGGATTTCCTACCACGTCGGCGGCAGGAAACGCGCCCGGAAACGCCTGCAAAACTTTGGTGGCGATTTTCGCCAGCCATTTATTGGTCAGACCGGCAATACCGTTCTGCTCATGCAGCACAACCGGAATACCGCAGCTCCAGGCCGCTAAGCCGCCCGGACCGGAAACGTAGCCGCCCATGCCCAGCACGACATCCGGCTTCCACGCTTTCATGATGCGACGCGCCTGACGCCATGCATTGAAGATGCGCAGCGGTGCCAGCAGCAACGCTTTCATGCCCTTACCGCGTAGTCCGCTGATGCGGATAAAGTCGATTTCGATGCCGTGCTTCGGCACCAGATCGGCTTCCATACGGTCGGCGGTGCCTAACCAGCGAACCTGCCAGCCCTGTTCCATCAGGTGATGGGCGACAGCCAGACCGGGAAAGACATGTCCGCCGGTTCCGCCTGCCATCACCATCAATCGCTTACCGCTCATCGACCACCTCGGGTAAACGCCTGCGCTTTCGCCAGGCGCGTTTCATAATCTATGCGTAATAAAAAAACGATGGCGGTCGACATAATGATCAGACTCGACCCACCGTAACTGATCAGCGGTAAGGTCAGACCTTTGGTCGGTAACATACCCGCGGCAGCCCCGACGTTAACCAGCGCCTGGAAGCTGAACCAGACACCAATCGAACAGGCTAAAAAGCCGGAAAAACGCTGATCCAGTTCCAGAGCACGACGGCCAATCGACATCGCACGAAAAGCGACGAAGAATACCATTAAAAGTGCCAATACCACACCGACGTAGCCGAGTTCTTCCCCGATGATGGCGAAAATAAAGTCGGTATGGGCTTCCGGCAGATATTCCAGCTTTTGCACAGAGTTACCGAGCCCCTGCCCCCAGAATTCACCGCGACCAAATGCCATCAGCGACTGAGTCAGCTGGTAGCCGCTACCAAAGGGATCTTCCCACGGATTCCAGAACGACGTCACACGGCGCATACGGTAGGGTTCTGCAATGATCAGCAGAATTACCGCAAAAATGCCGGAGCCGATAATTGCCATGAACTGCCACAGCTTGGCACCTGCCAGGAACAGCATCGCCAGCGTAGTCACAAACAACACAACCACCGTACCGAGGTCCGGCTGTGCCAGCAGTAACACGGCCAGCACGACCATCACGCCCATCGGCTTACAGAAGCCCCAAAAGTTGTTACGCACCTCTTCCACTTTGCGCACCAGATAACTGGCGAGATAACAGAACAGAGAGAGCTTCGACAACTCAGCCGGCTGGATACGCAGTGGACCCAGTGCAATCCAGCGCGATGCACCGTTTACCGAGCTACCAACTACCAGAACAATCAGCAGCATCGCCACCGTGACCATCAGCATCACGTTGCTGTAGCGCTGCCAGAAATCCATCGGCACCCGCAACGTGACCAGTGCCATACCTAATGCCAGCACGATGTAGAAAGCATCACGCTTGGCGAAGTAAAAGAGATCGTCATTCAGACGCTGACCCACCGGCATTGATGCCGACGTCACCATCACAAAACCAATCACCGCCAGGCCCAGCGTGAGCCATAGCAGTGTGCGGTCATAGAGCACCAGTGAAGAGTCATCACTTTCACGTGCGCTCATGACCCAATCTTTCAGGCGTCCTGAGAAATATCCCGCCAGCCCGGCACCAGGAATACGCATCAGCTCAACTCCTTCGCCAGTTGCGCGAACTGCTCACCGCGCTGCTCAAAGTTACGGAACTGGTCAAGGCTGGCGCAGGCCGGCGACAGCAGAACCATATCGCCTGCGTTAACCTGCGGCGCGATCTGCTCCATCGCCTGCCGCATGGTTTCTGTGCGCACGGCGATATCAGGACGCAGCGCGGCCAGCGCATCACCGTCGCGGCCAAAGCAGTAAAGACGCACGTTGTCGCCCTGCAGCCAGGGGATCAGCGGCGTAAAATCGGCTGACTTACCATCACCGCCCATCAGCAGCCACAGCGTTCCCTGAACCTGCAGGCCATTGAGCGCCGCTTCGGTGCTGCCGACATTGGTCGCTTTGGAGTCATTGATCCAGCGCACGCCCTGATGTTCATGGACCAGCTGGAAACGATGCGCCAGACCGTTAAAGTGCGTTAAGGCCGCCAGGCTTGAAGCGCGTGGCAGACCGACCGCATCGGCCAGCGCCAGTGCCGCCAGCGCGTTGGTATAGTTGTGCTGTCCCACCATCTTCATTTCAGCGGTGTTCAGGACTTTCTCGCCCTTCACCCGCAGCCAGATGCTGCCTTGCTGCTTATTCAGGTGATAGTCACCAAAATCGACACCAAAGCTGACACAGCGGGTATCTGCGCCGCGGACCGGCATTGTCAGTGCGTCATCGGCGTTAACGATGCAGATCTGTGCATTCTCATAAACCCGCAGCTTGGCGGCGCGATACTGCTGCATACCCAGCGGATAGCGATCCATATGATCTTCACTGACGTTGAGCACGGTTGCCGCAGCCGCTTTCAGACTGTATGTGGTCTCAAGCTGGAAGCTGGAAAGTTCCAGTACATAAAGTTGCGCGGGTGATTGCAGCAGACTCAGCGCGGGCAGACCGATATTGCCGCCAACGCCCACCTGCCAGCCCGCGGCTTTCGCCATCTCACCCACCAGCGTTGTAACAGTGCTTTTGCCGTTGGAACCGGTGATCGCCACGATAGGTGCCTGCGCCTCGCGGCAGAACAGCTCAATATCACCGACGATTTCGATTCCGGCTTCGACGGCTTCGCTAAGAATCGGATGCGCCAGCGCGACGCCAGGGCTGGCAACAATCAGATCGGCCGCCAGCAGCCAGTCACCGTTGATGCCGCCCAGGTGACGTTCAACCTGCCCGGGCAATTTATCCAGCCCCGGCGGCGAGACACGGGTGTCCATCACGCGGGGCGTTACGCCCTGCGCTAAAAAGAAATCAACACAGGAGAGCCCGGTAAGGCCCAGCCCGATAATGACAACTTTTCTACCCCGATAGTCAGCCATGATTAACGCACCTTCAGCGTGGCCAGGCCAATCAGCACCAGCATTAGCGAAATAATCCAGAAGCGCACAATGACGCGCGGTTCCGGCCAGCCCTTGAGTTCATAGTGGTGATGGATCGGCGCCATGCGGAAAATACGCTGGCCGCGCAACTTAAACGATCCCACCTGCAGGATTACCGACAGCGTTTCAACCACAAACACGCCACCCATAATCACCAGTAAAAATTCCTGACGCAGCAACACGGCGATGGTTCCCAGCGCGCCGCCCAGCGCCAGTGAGCCGACATCACCCATAAAGACCTGAGCCGGATAGGTGTTGAACCACAGGAAGCCCAGCCCTGCCCCGACGATGGCGGTACAGACAATCACCAGCTCACCGGCGTGACGCAGATAAGGAATATGAAGATATTCAGCAAACTTCACGTTACCGGTGGCCCAGGCAACCAGCGCAAAGCCTGCGGCGACAAAGACGGTGGGCATGATCGCCAGACCATCGAGACCATCGGTCAGATTGACCGCGTTACCCGTTCCGACAATCACAAAGTAGGCCAGCAGCACATAAAACAGGCCTAACTGCGGCATGATGTCTTTGAAAAAGGGCACCACAAGCTGGGTCGCCGGGGTGTCTTTACCTGCTGCATAAAGCCCGAACGCGACGCCCAGAGAAATCACCGACATCCAGAAATATTTCCAGCGGGCAATCAGACCCTTAGTATCTTTGCGCACCACTTTGCGGTAGTCATCGACAAAGCCGATGATGCCAAAGCCGATTAGCACGAACAGCACGCACCAGACATAGGGATTCGACGGATATGCCCACATCAGCACCGAAATGGTGATGGAGGTCAGAATCATAATCCCGCCCATTGTGGGCGTTCCGCGCTTACTGAAATGCGATTCCGGGCCATCGTTACGGACAACCTGACCAATCTGTAATTTCTGCAGCCACGCAATCAGGCGTGGCCCCATCCAGAGAGAGATAAAGAGTGCTGTCAGCAGGCTGACAATGGCGCGAAACGTCAGATAGGAAAAGACGTTGAAGCCCGAATAAAAAGCGACCAGATGCTCGGCCAGCCAAACTAACATGTTCCTTTCTCCTTTAAGCTCTGTACTACCTGCTCCATGGCGGCACTACGCGAGCCTTTTATCAGGACGGTAATTTCTGAGTGTTCGGACAACAATTGACGCAAACGTTCAGTCAGCGCTGTCTTATCGCTGAAATGTTCGCCAGCTTTGCTGTTTTCACTAATAAAATGGCTGAATTTTCCGCAGCTCAGTACGCGATCAATACCTGCATCACGTGCCGCATCCCCGATTTCGCGGTGGCATTTTTCGGTCTCATCACCCAGTTCCGCCATATCGCCGGCGACCAGCACCCGGTAGCCCGGCATCTCTGACAGGACCTGGACGGCGGCGGTCATCGATCCGACGTTCGCGTTATAACTGTCATCCAGCAGCAGCTGATGCGCAGAGAGGCGCACCGGGAACAGGCGACCTGGCACCGACTGCAGGTTTTTCAGCCCCTGCTGAACGGCGCTAAGCGGGGCATCCACTGACAGGGCCAGAGCTGCCGCAGCCAGTGCGTTGGCAATGTTATGCCGACCCGGCAACGGCAGCACAATCTCTGCCTCACCACGCGGTGTCTTCATCACAAAATGGGTGCCGTCCTGCGCAATGCGGATATCACGGGCAGAGAAATCACACGCTGCCGCCTGCGGCGAGAAGCGCCACACGGTTTTGTCCTGCAGCGTGGTCTGCCAGTTTGGCCAGTCGTTGCTCTCCTCGTTGAGAATCGCAATGCCATTAGCCGGTAAGCCCTGAAAAATCTCGCCCTTGGCTTTAGCGACACCCGCCAGCGAACCAAAGCCTTCCAGATGGGCCGCTGCCAGGTTATTCACCAGCGCGCTTTCCGGTTTAACCAGGTCGGTGGTGTAGGCGATTTCGCCCTGATGATTAGCGCCAAGCTCAATTACCGCATACTGATGCTCTGCGGTCAGACGCAGCAGCGTCATCGGCACGCCATAATCGTTGTTGAGATTGCCTGCGGTGTAGAGCGTCTCACCGCACTCACGCAGAATCGCTGCCGTCATCTCTTTAACCGACGTTTTGCCGGACGAGCCGGTCAGCGCCACGACGCGGGCAGTGGACTGCTGACGAACCCAGGCACTCAGTCGGCCAAAAGCAAGTCGGGTATCTTCCACGACGACCTGAGGCACAGAGACAGGTAAATGCTTACTGACCAGTAACGCCTGTGCGCCACTGTCAATGGCCTCTTCAGCGAAGTCATGGGCATCAAAACGTTCGCCCACCAGCGCGACAAACAGACTGCCTGCTGTCACTTTGCGGGTATCCGTCGTTACGTCATTCAGGGTTAAATCACTGCCGTGCAGCGTTCCGCCGGTGATCTCCGCAAGCGTTTTTAATGAAACCGGAATCATGCTGCGCCTCCCAGCAGTGCCGCAACCGTGGCACGATCGGAGTAGTCGAGACGGCGATTGCCGATGATCTGATAATCTTCGTGGCCTTTACCGGCCACCAGTACGATATCGTCAGGCTGAGCCTGCATGATGGTGTTAGTGACGGCCTGCGCGCGGCCAGACACCAGCCGGGCGCGGCCCGGATCCAGCAAACCGGTCAGAATATCGTTAACAATCGCCTGCGGATCTTCGCTGCGCGGATTGTCGTCGGTAATCACCACCACATCCGCATATTGCTCAGCAATGGCGCCCATTAATGGTCGTTTGCCTTTGTCACGATCGCCACCGCAGCCAAACAGACACCACAGTTTGCCTTTGCAGTGCAGGCGGGCTGCTTCCAGCGCTTTTTCCAGCGCATCCGGCGTATGGGCATAATCCACCACGACCGTCGGTTTTCCTGCGGCGCTGAACACTTCCATACGCCCGTTGACCGGCTGCAACTGCGGTGCAACGTTGATCAGCGTCGCCAGCGGATAATCCAGTGACAGCAGCGTCGCCAGCGCCAGCATCAGATTGCTGACGTTGAACGCGCCCATTAATGGACTGTTGATTTCTCCGTTGCCCCAGCTGGAGCTGAAACGGATGTGTGCGCCGTTATCGTGGTACTCCACCGCATCGGCTTTCAGCCAGCGGCCATGGCAGCCAGGCTGGAGGTTATTCTCCATGGTGACTGCCACCGCATCCGGTAAGCGCGCCAGCCAGCGACGACCGACTTCATCATCGGCGTTAAGAATCGCCTGCCCGACCTGATGCTCAGAAAACAACAGCCATTTGGCTGACTCGTAGCTCTGCATATCACCGTGATAATCGAGGTGATCGCGGCTGAGATTGGTAAAGACCGCTGCGGCAAACGGCAGCGCCGCGACGCGATGCTGAACCAGTCCGTGTGACGAGACTTCCATTGCGGTCAGGGTCGCCCCTTTTTCCGCCAGATCGTTCAGCAGATGCTGAACATCAACTGCTGAGCCGGTGGTATTTTCTGCCGCGGACAAGTGACCCACCAGCCCATTCCCGACGGTGCCCATGACCGCGCTGGTTTCACCCAGCAGCGTTGCCCACTGCGCCAGCAACTGGGTCGTGGTGGTTTTACCATTTGTACCCGTAACGCCAATCAGCGTCTGTTTCTCACCCGGCTGCTGATAAAAACGGCCTGCTAAGGCTGAAAGACGCTGAGGCAATTGGGCCAGATAGATAACCGGTACGCCGTGCATTTCACGGATTTCGCCGTCGGCGGCTTCGCCTTCAGCTTCGGCCACCACGGCGGCGACGCCCTGAGCAATCGCCTGCGGGATGAAACGGCGTCCATCGACCTGATGGCCTGCAACAGCGACAAACAGATCGCCAGAAGCCGCAATGCGGCTATCCAGTGTCATGTCGCGCAGTGGGCGCGCCGGCGCGCCTGGCACCCAGGGGCCGAGTAAGTCGCGCAGGTTACGATCTGTCACTTGTTTCCTCACTTCTGTTAGTCACCAACTCATTCTTGTCATTGGTCGGTAACGCGTCCGGCTCGATGTTCATGGTGCGCAGTACGCCGCCCATGATGGCACCAAACACCGGGGCAGAAACCGCACCACCGTAATACTTGCCGGCCTGGGGATCGTTGATCACCACCACCAGCGCGAATCGGGGATGACTGGCAGGCGCAACGCCTGCGGTATAGGCAATGTATTTGTTGACGTAGCGACCATCGGGCCCGACTTTTTTCGCTGTACCGGTTTTTATCGCAATCCGATAACCTTTGATGGCCGCTTTGACCCCACCGCCACCAGGCAGCGCCACGCTTTCCATCATATGCATCACGGTTTTCACCAGTGACTCATCGAAAACGCGTTGTCCCGCGACGGGCGGATCCACTTTGGTAATCGACAGCGGGCGATTAATGCCATAGCTGCCAATTGTTGCGTAGACTCGCGCTAACTGTAACGGCGTTACCATTAGCCCGTAGCCGAAAGAGAAGGTGGCCCTCTCTATGTCAGACCACCGTTGTTTTTTAGGGTATAAGCCACTGCTTTCCCCGACCAGCCCCAAATTGGTCGGTTTGCCCAGTCCAAAGCGCGCATAAGTTTCTACAAGCGCTGAGGAAGGCATCGCTAACGCCAGACGTGAAACACCGACGTTACTCGATTTCTGTAAAACCCCTGTCAGGGTCAATTCGTTGTAGCGCGCCACATCCTTGATCTCATGACCATTAACGCGATATGGCACGGTATTCAGGACACTGTTCTCTCTGACCACGCCGCGTTGCAGCGCCGCCATGACCACCATCGGCTTCACGGTCGAGCCAGGTTCGAAAATGTCGGTGATGGCGCGGTTACGCATCAGATCTTTCGGCGTGTTGCCAAGATTATTCGGGTTGTAAGCCGGGCTGTTGGCCATCGCCAGTACTTCGCCGGTATTCACATCCACCAGTACTGCCGTGCCCGATTCCGCTTTGTTAAAGGCCACGGCGTTATTCAGTTCACGGTAGACCAGCGCCTGTAAGCGCTCATCGATGCTGAGAGTCAGGTTATGCGCGGCCCGGCTGTCCACAGAGGAGATATCTTCGATGACGCGACCGTAGCGATCTTTACGCACCGTCCGCTCGCCCGGCGCACCGGTCAGCCATTTATCAAAACTCTTCTCAATGCCTTCAATGCCCTGCCCGTCGATGTTGGTAAAGCCAATCAGATGAGAGGTAACCTGCCCGGCAGGATAGTAACGGCGCGACTCTTCGCGCAGATGAATACCGGGAAGTTTGAGTTTTTTGACGTAGTCGCCGATGGCCGGATTGACCTGACGCGCCAGATAGACAAAGCGGCCTTTAGGATTGGCATTTACGCGCGCGGCCAACTGGTCAAGGGGGATAGAGAGCGCATCAGAGAGTGCCTTCCAGCGGCTGTCCAGCGTGACGCCACCACCGGCGTGCAGCTCTTTTGGATCCGCCCAGATGGCATTAACCGGGACACTCACTGCCAGCGGTCGTCCGGCACGATCGCTGATCATCCCGCGCGAGGTTGGCACCGCCTGAACGCGCAGCGAGCGCAGATCGCCCTCTTTGACCAGCTTGCCAGGATTGATCACCTGCAGCCAGGCAACACGTGACAGCAATCCACCCAGCGCCAGTAAAATACAGCCGCACAGCAACGCAAAACGCCAGCTTACAAAGCTGGCTTTATCTTCCGGTTTCTTCAATTTCAGCGTTCTGCCTGTGCCGCTCATTCGCTAACTTAAGTCCTTATTTCTGCACCACGATATTTTCTTGTGAAGGATCAACGTGCTGCAGCTGCAGCTTCTCGGTGGCGATGCGTTCAACACGGCTGTGATCGCCCAGCGCATTCTCTTCCAGAATCAGGTTGCGCCACTCGATATCCAGCGCGTCACGCTCCAGCACCAGCTGTTCACGCTGTGCCGTTAACAGTCGTGTTTTATGCGTGGTGGTGACCACCAGCACGGCAGAAACCACGACAGCGATCAGCAACAGCACTGGAATCTTGCCCTTTCGCAGCAGATCCCCGCCGATAACGGCAGGCAGACTGTGACGCTCGTTACCGATCATGCGTCGGTTTTCTCCGCGATACGTAAAACCGAGCTGCGCGCGCGTGGGTTCTCAGAGACTTCAGCGTCACCCGGCGACATTTTGCCGAGCAACTTCAGTTCACGGCCACCCAGGGCTCGCAGCTGATGTTCAGTCATCGGTATTCCGGCCGGCACCTGTGGTCCACGACTCTGATCGCGCATAAAGCGCTTAACCAGCCGATCTTCCAGTGAATGGAAGCTGATCACAGAGAGACGGCCCTGCGGTGCGAGTACCTGAACCGCGCCTTTCAGTGCGATATCGATCTCTTCCAGTTCACTGTTAATCCAGATGCGAATGGCCTGGAAGCTACGTGTAGCCGGATGTTTAAACTTATCTTTCACTGGCATAGCGATGGAGATGACTTCAGCCAGTTCACGGGTGCGGGTCATCGGCTGCTCGCGATTGCGCTCGACAATGGCCCGGGCAATACGTTTAGCGAATCGCTCTTCACCGTAAGTCTTCAGGACGAAAGCGATATCTGCCTCTTCCGCGTGCAGCAACCATTCTGCGGCTGAGTGACCACGCGACGGGTCCATTCGCATGTCCAGCGGTCCGTCACGCATAAAGGAGAAGCCGCGTTCAGCGTCATCCAGTTGCGGCGATGAAACCCCCAGGTCCAGCAAAATCCCGTCAATTTTTCCGACCAGATCCCGTTCAGAAACATACTCTGCCAGCGCAGAAAAAGGGCCATGAATAATTGAAAAACGCGGGTCGGTAATCTCAGCAGCAGCGGCGATAGCTTGCGGATCACGATCGATGGCGATCAGTTTTCCCTTCTCTCCCAGTTGCGAAAGAATCAGGCGTGAGTGGCCACCACGACCAAATGTGCCGTCGATGTAAATACCGTCTTCCCTGATATTGAGGCCGTTAACCGCCTCATCCAACAGCACGGTGGTATGTTTGAAATTTTCCTGCATAGCTATAGCGACAAGTCCTGCAACCGCTCAGATAAAGGTTCCTGAGCCGACTGTTCTGCGTCAATATCGTCCCTGACTTGTTGATACCAGGTCTGTTCATCCCACAGCTCAAACTTATTGAACTGTCCAACCAGCATCACTTCTTTGGTTAATTTTGCGTGCTGCCGAAGCGTATTCGCCAGCAGCAGGCGGCCTGCATTGTCCATCTGACATTCACTGGCATGTCCCAGCAGCAAACGCTGCACGCGGCGCTCAAGTGGATTCATACTGGAAAGGCGTGCCAGCTTTTTTTCAATGATTTCCCATTCGGGCAGGGTGTAAAGCAACAGGCATGGCTGGTGGAGGTCGATGGTACAGACCATCTGCCCCTGAGACTCCCCAATCAGCAATTCGCGATATCGCGTGGGTACGGCGAGCCGCCCTTTGCTGTCGAGATTGACTAACGTTGCTCCGCGGAACATGCCAGTCTCTTCTCCTCATCACCCATTTACGCCACTTTATCCCACTTTTTACCACGAAACGAGTTTAAGGATCCCATGAAATCCTTGTCAAGCCGGAGCGGCAGTTGAATATCACTCTTTACAAGGCGCAAAATTAAAGTCTGGCGACGATATAATCGAATAAAAGGAGAAACTAAAAATTAAGCCAATGAATAACTGAATAAAAAAAATGGCTCGGGGAAAAAAGACTAAAAATGAAACAATGTAAAGGGTTAAATATTTATCCTGATTTCTGAGACAGCGGCGGCATTTTAGGGGATTTCTGAATGGAAGCCCAGCGGCTTCAGGGCAGACGGGAAAGAAGGTTTGTTGAAGTTGTAAGCAAATAATAGGTATCGGGCTTTCTGCTTTGTTAGATTTGATGAGCAGAATTTACCCTTTTTTACGTCGACCTGTTTATTTAATCAGTAAATCGCGAAATAAAAGGGGCAGTATAATACTGCCCGTTACTCATTTAACTCTTCGGCTTAATTGTCCGCGCCGGTATAAATTACGCCGGATACGGGTTAAGCCTGGTTTTGGTTTTCGGGGTTCGTCCAGTGAGGCTAAAACTAATTCCAGCACGCGCTCTGCCACGTCACGATGACGCTGACCAACGGCCAGGACCGGACACTCAAGAAAGTCCAGTAATTCGTGGTCGCCAAAGGTGGCAATCGCCAGCTCCGTCGGCAGGCGGCCGTTTCGTTTCAGCGTCACATCCATCACACCCTGCAGCAGCCCAAAAGAGGTGGTGAAAAGCGCCTCTGGCATCGGATGATCTTCAAGGTATTTCTCAAACAGTGCAGCAGCAGCAGTGCGTTCGAAGCTGTTGCAGTAGATATAATCAATCGGACGGGGATCGTCTTTCCAGGCATCGCGGAAACCCATTTCGCGCAGGAAGCTCACTGACAGTTCGGGTAACGCACCGAGGAACAGCACATTTTTAACGTCGAGCTGACGCAGTTCAGCAGCCAGTGTCTGGGCATCGTCCTGATCGGCCCCGACGACACTGGTAAAATGTTCACGATCCAGCGCACGGTCCAGCGCAATTATTGGCAGAGAATCGTTGATCCAGCGCTGATAAAAGGGATGCTCTGGCGGTAATGAGGTGGAAACGATAATTGCATCGACCTGGCGCTGCAGCAGATGTTCAATGCAGCGCATCTCGTTTTCAGGCTGATCTTCAGAACAGGCGATCAGAAGCTGATAGCCGCGCTGACGTGCCTGTCGCTCAAGATAGTTTGCAATACGCGTATAACTGGTATTTTCCAGATCAGGGATCACTAACCCAATGGATCGCGTACGCCCGGCGCGCAGCCCCGCAGCCACCGCATTAGGGTGATAATTATGTTCACGTACCACTGCCATGACTTTTTCAACGGTCTTGTCGCTGACACGATACTGCCGCGCTTTGCCGTTGATCACATAACTGGCCGTGGTGCGCGACACGCCTGCCAAACGCGCAATTTCATCCAGTTTCACAATAACCCCACCATCAAATCCGCTTTTACGGCAGAAATAGCCGCAGTTAAGCTATGGATAACTCATGTCTATCATCTAACAGCAGAAAAGTGCGCGGAGCAACCGCTTTTCTGAATGTAATCCGCCTGGCGCATAAAAAATAAAAAAACCCGGCATTTCGCCGGGTTAGGTGAGGATTGATGATGACGCAGCGTGATTAACGCATGATGCGATCGCCGCGTGAAACGCCGACGATACCGGAGCGCGCCACTTCAACAATTTCAGCGACATCGCGGACGGTGCTCAGGAAGGCGTCCAGTTTGTCGCTGGTGCCTGCCAGCTGAACCGTGTACAGCGTCGGCGTTACATCGATGATCTGACCACGGAAGATCTCGGCGTTACGCTTCACCTCTTCGCGACCATAACCACTGGCCTGAATCTTCACCAGCATGATTTCGCGCTCAACATAGGCGCCCTGCCCCAGCTCGGTGACGCGCAGGACATCCACCAGCTTGTGCAGTTGCTTTTCAATCTGCTCCAGTACCTTCTGATCGCCCACCGTCTGAATGGTCATCCGCGACAGTGTGGGATCGTCGGTTGGCGCCACGGTCAGGCTTTCAATGTTATAGCCGCGCTGTGAGAACAGGCCGACGACACGGGATAATGCGCCGGATTCGTTCTCCAGCAGAACTGATAAAATACGACGCATAATTATGTCCTCTCCGTTTTGCTCAACCACATCTCATCCATGCTGCCACCGCGAATCTGCATTGGGTAGACATGTTCGCTACCGTCAACGGTGACATCCACAAAGACCAGACGCCCCTTCGCCAGGGTTTCCAGCGCCAGCGTCAGCTTCTCTTCCAGCTCAGCCGGATGCTCAATCGCGATCCCGACGTGACCGTAGGCTTCCGCCAGACGCACGAAGTCAGGCAGCGATTCCATATAAGACTGGGAGTGGCGACCCGAGTAGATCATATCCTGCCACTGTTTCACCATGCCCAGCACCCGGTTATTCAGGTTCAGTACCAGCACCGGCAGATCGTACTGCAATGCTGTTGAAAGCTCCTGAATATTCATCTGGATACTGCCATCGCCCGTTACGCAGATGACGGTCTCTTCCGGCAGCGCCATTTTCACACCCAGCGCCGCGGGCAGGCCAAAGCCCATGGTGCCCAGACCGCCAGAGTTGATCCAGCGGCGCGGTTTATCGAAAGGATAATAGAGCGCAGCAAACATCTGGTGCTGACCTACATCTGACGTGACATAGGCATCGCCTTTGGTCAGCCGGCTGATGGTTTCAATCACGGCCTGCGGCTTAATTTTGTCGCTGGTGCGATCAAATTCCAGACAGTGACGACTGCGCCAGCCTTCAATCTCCTGCCACCAGTCGTGCAGGCTTTCAGCACGTGATGGCGTGTCGCTTTGCGTCAGTAACTCCAGCATCTGCTGCAGCACCTGTTTTGCATCGCCGACAATCGGGATATCCGCCGACACCGTTTTGGAAATAGAGGTCGGGTCGATATCGATGTGCATCACCGTGGCATTGGGGCAATATTTCGCCAGATTGTTGGTGGTGCGATCATCAAAGCGAACACCGATCCCAAAAATCAGGTCGGTGTTGTGCATCGTCATATTAGCTTCATAGGTGCCGTGCATACCCAGCATGCCGACACACTGACGATGGGTGCCAGGAAACGCGCCCAGGCCCATCAGCGAGGTCGTCACCGGAATATTCAGGCTTTCTGCCAGCTGTAACAGCTCCGCTTCACAGCCTGCGGTAATGGCACCGCCACCCGCATAGATCACCGGCTTCTTCGCCGCCAGCAATGTTGTCAGCGCGCGCTTAATCTGCCCTTTATGACCCTGAATAGTGGGATTGTAAGAGCGCATGCTCACTGACTCCGGCCAGTGATAAGGCAATTTGTTCGCCGGGTTCAGGATATCTTTTGGCAGGTCAATCACCACGGGTCCCGGACGGCCGCTGGAGGCCAGCCAGAATGCCTTTTTCAGCACGCCTGGGATCTCTTCGGTGTTTTTCACCAGGAAGCTGTGCTTCACCACCGGACGAGAGATGCCGACCATGTCGCATTCCTGAAAGGCGTCATAGCCAATCAGCGACGACGGAACCTGACCCGACAGAATCACCAGCGGAATCGAGTCCATATAGGCGGTGGCGATACCGGTAATCGCATTGGTTGCACCAGGTCCGGAGGTGACCAGCACCACGCCGACTTCACCCGTCGCGCGCGCCAGGCCATCAGCCATATGCACCGCACCCTGCTCATGGCGCACCAGAATGTGATCGATACCTCCGACGGTTTGCAGCGCATCATAGATATCTAAGACTGCGCCACCCGGATAACCGAATACCTGTTTCACGCCCTGATCGATTAACGAACGGACGACCATTTCGGCTCCTGACAACATCTCCATCTTCTGCCTCCAGGCTTGCGGACCCGGCTCTGTGAATGCGCCCGTTTATGCGTATCACGTTGCCCCGGTGCCTGCTTTGCCAATCAAAATCTTATGTTTATGCACGACAGCGGAAACGTCAGCCGCTGTCCGGTTACAGAGAAATCTGTTGCGTTTATTTTTCTGAGAGTAGGTCGATTACCATAACCGCAGTTACACGGGCAGGCAAACCGCAAACCCGCGTAAATTAAAAGGCAGGGATGTAAAGCCTCTGGCCGATAAGAATTGGCTACGCGGATTAAACTAATTACGCGGCAGAACCGCAGAGGAAAATGCTGGGTATGAAATTATTTTCAGCGTGATCTAAGAAATAACGAAAACTTATTACCGGCTGCAATAGCCCACTATCGTCTGACATTTTTCTTTTCTGGCGTAATTAACCAGGAAATCACTAAAGCACATTGGATTATGCTAACCAGCAGGTGATAAATGCTGTGTTCCCGCATAACACCATGCAAACAAAATACTTATAATTCAATTAAATAGGATTTAAATCGCGCCCCAGAGCCCCGCATTCCCGCGCTGATTGCGTCCACAGTGAGGGTCGCGCTGTTCATTACGCTGCCTGACCGATAAATAACAGAATATCTTCCTCTGGCGCCCAGGAGAATACCCCTGCATTGAAGGTTGACATCCCTGAATGATTCCAGTACCAATATGTACAGCACAACATTTTATAAGGTTTGAATCCATGTTTCGTTCTGTTCGCCTTCTCGGTCTACTACTAAACGCACTCAGCTTGCGCGGTAGACTTGTGGGCGGAATCAAACACTGATTCAAACCTGCTGAAAGTTAAAAACCCGCGCCTGTCGCGGGTTTTTTTATGCTCGTTGCCAGGCCAGAAAAAGCATAAGGATGAATACGATGAGCCAGCAAGTCATTATTTTCGATACCACTCTGCGCGACGGTGAGCAGGCATTACAGGCCAGCCTGAGTGTGAAAGAAAAATTGCAGATTGCGTTAGCGCTGGAGCGCATGGGCGTGGATGTAATGGAAGTCGGTTTCCCGGTCTCCTCACCGGGCGACTTTGAGTCTGTTCAGACCATTGCGCGTACCATCAAAAACAGCCGCGTCTGCGGACTGGCGCGCTGTGTAGAAAAAGATATCGACGCAGCTTATGAGTCACTGCGTGTTGCCGAAGCCTTCCGTATTCATACCTTCATCGCCACTTCCCCAATGCACATCGCAACCAAACTGCGCAGCACGCTGCCAGAAGTGATTGAGCGTGCGGTACATATGGTGAAGCGTGCACGTAACTACACCAGTGACGTTGAGTTCTCCTGTGAAGATGGCGGCCGTACCCCGATTGATGACCTGTGCCGTATGGTGGAAGCCACGATTAACGCCGGTGCGACCACCATCAACATCCCGGATACCGTTGGTTACACCCTGCCAGGCGAATATGCGCACATTATCAGTGAACTGATGAACCGCGTTCCTAACATCGATAAAGCGATTATCTCTGTGCATACCCACGATGACCTGGGTATGGCATCCGGTAATGCCCTGGCTGCCGTCCAGGCAGGCGCGCGTCAGGTTGAAGGCACGATGAATGGTCTGGGTGAACGTGCCGGTAACTGTGCGCTGGAAGAGGTGATCATGGCGATTAAAACCCGCCAGCAGATCATGAACGTACACACCAATATCAATCATCAGGAAATTTACCGTACCAGCCAGATGGTCAGCCAGATCTGCAACATGCCGATCCCAGCGAATAAAGCCGTGGTCGGCTCCAATGCTTTCGCCCACTCTTCCGGTATTCATCAGGATGGCGTGCTGAAGAATCGCGAGAACTACGAAATCCTGACACCGGAATCGATCGGCTTACATAAAATTCAGCTCAATCTGACTTCTCGTTCCGGCCGTGCGGCGGTAAAACATCGTATGGAAGAGATGGGCTATGCCGAGCAGGATTACAATCTGGATACGCTGTATGACGCTTTCCTGAAGCTGGCCGACAAAAAGGGGCAGGTTTTCGATTACGACCTGGAAGCGCTGGCCTTCATCAACAAACAGAATGAAGAGCCGGAGCATTTCCAGCTGCACGAATTTAACGTCCAGACCGGTTCCAGCATGACTGCCACAGCCTCGGTTAATCTGGGTTGCGGCGATGTTGCTAAATCTGATGCGGCTACCGGTAACGGCCCGGTTGACGCGGTTTACCAGGCGATTAACCGCATTACCCAGTTTGACGCTGAGTTGGTTAACTACAAACTGACCGCTAAAGGCCACGGCGAGAATGCGCTGGGCCAGGTCGATATCGTCGTAAGCTACAACGGCCGCAAATTCCACGGAATTGGTCTGGCGACCGATATTGTGGAGTCCTCCGCTAAAGCGATGGTCAACGCCCTGAACAATATCTGGCGTGCCCGTCAGGTTGAACAAGAATTGCAGCGCAAATTTAAAGACCAGAAGGAAACCGTATAACCATGTCCAGTTCATCTCATATCGCAGTTTTACCCGGTGATGGTATCGGCCCGGAAGTGATGGCGCAGGCGATGAAGGTGCTTGATGCCATTCGTCAGCGCTTTGATATGCAGATCACTACTCAGGAATATGCGGTCGGCGGCATCGCTATCGATCAGCATGGAGAGCCTCTGCCACCGGCAACGGTTGCAGGCTGCGAGCAGGCCGACGCGATCCTGTTTGGTTCCGTTGGCGGTCCGAAGTGGGAGCACTTACCGCCCGCATCACAGCCGGAGCGCGGTGCGCTACTGCCGCTGCGCAAACATTTTAAGCTGTTCAGTAACCTGCGTCCGGCTGCGCTCTACAGCGGTCTGGAAGCATTTTGCCCGTTGCGCGCCGACATCGCGGCTAAAGGCTTCGACATTCTGTGCGTGCGTGAACTGACTGGCGGCATCTATTTTGGCCAGCCGAAAGGACGCGAAGGCAGCGGCCCGGAAGAGCGTGCTTTTGATACCGAGGTCTATCACCGTTTCGAAATCGAGCGCATTGCCCGTATCGCGTTTGAATCGGCGCGCAAACGTCGCAACAAAGTCACCTCGGTTGATAAAGCTAACGTGCTGCAGACCTCGGTGATGTGGCGCGAAATCGTCAACGAAGTGGCTAAAGAATACCCGGACGTGCAACTGAGCCACATCTACATCGACAACGCGACCATGCAGTTGATCAAAGACCCGTCGCAGTTTGACGTGCTGCTCTGCTCCAACCTGTTTGGTGACATTCTGTCTGATGAGTGCGCCATGATCACCGGCTCGATGGGTATGCTGCCGTCAGCCAGCCTGAATGAAGCGGGCTTTGGCCTGTTCGAACCGGCGGGGGGATCAGCGCCGGATATCGCCGGACAGAATATTGCCAACCCGGTCGCCCAGATTCTGTCGCTGTCATTGCTGCTGCGTTACAGCCTGAATGCCGATGCGGCAGCCGACAGTATCGAACGCGCCATCAGTCGTGCACTGGAACAGGGCTACCGCACCAAAGATTTAGCCGGTGATGGCCCAGCGGTCAGCACAGATGAGATGGGCAGCATCATTGCCCGCTTTATCGCCGAGGAAAAATAAAAAAATGAAAACCTTATACCAGAAGTTATTTGATGCACATGTCGTCCACGAAGCGCCAAACGAAACGCCGTTACTCTACATCGATCGTCACCTGATCCATGAAGTGACCTCGCCCCAGGCCTTTGATGGCCTGCGCGCACACGGACGTAAAGTCCGTCAGCCGGGCAAAACCTTTGCCACGATGGATCACAACGTCTCTACCCAGACCAAAGATATCAATGCGTCGGGCGAGATGGCGCGTATTCAGATGCAGGAGCTGATGAAGAACTGCGAAGAATTTGGCGTACAGCTGTATGACCTGAATCACCCATTCCAGGGCATCGTCCACGTTATCGGCCCTGAGCAGGGTATGACGCTGCCGGGAATGACCATTGTCTGCGGCGACTCGCACACGGCGACGCACGGTGCCTTTGGCTCGCTGGCCTTTGGTATCGGCACCTCCGAAGTGGAACATGTGTTTGCCACTCAGACCCTGAAACAGGGTCGGGCGAAAACCATGAAGATTGAAGTGCTGGGCCAGGCATCCACCGGCATTACAGCAAAAGATATCGTGCTGGCGATCATCGGTAAAACCGGCAGCGCAGGCGGCACCGGCTATGTCGTTGAGTTCTGCGGCCCTGCGATTCAGGCGCTGAGCATGGAGGGTCGTATGACGCTGTGCAATATGGCGATTGAGATGGGGGCAAAAGCGGGCCTGGTGGCACCGGACGAGACCACCTTCAACTATCTGAAAGGTCGTCAGTTTTCGCCTCAGGGTGAGAAATGGGAACAGGCAGTGGATTACTGGCGCACCCTGAAATCTGACGAAGGCGCGAAGTATGATGCGGTGGTCACGCTGCATGCTGAAGATATCGCACCGCAGGTCACCTGGGGCACCAACCCGGGTCAGGTCATTGCCGTTGATCAGGTGATCCCGAATCCGGCCTCGTTCGCCGATCCGGTTGAGCGCGCCTCAGCGGAAAAAGCGCTGGCCTACATGAACCTGCAGCCGGGCATCAGACTGACCGATGTCGCAATTGATAAAGTGTTTATCGGCTCCTGCACCAACTCACGCATTGAAGATCTGCGTGCCGCCGCCGCCATCGCTAAAGGCCGCAAAGTGGCGCCTGGCGTGGTTGCCATGGTGGTGCCAGGTTCCGGCCCGGTAAAAGCGCAGGCTGAAGCGGAAGGTCTGGATAAAATCTTCCTGGAAGCGGGCTTTGAATGGCGTCTGCCAGGCTGCTCAATGTGTCTGGCGATGAACAATGACCGTCTGAATCCGGGCGAGCGTTGCGCATCGACCAGTAACCGTAACTTTGAAGGTCGCCAGGGCCGCGGTGGACGTACCCATCTGGTCAGCCCGGCGATGGCCGCGGCGGCTGCCGTGACTGGCCACTTTGCCGACATCCGTGAACTGACGACAGGAGCTTAAGTCATGGCGAATAAATTTACTCAGCATACTGGTATTGTTGCGCCGCTGGATGCCGCGAACGTTGATACGGACGCAATCATTCCCAAGCAGTTTTTGCAGAAGGTGACCCGCACCGGTTTCGGTCAGCACCTGTTCCACGACTGGCGCTTTGAAGATGATGCCGGTACGGTGCCGACGCCCGGTTTTGTGCTGAACAAGCCGGAGTTCAAAGGCACCAGCATTCTGCTGGCACGCGAGAACTTTGGCTGCGGCTCCTCACGTGAGCATGCCCCCTGGGCATTGACCGATTTCGGTTTTCACGTGGTGATTGCGCCGAGCTTCGCGGATATCTTTTATGGCAACAGCTTCAATAACCAGCTGCTGCCGGTGAAATTAAGCGAAGAGGAAGTGGATGAGCTGTTCAGACTGGTTGCAGCCCAGCCAGGCATCAGCTTCACAGTCGATCTGGAAGCACAGACGGTGACGGCAGGCGACAAAGTCTATTCGTTTGAACTCGATAGCTTCCGTCGCCACTGCATGATTAATGGCCTCGACAGCATCGGCCTGACGCTGCAGCATGAAGCGTCGATTTCGCAGTATGAGCAGAATCAGCCCGCCTTCCTGCGCTGATTGCGTTAAAGCAGGGCGACATCCGGTCGCCCTGCTTCTTTATACGTCGCGCACCCGCGCCGACATCACCAGCGCCACTATCCCCAGCCCGAATGCCAGCCAGTAAACCGCCTCATGTCCCAGCCGCTCACTCAGCGTCCCCTGAATAACACCCGCCAGAATCATGCCGGTCGAAATCGAATTGGTGAACATCGTGGTCGCCGCACCCGGCCGTCCTGGCATCAGATCCTGGAACCACAACATCCCTATGCCAGCAATAATCCCGACAAACACCGCATTAAACAGCTGTAACACCATCAGCGAGGTGCGGGAATTGAAGAGCACCAGCCCCAGATAAAACAGGACGCCCGCCGCCACCGCGATCAGCATTAACCGCCGCTTGCCGATGCGACGCGCGTAATGGCCCGCCAGCAGCATCACCGGGATTTCCAGCCCGGCCGCCGTTCCCATCAGCAGACCGGCCAGTTTCTCCGGCAGACCCAGCGTGGTGCTGATATAGAGCGGCATATCAATGATATACATCGTGTTGCAGGTCCACATCGCCACCGAGGCGAGGAACAGCAAACGCACATCGCGATCGCGCCAGCCGCTCAACGGCAGCCCGCCGCTTTGCATCAGTGGTTGCGAACGTGGCACCGACGGCAGGGTAAACCAGACCAGCAGAATGCAGAGCAGAAACAGCACCGCGGCCACCATAAACAGCGTCACAAAGCCGTAGTTCAGCGCCAGCGCGAACGATAACGGCGGCCCGATCACCCACGCCAGCGACAGTTGCGCACGCATCACAGAACTGAACATCACTGCTTCACGCGCCGACTGATCGGCATACTCTCGTGCCAGCGCAAACAGCTGCGGCATAGAAACACTGGCCAGCGCTGACAGCAGTACACCCAGTGTCAGCAGAGTCAGATAGTCGCGGGTAAAGGCAAACAGTAGCGCATTCACCAGCGCCATCAGGCAGCAGAAAAGAATGATATGACGACGATCGCCGACGCTGTCTGAGCGCTTTGCCACCAGCATACTCACTACGATACCGGCCACCGCATTAATGGTGAAAAACAGCCCGACCCAGAAGGGCCGCGCCTGTACCTCGCGCGTCAGAAACAGGCTGAGCGTCGGTGCCTGCAGAGCACCCGCGATGCCCAGCATGAACGAGGCGACCATAAAAGCGAGGTAAACCGGGTTGATGCGGCGCTGCCGCGTTAACAGCGATTTCATTCGAAATCCCTTACAGAACAAACAGAGGGGAAAAAAGAAGGGTAGACGATACCGCGCAACATGAAAAAAGCCAGCAGAGATCATCTGCTGGCGGTGTAAATGCACCCTACTCAGAAAAGCACTCCGCTGAACAGCGAAGTGAGGGTCGAACGCCATTCACTGCTGAATGCCTCCCGCTCTTCCCATAGCGTAAAGTTTGCTCTTAAAATGGGGCAGGAAAAACAGAGCGCTTTTCACAGGGAGTTCCCCTTTTATGTCCTCATCACGTCTGAAGCAGCAGTTCATCCGCCTGTGGCAGAGTTGTCAGGGCCAGACGCAGGAGATTACGCTCAGCGAACTGGCTGATCTGCTGCACTGCTCGCGCCGCCATATGCGCAATCTGATCAACCGGATGCAGGCCGCAGGCTGGCTGACCTGGCAGGCTGAAGCCGGACGCGGCAAGCGATCGCAGCTTATCTTCTGCTACACGGGCCTGGCCCTGCAGCAGCAGCGTGCCGAGGATTTGCTGGAACAGGATCGCATCGATCAGCTGGTCCAGCTGGTAGGCGATAAAAACCAGGTGCGGCAGATGATCAGCGCGCACCTGGGGCGCAGTTTCCGGCAGGGCAAGCATATCCTGCGGGTGCTCTACTATCGTCCGCTGCTCAACCTTTTGCCCGGCTCGCCGCTGCGGCGCTCGGAAACCCACATTGCCCGACAGATTTTCAACGGTCTGACGCGGATAAATGAGGAAAACGGGGAAATCGAACCCGATATTGCGCACCACTGGCAGCAGACGTCTCCACTTCACTGGCGCTTCTTCCTGCGTCCGGCGATTCGCTTCCATCACGGCAGAGAACTGGAGATGGAGGATGTGCTCGCCACGCTGGAGCGTCAGCGCCCCCATCCGCTCTTTTCCCATATTGCGCAAATCGACTCACCTGCCCCCTGGACGCTGGATATCCGTTTAAGCCAGCCCGACGAGGGCTTGCCCTGGCTGCTGGGCAGCGTCAGTGCGATGATCCTGCCGCGCGAATGGCCGACGCTGCACGACTTTGCTCGCCAGCCAGTTGGCACCGGTCCTTACCGGGTGATCCGCAATCAGGAGAGCCAGCTGAAGATCGAAGCGTTTGATGACTACTTCGGTTTTCGCGCGCTGATTGATGATGTCTCTATCTGGGTACTGCCCGACATCAGCGATGAGCTGGTCTATGCGGGTGTCCGTCTGCAGGGCGACAGCACCGATGAAGTTCAGGAGGAGAGCCGCCTTGAAGAGGGCTGCTACTATCTTTTGTTCGACCAGCGTTCAGAGCAGGGTCGAAACGAAGCGGTCCGGCGCTGGGTCAGCTACCTGTTTAACCCCATCGCCCTGCTCAATCACGCTGGTGTCGGCTATCAGCGCTACTGGTTTCCGGCGTATGGTCTGCTGCCACGCTGGCATCATCGCCGTGACCTGACGCCAGTAGAAAAACCGCCCGACTTAACCCATCTGACGCTGACCTGGTACAGCCAGCACGTGGAGCATGAAGGCATCGCGAATGCGCTACGTCCGCTGCTGGCAGAGCATGGCGTCACGCTGGAGACCCGTGAGATCAGCTACGAAAGCTGGTATCAGGGCGAAACGGAGAGTGATATCTGGTTGGGAAGCGTGAACTTTACCCTGCCGCTGAATTATTCGCTGTTCGCACAGCTTTATGAGATCCCGCTGCTGCATCACTGCCTTGCTATCGACTGGCACGGCGATGCGGCCCGCTGGCGCGAGAAAGCGCTGCCGCTGGCCGAATGGAGCAAACAGCTGGTCGACGAAGCCGGCCTGCATCCGCTGTTTCATCACTGGCTGTTGCTTGAAGGGCAGCGCAGTATGCGCGGCGTCCGGATGAATACGCTGGGCTGGTTTGATTTTAAATCGGCCTGGTTCGCCCCACCCGCGCTGTGACGCTTTCGCCCCGGCGCTGAAATGACTAGAATGTGACGTTCTCAACGGGGTGCGGCCTGCCACAAGCAAGCCGCTGAGAGAGACCCGTCGAACCTGATTCGGTTAATACCGACGTAGGGATTTGAGAGGCCTCTGTGCTCAGATCCTTTGCGACTCATCCCCTATTCTCCTGAAGGAGCGCAAAGTGTTAAACAAAGTTCTGCCGGTGCTGCTGTTACTCTCCGCCCCCGTTCTGGCGGCTAAGCCGGTTCTCACGGTCTACACCTACGATTCCTTCTCCGCCGACTGGGGCCCTGGTCCGGCGGTAAAAAAAGCCTTTGAAGCACAGTGCAACTGCGAGCTGAAATTCGTCACGCTGGAAGATGGCGTGTCGCTGCTGAACCGCGTGCGGATGGAAGGCAAAAACAGTAAAGCCGATGTGGTGCTGGGGCTGGATAACAATCTGGTGCAGGCCGCGCAGAAAACCGGTCTGTTTGCCGAAAGTCAGGTCGACACATCGACATTAAAACTGCCCGATGGCTGGCACAACACCACCTTCGTGCCGTTCGATTATGGCTACTTCGCGTTTGTCTATGACAAAACCCGGCTGAAAAATCCGCCAAAAAGCCTGAAAGAGCTGGTCGACAGCCCGGAGAAGTGGCGGGTGATCTACGAAGATCCCCGCACCAGCACGCCCGGCTTAGGGCTGCTGCTCTGGATGCAGAAAGTCTATGGCGATCAGGCGCCGCAGGCGTGGCAAAAGCTGGCGCAGAAAACCGTGACGGTGACCAAAGGCTGGAGTGAAGCCTATGGCCTGTTCCTCAAGGGCGAAGGCGATCTGGTGCTGAGCTACACCACCTCTCCGGCTTACCACATCATCGAAGAGAAGAAAGAGAATTACGCCGCTGCACCCTTTGCAGAGGGTCATTATCTGCAGGTCGAAGTTGCCGCGCAGCTAGCCAGCAGCAAACAGCCGGCACTGGCACAGCAGTTCATGAAATTTATGGTTTCGCCTGACTTCCAGCGCACTATCCCCACCGGCAACTGGATGTACCCGGTGATCGACACGCCGCTGCCTGCCGGTTTCGCGGCGCTCAACGTGCCTTCCACTGCTCTGCAGTTCTCGCCAGAAGAGGTTGCCAGCCAGCGTTCGGGCTGGATTAGCCAGTGGCAACGCGCCGTCAGTCGCTGATGCCGCGCTGGCTGATTCCCGGTTCCCTCGCCACGATATTACTGACCATCGTGGCATTTATGGCGTTCGGTGCACTCTGGAGCGCCGCGCCGGATACGGACTTACGCGGCGTGCTGCAGGATGATTACCTGCATCACGTTATCGCGTTTTCTTTCGGTCAGGCTCTGCTCTCCGCCCTGCTGTCACTGCTGCCTGCGGTGCCGCTGGCGCGGGCGCTCTATCGACGCCGTTTTCCGGGTCGTCTGTTGCTGCTGCGCCTGTGCGCCATGACGCTGGTGCTGCCGGTGCTGGTCGCGGTGTTCGGTCTGCTGACCGTCTATGGTCGCAATGGCTGGCTGGCGCAGTTGTGCCAGCTGGCAGGGATGGGTTATCACTTCTCCCCGTATGGTCTGCCAGGCATCTTGCTGGCGCACGTCTTCTTTAACCTGCCGCTGGCGACCCGCCTGATGCTGCAGGCGCTGGAGAGTATTCCGGCGGAACAGCGTCAGCTGGCGGCACAGCTCGACCTGCGCGGCTGGCATCATTTTCGTCTGCTGGAGTGGCCATGGCTGCGGCGTCAGCTGTTGCCGACCGGTGCGCTGATCTTCATGCTCTGTTTCGCCAGCTTTGCCACCGTACTGTCACTCGGCGGCGGTCCGCAGGCCACCACCATTGAGCTGGCGATCTTCCAGGCGCTGAGTTATGACTACGATCCCGGACGCGCAGCGCTACTGGCGCTCATCCAGCTCGGCTGCTGTCTGACGCTTGTGCTGCTCAGCCAGCGTTTCAGCAAGGCGATTCCCGCCGGAACCAGTCAGCTGAACGGCTGGCGTGATCCGCAGGATTCGCGTGGAGCACAGCTGATGGATGCGCTGCTGATTCTGCTGGCGCTGATGCTGCTGCTGCCCCCGCTGGCGGCGGTCATCGTCGATGGTCTGCACGGCGGACTGCGTGGCGCGCTGGCGCAGCCTGCACTGTGGCAGGCCACCTTGACGTCATTGCGTATCGCCATCGGTGCCGGTCTGATCTGTGTGGTGCTGACCATGATGCTGCTGTGGAGCAGTCGGGAACTGCGTCTGCGCCAGCGTCCGGCGGCGGCACAGTTGATCGACACCAGCGGCATGCTGATTCTGGCGATGCCAGGCATTGTGCTCGCCACCGGCTTTTTCCTGCTGTTCAATGCCACTATTGGCCTGCCTGATTCGGCAGAAGGGCTGGTGATCTTTACCAATGCGCTGATCGCCATTCCCTATGCGCTGAAAGTACTGGAAAACCCGATGCGGGATGTCGCAGAGCGTTACGGCAGGCTCTGCGATTCGCTGGATATCCACGGCTGGAACCGGCTGCGGCTGATCGAGCTGCGGGCGCTGAAACGTCCGCTTGCCCAGGCGCTGGCCTTTGCCTGCGTACTGTCGATTGGTGATTTCGGCGTGGTGGCACTGTTTGGCAACGCTGACTTCCGCACACTGCCGTTCTACCTTTATCAGCAGATTGGTGCCTATCGCGGCGCAGATGGCGCGGTCACCGCCCTGCTATTACTGCTGCTCTGCTTATTGCTGTTCACGCTAATGGAAAAATTACCAGGCCGCCATGCTGACTCTTGATAACCTCACTTACCTTTATCAGCATCTGCCGATGCGCTTCAGCCTCAAGGCCACACGTGGCGAGCGCATCGCCATTCTCGGCCCCAGCGGAGCCGGGAAGAGTACCCTGCTGAGCCTGATTGCCGGTTTCCTGCCGGTGAAACAGGGCACCCTGATGATTGACGGGCAGGATCACACCCACAGCGTGCCAGCCAGACGACCGGTTTCGATGCTGTTTCAGGAGAACAACCTGTTTCCGCACCTCAGCGTGCAGCAGAACATGGCGCTGGGGCTGCATCCGGGATTAAAACTCAGCGCTGAGCAGCGCCAGCAACTGGCTGCACTGGCCGATCAGGTGGGATTAGGCGATCTGCTGGCCCGCCTGCCGGGCGAGCTGTCGGGCGGACAGCGACAGCGTGCGGCGCTGGCGCGCTGTCTGCTGCGTGATCGTCCGGTGCTGCTGCTGGATGAGCCTTTTTCTGCACTGGATCCCGCGTTGCGCGGCGAGATGCTGCAACTGGTGCGTTCAGTGTGCGAAGCGCGCAGCATTACACTGCTGATGGTGTCGCACAGTCTCGAAGATGCCCGGCAGATTGCGCCGCGCAGCGTTGTGATTGTGGATGGACGGGTTTACTGGGATGGCGAGACCCGACAGCTGCTGTCGGGTGACACGCGGGAGGCCGAGGTCCTTGGCATCCCGCGCCGTTAAGCGTTACGCGAAGAAAACCTGCCACAGCAGATGACGGAAAATCGGCATCATCGGATGGAACTGAATGCCGACAAACGCTGCGACGGCGATCACCAGCCCCAGCGGACCTGCCCAGCGCAAACGCTCCGGCGGCAGCCAGGCAGTCGCCCAGTCACGACTCTTGCCACTGCGCCACCAGCGCCAGCATAACCAGCCCCCGAGCCATATCAGCAGTGCTGCGCCAAGTAACAGCCATTTAAAGCTGCCGCCCTGCGCGGCTTTCGGCACATCGATCGCCACGCCTGCCAGAATACCAGGCAGCAGATAAAGCGGTGGCCAGAGGATGCAGCCGATAAGGTTCGGCGGCAGAAATTTACGCACCGGCAGCTCCAGCATACCGGCCGCCAGCGGGATCAGCGGACGCGTAGGTCCCACAAAGCGCCCGACCAGAATCGTAAACATGCTGTGCTGATGCAGGGCGTGCTCGGTTTTATCCAGCAGGCCTTTGTACTTTTGCAGATACTTCCAGCGGTGCAGCGGCCCCTGGAATTTCCAGCCGATACCGTAAGAAACCCAGTCACCAATCAGGCAGCCCGCAAAACCCGCGGCCCAGGCCGGGTAAAGGCCCAGCTCGCCACTGCCGATCAGCGCGCCCAGGCTGGCCATCATCACTGTGCCTGGCAGCAACAGCCCGACCAGCGCCAGCGACTCCAGAAACGTCACCAGCGCAACGGCAAACAGCGCCCATTCCAGAGACTGCGTAATCAGTTGTTGAATCCAGGCTTCCATAATCATCCTAAGTAAAAGCAGAAGGCTGGATTGTCCAGAGCCAGCCACACAGCGTCAAGGCAAGAATTGTAGGACAATGTTGACAAAACCGGTGACGAGAACTGTATAAATATCCATGGTATACTTAAGCCGTTTTCTCACCCCTGAAATACTGAGTCCGGAGAACATCTGAATATGCCCCGCGCAGGTTTTCTGCTCACCCGCCACTGGCGCGACAGCCCGCATGGCACCGAAATTATCCTCTGGCTCGCCACTGATGCCGGTGCGCAGCGCGTGGTGCTGCCCGTGCAGGAGTCTGTCGCGTTTATTCCCGAAGAATTTCAGGCGCAGGTCAGCGAGCTCCTCAAAGATGAACGTCAGTTTCGGATTCAGTCGCTGGCGCTGAAAGATTTCCGCCGCCGCCCGGTTTTTGGCCTCTACTGCCCGCAGCATCGTCAGCTGCAGCGCATTGAAAAACGGCTGCGTGAACAGGGCATTCCGGTGTATGAAGCGGATATTCGCCCGCCGGAGCGCTACCTGATGGAGCGTTTTATTACCGCGCCGGTCTGGTTTGAGGGCGAGCAGCGCGGTGATAGCGTGGTCAATGCGCGGCTCAAACCCCATCCCGACTATCGCCCGCCACTGAAGTGGGTCTCGCTGGATATTGAAACCACACAGCATGGCGAGCTCTACTGCATCGGGCTGGAGGGCTGCGGTCAGCGTCAGGTTTATATGCTCGGCCCGGCCAACGGTGATGCCAGCACGCTGGATTTCGAGCTGATCTATCTCGACAGCCGACCACAGCTGCTTGAAGCGCTGAACCAGTGGTTTGCAGATCACGATCCGGATGTGTTGATTGGCTGGAACGTGGTGCAGTTTGACCTGCGGGTGTTGCAAAAGCATGCCGATCGTTACGGCATTCCACTTCGTCTTGGTCGCCAGCAGGCCGCGCTGGAGTGGCGTGAACATGGCTTTAAGCCCGGCGTTTATTTTGCGCAGGCCAGCGGGCGGTTGATTATTGATGGCATTGACGCGCTGAAATCAGCGTTCTGGGATTTTCCCTCATTCAGCCTGGAGTCGGTGTCGCAACAATTGCTGGGTGAAGGTAAAGCAATCGATAATCCCTGGCAGCGCATGGAGGAGATCAACTGGCGTTTTGCCAACGATAAACCGGCGCTGGCACGCTACAACCTCAAAGACTGCGAGCTGGTGACGCGCATTTTTCATAAAACGGCGATAATGCCGTTTCTGCTGGAACGCGCGGCGGTGAATGGCCTGGCAGTCGATCGCCACGGCGGCTCGGTGGCGGCCTTTGGTCATCTTTATATTCCGCGGATGCATCGCGCGGGATTTGTTGCCCCGAACCTGGGTGATGTGGCGCCGGAAGCCAGTCCGGGTGGCTATGTGATGGATTCGCGCCCTGGTCTGTATGACTCGGTGCTGGTGCTGGATTATAAAAGTCTCTATCCGTCGATTATCCGCACCTTCCTGATCGACCCGGTGGGTCTGGTAGAAGGACTGGCCCATCCTGATGATGCCGATTCGGTCGAAGGTTTTCGCGAAGCGCGTTTCTCCCGGCACACTCACTGCCTGCCTGCGATCGTCGAGCAGATCTGGCTGGGTCGTGAAGCGGCGAAAAAGCAGAAAAACCAGCCGCTGTCGCAGGCGCTAAAGATTATCATGAACGCCTTTTACGGTGTGCTGGGCACCAGCGCCTGCCGCTTCTTTGATCCGCGCCTCGCCTCCTCAATTACCCTGCGCGGTCACGCCATCATGCAGCAGACACGCGCGCTGATCGAGGCGGAAGGCTATGACGTGATCTATGGCGACACCGACTCCACTTTTGTCTGGCTGAAGTCCGCCCACAGTGAAGAGCAGGCCGCCGCGATTGGTCAGCAACTGGTGCAGAAAGTGAATGCCTGGTGGCGCGACCACCTGCAGCAGACCCACGGGCTGACCAGCGCACTCGAGCTGGAGTATGAAAATCATTTTTGTCGTTTTCTGATGCCGACCATTCGCGGCGCGGAACAGGGCAGCAAGAAACGCTATGCCGGACTGATTCGTGACGCCGCCGGTGAACGCATGGTTTTCAAGGGGCTGGAGTCGGTGCGAACGGACTGGACGCCACTGGCAAAAGCATTTCAGCAGCAGCTCTACCACCGTATCTTCCACCGTGAGCCGTGGCAGGATTACATTCGCACCACCGTCGCGCAGCTGCTGGCGGGTGAACTCGACGATCAGCTGATCTACAAAAAGCGTCTGCGACGTCCGTTAAAAGAATATGAACGAAACGTGCCCCCGCACGTGCGTGCCGCCAGGCTGGCGGATGAGCAGAATCGTAAATTAAACCGGCCTTTGCAGTATCAGAATGGAGGCCGGATTCGTTACGTGATTGCCACGGCAGGCCCCGAGCCACTGGAGGCACGCAGCACGCCGCTGGATTACGACCACTACGTTACGAAGCAACTTCAACCGGTCGCGGAGGGGATTCTGCCCTTTGTCGAAGGTGACTTTGCTACACTTATTACCGGGCAGCTGGGGCTTTTTTGACAGGTGACGAATGCCCTGCCATCCAGTACCATAGCGCCCTTCCTGAAACTCACCGCTCTTAAAGCCCGCTCCAGACCTTGTTGTCTGGTGGTAGCGCTATTGCCTGAGCTTTGGGAACACCTTTAAAAACGTTAAAATTCGAGCAAACAATATATGGTTTTTACATTAGGTCAGCGCTGGATTAGTGATACGGAAAGTGAACTGGGACTGGGCACCGTGGTGGCGATCGATACACGTATGATCACCCTGCTGTTCCCCGCTACGGGAGAAAACCGCCTTTACGCCCGCAACGATTCGCCGGTTACCCGCGTCATCTTTAATCCGGGTGATACCATCACCAGCCACGAAGGCTGGCAGATGCGCGTTGATGAAGTACGCAACGAAAATGACCTGATGACCTATATCGGTACCCGTCTGGATACCGAAGAAAGCGACGTGATGCTGCGCGAAGTGATGCTCGACAGCAAGCTGGTATTCAGTAAGCCGCAGGATCGTCTGTTTGCCGGCCAGCTCGACCGGATGGACCGTTTTGCCCTGCGCTTCCGCGCCCGTAAATACCAGAGTGAGCAATACCGCCTGCCGATTAGCGGCTTACGCGGTATGCGTACTAACCTGATCCCTCACCAGTTGCACATCGCCCATGATGTGGGCCGCCGCCATGCGCCGCGCGTGCTGCTGGCCGATGAAGTTGGCCTGGGTAAAACCATTGAAGCCGGGATGATCATCCAGCAGCAACTGCTGGCTGGCCGTGCCGAGCGCGTACTTATCGTGGTGCCTGAAACCCTGCAGCATCAATGGCTTGTTGAGATGCTGCGCCGCTTCAACCTGCGCTTTGCGCTGTTTGACGACGACCGCTACACCGAAGCGCAACACGACAGCGACAATCCGTTTGAAACTGAGCAGCTGATTATCTGCTCACTCGACTTCGTGCGTCGCAACAAACAGCGTCTTGAAATGCTGGCCGATGCCGAATGGGATCTGCTGGTGGTCGATGAAGCGCACCATCTGGCCTGGTCAGAAGGCGAGCCAAGCCGTGAATATCAGGTTATTGAACAGCTGGCTGAAAAAACTGCCGGGGTTCTGCTGCTGACCGCGACGCCAGAGCAGCTGGGCATGGAGAGTCACTTCGCCCGTCTGCGCCTGCTCGACCCGGACCGTTTCCATGACTTTGCCGCCTTTGTTGAAGAGCAGCAGCATTTCCGCCCCATCGCCGATGCCGTTACCGCGCTGCTGGCGGATAAAGCGATCTCCCAGGCGGAGATGAACCGGATCAACGATCTGGTCGGCGAGCAGGACATCGAGCCGCTGCTGCAGGTTGCCAACAGCGACCGCGAAGGCAAGCTGGAAGCGCGTCAGGAACTGATCTCCATGCTGATGGATCGCCACGGCACCAGCCGCGTGCTGTTCCGTAACACCCGTAATGGGGTTAAAGGCTTCCCGAAACGCGAACTGCATCAGATCCGCCTGCCGCTGCCTGCGCAGTATCAGACGGCAATTAAAGTCTCCGGCATTATGGGCGCGCGCAAAAGCGCAGAAGAGCGGGCGCGCGACCTGCTCTATCCGGAGCAGATTTATCAGGAATTTGAAGGCGACAGCGGCACCTGGTGGAACTTCGATCCGCGCGTGGAATGGCTGATGGGCTATCTCACCACTAACCGTAAAGAGAAAGTGCTGGTGATCTGCGCCAAAGCGGCCACCGCGCTGCAGCTGGAGCAGGTACTGCGCGAGCGCGAAGGTATTCGTGCAGCGGTGTTCCACGAAGGTCTGTCGATCATTGAACGTGACCGTGCTGCCGCCTGGTTCGCCTCAGAAGAGAATGGCGCGCAGGTGCTGTTGTGCTCTGAGATTGGTTCAGAAGGCCGTAATTTCCAGTTTGCCAGCCGTCTGGTGATGTTCGATCTGCCGTTTAACCCGGACCTGCTGGAGCAGCGTATCGGTCGTCTGGATCGTATCGGTCAGGCGCACGATATTCAGATTCTGGTGCCGTGGCTGGAGCAGACCGCACAGGCCGTGCTGCTGCGCTGGTATCACGAAGGACTGGATGCGTTTGAACACACCTGTCCGACCGGCCGGACAATCTATGACAGCGTCCATTCGCAGCTCATCGGCTATCTGGCCGCACCGGAAAACAGCGAAGGCTTTGATGCCTTTATCACCGACTGCCGCAAACAGCATGACGCGCTGAAACTGCAGCTGGAACAGGGTCGCGATCGCCTGCTGGAGCTGAATTCAAACGGCGGTGAATCGGCTCAGTTGCTGGCTAACGCTATCAGCGAGCAGGATAACGACACCGGCCTGGTGAACTTCGCGCTTAACCTGTTTGATATTGTCGGTATCAATCAGGAAGATCGCAGCGATAACCTCATTGTGCTGACCCCTTCCGATCACATGCTGGTGCCCGATTTCCCTGGCCTGCCGGAAGATGGCTGCACCATCACCTTTAACCGCGATCAGGCGCTGTCACGTGAAGATACTCAGTTCATTACCTGGGAGCATCCGCTGATTCGCAACGGACTGGATCTGATTCTGTCGGGCGACACCGGCAGCAGCGCCCTGTCACTGCTGAAGAACAAGGCGCTGCCGGTGGGGACGCTGCTGGTCGAGCTGATCTATGTGGTTGAAGCCCAGGCACCGAAGCATCTGCAACTGACCCGCTTCCTGCCGCCAACGCCAATCCGTCTGCTGATGGATACGAAAGGCACTAACCTGGCAGGCAAAGTGGAGTTCGAAAGCTTTAACCGTCAGTTGAATGCCGTTAACCGTCACACCGCCAGTAAACTGGTGAATGCGGTGCAGCAGGATGTCCATGCGATTCTGACTCAGGCCGAAGAGAGCGTCGTCAGCGAAGCGCGTGCCGTGATTGAGGCGGCACGGACCGAGGCGAATGAGAAGCTGGGTGCCGAGCTTTCGCGTCTTAACGCGCTGAAAGCCGTCAACCCGAACATCCGCGACGACGAAGTTGAGGCGCTGGAAAGCAATCGTGAACAGGTGCTGCAAAGTCTGGATGAGGCCAACTGGCGTCTTGACGCGCTGCGCCTGATTGTGGTGACACACCAGTAAGCTCAGGGGCCGCATGGCCCCTTATTTTTGGAAAGCCCCATGGAACCTTACAACCCACCGCGTGAACCCTGGCTGCACATCCTTTATCAGGATGCGCATATCATGGTGGTGAACAAACCCAGCGGTCTGCTCTCGGTACCCGGTCGTCTGGATGAGCACAAAGATAGCGTGATGACGCGGATACAGCGGGATTTCCCGCAGGCGGAATCTGTGCACCGACTTGACATGGCGACCAGTGGCGTGATGGTCGTGGCGCTGACCAAGGCGGCGGAGCGTGAGCTGAAACGACAATTCCGCGAGCGGGAGCCTTCCAAAACGTATGTGGCCTGCATCTGGGGTCATCCCGAGAAGGAAGAGGGGCTGGTTGATCTGCCGCTGATCTGCGACTGGCCAAATCGTCCAAAGCAGATGGTCTGCTTCGAGAACGGCAAAGCCGCACAGACAGAATATCAGGTGCTGGAGTATCGGGCGGACAACAGTACGCGGATTTCGCTTAAGCCGATTACTGGCCGCTCACACCAGCTAAGGGTGCATATGCTGGCGCTGGGCCACCCGATTCTGGGGGACAACTTCTATGCACATCCGGAGGCCAAAGCGATGGCGCCCCGTTTACTGCTGCACGCGGAGTCACTCACCATTACCCATCCGGCATTTGGTAATGCCATGACGTTTCGTCAGCCCGCCGACTTTTAAGGTTTACGGCAGGACTGTCGCCGTGGCCTCCTCTGTTGCAGAAGAGGCCACAGGAGCGACGCATTACTTGAAGCCTTTCTCTTTGCGAATCAGATCGTAAGCCGCCTGAATTTCCTGCGCTTTCTGCTTCGCCATCTCCATCATCTCTGGCGGTAACCCTTTCGCCACCAGCTTATCAGGATGATGCTCACTCATGAGCTTGCGGTAAGCACGTTTAATCGTGGTGGCGTCATCACTGCTCTTCACGCCCAAAACGCTACAGGCATCTTCCAGCGTTGGACCACGTTGCGCCTGCTGAAAGCCGCCTGAACTGCGCTGCCCGCCGCCAAACTGCTGGCCGCCCTCCATCATGCGCAGGAACTGATCGAACTGACCACGCGAAATGCCCAGCTCTTCGGCAATCACGTAGAGTACCTGTCGCTCATTGGGGTGCAGTGAGCCGTCGGCAAAGGCGGCCTGGATCTGAATCTCCAGGAACATCCGAATCAGATCGAACCGGCCAAAACAGGCGCTGCGCAGTTCTCGCAGCTTGCTGCGCAACGGGTAATCCGCCTGCTTACCTTCGCGGAACGCGCGCTGAGCAGCCGTGCGTGAGTCACCGTGCAGCTGCATCCGCTCCATGAGCAGTGAAGCAATCTGGATATCCGCTTCCGTAACCCGCCCTTTTGACTTGGTCAGATGGCCCATCACCTGAAAGGTGGTGCTGAAAAACAGCGTCTGCCGGGTCTGATTATTTGAAAAGTAAGCCTTGCCTTGTGCGCCACGTACTTTGTCAATCATATGGCCAATGATCAAACCGATCACAATACCCCAAAAGCCTGCGCCGGAAAGTAATCCCACCGCCAGACCCATAACTTTTCCCCAGTAGCGCATAAACTCCTCAATTCGCCATGCTTGCGGCTGAAAATTGCATTATCATACCTGTCATTTATCTCAGCGCCTAACGGCAACGCTGACAGACCAGGATTAACACTGGCGCAACGCCGGGCAGTAAGTTAGTCTCTGACCCGATTGTCGGCATGATGCCAGTTTTCATGGAATTCTCGATACCGCGTATGAAAAAACATATACCTACCCTGCTGGCCACACTGATCGGCGCAGCCATTAGCCAGCAAGCCTTTGCCGACGATTTGATGTCGCAGTGTATGTTAGGCGTGCCGAGTTATAACCGCCCGCTGGTCAACGGTGATACCAACCAGCTGCCTGTCACTATTCACTCCGACGCCGCCAAAGGGAACTATCCCAATGATGCGGTCTTTACCGGCAATGTGAATATTGAGCAGGGCAACAGCCGTATGCAGGCGGATGAAGTTCAGCTTCATCAGCGTCAGCAGGAAGGCCAGACGGCGCCAGTGCGTACCGTCGATGCCCTGGGTAATGTGCACTACGATGACAACCAGGTCATCCTGAAAGGTCCGAAAGCCTGGTCAAACCTCAACAGCAAAGATACCAACGTCTGGAACGGTGATTATCAGATGGTGGATCGTCAGGGACGCGGCACCGCCGACCAGATGAAGCTGCGCGGCGATAACCGCTACACCATTCTGGAGAACGGCACCTTTACGTCCTGTCTGCCCGGTTCCAACAGCTGGAGCGTGGTCGGTTCACAAGTCATCCAGGATCGCGAAGAGGAAGTGGCGGAGATCTGGAACGCCCGCTTTAAGCTGGGTCCGGTTCCGGTGTTCTACAGTCCCTATCTGCAGTTACCGATTGGCGATCGTCGTCGATCCGGTTTCCTGATCCCGAATGCAAAATTTGGCAGCAACAACGGCTTTGAGTTCGTGCTGCCTTATTACTGGAACATTGCGCCGCAGGCCGATGCGACCATCACGCCGCACTACATCAGTAAGCGCGGCATGAAATTTGAAAACGAATTCCGTTATCTGACGACGCTGGGTGCCGGCCTGGTCGAATTCGACTACCTTGGCTCCGATAAACAGTACGATAACGACAAAGCACTTCGTGGCATCGCCGAGGATTCCAGCTCCGACCGCTGGTTGTTCTACTGGCAGCATGCCGGTGTCTATGAACAGCACTGGCGTTTCAACGCCAACTACACCAAAGTCAGCGATCAGTATTACTTCAACGATCTCGACTCGAAGTACTACAGCTCCACCGACAACTACGCCACGCAGAAATTCAGCGTTGGTTATGCGGACACCAACTGGGACGCCACACTCTCAGCCAAAGATTTCCAGGTGTTTGGCAGTACTACCAGCAATAACGTCTACCGCGCGATGCCGCAGCTGGATGTTAACCTCTATCAGAATGATATCGGCCCGTTTGATGGCCGGGTTTATGCTCAGGCGGTGAAATTCACCAACGTCAACAGTCGTCTTCCTGAAGCGACCCGTTTACACGTTGAGCCAACCCTGAACCTGCCGCTCTCCAACGGCTGGGCCAGCCTGGATACCGAAGCGAAGTTCCTGGCGACCCACTATCAGCAGACTGACGTTGATTATTATAACAATACGGCCAATGGCTTCAGAGGAAGCAATAGCGGCGAACTGGATGAATCGGTAAACCGCACCCTGCCGCAGTTTAAAGTGGATGGCCGGCTGGTGTTTGACCGCGATATGGACTCCGCAGTGGGTTATACCCAGACGCTGGAACCACGCGTGCAGTATCTTTATATCCCGTACCGCGACCAAAGCAATATCTATCCGTACGACTCTACGCTGCTGCAAACCGACTACACCGGTCTGTTCCGCGATCGTACCTATAGCGGCCTGGATCGCATCGCTTCAGCCAATGAAGTGGCAACCGGTGTTACCTCGCGTATTTATGATAACGATCTGGTTGAACGTTTTAACGTTTCTGTGGGTCAAATCTACTCGTTTACCCCTTCTCGTACTGGTGTGAATCAAACCAATAAAGAAGATGATACCGGCAGTCTGATTTGGGCTGGCGATACATACTGGAAAATCAGCGATCGCTGGGGTGTTCGGGGCGGGCTGCAATATGACACCAAACTCGACAACGTCTCCCAGGGCAATACTGTTCTGGAGTACCGTCGTGATGCCGACCGTATGGTGCAGTTGAGCTACCGCTACAGCAGCCCGGAATATATCGCGGCAGCGTTAAATGACAGCAACCTGGTGACCAATCCTATCTACAAAAATGGGATTTCACAGGTGGGCACCACGGCCAGCTGGCCGATTGCCGATGCATGGTCTGTGGTAGGTGCTTACTACTACGATACCCGCAACAAGCGTCCGGCGTCGCAGCTGGTTGGCCTGCAATACAGCTCATGCTGTTACGCTCTCCGGGTCGGTTACGAGCGCAAAATTAACGGTTGGGAAAACGACGACAGTAAGTACGACAACCAAATCTCATTCAACATTGAGCTGCGTGGTCTGAGTCCTAACTATGGCTTAGGCACCAACGATATGCTGCGTCAGGGCATTATCCCTTACCAGCCTGCTTTCTGATGTTGTGATGTTTGACAGGCAATCCCGCAGTGCGGAACCAACAATGGATAAAGTATGAAGAACTGGAGAATGCTGATTCTTGGTGTGGCAATCAGTGCTAACACCGCGTTCGCAGCACCACAAGTCGTTGATAAAGTTGCAGCCGTGGTCAATAACGGCGTGGTTCTTGAGAGTGACGTGGATGGCATGATGAGCACCGTTAAATCTCAGGCCCAGCAGGCTGGTCAGCAGTTGCCGGATGATAAAACGTTGCGCCATCAGATTCTGGAACGTCAGATCATGGATAACATCATTCTGCAGATGGGTGATAAAGCCGGGGTTCAGATCAGCGATGAGCAGCTGGACCAGGCGATTCAGAACATCGCGGCGCAGAATAAGATGAGCCTTGATCAGCTGCGCAGCCGTCTGGCTTATGACGGCATGAACTACAGCGTTTATCGTTCTCAGATTCGTAAAGAGATGACCATTGCTGAAGTGCGCAACAACGAAGTGCGTCGTCGCATCACGATTCTGCCGCAGGAAGTCGATACGCTGGCGAAACAGATTGGCTCTCAGAACAGTCAGGGCACCGAACTGAACGTCAGCCATATTCTGCTGCCACTGCCGGAAAACCCGACACAACAGCAGGTTGATGAGCAGGAAACGCTGGCGAAACAGCTGGTTGGCGAACTGAAAAATGGCGCTGACTTCGGCAAAATGGCCGTGACCTACTCTGCCGATTCGCAGGCGCTGAAAGGCGGCAACATGGGCTGGGGTAAAATCGAAGAGTTACCGACCCTGTTTGCTCAGGCCCTGTCGAGCGCCAAAAAAGGCGATATCGTCGGTCCGATTCGCTCGGGTGTGGGCTTCCACATCCTGAAAGTGAACGATCTGCGTGGCGAGAACAAAAATGTCTCAGTCACTGAAGTTCATTCACGTCACATTCTGCTGAAGCCATCGCCAATCCTGACAGATGAGCAGGCACGCGCACAGCTGGAGCAGATTGCTAACGATATCCGCAGTGGTAAAACCACCTTTGCGGCGGCGGCTAAGCAGTACTCTGATGATCCGGGTTCAGCGAACCAGGGCGGCGATCTTGGCTGGACCTCTCCGGAAGTCTTTGATCCGGCCTTCCGTGACGCGCTGCTGCGCCTGAAAAAAGGCCAGACCAGCCAGCCGGTTCACTCCTCTTTCGGCTGGCATCTGATTCAGTTGCTGGATACCCGTCAGGTGGACAAAACCGATGCGGCCCAGAAAGAGCGTGCTTACCGTATGCTGTTTAACCGTAAGTTTGCGGAAGAAGCACAGACCTGGATGCAGGAACAACGTGCCAGCGCCTACGTGAAGATTCTGGATGGCAATGCGCAGTAATCACCGTGTGGTGATCACGCCCGGCGAACCTGCCGGGATTGGTCCCGATCTCACCGTTCAGCTGGCCCAGCACTCCTGGCCGGTTGAACTGGTCGTCTGCGCCTCGCCTGCCCTGTTGCAGCAGCGTGCGGCGCAACTCGGTCTGCCGCTGACCCTGCGTCCCTATCAGCCTGGCGTGGCCGCTGAGCCACAGCAGGCGGGAACACTGACTATCCTGCCAGTCGAAACGGCCGCGACGGTCACGCCCGGCGAGCTTTGCGTCGCCAACAGTGACTACGTGCTGGCCACGCTGGCGCGCGCCTGTGACGGTTGTCTCGACGGTGAATTTGCGGCCCTGATTACCGGCCCGGTGCACAAAGGCGTCATTAATGATGCCGGCATCGCCTTTACTGGCCATACCGAATTCTTCGCCGATCGCGCAGGCGGCCATCGGGTCGTCATGATGCTGGCGACAGAGCAGCTACGCGTCGCGCTGGCTACTACCCATCTGCCGCTGAAAGATGTCCCCGCTGCGGTGACCCGCGACTGTCTGCATGAAGTGATCACGATTCTTCATCGTGATCTGCAGCAGAAGTTTGCCATTGCCGAGCCGCATATCTACGTCTGTGGTCTTAACCCTCATGCGGGCGAAAGCGGCCACATGGGTCGGGAAGAGATTGAGACCATTACGCCAGCCCTTAATGAACTGCGTCAGCAGGGCATTAAACTGACCGGCCCGCTGCCTGCGGATACCCTTTTCCAGCCTAAATATCTGCAACATGCCGATGCAGTGCTGGCGATGTATCATGACCAGGGTCTGCCGGTACTCAAATTTCAGGGGTTTGGCCGGGCGGTAAATATCACCCTGGGCCTGCCCTTTATCCGGACTTCAGTTGACCACGGCACCGCGCTTGAACTCGCCGGTCTGGGTCAGGCTGAACCGGGCAGCTTCATCACGGCGCTTAACCTCGCCATCACTATGATCAAGAGCAGTAATGAATAATCGCGTCCATCAGGGGCACTACGCCCGTAAACGTTTCGGGCAGAACTTCCTGAACGATCAGTACATTATCGACAGCATTGTCTCCGCCATCCATCCACAGCGCGATGAAGCGCTGGTAGAGATCGGCCCAGGCCTGGGTGCCTTGACCGAGCCGGTAGGCGAACGCCTCGATAAATTAACGGTGATAGAACTGGACCGCGATCTCGCTGCGCGTCTGGAAACGCATCCGTTCCTTGGCCCGAAACTGACTATCTTCCAGCAGGATGCCATGACGTTCGACTTCGCCGCACTGGCGCAGGAGAGAGGCCAGCCGCTACGGGTATTTGGTAACCTGCCATACAATATTTCGACCCCGCTGATGTTCCACCTTTTCAGCTATACTGGTTCGATCAAAGATATGCACTTCATGCTGCAGAAAGAGGTGGTTAATCGTCTGGTCGCCGGTCCGGGTAATAAAACCTACGGTCGTCTGACGGTAATGGCGCAGTACTACTGCCAGATCATTCCGGTGCTGGAAGTGCCTCCGCACTCCTTTACGCCGCCACCGAAAGTGGACTCTGCCGTGGTGCGTCTGGTGCCGTATGCCGAGCCGCCGTATCCGGTCAGCGATGTGCGTATTTTGAGCCGTATTACCACTGAAGCGTTCGGCCAGCGTCGTAAAACGCTGCGCAACAGCCTGAGCCACATGGTGGCTGCCGGCGCGCTGGAGGAGTTATCCATAGATCCAACCCTGCGTGCCGAGAACGTCTCCGTCGCGCAATATTGTCAGCTGGCGAACTGGCTGGCGAATCATCAGGGAAAATCGCAGGAGTAAGTCATGAGTGAAACGGCCCGCGTCTCCGTCCATGTGCAAAGCCAGTACGTTGCCTCACAATCCTCACCGGATGATGATCGTTACGTCTTCGCCTATACCATTACGATTCGCAATCTGGGCCGTTCCTCAGTGCAACTGCTGGGACGTTACTGGCTGATTACCAACGGTAACGGCCGCGAAACGGAAGTTCAGGGCGAAGGCGTGGTGGGTGAACAACCGCTTATCGCGCCAGGCAATGAGTTTCAGTACACCAGCGGAGCCGTGATCGAAACACCGATGGGCACCATGCAGGGACACTATGTGATGGTCGACGAACAGGGTGACACCTTCCATGTCGAGATCCCGGTGTTCCGCCTCGCCATTCAGACCCACATTCATTAATTCATACGCTTTTTGCCCGTTTAGTCGGGCAGCTTCCTGATGGATAAAACCTTATGAGCACATACCTGATTGGCGACGTTCACGGTTGCTACGACGAATTACGTGCCTTGCTGCAACAGGTTGATTTCAATCCTGAGCAGGATACCCTGTGGCTGACCGGCGACTTAGTGGCGCGGGGTCCGGGCTCACTTGAGGTTCTGCGCTACGTAAAATCGCTGGGCGACGCAGTGCGTCTGGTGCTGGGCAATCACGATTTACATCTGCTGGCGGTCTACGCTGGAATCAGCCGTAATAAGCCCAAAGATCGCCTGACACCGTTGCTGGAAGCGGACGATGCGGATGAGCTGATCAACTGGCTGCGTCGTCAGCCGCTGTTACAGGTTGATGAAGAGAAAAAGCTGGTGATGGGACACGCCGGTATCACGCCGCAATGGGATATCGAGACCGCGAAAAAGTGTGCGCGTGAAGTTGAAGCGGTACTTGCCAGTGACAGTTATCCGCTGTTTCTGGATGCGATGTATGGCGACATGCCGAATAACTGGAGTGAAGATCTGACTGGTCTGGCACGTCTGCGCTTCAGCACTAACGCTTTGACCCGCATGCGTTACTGCTTTCCCAATGGTCAGCTGGATATGATCTGCAAAGATGCCCCTGAATCTGCCCTTCCCCCGCTAAAACCCTGGTTTAACATTGCGGGGCCGGTCGCACGTGACTACACCATTGTGTTCGGTCACTGGGCCTCGCTGGAAGGCAAAGGGACGCCTGAAGGAATCATCGGTCTGGATACCGGTTGCTGCTGGGGCGGAACGCTGACGCTGCTGCACTGGGAAACGCAACGCTATGTGGTACAGCCCTCCAATCGCGAAAAAGCGCTGGCCTCCAGCGAAAGTCTGGCACCGCCCGCGCTATAACGGCGATGCTGGCCGGCAAGGCCAGCATCCTCTCTTATGCGCCGATAATGCCGCCATCTTCGCGGGTGATCATGATCACTGACGACCGGGGACGCGGACTGTTATCGGGAAAGTGCGAGTCACCCTCTTCGCCGGGATGCTGCACATTGACGAACAGCGTTTTGTAATCTGGCGTGAAGGTGATGCCCGTCAGCTCGCATGATTTGGGGCCAACCATGAACCGGCGGATCTCCCCACTATCCGGATCCCCTACCAGCATCTGATTGTTCCCCTGCCCCTGATAATCCTCTTTATTACTGTACTTGCCATCGGTCAGGATCCATAACCGCCCGTGCGCATCAAACCCCAGACCATCGGGACTGTTAAAGGTGTTTTCAGCGGTGATGTTAGGTGTACCGCGATAGATCCCTTCAGGATGCGCGATCGGATTGCCGCACAACGCATAGATATCCCACTCAAACGCCTGCGCCGTGGCATCGCCCTTTTCATCCCAGCGGATAATCTGGCCGTAGATATTTTTAGGACGCGGATTCGCCGCATTAACCGGCATGCCTTCATTGCCGCGTTTGTTATTGTTAGTCAGCGTGCAGTAAGCACGACCATCATGCGGGTTAACAGCAATCCACTCTGGCCGGTCCATCCGCGTGGCGTTAACCACATCAGCCGCCGCACGCGCATTAATCAGAATATCGGCCTGACTGTTAAACCCCTTTTCAGCGGTGAGTCCATTTTCACCCCACTTCAGCGCCAGCCAGCGGCCGGTACCTTTCAGCGGCGTGCCCTGCGCATCGCCATTGAACTGCGCCACATAGAGCGTGCCTTTATCCAGCAATCCGTGATTGGCTTTGGCATCATCCGGGATGACTTTGTCGTCTGAGACATATTTATAGATATACTCGCCGCGCTCATCGTCGCCCATGTAAACCACCAGCTGACCGGTTTTAGCGACCGTAACGGCGGCATTTTCGTGCTTGAAGCGCCCCAGTGCAGTGCGTTTTACCGGCACGGAGTGAGGATCAAAGGGATCGATTTCGACAATCCAGCCGTGGCGGTTAAATTCATTGGGGTTTTTGGCGATGTCGAAACGGGGATCAAAGTCGGCCCAGTTACGCTCTGGCTCGGCGGCATTCAGGGTATAGCGCTTTTGCTGCGGCGTTGGCGTAAAGTCCGCCTGATGGGTACCAAAGTAGGTGTCGTAGTTCTCTTCACAGGTGAGATAAGTCCCCCACGGCGTTTTACCGTTGGCGCAGTTACCAAAGGTGCCAAGGACATGCATTCCCTGTGGATCGGCGGCGGTCTGCAGCGCTTTATCGCCCGCTGCCGGACCGGAAAAGCGCATCGGAGTATTGGCGGTAATACGGCGGTTGAACTCAGAAGGACGCACCACCTGCCAGCGATTGTCCTCATCCCGTTTGACTTCAACGATGGAGATGCCGTGCGCCGCCTGCGACTTTTTCACATCTTCCAGGCTGGTCGCTTTGCTGCCGCCGTGGGCGAACAGCGTCGGCTCATTCACATATTCATTGTTGATCGCCATGACGCCACGCTGGTCATTAATGGCGAAGAAGCTCATACCGTCGTTGTTGTCACCGAACTGCTTTTCCTGATCTTCCGCGCTGTTATTGCCGTGCGGATCAAATGCGACGGCGCCATTCACCAGCGGATCTCCCCAGGAGATCAGCACGTCTGCGCGATAGCCGGGGGCCACCACAACCTTATCGGCGGTGGATGCGGCAATCCCCTGAAAGCCCAGCAATGGGCTTCCCGCTGGCTTCTCCTGCGCCAGTGCGCTTCCTGAGAGTGTGAGGCCGCCGCTGAGAAAGCCGGTCAGCCCGAGAGCGCCGGAACCGGCAATGAATTTACGACGCAGAGGATCACGCAGACGGTCAGTGCTTAATGCGGAGAGTTCGATTTTCATTATTAATTGCTTCCTTCATGAAGATCCCAGAAAAGAAGCAATGCTAATGAACAGAGATGACAGCCAGGTTACAGTCTGGCAAAGGGAGGATCAGCGACGACGGTCGAGGATCTCAAAGCAGTAGCTGTGGGAGTTCTGCTCGTCAGCATCGTGAAACTCGCTGAACGTAGACTGCCACTCATCCGGCTCGTAATCCGGGAACTGTGTATCACCTTCAACTTCTGCATCAATGTGCGTCAGATAGAGACGATCGGCGCGCTTCAGCATCTGCTCATAGACGCGTCCACCGCCAATCACCATGATCTCTTCAGCATCACCGGCTGCCTGTATCGCCTCATCCAGTGAGGTGACCCAGGTGACGCCTTCCGTGGTGCCCGGCTGACTGCTGACCACGATGTTCAGCCGGCCAGGTAACGGACGACCAATAGATTCAAAGGTCAGTCGACCCATAATGACCGGTTTCTTCAGCGTATTGCGCTTGAACCACGCCAGATCTGCAGGCAGGTCCCACGGCATGGCGTTCTCCATTCCAATAATGCGATCTGCTGCTAATGCCGCGATAAGACTAATCATGTTAACCACTCACTGAAAAAATTGGCGCCATGATACGTAAAGGTGAAACTTTCGTCGATAGGGGAAAAGGTCTATTTGCGTAAAGCTTTTCATGATGCCGCTTTTCATGCCCTGTGCAGCGTTTTTCACCGCGTAATCGCGTCAGTTTGCCGCAGCTCGCCAGCGACAGGCCTCAGGCTGGCACAAAAAGCGTGCGCAAAAGGAAACGGCTCCCGGAGGAGCCGTAAAGCCTGGTCTGGCTAGCGGTAAGATCGGTGCAGCACAGGGAACACAGTCAGATCGGAAAGACGCAAAAGCTGTTATCCATGACCGCTCGGCCCGCGCGATTACGCACCTCATCCCTGAGGTGCGCCCGTATACGGGCCAACGCTTTGCGTTGTTCAAAAACGCTCCCGGCGTTTTTTTCCATGGCGCGGGACGCTTTCCTCCTCTGCCTGTGCTCCCTGCCCGTTAAGATCGTTTATCGCTGCAAGCCTGATTAAGGCTCGTCAGGATGATCAGAAGTCGTAGCGCAGACGCACCAGATTCATATCACCCAGGTTATCGGTGCTGGAGGTGAAGACATGTTCGTAGTCAACACGGAAACCGTAGTCGAGGAACAGCACCACACCCAGACCGTTGTCGATGCGCTGGTAATCACGACCGGTCATGACCTCAATGCGATCACCCATAACATAAGGCTGAACCGCTTTCAGACCATACTGCCCCACCGGGATTTTGTAACCGGCGAAATATTCAACGCCCCACGCATCGCCAGCAAAGTAGTTACGCGCGTCTTTGCGTTTGGTCGTCATGAAGTTCTGATACCAGCCACCACCGGCTGACAGCGTCCAGTTGCCTGGTGTCCAGCTTAATGCAGAGCCGTAAATGTTCTGATCGTAATCGCGGCTGTCGCCATTGTTCGGGTTACGCATCGCCGCGCGGGTGTAGTTCCACGCCGTGCCCCAGCTCAGTTCATCAGAGATATGGTAATCCACGCCCAGCGAGCCGCCGCCTTTGCGCTTATAGCGCAGGCCATTGCCTGGCAGATATTCGTTATCGTCGAACAGATAAGAGGCGTAAATATCTGCATCGCCGAAGGTGTTTTTATATTTCAGCTGCTTGCGTGAACGGTAAGATCCGTCGTAGTCACCGTTGATTCCGTTGCCCGGTGCCTGGCCGATCATGTCGTAATCCCAGATATCGGTCTTGGCGCCCACAGTGTCATAATACACGCTGTTCTGCTGACCAAAGGTAAGCTGACCCCAGGTTTTGCTTTTCAGACCGGTGTAGAGCTGGCGACGCGTGGTGTTATTGGCACCGTCAGCATAGTGGCGATCCCAGCCGAAAACTGCCGGGACGTTAACGCCCAGCTCGTAATAGCTGATCCAGCTCACGTCATCAAACAGGTAATAGTCAGCACCGAAACGGAAACGGGTGCCGCCATCAAAACCGTCACGCTTGTAAGATTTGTCATCCACGCCGGTCTGATGATTGAACTGAGCACGAATGCTGCCGCCAACCTTAAAATTAAGACGGCTAAGCGGATCGCCCGCCTGCGGATCCTGCTTTAACAACGTCACTTCCGCCTGGCTGGCGAAAGGAAGAATAGCCATCAGTGCAGCCACTGCACTCAGAGAAAAAGTACGCATTTTCATTTTTTAATTATGTCCTGATACGCTCCAGTGATGAGCGGCAGGCATAGTACTGGCGAAAAATCCGTACAGGAAGTGTTTATATTATAAATTTGTGCGAACCAGCCCCATTCGCACCTAAAGCTAAAAAATTAAGCCAAATCAGTCACTTTAACACAAATCCCAACCCCTTCCTGGACCTGACTTTCAGATTATCGCCAGTGAAAGGGCCAAAAAAAACGGCTCCCGGAGGAGCCGTTTTTCACATTACATCGCCTTTATCTGGGCATGCATTTCCTGAACGGAGATAACCTGTTCCGTCGGATCTGCATTCAGCGCCATCGCAGTCGCGAAACCGCCGTTCAGCGTAGTGTCGTAGTGCACTTTATACTGCAGTGCGCTACGGCGAATCAGCTTCGAATCTTCAATCGCCTGACGACCCGCCGTGGTATTCACGATGTAGCTATACTCGCCATTCTTCAGACGGTCCTGAATATGCGGACGACCTTCATGCACCTTGTTAACCAGGCGCGGATTAATGCCCGCCTCGCCCAGTACCACCGCCGTGCCGTGAGTCGCATCCAGTTCAAAACCGAACTTCTGCAGCTTAGCCGCCAGGTCAACGATACGTTTCTTGTCGCCTTCACGCACCGACAACAGCGCACGGCCCGACTTCTTCATATTGCTCTGTGCGCCCAGCATCGCTTTCGAGAACGCCTCAGCGAACGTGCGGCCCACACCCATGACTTCACCGGTAGAGCGCATTTCTGGTCCCAGAATCGGGTCAACGCCCTGGAACTTGTTGAACGGCAGCACCACTTCTTTAACGGAGTAGTAAGGCGGAATCACCTCTTCAGTGACGCCCTGCTCTGCCAGCGTTTTACCTGCCATCACGCGCGCGGCCACTTTCGCCAGCGGTACACCCGTCGCTTTAGAGACGAACGGAACGGTACGCGCCGCACGTGGGTTGACTTCAATCAGGTAGACTTCGTTGTCTTTCACCGCGAACTGGACGTTCATCAGGCCGCGAACATTCAGCTCGAATGCCAGCTTCTCAACCTGCTGGCGCATCACATTCTGAATCTCCTGACTCAGCGTATAGGCCGGCAGTGAACAGGCGGAGTCACCGGAGTGAACACCAGCCTGCTCGATGTGTTCCATGATGCCACCAATCAGCACCCGCTCGCCGTCGCAGATCGCATCCACATCCACTTCGACCGCATCATCCAGGAAGCGATCCAGCAGCACCGGCGCATCGTTGGAAACCGAAACCGCCGTCTGGAAGTAGCGCTTCAGGTCGATTTCATCGTAGACGATCTCCATGGCACGGCCGCCCAGCACATAAGAAGGACGGACCACCAGCGGATAACCCAGGCCAGCAGCTTTCTCCACCGCCTGCTCCAGCGTCGCGACGGTGGCGTTAGCCGGTTGCTTCAGATTCAGGCGATCAACCGCCTGCTGGAAACGTTCACGGTCTTCAGCACGGTCAATGGAATCCGGGCTGGTGCCGATAACCGGTACGCCTGCGGCTTCCAGCGCACGCGCCAGTTTCAGCGGAGTCTGACCGCCATACTGCACGATCACGCCTTTTGGCTGCTCAATGCGCACAATCTCCAGCACATCTTCCAGCGTAACCGGCTCGAAGTAGAGGCGATCGGAGGTGTCGTAGTCGGTCGAAACGGTTTCCGGGTTACAGTTAACCATAATGGTCTGGTAGCCATCTTCACGCAGCGCCAGTGCGGCGTGAACGCAGCAGTAGTCGAATTCAATACCCTGGCCGATACGGTTGGGTCCACCACCCAGAATCATGATTTTTTCACGATCCGGACTCGGATTGGCTTCGCACTCTTCTTCATAGGTGGAGTACATGTAGGCCGTGTCCGTCGCGAACTCTGCGGCACAGGTATCTACGCGCTTGTAAACCGGGTGCAGATTAAACTGCTGACGCAGCTTGCGGATTTCGCTCTCCGCCACACCCGCCAGCGTCGCCAGCCGTGCATCGGCAAAGCCTTTACGCTTCAGCGTGCGCAGGAAATTCGCATCCAGGCTATTAACGCCTTCGCGGGCGACCTGATCTTCCAGTTTAACCAGCTCTTCAATCTGCACCAGGAACCAGCGGTCAATGTTGGTCAGATTGAACACGCCATCGACGGACATGCCTGCACGGAAAGCATCTGCGATATACCAGATACGGTCTGAACCGGCATCTTTCAGCTCACGACGGATGCGGGTTAACGCTTCCGGGTCATCGAGGTGCACTTTCGGGTCGAAGCCGTTAGCGCCTACTTCCAGGCCGCGCAGCGCTTTCTGCATGGACTCCTGGAAGGTACGGCCAATCGCCATCACTTCGCCGACCGACTTCATCTGCGTGGTCAGGCGATCGTTGGCACCGGCAAATTTTTCGAAGTTGAAACGTGGGATCTTGGTAACAACGTAGTCGATTGAAGGCTCGAACGAGGCAGGCGTTAAACCGCCAGTGATATCGTTCATCAGCTCGTCGAGGGTATAGCCAACCGCCAGTTTGGCCGCCACTTTAGCAATCGGGAAGCCGGTCGCTTTTGACGCCAGCGCTGAGGAGCGTGACACGCGCGGGTTCATCTCGATGACAATCAGTCGGCCATCTTTCGGGTTAACGGAGAACTGCACGTTGGAGCCGCCAGTTTCAACACCGATCTCACGCAGTACCGCCAGCGAGGCGTTACGCATGATTTGATACTCTTTGTCAGTCAGCGTCTGGGCAGGCGCTACCGTGATGGAGTCACCGGTGTGAATCCCCATTGCGTCGAAGTTTTCGATTGAGCAGACGATGATGCAGTTATCGTTTTTATCGCGCACCACTTCCATCTCATACTCTTTCCAGCCAATCAGCGACTCATCAATCAGCAACTCATTGGTGGGAGAGAGGTCGAGACCGCGTTCACAAATCTCTTCAAACTCTTCGCGGTTGTAAGCGATGCCGCCACCGGTGCCGCCCATGGTAAAGGAAGGACGGATAATGCACGGGAAGCCAACATCTTCTGCCACGGCCAGCGCTTCTTCCATAGTGTGTGCGATGCCGGAGCGCGCCGTATCCAGACCAATGCTTTTCATCGCCACGTCGAAACGACGACGATCTTCTGCTTTGTCGATCGCATCAGCAGTCGCACCAATCATGGTGACGCCAAACTCTTCCAGCACGCCATGACGTTCCAGCTCCAGCGCACAGTTCAGCGCCGTCTGTCCGCCCATGGTGGGCAGTACTGCATCCGGGCGCTCTTTTTCGATGATTTTGCGCACCACTTCCCAGTGAATCGGCTCAATGTAGGTCGCATCAGCCATTTCCGGGTCAGTCATGATCGTCGCCGGGTTGGAGTTCACCAGAATGACGCGGTAACCCTCTTCACGCAGCGCTTTACACGCCTGCGCACCGGAATAGTCAAATTCGCAGGCCTGGCCGATCACAATCGGACCGGCACCAAGAATCAGGATGGATTTTAGGTCTGTACGTTTTGGCATGAATTAGCTCCTGATTACTTCGCTTTCAGACGGAATGCGTCAATCAATTCAATAAAGTGGTCAAACAGCGGCGCAGCATCACCCGGACCCGGGCTGGCTTCCGGGTGACCCTGGAAGCTGAATGCTGGCTTGTCAGTGCGATGGATGCCCTGCACGGTTTTATCGAACAACGAAATGTGGGTCACACGCAGGTTTGCTGGCAGATTGTTCTCGTCGACCGCAAAACCGTGGTTCTGCGCGGTGATCATCACGCGGTTATTTTCGAGATCTTTCACCGGATGGTTACCACCATGGTGGCCGAGTTTCATCTTCACGGTTTTAGCACCGCTGGCCAGCGCCAGCAGCTGATGACCCAGGCAGATACCGAACACCGGAATCTCTGTCTTCAGGAAGTCCTGAATCGCGCTGATCGCGTAGTCGCACGGCTCCGGGTCACCAGGACCGTTGGAGAGGAAAATGCCATCCGGATTCAGCTTCAGAACCTCTTCAGCTGGCGTCTGTGCCGGAACCACAGTCAGACGGCAGCCGCGATCGACCAGCATACGCAGAATGTTGCGCTTGGCGCCGTAGTCATAAGCCACCACGTGATATGGCAGCGACTCCGCAGCAGCCTGCTCTGGCAGACCTGCGTCCAGTGTCCAGCTGCCCTGCTGCCAGCTGTAAGTCTCAGTGGTGCAGACCTCTTTCGCCAGATCCATTCCTTTCAGTCCCGGGAATGCCTGGGCCTTTTGCAGCGCCAGTGCGGCATCCGGATTGTCGCCGGCAATAATGCAGCCGTTCTGCGCCCCTTTCTCACGCAGCAAGCGCGTCAGCTTGCGGGTATCGATATCGGCAATCGCCACAATGTTGTTGCGCTGCAGGTAGGCCGACAGGCCTTCTTCGCTACGGAAGTTGCTGGCAATCAGCGGCAGGTCACGAATAACCAGGCCCTGCGCATGAATCTGGCTGGATTCTTCGTCGGCGGCATTGGCACCGACATTACCGATATGGGGATAAGTGAGAGTAACGATTTGGCGGGAATAGGAAGGATCAGTGAGGATTTCTTGATAGCCGGTCATTGAAGTGTTGAAAACGACTTCTCCCACTGCCGATCCTGTTGCCCCGATGGCCCGACCGTGGAATTGGGTTCCGTCTTCCAGAACCAGGATTGCTGACTTTATCAAAACATCCTCCAGGGAATAAACAGTCAATATATCTGCATATTAATTCAAAATAGCCGCCTGAATCAATGCAAAAACCGCCTGAATTGTCGATTTTTGGCAAATTGCGCGCATTCTAATGACAGCCCTGGTCATTGTCTACCCTGCAGCGGGATTTTTTCACACTTATCTGCCTTATGAGGTAAAAAACAGGTATGAGCGGCAAAAAGAGAGGAAAACCCGGCAGAATAATCGTTTGCCAGGCGACATAAAAACGAAACCGGCTTAAGCGGCCCCTTATTTTTGACCAAATGGTCAAAAACGGCGTCCATCAGGGAAAATAAATGAAGAAAAGATGGGAAAACAACAACCAGAAAGTAATTTTGAATCAGAATGGATATTTTAAGATAAAATTAAGGGCAATGAAAACATTGCCCCTTTTCAATCAAGGTATTAACGATTGAAATAACCACATCACGATGGTTCACAACACTCACAACATCGACAAATCCAGCACGTCACGCATATCAAAAAAACCAGATTTCTTATCTTTTAGCCATAAAGCTGACTTAACGGCGCCATTTGCAAAGGTCATGCGACTTGAGGCCTTGTGGGTAATCTCTACACGCTCACCGATATCTGCAAACATCGCCGTATGCTCACCCACGATGTCACCCGCGCGAACCGTAGCAAAACCAATGGTCTGTGGCTGGCGTTCACCGGTGTAGCCTTCACGCGTATAAACCGCATGCTCGTCCAGTTTCCACTGCATGGCATCGGCTATCGCCTCACCCATCGCCAGCGCGGTGCCAGACGGCGCATCCACTTTATGGCGGTGATGGGCTTCGACAATCTCAATATCCGCATATTCACCCATGACTTTGGCAGCCTTCTCCAGCAGCTTCAGCACCAGGTTAACCCCCACGCTGAAGTTAGCGGCAAAGACAATGGCGATATCTTCCGCCGCCGCGCGAATGGCTGCTTTGCCTGCCTCATCAAAACCGGTGGTGCCAATCACCATCGCTTTTCCGTGCTCACGGCAGATCGCCATATACTCCAGCGTGCCTTCCGGACGGGTGAAGTCGATCAGCACATCAAAGTCGTTAGTCACCGCGCGTAAATCGTCAGCGATGAGGATGCCATTCTTTCCGATGCCCGCTAATTCACCAGCGTCGCTGCCGATCAGCGATGAGCCTGGACGGGCCAGTGCCGCACCCAGCTCAACGCCTTCTGCCTGCTGCGTCGCCAGAATCAGATTACGGCCCATACGGCCCGGCGCGCCCACAATAGCAATCCGGATAGTGTTCATATTTATTCATTCCTAAAACAAAACTATGCATCCAAAGCGTCATCAGGTTAACGGTGAGTTAACAGTCACGCCACTAATAATCCATGATAATAAGAATTTTATGCCAGCCGCCTGTGATTATCAGTAAAAGCAATCATCGCAGTGAACAACGGCATTTCAGCCGGGCTATAAAAACAAAAAAGACCGAACAGAGTCGGCCTTTTTATCAGTCATATCGAAGCGTTACTGCACGTTACGTACGTCGACGCGCAGCTCTTTAGGCACTTCAAAAACAATATTCTCTTCACGGCCAATCAGCTCAATCGCCGCTTCGCCACCCAGCTCACGTAACCGCTGGATCACCTGCTGCACCAGAATATCGGGGGCTGAAGCACCTGCGGTAACGCCGATGCAGGCCACGCCTTTTACCCACTCTTCCTGTATATCATCGGCAGAGTCGATCAGCTTTGCCAGTTTACCGGCACGCTGTGCCAGCTCGGCCAGACGGTTAGAGTTCGAAGAGTTTTTCGAACCGACCACCAGCACCACTTCCGCATCTTTCGCCAGCGTACGAACGGCTTCCTGACGGTTGGTGGTGGCGTAGCAGATATCATCTTTACGCGGCCCGATGATCGCCGGGAAACGCTGACGCAGGGCATCAATGATGTCTGAAGTGTCATCCACAGAAAGCGTGGTCTGCGTCATGAAGCTCAGATTGTTTTCGTCTTTGACGGTCAGTCTGAAGACATCTTCCGGCGACTCCACCAGATACATGCCACCATTGGGGTTGTTGTATTGCCCCATGGTGCCTTCAACTTCCGGATGACCCGCGTGACCAATCAGAATCGCTTCCACGCCTTTACGGCTGGCGCGTGCGACTTCCATATGAACTTTGGTGACCAGCGGACAGGTAGCATCGAACAGCATGGTCAGATTGCGCGCTTTAGCTTCGGCACGCACCGCCTGTGAAACCCCGTGCGCGGAGAAGATCAGAATGGCGTTATCCGGCACTTCGCTGATCTCTTCAATAAAGATGGCACCGCGCTCACGCAGGCTGTTCACCACGTAACGGTTATGCACCACTTCGTGACGGACATAGATGGGCGCGCCATACATCTCCAGCGCGCGCTCAACAATACTGATGGCGCGATCAACGCCAGCGCAGAAGCCGCGCGGATTAGCTAACAGGATTTGCATCGTTCGTCTCCAGTGCCGGATCGATTTCCAGCACTTCTACATCAAACTGAATACGGCGACCCGCCAGCGGATGGTTGAAATCGACGGTGATAGAATCACCGGAGACTTCGCGGATCACGCCTGGCATTTCACTGCCGCCCATGCCGCTGAACAGCATGATGGCACCCACTTCCGGTTCGCCTGCATCAATAAAGTCCCGACGCGAGAAATACTGGATCAGGTCAGGGCTGACGCCACCAAAGGCATCTTCCGGTTCCAGAGTAAACTGTTTAGTCTGACCCGCTTTCAGCCCCAGCAATGCCTGCTCAAGCGCTGCAGAGAGGCTGCCATCACCGAGACGGAACAGCGCGGGCTTGCCGTTTGCACGGGTCGATTCCGCCGTCGAGCCATCTTCCAGCTTCAGCGTAAAATGCACCAACACCGCGCTTTCGCGCTGCACGAACTCAGTCATCACTTACCCTTTCTGTTTAGCCTGTTTGCCGTTCGGGCTGAAAAAGCCCTCCAGCACCACCAGTGCAGCCCCAATACAGATGCCGCAGTCAGCGATATTAAATGTAGCGAAGTGCCAGTTACCGACATAAAAATCGATAAAATCGACCACAAAGCCATGGTATGAGCGATCAAACAAATTGCCGATCGCGCCGCCAATGATCAGAGCATAGGCGATATTGGCCATCTTCTGACTGGCATGATTGCGATACATCATCACCACCAGTGAGATCACGATAGCCAGCGCGATTCCCGCAAAGAACCAGCGCTGCCAGCCCCCTTTGTCCGCCAGGAAACTGAACGCCGCGCCATAGTTGTGCGCATAGAACAGGTTCAGGTAGGGCATCAGCGGCTGGGTTTCATGCAGCATCATGTTGTTCATCACCCACTGCTTACTGGCGAAATCGACAACAATCACCACCAGCACCAGCCACAGCCAGCGCAATCCGGTTGATAAAATAGGTTTACGCATCAGGCAAATTCACGCTGTTCGCCGTCACCGGCTACGTTAGTGTAACAACGACCACAGACCTCAGCATGCTCAGGATTCTGTCCGACGTCGGTAGTGTAATGCCAGCAGCGCTGACATTTCTCGCCTTCCGCCTTGTGCAGCGCGATTTTCAGACCTTTCAGCAGTTCACTCTGCTGCGCTTCATCGTTCGCCAGCGCGTAATCCGCCACCTGTGCGCCAGAAGTCAGCAGCACAAAACGCAGCTCATTACCCAGCGCATGCAGTTTAGCGGCCAGCTCCGGATCGGCATACAGCGTGACCGTTGCTTCCAGTGCACCACCGATACGTTTATCCGCACGTGCCTGCTCGATCACCTTGTTCACTTCGCCACGCACTTTCAGCAGCTCGGCCCAGTAGGCATCATTCAGCGCTTCATCTTCCGCCAGGCCAAACAGACCCTGATACCACTCTTCGGTGAAGACATACTGCGCACGTTCGCCTGGCAGGTAGCCCCAGATCTCATCCGCTGTAAAGGACATGATCGGTGCCATCCAGCGCACCAGCGCTTCGACGATGTGCCACAGCGCGGTCTGGCAGCTGCGACGCGCCAGGCCATCACCTTTCGCGGTGTACTGACGATCCTTGATAATATCGAGATAGAAGCTGCCCATCTCAATCGAACAGAACTGCATCAGACGCTGGATCACTTCATGGAAATCGTAGTTCTCGTATGAGGCAACGATATCAGCCTGTGCCGCCTGTGCGCGACCCACTGCCCAGCGATCGACCACGACCATCTCTTCCGGTTTCACCAGATCGGTGACCGGGTTGAAGCCGCTAAGGTTAGCCAGCAAGAAACGCGCGGTGTTACGGATACGACGATAGGCATCGGCAGAGCGCTTGAGGATCTCATCGGAGACCGCCATTTCACCCGAGTAGTCGGTTGAGGCCACCCACAGACGCAGAATATCGGCGCCCAGTTTGTTCATCACATCCTGCGGCGCGACCGTGTTGCCGATTGATTTCGACATTTTACGGCCCTGACCATCCACGGTGAAACCGTGCGTCAGTACCTGACGATAAGGCGCTTGGCCCTTCATTGCCGTGGAGATCATCAGCGAGGACATAAACCAGCCGCGATGCTGATCGGATCCTTCCAGATAGAGGTCTGGCGCATGTCCGCCAAATTCCGGACGCGCATCCACTACAGAATAGCTGGTTGAGCCGGAGTCAAACCAGACATCCAGCGTATCCGGCACTTTAACGTAGTGATCGGCGTCGTCGCCCATCAGTTCACGCGGGTCAAGATCCCACCAGGCCTGAATACCCTCCTGCTCAACACGCTGCGCCACTTTCTCCATCAGCGCCAGCGTGTCAGGGTGCAGCTCTTCGCTCTCTTTGTGAACGAACAGCGCCATCGGTACGCCCCAGGTACGCTGACGAGAGATACACCAGTCAGGACGGTTCGCCACCATCGATTCGATACGCGCCTGGCCCCAGTCCGGGATCCACTGCACGCCTTTGATCTCTTTCAGCGACTGCGCACGCAATCCTTTCTGATCCATGCTGATGAACCACTGCGGCGTGGCGCGGAAGATGATCGGCGTTTTATGGCGCCAGCAGTGCGGGTAGCTGTGCAGCAGTTTCTCAACGTGCAGCAGCGCGCCTTTCTCTTTCAGCAGTTCAACGATCATGTCGTTGGCTTTAAAGACATTGACCCCATCCAGCGTCGGATACGTGCCTGGCAGATAGGCGCCATCCGGTCCTACCGGATTCGCGGTTTCGATGCCATATTTCTGGCCAATAACATAGTCATCCGGGCCGTGGCCTGGCGCGGTGTGAACGGCACCGGTACCCGCGTCCAGGGTCACGTGCTCGCCCAGTACGACCAGCGACTCAAGCGCCAGGAACGGATGCTGGAACTTCTGCAGCTCCAGCGCAGCGCCCTGACATTCGCCCAGCACCTGCCATTCGCTGACACCGGCGCGCTTCATGACGCTTTCCACCAGCTCTTTCGCCAGGATCAGGGCGCGGCCGTCGATCTGGATCAGCTGGTATTCAAATTCAGGATGCAGGGAGATCGCGCGGTTAGCCGGTAATGTCCACGGCGTCGTGGTCCAGATAACCAGTGAGATCGGGCCATTAACCTGGGATACGCCAAACGCCCCACGCACTGCGTCGGTATCGACGGCATTAAACATCACATCAATCGACGGAGAGGTTTTGTCGTAATATTCCACTTCCGCTTCTGCCAGGGCAGAACGGCAATCCAGGCACCAGTGCACCGGCTTCGCGCCTTTGTGCAGATGGCCATTACCGATGATTTTACCCAGCGCACGAATGATGTTGGCTTCGGTACCGAAATCCATGGTCAGGTAAGGACGATCCCAGTCGCCCAGCACGCCCAGACGGATAAAGTCCGCTTTCTGGCCTTCAACCTGTTCGGCAGCATATTTGCGGCATGCGGCACGAAATTCCGCGGCGGTGACTTTCTCGCCTGGCTTGCCGATCATCTGCTCAACTTTGTGTTCGATTGGCAGACCGTGGCAGTCCCAGCCGGGCACATAAGGCGAGTCATAACCCGCCATGCCTTTCGACTTAACGATAATGTCTTTCAGAATCTTGTTAACGGAGTGACCAATATGAATGCTGCCGTTCGCATAAGGAGGGCCATCATGCAGGATAAAGGTTTTTTTCCCTTTTTTGGCTTCGCGGATGATGCCGTACAGGTTGTCAGCATACCAGCGTTGCAACATTCCCGGTTCGCGTTTGGCCAGATCGCCACGCATCGGGAATCCCGTTTCCGGCAAATTCAGGGTAGATTTATAGTCACTCATCAGATTCTCGATTCCGTTTTTCGCTCAGGTTAAAGCAGCCCAAAGAACTGCCGGGCCGTTACCACATCGTTCGCAATTTGTTCTTTCAACGCCTCCAGTGAGGCAAAGCGCTGCTCGTTTCGTATTTTCTGTTTCAGCACCACATCAATGTGACGACCATAGAGATCGATATTGATGTCGAGCAGGTGAACTTCAAGCTGCTGGCGTAAACCTTTTACGGTCGGACGGGTGCCGATATTAGCAACACCCGGCAGTGGCTCGGGCGTCAGACCCTGTACCTCCACGGCATACACTCCTTTCACCGGCGTGACGCTGCGGCGTAAAGGGAGGTTCGCAGTCGGGAAACCCAGCGTGCGTCCCAGTGCATCACCGTGCACGACGCGGCCGGAAATAGTGAAGGGATGACCTAACAGCGACTGCGCCAGCGCTAAATCATCCGCAGCCAGCGCCTGACGCACGGCAGTGCTGCTGATTCGCTTACCACCGTCACAGAAGGTTTCGGTGCTGACGACCTCAAAGCCATACTCCACACCGGCTTTCTGTAATAACAGGAAATCCCCCTGGCGACCAGCGCCGAAGCGGAAATCATCACCTACCGCAAGGTACTTTACATCCAGCTTGTCGACTAACAGGTCACTGATAAAGCGCTGTGCAGACAAGGCCGCAAAGCGACGATCAAACCGCACGCACAACACTTTATCCACACCCGCTTCCGCCATATAGCGCAGTTTTTCACGCAGGCGTGTCAGGCGCGCCGGGGCTTTATCACCGGCAAACAGCTCCAGCGGCTGTGGCTCAAATACCATCACCACGACGGGCAAGTTACGCTTACGTCCCTCTTCACACAGTCGCGACAGCAGCGCCTGATGCCCGCGATGTACACCATCGAAATTACCAATGGTCAGAACGCAGCCGCGATGCTGCTCGTTAAGATTATGAATACCGCGGATAAACTTCATGGCTGGCCCAAACCGGTGGAAATCGGCGGATTATACCCTTGAAAGCGGCTCAGGTTAACCCGTCTGCACGCCTTTCATGCTTTAGCGGCTGCATTTCCTGTTGCAGATGTGCATGTTAAGAATTTTGTCGCTAAATACTGTATTCAGTGAGGGGAAGCTGGTAGAATCTTGCGCCATCAAATACGTAATCGAGTGCCGTTCTTAGAGCGACGCTTATTTGCACAAATCCATTGACAAAATCAGGTTAGAAGGGCATAGTCCTCGGCCTTTGATTTGTCTCTATAGAACACATTTGGGAGTTGGACCTTGGCTAATATCAAATCAGCTAAGAAACGCGCCGTAACATCTGAGAAACGCCGTAAGCATAACGCTAGCCGCCGCTCAATGATGCGTACCTTCGTTAAGAAAGTATACGCGGCGATCGCTTCAGGCGACAAAGCTGCTGCGCAGAACGCATTCAATGAAATGCAACCACTTGTGGATCGTCAGGCCGCTAAAGGTCTGATCCACAAAAACAAAGCTGCACGTTATAAATCTAACCTGACTGCACAGATCAACAAACTGGCTTAATCGCCTCTTGTTAATCGCTTTGTTGAAAAAGCCGGCTTACGCCGGTTTTTTTTCGTCTGTACTCTGGCGGGGAAAGAGTCCGCTGAAGTCTGCGTGACAGAGACGCTGCACCGCCGGATGCTGAATCATCCGTTCGGCAAAGATGATATGGTACTCCTCTGACACGGTATCTAGCCGACCAACCTCTGTAACCGCATCACGCTGCCCGCTATCCTGCTCATCCAGCACTGGCGCGACAAATATGGCATTCTTACGCGCACCAAACGCCTTCATCAGTGCCGCATCATCAAACTCCCCCAGAATCTCCACCTGCAGCCCCTGAGTCGTAATCCAGTTGAGGATTTTCCGGCCGAGCATTGAGCGGCGTCCTGGAATCAGCAGCGGACGCGCTTCCAGACAGGCAGGAAAAGTGAGACCGGTGAGCGGCTGAGCAGACCAGAAACTGACCGGGCACTCCCCCAGCTTCACCGAAAACAGCCCTTCCTGTTGAGTGGGGTCGATGGAGCAGTCAGAGATAATCATATCCAGCTTATGCTGACTGAGCTGCTCCAGCAGCATTTCGTGGGTCGACTCAAAACAGCGCAGATGCGTCTTCTCCTCTGCAACCACCGCCGTTTCCAGCACCTTACTGACCAGCTGCTTAGAGAGCGCATCGGCGACTCCGACATCCAGCAACAGGTGGGACTCCTTGCGGTAGTTCACGATATCCAGCATCTCCTGACCCAGCATAAACATGCGGTCAGCATAGCGGAACACGAGTTGCCCCAGTTCAGTCGGCACCAGTCCCCGGCCCTGACGACGGAACAGCTTGCCCTGCAGGCGCTCCTCAAGCGTCTTAATCTGCCCGGTAATGGTCTGGGGAGTCAGAGAGAGTACCTCTGCTGCCGCTGTCACAGAGCCGCTTTTGCAGATCTGCCAGAAGTAATAGAGATGGTTAAAATTGAGCTGATTCATCGAAAAAAAGGAGGCTTTCGCCTCCTCTCCATTAACGCAGTTTAATCCGCAGCAGGGTATAACCAATAACCGCTGACAGCACAGAACCCGTCAGGATCCCCAGTTTAGAGAAGGTCACAAGCTGCTCATGTGCCGAATCGAAGGCGAGCGAACTGATGAAAATAGACATCGTAAAACCGATGCCGCACAGCACGCCAATCGCCATGATATCGCGGATGGTGGTGCCGTGAGGTAATACCGCCAGCCGCAGTTTGACAGCCAGCCAGCAGAACAGGGTAATGCCCAAAGGTTTACCGATTAACAGGCCGAGGATGATGCCAGACGGCTCCGGTGAAAAGACATCACTCAGCGTAATACCGGTCAGTGAAATACCGGCGTTCGCGAAGGCAAACAGCGGCAGAATAAGCCAGTTCACCCACGGCATCAGACCGTGCGCCAGATGTTCTGCGGGTGAATGCCCTTCTCTCTTTTCCAGCGGTATGAAGAAGCCCACAATGACGCCCGCCAGCGTGGCATGGACGCCGGACTTCAGCACGGCGGTCCAGAGCACGATCCCAACCAGCATATAGACCGAGATTTTACGGACATTAAAGTAATTGAGCAGTGCCAGCACAACAATCGCCCCTGCCGCAACGCCCAGGGAGAGCATTGAGAGGCCACTGGTGTAGAACAGGGCGATAATAACGATAGCCCCAAGATCATCGATAATCGCCAGCGCCATCAGGAAAACTTTCAGTGCTGCAGGAACACGGCTGCCAAGCAGGGCGAGGACACCCAGAGCAAACGCGATATCGGTCGCCGTAGGGATAGCCCAGCCGTTGCGTGCTATCTCATCACCATGGTTGAAGCCGAGGAAAACAAGCGCGGGCAGTGCCATACCGCCTAATGCCGCAATGACGGGAAAGATCGCCTTGTCACGGCTTGCGAGTTCGCCGACTATCAGCTCACGCTTCACTTCCAGACCAATCAGCAGGAAAAACAGCGCCATCAGCGCATCATTGATCCATAACAGCAGATTTTTACTGATATCCAGTGCACCGAAGCGGATTTGAACGGGTTCATTGAGAAACGCCTGATAGCCGTGAGCGGTTTCGGCAGAGTTGGCGAGAATCATGGCCGCCACAGCTGCCATGATTAACACCATGCCATTACTGGCGTCACTTTCAATGAAGCTTTTAAGCAGGTTTTTGAGACTACGAGGCTTATTCAACGTTTATCTTCCTGATCAGCGATAGAAAGATAAAGAGTGTAGCGGCTCATATAGTTCGTTAAAAGCAGCTTATGCCTCGCCTTTCCTTCGGTTTAACCGAATTAAGGGCGAAAAGCCGGTTGATGCTAATAACAGATGGCGTATAGCATCCAGCAAAAAAAACGGAGCCCGCGGCTCCGTTTTTTAGTCTGATACGGTTTAGCGTGTCAGATCGTCAAAGAATTTCTTCACACCGTCGAAGAAGCTCTTTGAGCGTGGGCTGTTATGCTCGCCGCTTGGGCCGCCAAAACTCTCTTCCAGTTCACGCAACAGCGTTTTCTGTTTTTCGTTCAGGCTGACCGGTGTCTCCACCACAACACGGCACAGCAGATCGCCGACCGCGCCGCCACGGACAGATTTGACGCCACGTCCGCGCATGCGGAACAGCTTGCCGGTCTGGGTTTCTGACGGCACTTTCAGCTTCACGCGACCATCCAGTGTCGGTACTTCAATCTCACCGCCCAGCGCCGCCATTGCAAAGTTGATCGGCACTTCACAGTAAAGGTTGTTCTCTTCACGTTCGAAGATCGGGTGCTTCTTCACCGAGACCTGAACGTAGAGATCGCCCGCTGGTGCGCCCTGCTCGCCCGCTTCACCTTCGCCACTCAGACGGATGCGATCGCCGGTGTCGACCCCTGCCGGGATTTTCACTGACAGCGTTTTCGACTTCTCAACGCGGCCATGGCCATGACAGGCGTTGCACGGATCTTTAATCACCGAGCCACGACCATGACAGGTCGGACAGGCCTGCTGAACAGTGAAGAAGCCCTGGCGCATCTGCACCTGGCCTGCACCGTGACAGGTTGAACAGGTTTGTGGCTGGGTGCCCGCTTTCGCGCCGCTGCCGTGGCAGACATCACACTCTTCCAGCGTTGGAATGCGGATCTCTTTGGTCACGCCGCGTACCGCTTCTTCCAGCGACAGCTCCATGTTGTAGCGTAAATCGGCGCCACGGGATGCGCGCTGACGGCGTCCACCACCAAAGATGTCACCGAACACGTCGCCAAAGATATCGCTGAAGTCTGCACCGCCGCCACCAAAGCCGCCGCCGCCGAATCCACCGCCACCCATGCCGCCCTGTTCAAAGGCTGCATGACCATACTGATCGTAAGCCGCACGCTTCTGCGCATCGGTCAGGATTTCGTACGCTTCCTTGACCTCTTTGAATTTAGCTTCGGCTTCTTTATCACCTGGATTGCGGTCCGGGTGAAATTTCATTGCCAGGCGTTTGTAAGCCTTTTTGATTTCACGCTCGTCCGCGGATTTGGCGACGCCTAAAATCTCGTAGTAATCACTCTTCGCCATGTTTATTTAGCCCTTAACATGATCGCACGGGCGTGGAGAGATCTCCTACGCCCGTGCTGGTTTCAACGGCTGTCAGGCCAACCGTCGCGCCCGGTCAGGGGCAATTATTTCTTGTTGTCTTTCACTTCTTCGAATTCAGCATCGACAACGTCGTCATCTTTCTTCGCTGACGCGTCACCGGCATCTGCTGCACCCGCCTGAGACTGCTGTGCTGCTTCCATCAGTTTGCCAGACACTTCCATCAGCGCCTGCATTTTGGCGTCGATTTCCGCTTTGTCTTCGCCTTTCAGCGCAGTTTCCAGCGCGGCCAGTGCGGCTTCGATTGGCGCTTTGTCATCAGCTGACAGTTTGTCGCCTGCTTCTTCCAGCTGCTTACGCGTGCTGTGGGCAATCTGGTCACCCTGGTTACGCGTCTGAACCAGCTCTTCGAACTTACGGTCAGATTCAGCATTCGCTTCCGCATCACGCACCATTTTCTGGATCTCATCATCGCTCAGACCTGAAGAGGCTTTGATGGTGATTTTCTGCTCTTTACCGCTGTTCTTGTCTTTCGCTGATACGTGCAGGATACCGTCGGCATCGATGTCGAAGGTCACTTCGATCTGCGGCATACCGCGTGGCGCATTCTGGATACCGTCGAGGTTGAACTGGCCCAGTGACTTGTTGTCATTGGCACGCTTACGCTCACCCTGCAGCACGTGAATGGTCACGGCTGACTGGTTATCTTCAGCCGTCGAGAAGACCTGGCTGTGCTTGGTTGGGATGGTGGTGTTCTTGCTGATCAGCGAGGTCATCACGCCACCCATCGTTTCGATACCCAGTGACAGCGGGGTAACGTCCAGCAGCAGCACGTCTTTCACGTCGCCACCCAGTACACCACCCTGAACCGCAGCACCCACAGCAACCGCTTCGTCCGGGTTCACGTCTTTACGTGGCTCTTTACCGAAGAACTCAGTCACTTTGGCCTGAACCAGTGGCATACGTGTCTGACCACCGACCAGGATAACGTCGTTGATGTCTGAAACAGACAGGCCGGCATCCTGCAGCGCAACTTTCAGAGGCGCGATTGAGCGTGCAACCAGATCTTCAACCAGTGATTCCAGTTTAGAACGGGTCACTTTGATGTTCAGGTGCTTAGGACCGGTCGCATCTGCCGTGATGTATGGCAGGTTAACGTCGGTCTGCTGTGCAGAAGAAAGCTCGATTTTTGCTTTCTCTGCGGCTTCTTTCAGACGCTGCATCGCCAGTGGATCGTTGTGCAGATCAATACCCTGGTCTTTTTTGAATTCAGCAACCAGATAGTTAATCAGGCGGCTATCGAAGTCTTCACCACCCAGGTGGGTATCACCGTTGGTCGCCAGAACTTCAAAGGTTTTTTCGCCGTCAACTTCGTCGATCTCGATGATTGAGATATCGAAGGTACCGCCACCCAGGTCATAAACCGCGATGGTGCGGTTGCCCTGGCCTTTATCCAGACCGTATGCCAGTGCTGCAGCAGTCGGTTCGTTAATGATACGTTTGACTTCCAGACCTGCGATACGGCCGGCATCTTTGGTCGCCTGACGCTGCGCATCGTTGAAGTAGGCCGGTACGGTAATAACCGCTTCAGTCACTGGCTCACCGAGGTAATCTTCGGCGGTCTTTTTCATTTTCTTCAGCACTTCAGCAGAGATCTGCGGAGGTGCCATTCTCTGACCTTTTACTTCCAGCCATGCGTCGCCGTTGTCAGCGCCGGTGATTTTGTACGGCATGATTTTAATGTCACGCTGTACTTCTTCGTCCTGGAAGCGACGACCGATCAGACGCTTAATTGCGAACAGGGTATTCTGCGGGTTGGTCACTGCCTGACGTTTAGCCGGTTGACCGACCAGAATTTCGCCATCCTGTGTATACGCAATAATTGAAGGCGTGGTGCGATCGCCCTCGGCATTTTCCAGCACGCGTGCTTTGGTGCCATCCATGATCGCAACACAAGAGTTGGTTGTACCCAGGTCAATACCAATAATCTTACCCATCTAAACATCTCCCACTTAAATTCGTTGCCAATTTGGGTTGTGAACCTTTTATGTGGGCGAGTTGTTTGCATTCAACCTGCCAGCACATGCTTTTTTTCCAACGTTCACAACGCTCGATGACAAGTAAATGGGGCCGCTTCGATGCGCATCAAGGGTTAAACCAAAAAAAATTTTTTATCGCTGGCCCTGCCGGGATCAAAGAACGCTGACACAACGCTGAATATGATGCGTCCCCTTGCTCCTCCCGGGGAGCAGGATGGAATCCGTTTATGTAATCAACACTCTTTCACTGCCGAGGAATTATGGCGAATTCAACGCTGGCTAACCCTGCCCCGCTGGGATTGATGGGTTTTGGCATGACAACCATTTTGCTGAACCTGCACAACACGGGCCTGTTTGCCCTGGATGTCGCAATTTTAGCGATGGGGATTTTTTATGGCGGGATCGCGCAGGTGCTGGCCGGTCTGCTGGAGTTTAAGAAGAACAATACCTTTGGGCTGACGGCTTTTACCTCATACGGCATGTTCTGGTTAAGCTTCGTGGCGATCCTGCTGTTACCGCAAATGGGTCTGGCAAACGCGCCTGATGAACGCTTCCTGGGTGTCTGGCTGGCACTGTGGGGCATCTTCACGCTGTTCATGTTTATCGGCACCCTAAAAGGTACGCGGATGCTGCAGTTTGTTTTCGGCTCGCTTACGCTGCTGTTTCTGCTGCTGGCCGTGGCTCATCTCATGCACCTGCCTGCGCTGGTGGTCTCTGCGGGCTGGGTCGGGATCATCTGTGGTGCCAGCGCCTGCTATCTGGCGATGGGCGAGGTGCTGAATGAAACCTTTGGCCGCACCCTTTTGCCGATTGGCGCAAAAATACGTTAAGCATATTTTCAGCCATAAAAAAACGCGGATCCTGGCTCCGCGTTCTTACTTTACAACGACTTAATCCCCTGATTCAGTCCCGGCTCATGGCTGACATCACGCCGCAGCCAGATCCCTGTCAGCAATCCCACCAGCGCCAGCGCCATCACATACCAGCACGGTGCCATCACGGAGACATTCATCAGCAGCGACACCAGGATCGGTGTCAGGCCGCCAAAGATCGCGTAGGAAAGATTGTAGGAGAATGAGAGTCCGGTAAAACGCACCTCTGCCGGAAAGGCGCGCACCATCACAAACGGCACCACGCCGACGATACCGACGCTGAGCCCCGCCACGCCATAGAGCAGGAAGAGCTGCTGCGGATAGAGGGCGCTCAGGTGATAAAACTGCCAGCTACAGATCGCCAGCAGCAGGCTGCCGACACACAGGGTACGACTGGCACCAAAGCGATCCGCAGCGAGTCCGGCAATAATGCAGCCAATGCAGAGCATTACGGTGGCAATGCTGTTGGCCTGCAGAGTCAGTGCGGGCGCGATGCCCTGCTGCTTCTGCAGCCAGACCGGCGACATCAGGATCACCACGACGATGCAGGCGGAGAGCAGCCAGGTCAGCAGCATGGAGATCACAATCGATTTTTTGTGCTCCGCCAGCACGGTTTTCAGCGGCAGGGTTTCAGCCAGCGCTTTGCGCTGCTGCATCTCAATGAAGACCGGTGTTTCATGCAGCCAGCGGCGCAGGAACATCGCGAGCAACCCAAATACGCCGCCCAGGAAGAATGGAATACGCCAGCCGCCGTCATGAATGGCCTGCTGCGACATCGAGGTATTGATCAGTGTCGCCACCAGCGACCCCAGTAAAATGCCGATGGTCAGCCCGGCCGTCAGTGTGCCACAGGCGATGCCGATACGTTTATAAGGCACGTGTTCAGCGACAAACACCCACGCGCCGGGCACCTCTCCGCCAATCGCCGCGCCCTGTAACATTCGCATCAGCAACATCAGCAGTGGCGCTGCAATCCCAATCGTCTGCCAGGTGGGTAAAGCGCCCATCATTAAGGTTGGCAGCGCCATCAGCAGAATACTCAGGCTGAACATCTTCTTGCGCCCGAGTTTATCGCCAAAATGCGCCATCACAATGCCGCCCAGCGGACGTGCCAGATAGCCTGCGGCAAAAATGGCAAACGTCTGCAGCTGTCGCAGCCACTCCGGAATATCTGCGGGGAAGAAGAGTTCGCCAATCACCGTGGCGAAGAAGACAAAAATGATGAAGTCGTAGAATTCCAGCGCGCCGCCGAGCGCGGCCAGCGCCAGGGTTTTGTAATCCTTACCGGTCAGACGCTGTGTGTGAGTCGGATTCATAATATTCCAGAGGCAAAGAGAGAACGTTGTAAAGATAGCCTTACTATACCGTCAATCTTTTGCCACACCAGCCAGGCTGTAGCTTATGCCTGAAATGGGGAATATTTAGTTATTTATCTCACGTATCGCGCTTTTAGGGCGAAATGCTGCTACGACCTCGCGATGCGTTTCGACATAAGGCCCTTCCAGCAGCTGTAAACAATAGGGTACGGAAGCAAAAATGCCGTGCACTTTTACGTTGCCCTGCTCATCCTTCAGCCCTTCCAGCGTCTCTTTGATCGACTTCGGCTGACCCGGAAGGTTGAGGATCAGCGACTGTTTGCGAATTACCCCAACCTGACGCGACAGAATCGCGGTCGGCACAAACTGCAGGCTGATCTGGCGCATCTGCTCACCAAAACCCGGCATTTCCCGATCGGCAACGGCTAAGGTGGCATCCGGCGTCACATCGCGCCGGGCCGGACCGGTGCCGCCAGTGGTTAATACCAGGTGGCAAAAGCGCTCATCGACCAGCTCGCAGATCGCGTGCTCAATCATCGGCTGCTCGTCAGGCACCAGGCGGGACTCAATCTCAAACGGGCTGCTGAGTGCGCGACTCAGCCAGCTCTCCAGCGCGGGAATCCCCTCATCCTGATAGATGCCGTTCGCGGCGCGATCGGAGACCGAGATCAGGCCAATGCGTAATGTATTCATGATTAGCTTCGCTGTGATTTACCGCGGTGCGGTGGAGTAAAAGGGGAATAGCAGAGAGGATAATATAAAGTGAAAGGGTCGGAAAAGGGAAAACCGTGGCAGCCTGCGCCGCCACGGTCAGCCGGTTACAGCAGTTCTGCCAGCATCTTCTCAAGTTTGCCCTGATCAACGGCAAAGTTGCGGATACCTTCTGCCAGCTTCGCAACGGCCATAGGATCCTGGTTGTGCTGCCACAGGAACTCAGACTCGGTCATGCGGGCCGGACGCGCTTTCACTTCGCCGCTGTAGCTCAGTTTACGCTCCAGGGTGCCTTCGCTCTCTGCCAGCTCTTTCAGCAGCGCAGGAGAAATGGTCAGACGGTCACAGCCAGCCAGCTCAATGATTTCGCCGACGTTACGGAAGCTCGCGCCCATCACGACGGTTTCATAGCCGTGCTGCTTGTAGTAGTTGTAGATTTCAGAAACTGAAACCACGCCTGGATCTTCGTGCGCGGCATACTCTTTCTTATCGGTGTTCGCTTTATACCAGTCGAGGATACGGCCAACAAACGGAGAGATCAGGAACACGCCCGCTTCGGCACAGGCACGCGCCTGAGCAAAGGAGAACAGCAGAGTCAGGTTACAGTTGATACCCTCTTTTTCCAGCTGCTCTGCAGCACGGATGCCCTGCCAGGTAGACGCCAGTTTGATCAGGATGCGGTCATTGCTGATACCGGCATCATTGTAGAGTTTGATCAGGCTGCGGGCTTTCGCGATGCTGCCTTCTGTGTCGTAAGAGAGACGCGCATCGACTTCAGTCGAGATGCGGCCTGGGATCAGTTTCAGAATTTCCAGACCAATGTTAACGGCCAGCTTGTCAGAAACCAGCTGCAGCTGCTCTTCTTTGTTGCTGCTCTGCTCACGCGCCCAGCTAATCGCTTCATCGATCAGTTTACGGTATTCAGGGATTTGTGCGGCGTTGAGAATCAGAGAAGGGTTGGTGGTGGCGTCTTGTGGCTGATACAGCTTCATGGCTGCAATGTCACCGGTGTCGGCGACTACGGTAGTAAGCTGACGCAGGGAGGTAAGTTTGTCCGTCATGTTCTTTTCTCTTAGTTAACTGTCAGTGTGAAAAAAGCTGTTGCGATAATATCACGCGTCAACGGTGGCGCAAGGTCAGGGAATGCCGTTTACGATAGCGCGAACAAATAGGAGTGATTCGTCATTCTTTGCGGCTTTTTTGGTACACTGCGAAGCCTGATAAGCCGCCAATGCCCTGTTAAACCAGGCATTAACCGAGGAAGCAACTATGTTGATGGTGATCTCTCCTGCCAAGACGCTGGATTATGAAAGCCCGCTGGCGACAACGCGTTTCACCCAGCCTGCGCTGTTAGAAAAGTCACAACAGCTGATTGAGATTGCGCGCGATCTGTCACCCGCCAGCATCGCCTCGTTAATGGGCATCAGTGACAAACTGGCGCACCTCAATGCCGATCGCTTTAACAGCTGGCACCCCGACTTCTCACCTCAGAATGCCCGTCAGGCTATCCTGGCGTTTAAAGGTGATGTCTATACCGGTTTGCAGGCCGACACCTTCAGCGAACAGGATTTCGATTTTGCTCAGCAGCATCTGCGCATGTTGTCGGGCCTGTATGGCGTGCTGCGTCCGCTCGATCTCATGCAGCCTTACCGGCTGGAGATGGGCATTCGTCTGGCGAATCCGGCGGGTAAAGATCTCTACACCTTCTGGGGCGATCTCATCACTGAAACATTGAATGCCGCACTGGTGGAACAGGGTGATAAGGTACTGATCAACCTCGCGTCAGACGAATATTTCAGGGCGGTTAAGCCGAAGAAACTGCAGGCACAGATGATTAAGCCGGTGTTCCTCGACGAGAAAAATGGCAGCTACAAAGTCATTAGCTTCTATGCTAAAAAGGCGCGTGGATTGATGAGTCGCTATGTGATTCAGCAGCGTCTGACAACGCCGGAACAGCTTAAGGCGTTTGATGTGGATGGCTATCGTTTTGATGCGATCAGCAGCAGCGAGAGCGAACTGGTCTTTAAGCGCGCAGAGCAGTAACACCCACGCACTCTACCTGCCATAAACAGGCTTCCCGCAACCGGGAAGCCTTTCACCGCATTACTTCAGCAGGAACGCCCGCAGCGAGGCGAAGTCACCTTTCATCTGATGTGACAGCAGCGGCAGATCGGCGCGCTCTGCTAACTCCGGCGGCAGCGTCAGGGTCTGCTCAAGAATCGCTTCCACGCTTTCGCGGAATTTCGCCGGATGCGCAGTGCCGAGGAACAGACCGTATTCGCCTTCCTGCAGCTGATCGCGCAGCAGACGCCAGGCGATGGCAGCATGTGGCTCGGAAACGTAGCCAATCTCCGCCAGTTCACGCATGGCAGCACGCGTGGTCTCATCAGAAACCGCACCACAGGCGAGATCGGTTAAGCGCCAGGTTTTACGGCGGAATAGCTCTTCCACACGTGGCCAGTTGTTAGGCTGGCTGACATCCATGGCGTTCGACAGCGTAGAGACCGTCTGGTTAGGCTGCCACTCGCCGTTGCCGAGGAAGCGCGGCACCGTATCGTTAGCATTCGTGGCAGCGATAAAGCGTTTGATGGGCAGGCCCAGTGATTTCGCCAGCAGACCGGCCGTCAAATCACCAAAGTTGCCGCTCGGCACAGAGACCACCAGCTGATTGCGTTTTTCCTGTGGCAGCTGTGCGACCGCCTCAAAGTAGTAGCAAATCTGCGCCAGCAGGCGGCTGATGTTGATGGAGTTAGCCGAGTTCAGGCCAATCGCCCGCTTCAGCGCTTCATCATCGAACGCCTGTTTGACCAGCGACTGGCAGGCATCAAAGTCGCCGTCGATAGCGATGGTTTCGATGTTGCCGCCCAGCGTACAGAAGAGTTTCTCCTGCAGCGGACTGATTTTGCCCTGCGGATAGAGGATCACCACACGCACGTTCTTCATGCCGTAGAACGCGTGCGCCACAGCCGCACCGGTATCACCAGAGGTGGCGGTCAGAATCGTGATCTGCTCATCAGAGCCTGAAACATACGACAGCATCTGCGCCATAAAACGGCCGCCGAAATCTTTAAATGCCAGTGTCGGGCCGTGGAACAGCTCCAGACAGGCGATATCTTCGCTGACAGCTTTTACCGGGGCCGGGAAGGCAAAAGCGGCTTTAACACGCTCCTGCAGCTGCTGGGCTGGAATCTCGTCACCAATGAAAGCCGAGAGAATTTTGCTGCTGCGGCTGACAAAATCCATCTCCAGCATCGCGTCGATGTCGGTCAGTTCAAACTCTGGCAGTTCCAGCGGAAAGAACAGACCCTGCTGCGAACCCAGCCCCTGTTTCACCGCCTGGGCGAAGCTGACCTGCTCGTTGTGATCCTTAAGATTGTAGAGTTTCATGCGTTATCCCAATTGTCGTGCGCCAGCCGTGTCGAGACGGCAGATATGGACGAAGCCTTCATCATTCTGCAGATAGTGCTGGCTCAGCCAGTTAGCCATCCGCTGTGCCGTTTCCATCTGATTGCAAACGGCGAAAAGTGTCGGACCAGAGCCTGAGATACCGCACGCCAGTGCGCCAATATCTTTCGCGGCCTGCCGCGCCTCGGCGAAGCCAGGCAGCAGTCGGGTCCGGTAGGGTTCTGCAATCACATCCTGCATCAGTTTAGCTGCCAGCTGCGGCTGACGCGTATGACAGGCGTGAATGAAGCCGGCCAGCAAACGGCCATGTTTGATACAGTCCTCTTTACGGTATTGCGCCGGTAAAATAGCGCGCGCTTCTGCGGTTGAAACTTTGATGCCCGGATAGGCCATCACCCACAGCCAGTCGTCAAAGCCCGGCACCGCCTGGCTGATAATCTCATTTTCCTGCAGCATCAGCTGAATGCCACCGAGGAAGCAGGGAGCAACATTATCATAATGCACGCTGCCGGAGATCCGCCCTTCCAGCTCGCCCATCAGCGTCAGCAATGTGCTGTCGCTGAGTGGCTTGCCGCAGAATTCGTTCATCGCCATTAAACCGGCCACTACCGAGCAGGCGCTGGAACCCAGACCGGAGCCGATGGGCATATTCTTCTCCAGAGTCATCGCCACCGGGATCGCTTTGCCCACCGTCTCGCAGAAAAGCTGCCAGCACTGATAGACAATATTCTCTTTCGGATCGGCGGGCAGCTTGCTGACAAAACGTCCGGCGTTGGTCAGAGAAAACTGCTCAGCTGCTTCCACAGAGACACAGTCACCCAGCAGGGAGCCATCGACCGGCGACACCGCCGCGCCCAGCACATCGAAGCCGACGCTGACGTTGCCAATCGAGGCCGGTGCGTAAATTTTTACCATGATTAAACTCCCAACTTCCATGACAGCGTACGCAGCAGATCGGCAAAAACACCGGCCGCTGTGACATCATTTCCTGCACCGTATCCACGCAGCACCAGCGGAATCGGTTGATAGTAACGGCTGTAAAACGCCAGGGCATTCTCGCCGTTTTTCACTTTATAGAGCGGATCGTTGCCGTCAACGGCGTCGACCTTCACTTTACAGACGCCACCCTCTTCGATCACGCCCACGTAGCGCAGGACTTTGCCCTCATTCTGCGCTTGTGCAACGCGATCGGCAAAGGCGTTATCCAGCTCGGGCAGACGCTGCATAAACTGCTCAACATCCTGAATTTCGGTCAGACTGGCGGGCAGCAGCGGCTCGATCTCAATATCACTCATCTCAAGCTGATGACCCGCTTCACGCGCCAGGATCAGCAGCTTACGCGCCACATCAGTGCCAGCCAGATCGTCACGCGGATCGGGCTCGGTGAAGCCCATCTCACGCGCCATGTTTGTCGCCTGCGACAGCGAAACGCCTTCATCCAGCTTGCCGAAGATAAACGACAGTGAGCCAGAGAGGATGCCGGAGAAACGCAGCAGTTCATCACCCGCGTTCATCAGGTTCTGCAGGTTTTCGATCACCGGCAGTCCGGCACCGACGTTGGTATCGTAAAGGAATTTTCGACGCGATTTGGCGGCGGCGGCACGCATCTGCTGATAGTAATTCCAGGATGACGTGTTGGCCTTTTTGTTCGGCGTCACCACATGGAAGCCTTCGCTGAGGAAGTCAGCATACTGATCGGCAACGGCCTGGCTGGAGGTGCAATCCACAATCACCGGATTGAGCAGATGATACTCTTTTACCAGACGGGTCAGACGGCCCAGGTTAAAGGGCTCTTTGGCTTCGGCTAATGCCGACTGCCAGTTGCTTAAATCAATACCGTGAACGTGGGTTAACAACGCCTGCGAGTTAGCGATACCGCACACACGCAGGTCGATATGCTTTTTCTTCAGCCACGCCTGCTGGCGATGCAACTGATCCAGCAGCGCACCACCGACTCCGCCGACACCCACCACAAACACTTCGATTACCTGATCGGTGGCGAACAGCATCTGATGCACCACGCGCACGCCGGTGATCACTTCGTCATTGTTCACCACGACCGAGATAGAACGCTCAGAGGAGCCCTGCGCAATCGCCACGATATTGATGTTGGCGCGTGCCAGTGCCGAGAAAAATTTTGCTGAGATGCCGCGCAGGGTGCGCATGCCATCACCCACTACCGAGATCACCGCCAGGTTTTCAATGATATCCAGCGGATCGAGCAGGCCATCTTTCAGCTCCAGATAGAACTCTTCTTCCAGCACATGACGCGCCCGCGCCAGCTCGCTCTGCGGCACGCAGAAACTGATGCTGTATTCGGAAGAGGATTGGGTGATCAGCACGACAGAGATGCCGGTACGCGACATGGCCGCAAAGACTCTGGCCGCCATTCCGACCATCCCTTTCATGCCGGGACCGGAGACGTTCACCATCGCCATATTATTCAGGTTAGTGATGCCTTTTACCGGGCTTTCATCCGGCTCGCCTTCGGCACCAATCAGGGTGCCGGGTGCCTGTGGATTGGCGGTATTTTTGATCAGGCAAGGGATCTGGAACTGGGCAATCGGCGCGATGGTGCGGGGATGCAGCACTTTGGCACCGAAGTAGGAGAGCTCCATCGCCTCCTGATAGGACATCGACTTCAGCAGACGCGCATCCGGCACCTGACGCGGATCGCAGGTATAGACGCCATCTACATCGGTCCAGATTTCACAGCAGTCGGCGCGCAGACAGGCGGCCAGCACAGCGGCTGAATAGTCTGAACCGTTGCGGCCCAGCACCACCAGCTCGCCACGCTCATTACCGGCCGTAAAACCCGCCATCAGGATCATGTTTTGCGGTGGAATTTGACTGGCTTCGATGCGGCGGGTCGACTCGGCAATATCAACTGTGGATTCCAGGTAGTGGCCAATTGCCAGCAATTTCTCCACCGGGTCGATCACGCTGACCTCATGGCCGCGTGCCTGCAGCAGCGCTTCCATGATCGCAATCGAGAGTTTTTCTCCGCGACAGATAATCGCTGCGTTCACGCTGTCCGGGCACTGTCCCAGCAGGCTGATACCGTGCAGAACCTGTTTTAACTGCGCAAACTCAAGGTCAACGCGGGTTTTGAGTCGATCAAACTCAAAGCCCGGTTGTGCATCAGCCAGTCCCTGCAGCAGCTCGCTGAAAATGCGTTCGGCGTCGCTGATATTCGGCAGAGCGTCCTGACCACTGATGGTTTTTTCAATCATCGCCACCAGATGGTTAGTGATCTTTGCTGGCGCAGAGAGCACGGTTGCAACCTGTCCTTGTTGCGCATTACTTTCCAGAATGTCAGCGACGCGAAGAAAACGTTCCGCATTCGCTACCGAGGTCCCGCCGAATTTCAGCACTCGCATGATATAAACTCTCCTGAATTTAAGCCGAAAAAAAAGCCCGCACTGGTTAGGTGCGGGCTTTTTTTCTGTTTTTCCTGTATGCGTCAGCCCGCACCGTTACCTGTGGTAATGGTGGTGGTAATAATTGTGGTGTTCAGGCTGATTTTACGCATTTAGATTTATGGTCTGTCTGTTTTTGTCTGTCCGTCTTGCGTCCAGAAGTAAAGCAAAGCGCACGTTAAGTCAACCCGATTTGTCCGGTGGACAGATTTCAACCACTGCGCACAGCCACCGCTGAAACCGTAAAACGCTATGCGATCGTTTGCCATGCAGAAATCCTCTGCGATCTGTTGCTGTAAAATCAGCTTTTTGCCGAGGATTTATCTGTGAGTTTTTTTTCAATATCGTGCAGCAGACGGTGCAGCATCGCACTGTCGCGCTGTTCCAGCAGACCTACCCGCTGATCGATCCAGTCTGACAGCTTCTCATCATCACTGACCTCCAGTTGCGCCAGCAGCTGATGGAATCGCTGGCGCAGCGCCTGTAACTGCTGACCATCGGCGGCAGACGCAACAGGCGCCTCAACCTGATTCAGCGTCGAGAGTTGATAGCAATAGACCATCACCGCCTGACCGAGATTCAGTGAAGGATAGTCATTCGCCATCGGGATGCCCGTCAGCAGGTCGACCTGTTCCAGCTCTTCGTTAGTCAGCCCGCTGTCTTCGCGGCCAAATACCAGCGCCATACTGTTGACCCACTGACGCTTCTCCAGCAGTTGCGTTTCAACCTGTTCAGGTGTGGCGTAGTAACGAAACTTTGCCCGGCTGCGCGCAGTGGTTGCGACAGAAAAATCGATATCCGCTAACGCGTCAGCCAGGGTAGCAAAGGTCTGAATGTTATCAAGAATGTCGCCAGCACCATGTGCCACACGCCGCGCAGCAGGATCCTGCCAGGCGTCGCTGGCCACGATGCGCAGCTGGCTGAACCCCATGGTTTTCATGGCACGCGCCGCAGCGCCGATGTTTTCTGACCGCGCAGGCGAGACGAGAATCAGTGGGAAAAGCATATTTAATCCATTGGTCAATTTATCTAACGTCATATTAACATGGCTCTTAAAGATTCAGGTGCCAGAAGGTAATAAGAAAATTGTGGATTAATGATGTTAAAACTGGTTAAAACTGATGGCCTGAACCTTTTTATGGGCAGAAGGCGTTTTATTAAAAAAAACGTTATTTATCCATTTAAATTCAATAAGATAAAATGTGATTTCCAGCCGGTTCAATTCTGGCCTGCATGAGTTAAAAATGTAACGAAAATGATGCTTTTTGTGAGCTAAACAGGCATTCTGCGAGAAGTTTTTCACAAAAGTGTTAACGTGCTACAATTGCATTTGATATAAGTCAACGAAGCGTTGTTTTTATGCTTATCGGTTGTAGTTGGTGCTGTTAGGTTGCTGTTAATACAGTTAGGATATGCGCCATTATCATTAACGCCCGGGGCATGCAATTTTCATCCTGACTGGCTGAGCTAATACTGTTGTTGACGTTGATAGATGGCTTATCAAAATATGATTTCGTACAACGGTTCTGCGCGGCCCGCCGCTCTCGATGATGGAGAACGCCATACCGCTGTACGCCCTGTTTTCAATTTGTTGGCAAATTTTAGGTAGCTAAACATGCAGACCCCGCACATTCTTATCGTTGAAGACGAACTGGTCACGCGTAATACCCTCAAGAGTATTTTTGAGGCGGAAGGTTATGTGGTGTATGAGGCGACTGATGGTGCTGAAATGCATCAGGTGCTGACCGACAATGACGTTAACCTGGTCATCATGGACATCAACCTGCCTGGCAAAAACGGTCTGTTGCTGGCCCGTGAACTGCGTGAGCAGGCCAATGTCGCCCTGATGTTTCTGACCGGCCGTGACAACGAAGTCGATAAAATCCTCGGTCTGGAAATTGGCGCTGATGATTACATCACCAAACCGTTTAACCCGCGTGAGCTGACTATTCGTGCCCGTAACCTGCTGTCGCGCACCATGAATCTGGCTATGCCAGGGGAAGAGCGCCGTCAGGTAGAAAGCTATAAATTCAATGGCTGGGAGCTGGATATTAATAGCCGCTCTCTGATCAATCCAAACGGCGAGCAGTATAAACTGCCACGTAGTGAGTTTCGCGCCATGCTGCACTTCTGCGAAAATCCGGGCAAAATTCAGACCCGTGCCGACCTGCTGAAGAAAATGACCGGCCGCGACCTCAAGCCGCACGATCGCACCGTCGATGTCACCATTCGTCGCATCCGTAAGCATTTCGAATCCACGCCGGATACGCCAGAGATCATCGCCACCATTCATGGTGAAGGTTATCGCTTCTGCGGCGACCTGCACGAGTAAGTGGTTGTCAGATGCAGCAAATAAAAAAACGCCTCCTGGGGCGTTTTTTTATGTTCAGTGCCACGGCATTATGAATGCCACAACATTATCAGTGCCACGGCATAATCGGCACGGCGCTGAGCGCATTTTTCGGTGAGCCATCAACCACTTTATCGGAATAGGTCAGATAGACCAGCGCATTGCGCTTTTTGTCGTAGAAGCGGACAACCTGCAGCTTCTTAAAGATTAAAGAGGTGCGCTGGCGAAATACCACTTCCCCCTCTGCTTTGCCCTGTGCAATTTTATCACTCACTTCAACCGGACCGACCTGCTGACAGGAAATGGCGGCATCAGAGGTATCCTCTGCCAGCCCCAATCCGCCTTTGATTCCCCCGGTTTTTGCCCGGCTGATATAGCAGGTTACATTTTTAACGTCCGGGTCATCGAAAGCTTCAACAATAATCTTGTGGTCAGGCCCGAATATCTTGAAGACCGTATCAACAGAGCCAATCTGTTCGGCAAAAAGCGGGCTGGAAAAGGTCAGCGTAGTCAGCGCAGCGATCATAAGTCGGGATATTGTCATGGAGTTACCATTGCAAATGGAATAGATGAGAATGTAATGTACTGTTAATCGATACAATGACCAAACCAAAACGGGTTTTAGCCCGTACTGATTTAGCACAACCTTCCCCGAGAAACGTCCCACGTCTTTTGAGCAATGAGTGCTAATATTCTTCGAATGCGTTTAGCTGCACCACCAGAGTAGAGGATGTTTTATGGACCAAGCCGGTATCATTCGCGATTTGCTTGTCTGGCTGGAGAGCCATCTGGATCAACCCCTTTCACTGGACAATGTTGCCCAGAAAGCGGGTTACTCTAAGTGGCATCTGCAAAGGATGTTCAAAGACGTGACCGGGCACGCAATCGGCGCCTATATCCGTGCCCGTCGTTTGTCTAAAGCCGCCGTGGCGCTGCGCCTGACCAGTCGCCCGATCCTGGACATCGCACTGCAGTATCGTTTTGATTCACAACAGACTTTTACGCGTGCATTCAAAAAACAGTTTGCACAGACACCGGCCTGGTATCGTCGCTCTTCCGAATGGAATTCATTCGGTATCCGTCCCCCGATTCGCCTGGATGATGAGACGCAGCCGGAACCGGCTTTCGTCAGCCTGCCGGAAACGGTGCTGGTGGGACAAACCCAGAACTACACCTGTATTCTGGAGCAGATTTCCAGCTACCGCGATGAAATGCGAATGCACTTCTGGAAGCAGTTCCTGCTGGAAACGGACACGATTCCGCCGGTGCTGTATGGCCTGCATCAGGTGCGTGCCAGCCAGGACAAAGATGACGAGCAGGAGATTCTTTATACCACTGCGGTGCCTGCTGACAGCGCGGTGAACCTGCATTCTGGCCAGAAGGTTATTCTGGAAGGTGGCGACTATGTGCAGTTCACCTTTAACGGTCCGCGTGTCAATTTGCAGGAATTTATCCTGCTGCTTTACGGTACCTGCATGCCAACGCTGGGGCTGACCCGCCGTGAAGGGCAGGATATCGAACGCTTTTATACCCATGGCGGTAAAAAGCGCAGTGAGCCACCGACTGAGATCCGTTGCGAATATCTGATTCCGATTCGCCGCCAGCAGGCTGAAGCCAGCTAAGTTTAAGGCTGTCGTCATCGTGACGGCAGCCTTAAGCAATCAGCGTTGCAGCTCGTCGAGCGCAGGCGCATCCAGATGGGAAATATCCCCCGCCGTCTCTACAATCCAGCCTTCTGCCAGCCAGGCGCTCTGCTGATAATCCACACGTGAAATAGAGCAGTTACGCAGGCGCAGGCGACGTTCCGCATAGGCGGGCAAACCCAGAATTGTACTGACCAGAGACCCGAGCGCCATACCGTGGCTGACCAGCAGCGGACGGCTTCCGGCAGGCAGATCGAGACAGGCATTCAGCGCGGCGTGCATGCGCGTCGCCATCTCCGTCATCGACTCTCCTTCAGGGATACGGCCACCTTCGGTCCCGTTGACCAGTGCAGCGCGCCACTGCTCCTCTTCCGTCGTTAAGCCATCCAGCGGACGCTTCTCCAGCACACCCATATTCAGTTCACGCAAGCGCGCATCAAGCGTCACTGAGCAACCGCAGGCATCTGCGATAATCTCGGCGGTGCGACGCGTGCGCCCCAGATCGCTGGCAATAATGTGCGTGATGCCCAAATGCTTCACGCGCTCACCCACCTGCCAGGCTTGTTGCTCACCTTTTTCCGTCAGCGGACTGTCGGACTGACCCTGAATACGGCGTTCCGCATTCCATACCGTTTCACCGTGACGAACAAGATAGACCTGTAGCATGTTAGTTTCCGTTATACTGCGACAAAAATCGCTTTAGACCCTGTTCCATCAAACGTCATTGTTGCAGACATTCCAGACACAGGCAGCGCGGAACAATCCGGCGTACACGCAGTACGTGAGGGTTGTCAGCACAGCCCGGGTTCAGAATGACAACGAAAACAGCCGGATGGGTCAGGCGCTTAATCATCTGAGGGTTTAATCAATTATGTACCATGTTGTCGCAGCCACAACCAACCCAGCGAAGATTCACGCGATTGCTCAGGCTTTCAGCGACGTTTTCGGCGAGGGATCCTGCCATATTGAAGGGGTCGAGGTCGATAGCGGCGTTGCTGCACAACCGTTAACCCATCTCGAAACGCGAACTGGCGCACGTCAGCGCGTGATGAATGCCCGGCAGGTCCGACCAGAAGCGGCATTCTGGGTCGCCATTGAGGCGGGCATCGAAGATGACAGCGCATTTGCCTGGATGGTGGTGGAAAATCAGAAACAGCGTGGCGAGTCGCGCTCGGCCAGTTTCACCCTGCCTCCGGTGGTGCTGGCGGGTCTGCGTGAAGGCCGTGAACTCGGCGAAGAGATGGCGCGATTAACCGGCATCGACAATATCAAACACAAGGGTGGCGCAATCGGGGCGTTTACGAACGGCCTGCTCAGCCGATCAAGTGTCTATCATCAGGCACTGATTCTGGCGCTCTGCCCGTTCGTTCATCCGCTCTATCAACAGTAATCAGGCGCGTCCCAGACGCGCTTCCAGCCAGCGTTTCAGCTCGGGCGGCGCCTCTTTCAGGCTATTAGACCCACGGGTAATCGTCGCGATGCCGACGCCGAGCTCATTTTTCAGCTCGCGCTGGCTCATCTCGCCATTCATTAACTCTTCGATAATCCGCAGACGGGTGCCGAACGCTTCCCGCTCATCGGGCGTCATCATCAGTTGCATCAGAGGCAGTGCATGGCCATCAGCAAAGGCCTGCTGCATCAGCACGACAAAGCGCTGCCAGCTATCTTCTGCCGGATGTGCATCGGTAGAGAGGGAATCAGAATGGGTCATGAAGAGGCTTCCGTACTCGCTAAAGAGTACGGAAGCTTAGCACAGCTAGTAACGACGATTCCACTCAGCATCTGACAGGATCTTGTCAGGCTTGCCCATGAAGTAACGATAGTAGGCGTCATACGCCAGCACACTCTTCACGTAGCCGCGCGTTTCAGAGAACGGAATGGTCTCAATAAATGCTACGGCGTCGAGATTGCCCGCGCTGGTTTTCAGCCAGCTTCGCACCCGGCCCGGCCCGGCGTTATAGGCCGCTGAGGCGAAAATCCGGTTCTGGTCGAACTGCTGATAGACATACTCCAGATACTGCGTACCAATCTGGATATTGGTTTCCGGATCAAGCAGCTGGCTGGTGTTGCTGTAGCCAGGTATATCGTACATCTTCACGGTATGCGCCGCCGTGGCAGGCATAATTTGCATCAGACCACTGGCGCCGACCGGCGAACGCGCTTTCGGGTTCCAGGCGCTCTCCTGACGCGAAATCGCCATCGCATAGCTCGGTGGGATCTGCTTCACCTCGGTATTTCGCTCATAGACACTCCGCCACGCCAGCGGGAAACGCTCTTTCAGGCTGTCCCACATTTTGGCGGTGATAGTCGCCTGCACGCTGAGATCCCACCAGTCCTGCTCGTTGGCGTAGCGCGCCAGCATCTGCTGCTGCGTATGCGTCCGGCTGCCGATCAGATTGCTCCATTCGCTACGGGCCAGGTTATCCAGCCCCCAGTACATCAGCTCGCGAACGCGGGCCAGCTCGGGTCCCTGGAGGGTGGCGCTGTCAGGCTTCGGCGCTTCATCAATCTGCAACGGATAGTCTACGCCCAGCCGCTGAGCAGCCACCATCGGATAGAAGCCGCGTTCTTTCATCAGCTTGCGCAGGATCTCTTCCGCTTCCTCTTTACGATCTTTCTCAAACAGCAGATCGGCCTGCCAGTACTGCCACTCATCTTTCTCTTTGGCTTCCAGCGGCAGACGAGCAATCCAGGTGTTCAGGCCGCGTCGGTCATGCTGAGAGAGCGCCAGCCGCACCCGGCGTTCCACCAGCGCGGTAGACTCGCTGTTCATCACTACTGCATCGCGCCAGCGTGCCTGCTCAGAGGTGAGATCGCTGCCCATCATGCGCCAGACCACAATCTCCTTCAGCGCCTGCTCATCTTCCGGCCCCATTTTCTGGGCCCGGACCAGAATCGGAATCAGGCTGCGGGCATTTTCCATGTCCTGCCGCGCCACACGCGTAAAGGCGTAAATGGTGGCCTGACGGGTAAAGTCGGTTGGCCCCACGGCACTGGCGAAGGTGCTGACGGTTAAAGGATCCTTTTGCAGGGCCTGTATCGCGTCAGACATGGTCTGATAATCGGCAGGCAGCGTCTTCGCCAGATAGCTCACCAGGTTGTCATTACCGGCTTTCATCGCCAGCCGGATACGTTCCAGGATAGTAATCGGCGAAATCTGACCGGACGCCTGCCAGACCGAGAAGAGCTTATCGCAATCCGCAGGCAGCGCCGTGCCACGCAGCCAGATCTGCTTCGCGCCATCAAACGCGGCCTGCTGCTGCCCGGTGGCCCATTTGGCGTAATACCAGTTGCAACGCGCCTGCACCGGCTTGGGTTCGGTCGGGCTGAAGTTCAGCACGCCCTGCCAGTCCTGTCGGTAAGCCAGCACGTTGATAAAGCGGGTGCTGAGCGATCGCGCGGGAGGCAATGTCGGGTACTGGCGAATAAAGTTCTGCACGGCCAGGGTGGTCTCCTGATCGAGATCCTGAGCCAGCAGGCGATATTGCAGATAAGGATAGAGCGGATAGTCCTGTAGCGTAGGCAACAGCTGATCCACGGTGGCCATCTGGTTACTGTCCCAGGCCTGTTTAATTTGTTGATAACGTTGCCGTTGTTGATCAAGCGAATCGGCCCATGCGCTGCTGGCCGAACCGACCAGGCAGATCCCTATCATCCAGTTACGCCACTTCACCACGTAAATCTCCTCTGTTGCTGGGGCCGGCAACTTGCCAGACAGTCTTCATGCTAACCGGGCCACCGCACTCTTGCCATGTTCTTCACAAAATTTACGCATACAGACAGTTAACGCACCGTCATCGCTCAGCGTACGCGCCGTGATTGTGCAAATTATCATCAGTAAATCTTATTACCCAGCGATTTAAACTGTTGAATCATTGCGTTAAAAACTGGCACACGCTTTGCTCTGTTGAATTCCATCTTGTATACCAGCTGGAATTCTTCGTATGACTTCTACCTTCGGCCTGACGCTTCCCGCCTGGCAGCAGCGCACTCAGCAGGCACCACAACAGATCCGTTCGCTGCTGAGTGCGCACCTGGCAGCGCTCGACACACACGATAATGCCTGGATCTATCTGGCGACACCTGACCAGTTAGCGGCACAGATTGAACCGCTGCTGGCAGACTATGAACGCGATCCCGCGTCGCTGCCGCTGTTTGGTGTGCCCTTCGCCGTAAAAGATAACATTGATGTCGCAGGCTGGCCGACCAGCGCCGCCTGCCCTGCGTTTACCTATACCGCCAGCGAAGATGCGGTCGCCGTCGCCCGGCTGAAAGCCGCTGGCGCAGTCGTCATCGGTAAAACCAACCTCGATCAGTTCGCAACCGGCCTGGTCGGCACCCGCTCGCCCTATGGCGCGGTCAGTAATACCTTTGACGCTGATTACGTCAGCGGTGGCTCCAGCTCTGGCTCGGCATCGGTGCTGGCGCGCGGACTGGTCGCTTTTTCACTGGGCACCGATACCGCAGGATCGGGCCGCGTGCCGGCGGGCTTTAATAATATCGTCGGACTCAAGCCGACCAAGGGCTGGTTCTCTGCACGCGGCGTGGTGCCCGCCTGTCGCCTTAACGACACCATTTCGGTATTTGCGCTGACGGCAGAAGATGCGTTTAGCGTCGCCAGTATCATGGGTGGCTACGATGCCGGTGATGCCTATTCGCGTATTAATCCGCGCACCGCCCCAGCCAGCCTGCCGCGTCATCCCCGTTTCGCTATTCCGGCGCACCCGGCGTTTTTTGATGATGCTGCCGCTGAAGCGGCCTGGGATCAGGCACTGGAAGCGTTGCAGGCGGGCGGCGCGACGCTGCACCCCATCGACTTCACGCCGTTCCGGACGCTCGCTGAACAGCTCTACTACGGTCCCTGGGTTGCCGAACGCACAGCGGCGGTGGGTGAGATGCTTGACCGTCCGGCGGAGATGGACCCGGTAGTGCATGAGATCGTCACCAGCGGCCTGAAATACAGCGCGGTGGACGCCTACAAGGCGGAGTATCTGCGGGCCGAACTGACGCGTCAGATTCAGGAGACGCTGGCACAGTTTGATGCGCTGGTGGTGCCGACCTCACCCACCATTCACACCCTGGAGGAGATGAAACAGGAGCCGATTTACTTCAACTCACAGTTCGGCACCTACACCAACTTCACCAATCTCGCCGACCTCTCTGCCCTGGCGCTGCCCGCACCGTTCCGCAACGACGATCTTCCGGCAGGCATCACGCTGATTGCACCCGCCTGGCACGATCGGGCGCTGGCGGAATTCGGCCTTCGCTGGCAGCAGCAGCTCGCCCTGCCGCTGGGCGCGACCGGTCAGCCGTGGCCGACCCGATCCACAACCTTACCTGTCTCACCTGACCACGTCCGGCTGGCGGTAGTGGGCGCGCATCTCACCGGCATGCCGCTCAATTTCCAGCTCACCGAACGCAATGCCGTCTGGGTGGAAGAGACGAAGACCGCGCCACACTACCGCCTCTTTGCCCTGCTGGAAGGTGCAATCAAAAAACCGGGCCTGATGCGTGACGAACAGGGAGCGGCGATCACCGTTGAGCTGTGGGATATCCCGCTGGCCCGTTTTGGCGAGTTTGTGGCGGAGATTCCGGCCCCACTGGGGATCGGCAGCCTGACGCTGGCCGATGGCCGCGTTGTTAAAGGCTTTATCTGCGAAGGCTCAGCGCTGAAGAGTGCGCTGGAAATCACTGAGACGGGCGGCTGGCGCAACTGGCTGGCATCACAGGGGAGTCACTGATCATGTTCACTACCGTACTGATTGCCAACCGCGGCGAAATTGCCTGCCGCGCCATTCGGACCCTGAAACGCCTCGGCGTGAAAAGCGTCGCGGTCTATTCAGACGCTGACCGTAATGCGCAGCACGTTAAGCAGGCGGATATCGCCATCGCCCTGGGCGGCGAGAAGGCCAGCGACAGCTATCTGCGCATCGACAAAATTCTGGCGGCGGCGCAGCAGAGCGGCGCGCAGGCGATCTGGCCCGGCTACGGATTTCTTTCCGAAAGCCAGCCGTTTGCCGACGCCTGCGATGCGGCAGGTATCGCCTTTGTCGGCCCCACCGCACAGCAGATTGGGGAGTTCGGCCTGAAGCACCGCGCTCGTGAACTGGCCGCCAGCGCGGGTGTGCCGATGACGCCCGGCACACCCCTGCTCGCCTCGCTGGAAGAGGCAATGCAGGCAGCTGATAAGATTGGCTATCCGGTGATGCTGAAAAGCACGGCGGGCGGCGGCGGCATTGGCCTGACGCGCTGCGCCGACGCCGATGCGCTCGCCAGCGCCTGGGAGAGCGTGCGCCGTCTTGGTGAGCAGTTTTTCAGTGATGCAGGCGTATTTCTGGAACGCTGTATCGATCGCGCCCGGCACGTTGAAGTGCAGATTTTTGGAGACGGCAAAGGCAACGTGGTAGCGCTGGGCGAACGCGACTGCTCACTGCAGCGCCGCAATCAGAAGGTGGTGGAAGAAACACCGGCGCCCGGCCTGTCGCAGGCCACGCGTGACGCCCTGCTCGCCTCGGCGGTGCGGCTTGGCGAGCAGGTCAACTACCGCAGCGCAGGCACCGTGGAGTATATCTACGACGTCAGCCAGCAGGCCTTTTACTTTCTCGAAGTGAACACCCGCCTGCAGGTGGAGCATCCGGTCACCGAATGCGTCACCGGCCTCGATCTGGTGGAGTGCATGTTGCAGGTGGCGGCGGGCGATGCAGTGGACTGGTCACGTCTGCAGCAGGCGCCGCAGGGCGCAGCGATTGAAGTGCGGCTCTACGCGGAAGATCCGCTGAAGAACTTTCAGCCCAGCCCCGGCCTGTTAACCGGTGTCACCTTTCCTGACGGCGTGCGGGTCGACAGCGGCATCGAAACCGGCAGCGAGGTCTCCAGCTTCTACGACCCGATGATCGCCAAGCTGATTGTGCATGCCGACACGCGCGAGGCGGCACTGGAAAAACTTCATCATGCGCTGGATGCGACTCAGCTGCATGGCATCGCCACCAACCTCGACTATCTGCGCCAGATCACCCGCAGCGACGCGTTTCGCAGCGGCAACGTCTGGACGCGCTATCTCGACAGCGTTGTGCCTGCCGCCTCCGTGGTGGAAGTGCTGCAACCCGGCACCTTCAGTTCGGTGCAGGACTATCCCGGCCGCCTCGGCTACTGGGATATCGGCGTGCCGCCGTCCGGCCCGATGGATGACTTCGCGTTCCGGCTGGCAAACCGCATCGTGGGTAACCACGAGGCAGCAGCAGGCCTGGAGTTCACCCTGCAGGGGCCGACGCTGCGTTTCCACTGTGATGCTATTCTGGCGCTGACCGGTGCGGACTGCGACGCCCGGCTTGATGGCGAACCGGTCAGCGCCTGGCAGCCGCTGGCGGTGAAAGCGGGACAGACCCTGGCACTGGGACGCGCCCGGCAGGGCTGCCGCAGCTATCTGGCGGTGCGCAACGGCTTCGACGTGCCGGAATATCTGGGCAGCCGCAGCACCTTTTCACTGGGCCAGTTTGGCGGTCACGCCGGACGCACCCTGCGGGTGGCCGATATGCTGGCAATCTCCCGGCCTGAACGGGCAGCCTGCACTACACCGGCCCCGGTCAGCGATCCGCAGCCGCTTGATGCGACGCTGATTCCCCACTACGGCAGCGAATGGCGCATCGGCGTGCTTTATGGCCCGCACGGCGCACCGGACTTCTTCACCCAGGCCGCCATCGACGAATTCTTTGCCAGCGACTGGCAGGTGCACTACAACTCCAACCGCCTCGGCGTTCGGCTGGTGGGTCCGAAACCGACCTGGACCCGCGCCAACGGTGGCGAAGCAGGCCTGCATCCCTCCAACGTTCACGACTGTGAATATGCCATCGGCGCGGTCAATTTCACCGGCGACTTCCCGGTGATCCTGACACACGACGGCCCGAGCCTGGGCGGCTTCGTCTGTCCGGTGACCATCGCCAAAGCCGAGCTGTGGAAAGTGGGCCAGGTCAAACCGGGCGACACCATCCGCTTTCACCCGATTACCGCAGACGATGCACTGGCGCGGGAAAAAGCGCAGATGCACCTGATCGACACCCTGCGGCCGGAACATCCCCCGACCTTTGCCGTGCCGTCACTGGCTGAAACTGCCCACGGCTCCGCCACGATTCTGTCCGCCATTGAGGCCACCGTCAGCACGCCGAAAGTGGTCTATCGTCAGGCCGGCGACAAATATGTGTTGATTGAGTATGGCGACAACGTGCTGGATCTGGCGCTGCGTCTGCGCGTGCACCTGCTGATGAATGCGCTGACGGCGCAGGCGGAGCCAGGCGTTGAGGAGCTATCGCCAGGCGTGCGCTCACTGCAGGTACGCTACGACAGCCGCATCATTTCACAGTCCGCCCTGATGTCGCTGCTGCTGGCGCTGGAAGCGACGCTGGGCGATGTCAGCACGCTGAAAGTCCCGTCGCGCGTGGTGTGGATGCCGATGGCATTTGAAGACAGCGCCACGCTGGGTGCGGTCAGCCGCTATCAGGAGACGGTGCGTGCCAGTGCGCCCTGGCTGCCCAACAACGTGGACTTTATCCAGCGCATTAATGGCTTAAGCAGCCGCGATGAGGTGCGCGACACCCTGTTCAACGCCAGCTATCTGGTGCTGGGGCTGGGCGATGTTTACCTCGGCGCGCCCTGCGCCGTGCCGATCGATCCGCGCCATCGCCTGCTGAGTTCCAAATACAGTCCGGCACGTACCTTTACCGCCGAAGGCACGGTCGGCATTGGCGGCATGTACATGTGCATCTACGGCATGGATTCGCCCGGCGGCTATCAACTGGTAGGCCGCACGCTGCCCATCTGGAACACCTTCCTGAAGAATCCGCAGTTCACAGCCGATGCGCCGTGGCTGCTGCGCTTCTTCGATCAGGTGCGCTTCTATCCGGTGAGTGAAACCGAGCTCAACCAGCTGCGCGAAGATTTCCGTGAAGGCCGCGCCAGCCTGCGCATCGAAGAGACGCAGTTTGATTTTGCCGCGCACCAGCAGTTCCTCGCCGACCATGCCGCTGAGATTGCGGACTTCCGTCAGCGCCAGGCGACCGCCTTTGAACAGGAAGTGCAGTTATGGGCGCAGGAAGAACAGAACGCACCGGCGGCAGATGAAGTGCCTGACAGCGTGGGTGAAGTGGATGAAGGCGGACTCGCGGTGCAGGCCGACCTCAATGGCAACATCTGGAAAGTGCTGGTGCAGCCGGGCGACGAGGTCAGCGCCGGACAGACGCTGATTATCGTCGAGGCGATGAAGATGGAGCTGGCGATAGTCGCGCCGCAGGCCGGTCGGGTGACGCGGATCGCCTGCCAGGCGGGCCGCCCGGTCAGCCCTGGCGATACCCTGCTGTGGCTGGAATAAGGAGCGCCGATGACAACCCAACCTCAATCCCCTAAAGCGCGCCCTGAAGCGCTGGCCGAACGGGTCTATCAGGCGCTGAAGGCCGATATTTTCGCCTTTCGCCTGATGCCGGGTGATCGCTTCAGCGAAAGCGAAATCGCCGGCCGGATGGCGGTCAGCCGCACGCCGGTTCGCCAGGCGCTATTCCGGCTGGAGCGCGAAGGCTTTGTCGAAGTCTGGTTCCGCAGCGGCTGGCAGATCAAAAACTTCGATTTTGCCTGGTTCGAATCGCTGTATGACCTGCGCACCGTGCTGGAGTGCGAGGCGGTAAAACGCCTCTGCGCCCTGCCCGCGCCTCAGTGTGCCGCGCTGTTACACGAACTCAACCAGTTCTGGTGTGAAGCGGAGGCGCTCACCGAAGGTCTGGTGGTGTCGCAGCATGACGAAGCGTTTCACATGGCGCTGGTCGCGGCCGCGGGTAACCCGGAGATGGCGCGCATACACGCCGAACTCACCGAGAAGATCCGCATCATCCGTCGGCTCGACTTCACCCGCGATGATCGCATCTGTGCGACTTATCAGGAACATGCTCAGATTTTACAGGCGATTTTTGCGCAGCAGACAGGCGAGGCGCAACGCATCCTGACCGATCACATCGCTGTCAGTAAGGCGGAGGTCAGGAAGATCACACTGCACCGCCTCCAGCAGGCCCGGCTCCAGCTCACCGAATAACATAACAACCACTCAGGGGTTTAAATGATGAAAAGACGTTCGTTGATCAAGGCTTTCGCCCTCTCCGCTACCGTTGTCAGTATGGGTTTCGCCTGGAGTGCGCAGGCGGCTGACACCATCAAAGTGGGGATCATGCATTCGCTCTCCGGCACCATGGCGATCTCTGAAACGCCGCTGAAAGATGTGGCGCTGATGACCATTGATGAGATCAACGCCAAAGGGGGCGTGCTGGGGAAAAAGCTGGAGCCGGTGGTGGTCGATCCCGCCTCTAACTGGCCGCTGTTTGCCGAGAAAGCGCGGCAGTTGCTGACTCAGGATAAAGCGGCGGTGGTGTTTGGCTGCTGGACCTCGGTATCACGCAAATCGGTGCTGCCGGTGTTTGAAGAGCTGAACGGCCTGCTCTTCTATCCGGTGCAGTATGAAGGGGAAGAGATGTCACCTAACGTCTTCTACACCGGCGCGGCGCCTAACCAGCAGGCGATTCCGGCAGTGGAATACCTGATGAGCGAAGATGGCGGCAGTGCAAAACGCTTCTTCCTGCTGGGCACCGACTACGTCTATCCGCGCACCACCAACAAGATCCTGCGTGCCTTCCTGCACAGCAAAGGCGTGGCAGATAAAGATATCGAAGAGGTCTACACGCCGTTTGGTTACAGCGACTATCAGACCATTGTCTCCAACATTAAAAAATTCGCGGCAGGCGGTAAAACGGCGGTGGTCTCCACCATCAACGGCGACTCCAATGTGCCGTTCTACAAAGAGCTGGCTAACCAGGGCATCAAAGCCACTGACATTCCGGTGGTCGCCTTCTCAGTGGGAGAGGAAGAGCTCCGCGGCATCGACACCAAACCGCTGGTGGGTCAGTTAGCGGCCTGGAACTATTTCGAGTCGATCGATAATCCGACCAACGCGAAATTTGTTGCCGATTACCGCGCTTACGCCAAAGCACATAACCTGCCGAACGCCGCCACCGTGGTGACCAACGACCCGATGGAAGCGACTTATGTCGGCATCCATATGTGGGCGCAGGCGGTGGAAAAAGCGGGCACGACGGACCCGGACAAAGTGCGGGCGGCAATGGCCGGTCAGACCTTTAAAGCGCCGGATGGCTTTACCCTGACCATGGACCAGACCAACCACCATCTGCATAAGCCCGTCATGATTGGTGAAGTGGAAGAGAACGGCCAGTTCAGCGTGGTGTGGCAGACCGATAAACCCGTGCGTGCCCAGCCCTGGAGCCCGTACATTGCCGGTAACGACAAGAAGCCCGATTACCCGGTGAAGACTGCGCAGTAATTTTCGTTGCTGATAAGAAAGCGTCACCCGCTGTAAAGCGGCAGCACGGCAGTGGTCATTCGACTGCCGTGCTGACCTCCCCAAACGAGGCTCCTTTTATGAATCTATGTTGCTGTTTTTTCAGCCTGCTTCTGTTGCTGCCGCTGTTTGCCAGCGCCGGACCGGCGGCTGACTTTGCCGCCGCCAGCCACAGCCAGCAGGCCACGCTGCTGCAACAATGGGCTGCCGCGCCGGACAGTCAGCGTCTGCCGCTGCTGGAAGCGTTAAAAGCAGAAACCGTGGTCATCGACCAGAACAAACAGCCATTCAGCCAGCAGGGATCGACGCTGCAGCCGCTGGATGCGGTGGCACAGCCCACGGGTAACCTGAAAAAGCTATTTATGAACAATCGCCTGCGCGTGCTGGTAAACAACGCGCTGGCTGCGCACCAGCTGGTGAGCAGTGATGCGGCCCTGCGTTTGCGCGCAGCGCAGCAGCTGCAAAATGAGGGTGCCGCAGACCAGTTGCCGCTGCTGGAACAGCGGCTGGCCGCTGAACAGGACAGCCGGGTACATGCTGCATTAGCGCTGGCACTGGCGAATCTGCAACTGGCGGATGGCGAACCGATGGTGCGCCTGCGGGCGGTGAAACTGCTGGGTGAGTCCAGCGATCCTAATACGCAGGCCAGCCTGCAACGCCTGACCCAGCCCGCGAATGAGCCCGATGTCACGGTACGGGCGGCAGCGGCCGAAAGCCTGCAACAGATTCAGAAACGGCTGATGTGGGGCGATCTGCTGGGGCAGGCCTTTAGCGGCCTGTCGCTGGGCTCTATCCTGCTGCTGGCCGCGCTCGGCCTGGCGATCACTTATGGATTGCTGGGAGTGATCAACATGGCGCACGGTGAAATGCTGATGCTCGGCGCGTACGCCACCTGGTGGGTGCAGAGCCTGTTTCAGCAGTTTGCACCGGACTATTTAGCCTGGTATCCACTGCTGGCGTTGCCGGTCGCCTTTATGGTCACCGCCGCCATCGGCATGGCGCTGGAACGCACCATCATCCGCCATCTCTATGGCCGTCCGCTGGAGACGCTGCTCGCCACCTGGGGAATCAGCCTGATGCTGATCCAGCTGGTACGCGTGCTGTTCGGGGCGCAAAACCTGGAAGTGGCGAATCCGTCGTGGCTCTCAGGTGGCCTGCAGCTGCTGCCCAACCTGGTGCTGCCGTGGAACCGCATCGCAGTGATCCTGTTTGTGGTGTTTGTGCTGGCGCTCACCTGGCTGCTGCTGAACCGGACCCGCCTTGGCATGAACGTGCGCGCCGTGACCCAGAACCGCGCCATGGCGGAGTGCTGCGGCGTGCCAACGGGTCGCGTCGATATGCTGGCGTTTGGCCTCGGTTCGGGCATTGCCGGGTTGGGAGGCGTGGCGCTGTCGCAGCTTGGTAACGTCGGACCGGAGCTGGGTCAGGGCTATATCATTGACTCATTCCTGGTGGTGGTGCTGGGTGGTGTCGGCCAGCTGGCAGGCACCGTGGTTGCCGCGTTCAGCCTGGGCATTCTGAACAAAGTGCTGGAGCCGCAGATTGGCGCGGTGCTGGGTAAGATCCTGATTCTGTTAATTATCGTGCTGTTTATTCAGAAACGTCCGCAGGGACTGTTTGCGGTTAAAGGAAGGGTGACTGACTGATGACGCAACCCATCACACTTCGCGTGGCGCGCACCGCGCCGCGCCTGACGATCAGCATCGGCGTGGCGATCACTCTGGCGTTACTGGTGATGCCGTTTCTGGTGCTGCTGCCCGCCGCCCATCCGCTGGCGATCTCCACGTATACCCTGACGCTGGTCGGCAAAATCCTCTGCTATGCGGTGGTCGCCGTGGCGCTGGATCTGGTGTGGGGTTACGCCGGACTGCTGTCGCTGGGCCACGGGCTGTTCTTTGCCCTCGGCGGTTATGCCATGGGCATGTACCTGATGCGCCAGGCCGCAGGCGAAGGCTTGCCCGCCTTTATGTCCTTTCTCTCCTGGCGAGAGCTGCCCTGGTTCTGGACCGGCACCGAATACTTCGCCTGGGCGCTCTGCCTGAGCATGCTGGTGCCGGGCCTGCTGGCGCTGCTGTTTGGCTTCTTCGCCTTTCGCTCAAAGATCAAAGGCGTCTACTTCTCCATCATGACCCAGGCGCTGACCTACGCCGGTATGCTGCTGTTCTTCCGTAATGAAACCGGATTTGGCGGCAACAACGGCTTCACCGGCTTTACTACCCTGCTCGGCTTTTCGGTGACGGCGACCGGAACCCGCATCGGGCTGTTTATCGCCACGGTGCTGCTGCTGTTGCTGAGCCTGGTGATTGGCTTCGCCCTGGCGCGCAGCAAGTTTGGCCGGGTGCTGACCGCAGTGCGGGATGCCGAAAACCGTCTGATGTTTTGTGGTTACGATCCGCGCGGCTTCAAGCTATTAGTCTGGACGCTCTCCGCCGTGCTGTGCGGTCTTGCCGGGGCGCTCTATGTGCCGCAGGTCGGCATTATCAATCCGGGAGAGATGTCACCAGCCAACTCAATAGAAGCCGCGATCTGGGTGGCGCTGGGTGGACGCGGTACGCTGATTGGCCCGCTGCTGGGCGCAGCAATTGTTAACGGCGCACGCAGCTTCTTCACCGTCGCCTTCCCTGAATACTGGCTGTTTTTCCTGGGACTGATGTTCATCCTGGTGACACTGTTTCTGCCGCACGGCGTGATTGGCCTGCTGCGCCGGAGGAAAAAATGAGTGATGCCCTGTTTACCCAGCCTCAGCTCGCGGATCGCCATCGGGCGCAGCGCGATCCCGTCCTGCAACTGGAGAAGATCAGCGTCTCGTTTGACGGCTTCCGGGCGCTGACCGATCTTTCGCTGCAGATCGGCATCGGGGAACTGCGCTGCGTGATCGGCCCCAACGGCGCAGGCAAAACTACGCTGATGGATGTGATCACCGGCAAAACCCGCCCCGACGCCGGCCGGGTGATCTACGACCAGGACAGCGATCTGACCCGTCTGTCGCCGGTAGAGATCGCCCGCGCCGGCATTGGCCGTAAGTTCCAGAAGCCTACTGTGTTTGAGGCATTAACCGTATTTGAGAATCTTGAGATCGCGCTTAAAGCCAATAAATCGGTCTGGGCCAGCCTGCGCGCTCGTCTCAGCAGCGAACAGCGCGACAGAATTGATGAGGTGCTGAAACTGCTGCGGCTGGGTGGCGAACGCCAGCGCCGTGCGGGCCTGCTATCGCACGGCCAGAAGCAATTTCTGGAGATTGGCATGCTGCTGGTTCAGGAGCCGCATCTGCTGCTGCTGGATGAACCGGCGGCAGGCATGACTGACGCAGAGACGGCCTACACCGCCGAGTTGTTCCGCAGCCTGGCGGGCAAACACTCCCTGATGGTAGTGGAGCATGACATGGGCTTTGTCGAGACCATCGCCGACCATGTCACGGTGCTGCATCAGGGGCAGGTGCTGGCCGAGGGTTCGCTGCGCGAGGTTCAGGCCAGTGAGCAGGTTATCGACGTTTATCTGGGGCGCTAAAATGTTACAGGTTACTGAACTGAATCAATATTATGGCGGCAGTCATATTCTGCGCGGCCTGTCGTTTGAGGTAAAAATTGGCGAAATCACCTGTCTGCTTGGGCGCAATGGCGTGGGAAAAACCACGCTGCTGAAGTGCCTGATGGGGCTGATCCCGGCGAAGTCAGGCGAGATTCAGTGGCAGCAGCAGCGGATGAATGGCCGCAAGCCGCACCAGCGGGTGCAGGCGGGCATCGCCTATGTGCCGCAGGGACGGGAAATCTTTCCGCGTCTGACGGTCGAAGAGAACCTGCTGATGGGCCTGTCGCGCTTTCCGGCGGCGCAGGCGCGTGAAGTGCCGGAGGAGATCTATCAGCTCTTTCCGGTGCTGCTGGCGATGAAGTCACGCCGGGGCGGCGATCTCTCGGGTGGTCAGCAGCAGCAGCTGGCGATCGGCCGGGCGCTGGCCTGTCGGCCACAGCTGCTGATCCTTGATGAGCCGACCGAAGGGATCCAGCCCTCGGTGATCAAAGAGATCGGCGCGGTAATCCGCCAGCTGGCGCAACGGGGAGATATGGCGATCCTGCTGGTTGAGCAGTTTTATGACTTCGCGGCAGAACTGGCGGACAGCTATCTGGTGATGTCGCGCGGTGAAATTGTGCAGCGTGGCCGCGGCGACACCATGGAAGCAGAAGGTGTGCGCGGCCTGGTGGCGATTTAAACCCGACTCAGAGCAGGCCGGTCTCCACAGAGAAGTGACGCTGCTCGCCGCTCGCCAGGGTGATCAGCGTGCCGGCCTGCTGCGCGGCAAGAAAACCCTCTGGCCGACAGGTGGCGGGCAGAATATAGGCCGCCACCTGCTGGTCATGGTTGTGCAGCAGCCAGCGGGTTGCGTGCGGGAACTGCGCGGTAGAGAAGCGCGTCATCAGCGCGTAGCCCTGCGGCGCATGTAACTCAAACTGTACCTCATCACCATACTGCGGCAGATCGTCCGCAAAGAAGACGATCTCGGGATCGCAGAGCTGCGGTTGATCGAGCTGCTGTAACGCCTGCGGATCGCGCGCCAGTTGATCCGTGTAATCCCGCCAGGCGGGCGTTGGTCGCAGGTGCGCCGGGATCGAGCGACGCAGCTGAAATGCCCCTTCGGGGATCGACTGCCGGAAGCGCCCCTGATCGATCCACGCGCTGTTGAGGTGACACATGTATTGCAACGGCATCGGTGCACCCGCCAGATTGGTCACCGTCATCTCTATCGTCAGACGGGGCCTGTCGGCCTGAATGCGAACGGCGGGTGCCGCAAGGTAATGATGGCCGAAGCCTTTAACATATTCACACTCCCCTTCCAGCGACAGTGTCTGATCGTCCAGCACCAGCCAGGCACTATCCATGCGGGCGCAGGCCATTTCCCCGTGCAGCGGATGATTGTCCTCTGGCGCGGGACAGCCGTTAGCCAGCAGCCCCGAATGAAAGGCAAAACAGCCATAGGTATCTATGATCGAATTCGCGGGCAGCGGCTGCTTAAAGCTGTGGCCCATGGTCAGGTTATGATCGTCAAACTGCACGTCCCAGATCATCTGCCCGAGAAACGGCAGCACGGTCACGCTGCCGCGCCGGTTATGAATGCGCACTGCCTCGATTCCTGCCGGATAGCGAAACACCTCAACCCGGAAGTCATCGCTTTCCAGCAGCAGCGAGGGCGTGGTGTGAAACTGGTCACGCGCTAAGGGTAAACGGGTTCTCATGGTAACTCCTCCACCAGACGACCGGCCGCAACCGGCTGTTTTTTATGGCGCAGTTCGCCGTAGAAGTAGAATCCGACCCAGGCGAAGCAGAGCAGCGAGACGCCAAACGCCAGCTGCATTGATCCCAGCGTGTCAGACACCAGGCCCTGTAGCGCCGGGACAAAGGCCGCGCCGACAATCGCCATCACGATAAACGCGCCCGCCACTTCAGTGTATTTATTATCGACCGTCGCCAGCGTACCGGCGTAGATCGTTGCCCAGCAGGGCCCAAACAGCACGCTGACAAAAACGGCGGCGTAGACGGCGGTAAAGTTCGGCACCAGCATCACATAAGCCAGCGTCAGCACGCCCAGCACCGAATAGGCGATCAGCACTTTCTCGGCACGGAAGCGGGTCATCAGGAAGTTCGCCACGAACTTGCCGATAAAGAAGCAGACGAAGCTGTAGATCATAAAGTTAGAGGCGTGACGTTCATTGGCCGCCCCCAGCGTCAGCGCCAGACGAATGGTAAATGACCAGACCGCCACCTGCATGCCGACATACAGGAACTGGGTCACAATGCCGCGTTTAAAGTGACGGTTAGCCGCCAGATAGCGGAAGGTCTCGCCCAGTGACGGCCGGGATTTCTCATTACTCTCTGGTTTGCAGCGCGGATAGCGGGTGAACATAAACAGCAGCATCACGACCACCAGCACCATCACCAGATATTTGTAAGGCTCCAGCGTGTGCTCCAGCATTGTCAGGCGGAAAGCATGCGCCTGCTCTGCCGTCATGGCTGCCATCTGACTCTCCAGACTGTCGCCATCCTGGAACACCAGATATTTACCCAGCACAATCCCCATCAGCGCACCGATCGGATAGAAGGTCTGGCTGACGTTGAGGCGCAGCGTCGCATGATCACGATGACCAATCATCGAGCTGTAGGTGTTGGCCGCCGTTTCCAGGAAACTCAGGCCAATGGCAATCGCAAAGATCGCCGCGAGGAACATGGTGTAGGTCGCCATGTGCGAAGCAGGATAAAAGGCGATACAGCCGGCAATGTAGAGCGCCAGACCGATCATAATCGCCATCTTGTAACTGGTTTTGCGGATCACCAGCGAGGCGGGGATCGCAATCAGAAAATAGCCGCCATAAAAGGCGCTCTGCACCAGCGCACTGGCGAAGTCGCTCAGGGCAAACACACTTTTAAACTGGGTAATCAGGATATCGTTGAGACTCGCTGCACAGCCCCAGAGCGGGAAGAGGCACGACAGCAGAATGAACTGGAACAGCGGCGTTTTATTCAGATAGCCATCAGATTGCTGAACAATTTTCTGTTGCATAGCAGAACCTCAGTTACGGTTGAGAAAACGCTGGAAAGTCTCTGCGTCGGGATAAGCGCGCTGCGTGCCGCGCCCGGTGACGCTGCAGGCGGCATAGGCCGACGCCTGTGTCATGGCGGCGGCCACATCGCCGGTTTTCACCAGCAGATAGGCAAAGCAGCCGATAAAGGCATCACCTGCGCCGCTGGTATCGACCGCCTGAACCGGCGTCGCGGCCACGCGATGCACCTTGTCGCCGCTCATCCAGACCGAGCCCCGGCTGCCCAGAGTAATGATCAGATTTTTAAGGCCGCGCTTCAGCAGCGACTGCCCCGCCAGGATCACCTCGTCATCGGTGCTGACGGGCAGGCCGGTGAGGATCTCCAGTTCGGTTTCGTTCGGCATAAAGAAGTCGCATTTGCAGGCGTAGTGAATATCCAGCGAAGCGACGGCCGGTGCCGGATTCAGGATCACGTTGATCTGATGCTGGCGGGCAAAATCGATGGCGTAATAGACCGTCTCCAGCGGGATCTCCAGCTGCAGGATGATCAGCTCACAGGCTTTCAGCGCCTCTGCCGCGTCGTCGATATCAGCCGGTTTCAGCTGCTGGTTGGCACCTTTGATAATCAGAATGCGGTTTTGCGACTGGTCATCGACAAAAATCGGTGCCACACCGCTGGAGTTGCCTGGTGCAGTGGTGACAAATCGCGTGTCCACGCCCTGCTGCTGCAGGTTCGCGACGGTGTTGGGCGCAAAGAGATCGTCGCCAACTTTGCTGACCATCATCACGCTGCCGCCCATTTTCGCCGCCGCAACCGCCTGGTTAGCGCCCTTACCGCCGCAGCCAATCGCAAAGTCAGGCGCTTCAAGGGTTTCGCCCGCTTTCGGCAGGCTGTTGGTATAGGTAATCAAATCGACCATGTTTGAGCCGATGACCGCAATTGTCATGACCATTTCTCCTGGATATTTTGCAAACTTCAAATGTTATTAAAGTCACAATAACCTTTCTTAAAAGTTAAATATGTGACAAAAACCACAACATGAGTGCGCAAAATCGACAATATGCGACAGGGAGCGGGATTTTAAGTGTTACTATTATAACAAAATAACATCATTGAGCCTGCTGGCTGAGCAATGTGAACGCCTGCGGCGATGAGCGGTAGTCACCGCACAGCGGAGGTTTGCGGGCCTTTCAGAATGCGGGTAAGATTGGTTGCCAGCCTGGCGGATGAGACGCAACTCATTAAAATCTGTGAGGTTTGTCGCGTATTGACGTCGGTTCCGGCGTCTTTCCTCCGCATTGCAGGATAGGTAAACAGAGATGACCATGGAAACCCGGCGCGACGAACGCATTCACAAGCTGACACAGGCGCTTAAACGCACCGATAAACTGCATCTCAAAGACGCGGCCCAGCTGCTGGGTGTCTCAGAGATGACGGTTCGCCGCGATTTAACCGAACCGGGCTCCAGCGTGGTGTTACTGGGCGGCTACATTGTCAGCGACCCAAAAAGTCATACCGGCCACTATTTTGTCAGCGATCAGCATGGGCAGAATGCGGCCAGAAAGCAGCGACTGGCGCAGGCGGCGGCCAGCCTGATTAACGAAAACGATACGGTCTTTTTCGATTGCGGCACTACCCTGCCCTATATCGTTGATGCGATTCCCGACACGCTGTCGTTCACTGCCATCTGCTGTGCTATGAACACCTTTCTGACGCTGAAAGAGAAACCTGGCTGTAACGTTATTCTCAGCGGCGGTGAATTTCATGCTGACAACGCTCTGTTTACACCGATTGGCGTACACACCATCCTGGACGATCTTTGTCCGACGCTGGCTTTGATCTCTGCGGCGGGTATCGACAAAGATCAGGGGGCGACCTGCTACAACACCAATGAACTGATGATGAAACATCACGCCATGCTACGTGCCCGAACGTCGGTACTGGTGGCTGACAGCAGTAAATATGGCAAGGTGCTGCCTGCCCGCATTGCCGGGCTGCAGCGTTTTGACCTGCTGGTGAGTGACAGCGCACCCGATCAGGCGTTACAGAACTGGCTGGCGCAGCAGGCGATACCGCTTCGCCTGCCCTGAGCCTGCCTCTGCCGTCATTTCAGCGATTACGCGCGGAAATCAGACAGTTATTTCATACGTTGTCCGGCATCACCGCCCTCAGGGCATTATTCGCCGCCCCCCGGCTGGGATTAAACGGTGAAAAAGGCTAAACTTCGACATCATTCCAACGACCAACAGACCCAGAGGCTCAATCCAACGTGGCTCAATTCGTCTATAGCATGCATCGCGTCGGCAAAGTGGTTCCGCCGAAGCGACATATCCTGAAAAACATCTCGCTCAGCTTCTTCCCCGGCGCAAAAATCGGCGTACTCGGCCTGAATGGCGCGGGTAAATCTACCCTGCTGCGCATCATGGCCGGCATCGATAAAGATATCGAAGGGGAAGCGCGTCCGCAGCCAGGCATCAAGATTGGCTACCTGCCGCAGGAGCCGCAGCTTAACCTTGAACACACCGTGCGCGAGTCGGTTGAAGAAGCGCTGTCAGAAGTAGTTGGCGCACTGAAACGTCTCGACGAAGTTTATGCGCTCTATGCCGAAGAGGATGCAGACTTCGACAAGCTGGCCGCTGAGCAGGGCCGTCTTGAAGAGATCATCCAGGCGCACGATGGTCACAACCTGAATACCCAACTGGAACGTGCTGCCGATGCGCTGCGCCTGCCAGACTGGGACGCGAAGATCGCCACCCTTTCCGGTGGTGAACGTCGCCGCGTCGCCCTCTGCCGCCTGCTGCTGGAAAAACCAGACATGCTGCTGCTGGACGAACCGACGAACCACCTGGACGCCGAATCTGTCGCCTGGCTGGAGCGCTTCCTGCATGACTTCGAAGGCACTGTGGTCGCGATTACGCATGACCGTTACTTCCTGGATAACGTGGCAGGCTGGATTCTGGAACTTGACCGCGGTGAAGGTATTCCGTGGGAAGGCAACTACTCCTCCTGGCTGGAGCAGAAAGATGCGCGTCTGGCGCAGGAAGCTTCTTCTGAAGCCGCGCGTCGTAAGTCGATTGAGAAAGAGCTGGAGTGGGTGCGCAAAGGGCCAAAAGGCCAGCAGTCTAAAGGCAAAGCCCGTCTGGCTCGCTTTGAAGAGCTGAACAACACGGACTACCAGAAGCGTAACGAAACAAACGAACTGTTTATTCCGCCTGGTGCCCGTCTGGGTGACAAAGTGCTGGAAGTCAGCAATCTGCGTAAGTCCTATGGCGACCGTGTGCTGATTGACGATCTTTCGTTCTCCGTGCCAAAAGGGGCAATTGTCGGGATTATCGGTCCTAACGGCGCGGGTAAATCGACGCTGTTCCGCATGATGTCCGGTCAGGAACAGCCTGATTCCGGCAGCATTGTGCTGGGCGAGACGGTGAAACTGGCGTCCGTCGATCAGTTCCGCGACAGCATGGATAACTCCAAAACCGTCTGGGAAGAAGTTTCCGGTGGTCAGGACATCATGCGTATCGGTAACACCGAGATGCCAAGCCGCGCCTATGTTGGCCGCTTTAACTTTAAAGGCGTCGATCAGGGCAAACGCGTTGGCGAACTGTCGGGTGGTGAGCGTGGTCGTCTGCACCTCGCGAAACTGCTGCAGGTTGGCGGCAACATGTTGCTGCTCGATGAACCGACCAACGACCTGGATATCGAAACCCTGCGCGCGCTGGAAAACGCCCTGCTGGAGTTCCCGGGCTGTGCCATGGTCATCTCGCATGACCGCTGGTTCCTGGACCGTATCGCGACGCACATCCTGGATTACCAGGATGAGGGTAATATCGAATTCTTCGAAGGTAACTTTACCGAATATGAAGAGTACAAGAAGCGTACTCTCGGCGCCGACGCACTGGAGCCGAAGCGCATCAAGTACAAGCGTATGACGAAGTAATCGAATAAACGGGCGGCAGCGATGCCGCCCTTTTTGATGGTTCACTCAGCGATAAAACTCCCTGAACACCGGAGACTGCAGCGCAAACTCTATAAAGCGTGCCAGCGCAGGCGAATTCAGTTTACGGCCCGGATAGACCAGCCACAGCTCATTTCCCTCGACTTCCCATTCCGGCAGCACCGGCACCAGCCGGGGATCCGCCATCGCTCCATCGGTCAGAAAGTGCGGCAGCAGCGTAATGCCTGCATCGCCCAGCGCCGATTCGCGCGCATAGAGTAAATTGTCGGTGAGATGGCCAGGCGGCAGCAGCCAGCGGTAGAACGCACCATCGCGCTGCAATACCCATTCATTCCATGCGCGATGCGCGATACAGCGGTGAGCTGACAGCTGCTGCGGGTGAAGCAGCGGCGGGTGCTGATTAAGATAGTGCTGCGAAGCCACCAGCAGTCGTGGGCAGTTGCCTATCCGGCGGCCAATCAGCGAGGACTCCTGCGGCTGACCGGTGCGCAGCGCCACATCAAAGCCCTCCTGTACCAGATCCCGCATCTCATCGGAAATCGAGACATCCAGCGTCACATCAGGATAGAGACGCAAAAATGCCGCGTTACAGCGCGCCAGCAGTGTGGCACCAATGCCCGCCGGACTGGTGATGCGCAGACGCCCGCTGGGGTTTTCACGCAGGCTGGCGATAGCCTGATCGGCGCGTTCACTGGCCTGCATCATCTCCTGACAATGCAGCAGATAGCGCTCACCGGCAAAAGTCAGATTGAGCTGGCGGGTGGTGCGATTCAGCAAACGAATCCCCAGCCGCTGCTCCAGCTGGCTGATACGCTGACTGACACTGGATTTAGGCAGGCCTGCGCGTTCTGCCGCGCCGGTAAAGCTGCCGCACTCCGCCACCAGCGCAAACAGCGCCATGTCCTGCCACTGACGAAATGCCATTGTTCACCTCAGACGAACACTCTATGAAAGATTGTCCATCTTATCACCGTTAAAATCAGGTTCTACACTTAAGGCCTGTCTTCATCATTACAGCTGGTCTTGCCATAGAGAGTATGTACACCGACTCCCGACCAGGCTGTCAGAGAAAAGAGCCAGACTCTTTGCTTAACTACACAGGAAAACGTTATGTCTATTCGCGCTATCGCAATTAATCCCGAAAATCCTGAACACTTTACTGAAATTTTCCCTGAAACCCCCACGCCAGGCGAGTATGACCTGCGTGTCGAGGTCAAAGCCGCCTCGGTCAACCCGGTTGATACCAAGGTGCACAAAGGGGCGAAGAAGAACGGCTTACAGCAGCCACGTATCCTGGGCTGGGATGCCAGCGGCGTTGTGCTGGAAGTGGGCAGCTCAGTCAGCAACTTTAAGCCTGGCGATGAAGTCTTCTACGCCGGCGATCTGACCCGTCCAGGCAGCAACAGCACTGAGCAGCTGGTGGACTCACGCATCACCGGCCATAAGCCAGAGAGTCTGGACTGGGCACAGTCTGCCGCGATCCCACTGACGGCCCTGACCGCATGGGAAGGTTTATTTGAACGACTGAACCTGGAGACGGCATCGGAAGATCAGACTCTGCTGATCGTTGGCGGCGCAGGTGGTGTTGGATCACTGGCGATCCCCCTGGCGAAGCTGCGCAGCAAAGTGAAGATCATTGCGACTGCCTCGCGTGAAGATTCCGCCCAGTGGTGCCGCGATCGCGGAGCCGATGTGGTGATCAATTACAAAGATATGATCGGTGAGCTGGAGAAACAGGGCATTAAGCAGGTTGATTATATTTTCTGCCTGAACGATACCGACGGTCACTGGGAGACGATGGCGAAGCTGATCGCACCACAGGGTCATATCTGCACCATCGTGGAAAACGAACATCCGCTGTCGATGGATCAACTGAAGCTGAAGAGTGCGGCACTGCACTTCGAGCTGATGTACACCCGCAGCATGTTTAATACCCCGGATATGGCGCGTCAGGGCGAGATTCTGGATGCGGTATCGGCATTGCTGGATGAAGGTAAACTGCAAACCACGCTGAGCGAAACGCTGCACGGCTTAAGCGTTGAGACGTTAACTGCCGCCCATCAGCGCGTGCTGGAAGGCCACATGCGCGGCAAAGTGGTCATGGTCTATTAATGCGCTGACCCGGCTGCCGTGCGGCAGACCGGGTCACAGCTGGCGTTACGGCTGGGCGTTTTTCTCGCCCAGCATCGCTTTGACCAGCTCAATGCAGCGCAGGAACCGCGCGTCATAATCATCTTCCTGCACGTGCAGGAATTCGATGTTGTTTTCACGCAGCATCGTCACCAGCATCGACTGAAACTCCCGCCGATCCACGGAACTGCCCAGGCTGCGCAATCCGTCTGCGACCCAGGGCACGTTATTCTCTAACAGAATCACCAGATCAAAACGGTATTCATCGATCAGTGCCTGCACAAAGGGATGTTCGCGCCCTTCATACTTCAGACAGAATGCCTGCGTGGTCACAAAATCGGTGTCGATAAACGCCACTTTGTTGGCGTATTTAACGGCAAAATCGATGTACTGTGCCTGACCCAGCGCGATCTTGTCGTAATCGGAATATTGCAGCGCCATTTCGTCACCGCCCAGATGGGAGAAGACATAGTCGCGGCCATATTCCCAGGCGCTGGTGGTGTTAAAGATGTTGGCGAGCTTATTCACCAGCGTCGATTTACCGCTCGACTCGCCGCCGAGAATCGCCACGGTGCGCACAAAGAACGGTTTTACTTCCGTAGGAATGTAATCCCAGAAGCGGAAAGGATCCTGACGAATCTGCGCGCCACTGATGCTCATAAAGGATCGGTTGGGATCGACCAGCACGGTCTGAATGCCAAGGTGCTGCTGATACATCTCCGCATCAGGCGCTTCACTGGTGTAGATGCAATCCGGCGCAATGCCGTGCTCGCTCAGAAACGCGCTGACGCCCTTGCTCCAGACATCCCAGCCATGCGGATAGGGTTCAATCCCCTCCTCATCAAAAGCGTGAATGCGGATATTTTTCTGATACTTAAAGGTCTGCAGCAGCCAGCGCAGGCGATCGCTTACCGTAGGCTGCTGTGACATCGCGCTGTTCTCAAACAGTTCACGGTCGCGCGGCTCGTCATAACCCATAATGATATGCAGCTCATCCACCTGACTGCAGGCGCGCTGAATCAGATAGATATGGCCGGTATGCAGCGGATAAAACTTACCAAATACCACGCCCACCGTTTTATCGCGGCGCGGAAATTCAAGGCCCAGGAATCGGTGAAGCGCCTCCAGTTTTTGCGCGCTGGGGCTTTTGATTTTGGCATTGAGCAACTGGCTCAGATAGCCTTTGGTCATGCCGCTGGCATCAGCGACCTGTTGCAGCGTATGGCCCTGCTGGCGAATAGCCGTTTTCAGATAATCAAACGACGACATGTCGTGCCTCCTGCATCAATGCGGTTAAGGTGGGAGCGGCCTGCCCGCGACGCCGGCTGGCAGGCCGCAGGCGCATTACAGATCGTCCAGAATCGCCAGCGCATCGGCCAGCTTCTTCGCGCTGAAAACCTGCATCCCGGCAATCGGTTTTTTCGGTGCATTCCCTGCCGGTACAATGGCGCGTTTGAACCCATGCTTCGCCGCTTCAGAGATGCGCTCCTGACCGCTGGGCACCGGACGGATCTCACCGGCCAGTCCCACTTCGCCGAAGATCACCAGATCCTGCGGCAACGGACGATCGCGCAGGCTCGACACCATCGACAGCATCAGCGCCAGGTCCGCACTGGTTTCGGTGACTTTAACACCACCAACCACGTTGACGAATACATCCTGATCCGCCATCTGCAATCCGCCATGACGATGTAAAACGGCCAGCAGTATCGCCAGGCGGTTCTGCTCCAGACCCACCGCAACGCGGCGTGGGTTGCCCATCATAGAGTGATCGACCAGCGCCTGAATCTCCACCAGCAGTGGACGTGTACCTTCCCACAGCACCATCACCGAGCTGCCAGAGGTAACCTCTTCGCCCCGTGACAGGAAGATAGCGGACGGGTTGCTGACTTCACGCATGCCCTGCTCTGTCATGGCAAACACCCCCAGCTCATTGACCGCACCGAAGCGGTTTTTATGGCTGCGAAGGGTGCGGAAACGGGAGTCGGCATCGCCATCCAGCAGCACCGAACAGTCGATACAGTGCTCCAGCACTTTCGGCCCGGCCAGTGAGCCATCTTTGGTGACGTGACCGACCATGATGATCGCGACGCCGCGCGTTTTAGCGAAGCGCGTCAGGTAGGCGGCGGTTTCGCGCACCTGCGCGACGCTGCCGGGTGATGACTGGATCTCCGCCATGTGCATCACCTGGATCGAGTCGATCACCATCAGTTGCGGCTGCTCCTGTTCGGCGATGAGGCAGATCTGCTCAATGCTGGTTTCCGACAGCATATTGACATTTTCGGTGGGTAATCCCAGACGATGGGCGCGCATCGCAACCTGTTGCAGTGACTCTTCACCGGTGACGTACAGGGTTTTCATCCCCTCAGACAACCGGCACATCACCTGCAGCAGCAGCGTGGATTTCCCCGCACCAGGACTGCCGCCAATCAGAATGGCGCTGCCCGGCACCACCCCGCCGCCCAGCACCCGGTCAAACTCTTTGAAGCTGGTCGAGAAGCGCGGTAACGCCTCCAGGCTGATTTCAGAGAGCTTCTGCACCCGGCTGGTTCCGGCGCTGCCGGCATAGCCACTCAGGCGCTCGTTACGCGCAGCAGCAGGCGAGGCAGCAATGCGCACCTCGGTGATGGTGTTCCAGGCGTGACAGGCGCTGCATTGCCCCTGCCAGCGTGGGTAATCTGCGCCACATTCGTTACAGACAAATGCGCGTTTTGCCGCTTTGGCCAAATCAATACCTCAGTTAACGCTCTTCGTGGATCAGGCTGCCGGTGAGGATGCAGAACACCCCCATTAAATCGGCATGGCGAATGGTGACCGCGGTCTGCTCATTCACCTTAGGTTTAGCATGGAACGCAATGCCCAGCGCTGAGGCTTTGATCATCAGCAGGTCATTGGCACCATCGCCGATCGCCACCGTCTGTTCCGGCGCGATATTAAAACGCTCCGCCAGCTTCTTCAGGGTATCGGCTTTGTATTGTGCGTCGACAATCGGACCCAGCACGTTGCCGGTCAGTTTGCCGTCGCGAATTTCGAGTTCATTGGCCACCACCGCCGACAGATGGAGCTTGTCGCGCAGGTATTCGGCGTAATAGGTAAAGCCGCCGGAGGCGATAGCAATCTGCCAGCCCAGCGCCTGCAGCTTCTGCGTCAGCGTCGTTAAGCCTGGCATTAATGGCAGAGCATCACGTACCTGTTTCAGAATATTGGCATCTGCGCCCTGCAGCGTGGCGACGCGCTGACGCAGGCTGGCGGTGAAGTCGAGTTCGCCGCGCATCGCGCGTTCCGTGACTTCCGCCACCTGCTCGCCGCAGCCCGCCAGTTTTGCAATCTCATCGATGCACTCGATCTGAATCGCGGTGGAGTCCATATCCATCACCAGCAGGCCTGGCGTCTTGAGATGCGGGATTTTGCCCAGCGGCGCAACATCCAGCCCGGCATCGTGTGCCAGCTTGCTGGCAAACGGCGTCAGCGATCCTGCCAGACGAATCACCTGATACTCATCGACGTTCCAGGCGCTGACGATCACCATCGCGGCCCCCAGCTGGTGCTGGTAATCGGTGAGCCGTTGCTTGTCCAGCCCGCGGCCATACAGCAGCCAGCCGGTGCGGCCAGCGCGATAATCCAGCGGCATCACTTCATCACCGCTAAGAGAAAGGGGCAAACCCGGCCAGTGGGAAACATCGGCGGGAAGATCGCACCAGGTTAAACGATTTGGCATCAGAGCTCCTGTAGGGACAACAAAACCACGCAAGAGGCTACCTTGTCTGCGCCGCTTCTGGCAACATAATCTCCAGGCTTTCTGTTGTGATATGACCCGGATGAGTAATGGCTAAAACCGCACTGAAATTTCGCTTACATCGGACCGTGATCGTTCTGATCTCCATGGCGCTGCTGGTTGTGCTGATGCAGGGCGCATCCTGGTTCAGTCTTGGTCATCAGGCGGCGCGTTCTGAACAGGTCGAGGAGCTGGCACATACACTGACCAGCCAGGTGGCGTTTAGTCTTAAGCCGTTGATGGACAACAGTGAAAATAACCGCACTCAGATAGAAGCCATTCTTAATCAGATGACGGCTAACAGTCGTATTCTGGATGCGTCGGTGTATGACGGCGACGGCAGTCTGGTGGCGCACAGCGGTGAAAATATTAATGTGCGTGATCGGCTGGCGCTCGATGGTCAGCGCGCAGGCAGCTATTTCAACCATCAGATTGTGCAGCCGCTGGCCGGGAGCGATGGCCCGCTGGGCTTCCTGCGCGTGACGCTGGATACCCACGTGCTGGTCACCGACTCGCATCAGGTCGATAACACCACCAATATTCTGCGTCTGATGATGCTGCTGGCACTGGCGATCGGCATTATTCTCTCCCGTACCCTGCTGCGCCATCGCCGCACCCGCTGGCAGCAGTCGCCGTTCCTGCTCACCGCCAGCACCCCGGTGAAAGAGGATCGGGATGAGGACGACGAGAAGAAAGAGTAGTGTTCTGCGCTGCGGTAAAGATAAAACGAGAAAGGCCCGCTGTGTGGGCCTCAGACTGCTGACAAACCCAAATAAGGGTGCATCTGGCAGCAATGAATTCGCTTAACGCGCAGGGTACACAGTCAGAGGAGGAAAGCGTCCCGCGCCAGGGACGGCGCGGGCCGAGCGTGCCATGGATGGCGGTTTTGCGTCTTTCCGATCTGACCGTGTTCCCTTCGCAGGCTCGATATCACCACTGCCCCGGACTGAGTTTGTCAAAAACGAAAAAAGGCCCGCTGAGCGGGCCTTTTTTATGGGAAAGTTGCAAATTTGCGAGACAGCTTCCATCAGCCGATGAGCAGCGCTTCCAGCTCACCCAGCGATTTGACCTGCCAGGTGGGTTTAATATGTTCTGGCAGCGGCCGGGTGCCATGATCGAGCCAGCAGGTTTTCACTCCCGCGTTCATGCCGCCCAGAATGTCTGACTCTGGCGTATCCCCTACCATCAGCACCCGCTCACGATCCGGATTGCCCATCAGCTCCAGCGCGAAGTCAAAAATCGCGGCCGCCGGTTTTGGCACGCCAACCTGCTCAGAGATTACCAGCGCCGAGAAGTAATCACGGAAGCCGGTGCGCTCCAGACGCGTCTGCTGCAGCGCGGTAAAGCCGTTGGTGATGATCCCCATCTTTACCTTGCCATGCAGCTGGTTCATCAGGCTGACCGCGCCCGGCAGCGGCGTGCAGATCTCGCCCATCGCGCTGAGGAAGCCGCTGTTGAGGATCTCTGGTGCCACGCTGAGCTTTTCGCTCCAGTGGTTGAAACGCTGAGTCTGCAACTGTAACGCTGAGATGGCGCCGTTCTGATAATCGACCCACAGCGGCTTGTTGATCGCCTGATAATCGCTGTAATCCTGGTCGGTGAACTGCACGTCATAGCCGGCGAACAGGCGCTGCAAACCGGCATAGGCGTCGAAATGGAAAAGGGTATCGTCCGCATCAAACAGGATGCAGTCCCAGTTATCTGTCATTAAAGCTCCTTAACACCACTACGGCGTCAGGGCCATGAGAATGGCATCTTCACGGCCGCTGGCGGTGGGATAATAGTTGGGGCGACGACTGACCTGATTGAATCCAAGCTGCTCATAGAGCGCAATGGCGGGCAGGTTCGAGGCCCGCACTTCCAGCCACAGCGTCAGCACGTTGCGTTTGATCAGCTCATCGATCAGATGCTGCAACAGCTGGCGGCCATATCCCCGGCGCTGAAAGTCAGGATCGACCGCGATGTTAAACAGCGAGGCTTCGTCCAGCACCACCTGAGTAATGGCAAAGGCGACCATTTTGCCGTCGGCGTCGAGACGTAAATTAATAAAGCGCTCGCCCTGATTGCTGGCAAACGTCTTTTCACTCCAGGGAAACGCGTGGCTACGACGCTCAATGGCAAAGGCCTGCGCCAGGTCGTCAGGGGTGAGTAAAGAGATGGCTGTCATGGTTACACATCTGTTGCCAGAGCGCGCGTTTGGCGACGCCGCTGCTGATCAGTTCATTGAAAGAGGCGCTGGTTAATGCCACGCCATTAAAAGTCTGTTCGCTCTCTACGCCGAGCAGCCAGCCCGCGCAGTTCAGCGTTTCCGGCAGCATCTGCAGCTGATCCGGCGTCACGGTCATTACCTGAGCGGGTTGCAGATTGAGGGTATGCAGCACATCGCGCATCAGCGGTTCATGCAGACCGGGTGGCGCGTCAGCGACAATAATTAACTGCGTGTCCGGTGCCAGCGTGACGGCAATTTCGCCCTGAAGCACGCGCGGGCGGCGCAGCTGATACTGCGTAATTCCCATTTGCTGTAAAAGCCAGTCGCGCCTGGACGTCATGGTGTTACCTGTTCTGCTAGCTGAATGCGACGCTATGCTAGCAAACCCATCGAACATGCGCCAACAAACCACTATAATCCCCGCTCAGATCTTACAGGAGCCCTACATGTCTGCTTTTACCCCGGCCAGCGAAGTCATTCTGCGCCACAGTGATGAATTTACCGCCCGCCATGTTTTATTTGCTGGCGATCTGCAGGATGACCTGCCCGCTCAGCTGGAAACCGCCTCATCGCGCGTTCACACCCAGCAATATCATCACTGGCAAAACCTGAGCCGCCGTATGGGCGAGCAGGCGCGTTACGGAATGGTTGCGCAGCCGGAAGATGTGCAGGGATGCGATACCCTGGTCTACTTCTGGACCAAAAATAAGCCGGAAGTACAGTTCCAGCTGGAGAACCTGCTCTCGATGCTGCCAGTGGGCTGCGACGTGTTCGTGGTGGGTGAAAACCGCAGCGGCGTCCGCAGTGCCGAAGGCATGCTGGAGTCGTGGGTGAAGCTGGAGAAGATCGACAGCGCGCGTCGCTGTGGTCTCTATCATGGTCGCCTCGACAAACAGCCTGCATTCGATGCCAGCACCTTTGGTCATCAGTATCAGCTGGATGGTCTGACCATTCACACTCTGCCTGGCGTCTTCAGCCGTGACGGTCTGGATAGCGGCAGCGCCCTGCTGCTGTCGACCTTTACCCCGCACACTAAAGGTAAAGTGCTGGATATGGGATGTGGCGCAGGCGTGATTGCCGCCTCACTGCCTGCCCGTTCGCCTAAAGTACGCCTGTGGCTGTGCGACGTGCATGCCGCAGCCATTGAAGCGAGTAAATTGACGCTGGCCGCCAATGGCATCGAGGGCGAAGTTTTCGCCAGCAACGTCTTCTCTGACGTGACCGGCCGTTTCGACATGATTATCTCTAACCCGCCGTTCCATGAAGGCACCCAGACCAGCCTCGACGCCGCACAGGCGCTGATCCGGGGAGCAGTAAAGCACCTGAACACCGGTGGCGAACTGCGTATTGTTGCGAACACGTTCCTGCCTTATCCGCAGGTGCTGGATGAAGCTTTCGGCAGCCACGAAGTCATCGCACAGACCGGCCGCTTTAAAGTTTATCGCGCCGTCTATGGTCGTGGTGCCAAAACACGATAAGGGCTTTTAACGTCATTAATCGCGTTGCCGGGCTGAAAACGTTGCTTTTTACAGCAATCGTTTCAGCCCGACGAAATAGTTGTTGACGCAAAGAGTAAAATCTCTAGAATGCGCCTCCGTGGTTGTAACATTCTCAGGATGTTACGGGTATGCGAAGGTGGCGGAATTGGTAGACGCGCTAGCTTCAGGTGTTAGTGTCCTAACGGACGTGAGGGTTCAAGTCCCTCTCTTCGCACCAAAATCACATGTTTCATATCGCGAGCACTGCGCGAAGGTGGCGGAATTGGTAGACGCGCTAGCTTCAGGTGTTAGTGTCTTAACGGACGTGAGGGTTCAAGTCCCTCTCTTCGCACCATTGCGGTGATATGAACAGACAACTCGATGCGAAGGTGGCGGAATTGGTAGACGCGCTAGCTTCAGGTGTTAGTGTCTTAACGGACGTGAGGGTTCAAGTCCCTCTCTTCGCACCAACGTTGTCATCCTCTGGCTTTCTGCTCGTTTCAGCTGCCTAGTTGCAGTGTCGCTTTATCCCTTTCCTGTTTTGTTTTTTTCGCGTGGCATTCACTTTCCCGGTCGCGACACCCTGAACACCCGCTTTACGCCTGTATTAACTCAGATGAAAATTCACAGAGACTGCCGCCAGTCCGCCCGCTAACGCCAGGCACGAAGGCAATAACAGATAGTGACGCAGACGCTGGTTAAATAGCATGACGACAGTCAGCAGCAGCGCAACTGTCATCACCAGTCGCCACTGGCTGAAGCTGGGTTCCCATAATGCGAACAGCGGCAGCGCGATGCAGGGCAGCAATACGCCCCACGCACTATCCAGTTTTTTACCCAGCGCCCAACTGACGCCCCACAAACCGCAGGCCGCAATAATCGCTATTCCCATGACGCAAACCTCAAATGATAAGCATTCCCATTATCATATGTCAGTTTTGCTTTGCTTGCAGCCTGTTTTTGTCACGCCTGGCAACGAAGATGACAGACCAGTTGGAAAATGCTAGATTGCGACCGATAACACCTTTAATAACAGCACCAGCAATAATTTGCTCACTGTCTGGCACAACCTGTTTATGCCGGCTTGCGCTTTGGTATTTCAGGGTCGTCACGAGTATTTATAATGAAATTACAATCATATGAAAAACTGAAACAGAGTAAATACCGGCTTTCAGTGATGCTTTTTCTGTTTTTAAATATCGCCGTTTCGCTATTTTATCTGCTGCCAATAATGAGCAATGAGAAAATCGATACCACGTTGCCGGTAATTTGTGTCGCGTCTTTTAGCGGCATAATGTTAATTACCCATTTAATATGGTCTAAAGTAAAACTTCCCCTTTTAAATCCTGTCGCGCTGGTGCTGGGCGCGCTCTGGGCCTGGCACATTAATTATCGTTTTCATCAGGTATTCTATTTTGATGGCGGCTTTCTTATTATCAGTTTGATCAGTGTGTTATTTATTAGTGCCATCGCCCTGAGCGATTATCTGGGGGCTTTTTGTCTTCATGTCGCGCCACCGGTGCTCACCGTATTACTGCTTGATAATGGGCAGCATCTGCCGCTGATTCTGCTGACCATTATGCTGCCGCTGATTGGTTTCTCACTCCAGCATCTTATGCGTCGCCGTGCCGACAACTTTACCCTGCGGCTGATGCACCAACTCTATGAAGAGAAAGAGACCTTCAGTGACCTCAGCATGCTCGACCCACTGACCGGACTGTATAACCGTCGTGGCCTGAAGAACCGACTGGACAATATTCTGGAAAACCATGCTGGCAGCCACTATGTGCTGCTGCTGGATATCGATCATTTCAAAGCCTACAACGATAATTATGGGCATGCGATGGGTGATCAGGCACTGGCGCGGGTCTCTGTGGCTATTCGGGATGCAGTCCGTTCACGCGATGTCGTCACCCGCTATGGCGGCGAAGAGTTTCTGGTGTTAATGACCAATGTGAACAGCTCCATCGCCATGAAACTGGCAGAGCGCATCCGTCAGTATGTGCTGGATTTAGAAATACCCCATCTTTTTAATGAGACTGTTTCAACCCACGTCACCATCAGCGCCGGCATTGCGCCTATCTACGATAATGATTTTGATCAGGCGGTAGCCAATGCTGACAGCGCATTATATGTGGCTAAGAATCAGGGCCGGAATACTATTCTTGCCTGGGAAGATCTTCCGCGAAAACAGCATGAGACCTTAAGTGAACCAGCCTGATTAAGCACAACTCGGCTGGTAATAACCCTGACATTGCCACGCTATGGCCGGTTCTGCACTGCGCAGACGGGTTTGTTCGCTGATCGCATTCCCCACCCAATCCCCGATGGCAGCGACGTTTTTTTACGCGACTTGTAGAGTTAATCAATAACGATTATCATTTGCTTTCTTATCTACACTTTTCGCGAGTCGTCATGGCAACCGTTTCAGCTCAGGAACAGCGTTTCAACGCTCAGTCGATGATCTTTCGGCAGAATGACCGTCCACTGGCGGAAAGTCTGCACGAGCGGCTGCAGCAACAGCGTAGTTATCTTCTTGATTCTGTTAAATTCAGCCAGCCCGCTCCGCACGACACGCAGACACTCGTTGCCTGGTCACAATCAGAGGCTTTTGCCCAGCTTATCCAGCGCTACAGCGATTATCTTTATCGCGAGCATCCTGATGCGGTTCGTGAAGCAAAGCCGGTGCTCTCTCTCTGGGCGCAATGGTATTTTGGCCTGCTGCTGCCCCCGATGATCATGGCGTTGTTACAGGAGTCGCGCGCGCTGGACTGCTCACCAGAGCATATTCGTGTCGGTTTTCATGAGAATGGTCATCCGGCCACGTTCTGGATTGATGTGCAGGAGGATGAAGAAGCCCGCTATCTTAACCCTCAGCAGCGTATTGATCGGCTGATTCAGCAGCATCTGATTCCGGTGGTTAATGGTATTACTCAGCATGGTGATATCAACGCCCGACTCATCTGGAACAACATGGGCTACTCATTGCAGTGGTTTCTGGGTGAGCTGAAAAGTCAGATCGATGAGACGCTGGTACTGCAACTGGAGCAGGCGCTATTCTTTAACCAGAAACTGCTGGATGGCAGCGAAAATCCGCTCTACCGCACCATGATCATGCGTAATGGCGAACTGGTCCGTCGCAGCTGTTGCCAGCGTTATCGCATTCCTGATGTCGAACAATGCGGCAATTGCACCCTGAGCGGCAGCTAAACAGACGTAATTACCACGAATTCTCCGTTTATCTCGTTTACAGGCACTGAGGCTTGTGGCAATTTTTACGCCTTCGATCAGCCTGGAGAGAAAGATGAGTCTGGAGTCCGTGCGCCAGTTCTTTGCCGAACACGCCCCTGAAATTGAAATTATCGAACTGGCAGAAAGCACTGCAACGGTCGGAATGGCTGCGCGCGCCCATGGCGTGACGCCAGGAGAGATTGCGAAAACCCTGTCACTGAAAGTGAAAAACGACGTCGTGCTGATTGTGACACGCGGCGATGCCCGGCTGGACAATCGCAAGCTGAAAGCCGCGCTAGGCGCAAAAGCGCGGATGCTGAGCGTTGATGAGGTTATTAACTGGACCGGCCATCCGGTTGGCGGCGTCTGTCCGTTCGGTCTGGAGAATCCGCTGACCGTTTACTGTGATGTCTCACTGCGCAGTTTCGACGAAGTGTTACCCGCCGCTGGCGCTATCCACAGTGCCGTCCGCATCTCGCCACAGCAGATGGCTGAGCTGACCAACGCCCACTGGATCGACGTGTGCGAAGCGATGTAATGCTTTGCATCTCTTGATCCAGCCCTGATGCTGCACACCTCCTGACAGCGTTTATCAGCCTTTGAGGGTCATTGCCGCATCATGCAAACCTATCAGGCGCGCCAGTAAGCGGGTGAGTTAATCGCCCATCGCAGTCAGCCGCTTAAAGGCCTCTTCGATGATCGACAACAGCATCGTGTTATCGACGCGGTGCAGCACATGAACCCATGCGCCGCAGTGCTCAGGTACGCCGACAGCAAGCCGTAGCGGCTGACGATAACGCCAGCTTTTACCGCGCGTTGCACCGGGACGTAGCTCGATATCGACACGGTAATCGATGCCAGACGCGACCCGCTGGTTCAGCAGCCAGGCCACAACCAGTGCATCGTGGATCCAGCATCCCGCCAGTTGACGCGTTTCCATGGAATAGTTGATCCATGGACGCAGCGTGTCTCGCACAAAATCGGCCAGCGGATGATCGACAGCAGTAAGACGGGTGAGATCCTGCTGGGTCAGCAGCGTCTGCGTGGTGACATCCATTGGCACCAGCGTCACGGCGGCACCGCTGTGCAATACCTGATGCGCAGCCTCCGGATCCAGGCCAAAATTGGTGTCTTTGATATAATCATCCAGCGTAAACACGCCACCCATGATGACAATTTCTGCCACAGAGTCTGCCATCGCAGGATAGCGCTGCATTGCCAGCGCCACATTCGTCAGCGGGCCAATCGCCACCAGGGTAATTTCGCCCGGATTGTCGCAAATCAGTTTGCCCATCGCGTCAGCAGCATCAAACGCATCCGCTGCAACATCTGCTGGTTGACGCACGCCCTTCCACAGCTCACTCAGCGCAAGCTGATTGACCCGATTATCCAGCGTTTCACGCCACGGCGCAGGATCTTCCTGTAACGCCTGCGTCGCACCCTGGATGACCGGAACAGACGATCCCAGCCGGACAATCAGATCTTTGGCGACGCGCGCGCCCACGTCGCTGGGTGTATTGCCCGCCACGGTAGTGATTAATTCCAGCGACAGTGCAGGTGAAGCTAATGCCAGCGCAATCGCCAGCCCATCATCGGTGTTGGCACCCGCGATACCGTTGCCGGGATCGCAATCAATAATGATTCTTTTCATATTTTTTATACGTTAACTCTGACTTTGCGGCTGGCAACCGCAGGATTCACCGATTTCAAGATAGTGTGGAAACTCCTTCAATTGCGCTTCGCTCTCGCCCTCTTTCAGCATCTGAATCGCAGAGCGGGCCATGTCACGCAGTGGCTGGCGCACAGTCGTTAATGTCGGGACATGAAATGACGAGTGATTGGTTCCGTTAAAGCAGACCAGCGCCACATCCTGTGGCACCCGAATCTGATGTTCGGAAAAGGCGCGAAGCGCACCAATCGCCTGACCTTCGTTACTGGTAAACAGTGCACGCGGCACACAACCCCGCGCGATCATAGCCTGCGCTGCCTCGTAGCCACCCTGAGGGGTGTAGCTGGCGGGAAACATCAGCGACTCATCAATGGGCAGGCCACGATCCTGCATTGCATCACGCCAGCCCTGGATGCGATCCTGTGCATTGAGCATATCGACCGGACCGCTGATAATGCCGACCTGCTGATAGCCGTGACTTAACAGATGCGCCGTTACCTGCCAGGCGGCCTGACGTTCATTCACCCGCAGCATGTTAACGCCCGGCTGTGGCTCAACCCGCTCCAGCATCACCAGCGGCGTACCGCTGGCTTTAATCAAATCAATGTAAGGATGGCGATCGACGCTGTTGTAAAACAGCCCATCCACCTGACGGTTAAGCAGTCCCTGAATTAACTCCAGTTCTCGCCTGCGGTCATCACCGGCATCTCCCAGCAGCATAACGTGACCGTGGTTCATCGACTCCTGCAGCAACATGTGCGCCATGGAGGCGACAAAAGGATTGCCGATATTAGGCACCACCAATCCAAAGGTCTTGGTATTACCGGATGCCAGTGCGCGTGCTGCGGCATTTGGCCGGTAACCCGTCGCTTTAATCGCTTCAAGTACCCGCTGACGGGTGGCCTCAGCGACCGGACGCGGCCCGTTGTTAATGACATAACTGACGACTGCCACTGAGGTGCCTGCCGCTTTCGCAACTTCTCTGCGGGTCACTTTTCCCGTTAATGACTTAGGCACATCATGTCCCTCCATAAAAACAGGCCGCTTTACACGGCCTGCTGGTTGTCGCTCTCTTCTGGCAGATGAGATCCTCAGGTACTGCTAGATGGCATCTTCAGGCAGATTCAGATTTCGCCCTCGCGTCTCAGGCGCGACAAAGGTAGTAAAGAATCCAATGGCGGCCATTGCCGAGAAATAGACTGCAATCGGCCACCAGTGACCGGTATAAGAAAGCATAGCAGCGGCAACAAGCGGTGCGGTGCCGCCGGACAAAATCGAGCCCAGTTCTTTAGCCACCGCCATTTTGGTATAGCGATGATGAACACCGAACATCTCGACACCCCAGGCCGCCTGCACGCCAAAAATACCCAGTGACGCCAGCGCCATACCGACCACGATTACCGGAATCACCAGCATCGGTTCACGGGTATCCAGCAGCGTAAAAGCAGGCCAGGCGTAAAACATCAGCAACAGACAGAAAAAGCGATACACGATCCGGCGACCAAAGCGGTCAGAAAGCCAGCCCGCTAAAGGAATGATCAGGAAGCCCAGCAGCGACGCGAGAAACACGGCGGTGGTCGGTACAGACTTATCCACCATCAGCACTTTTGCGACGTAACCCACGATGAAGCCCTGCGCCAGATAGGAAGGGCCGTTTTCGCCGATGCGCAGGCCAACCATGGTCCAGAAAGCCCGGGTACGCTGGAAGAAAGGCCGCTGATCGACCACCGACGCTGCCTTCATGCCAGCACGTTCCGCTTCCATCTCCGCTTTTCTGCGCTCAAACACCGGCGTTTCTCGCAAATGACGGCGAATCCACAGCGCAACCAGTGCAATCAGCGCACTGCTGAGGAAAGGAATGCGCCAGCCCCACTCCAGCAGGCTCTGCTGATCCATCTGCACCACCAGCAGCCAAACCAGCGAAGCCAGCAGCGTGCCACTATTGGAACCCAGCGCGATCACAGAAGAGACCAGTCCGCGGCGCTCTGTCGGCGCATATTCGCCCAGCATCACCGTGCCGCCCGATAACTCCGCACCCGCGCCGAACCCCTGCGTAAAGCGCAGCAGAACCAGGCAGGCAGGCGCCCATACGCCAATAGAGGCGTAGCCCGGGATTAAGCCGATAAAGGTTGTAGAAGCACCCATCAGAATAATGGTGGAGATCATGACGACCTTTCGGCCTTTGCGATCGCCAAGCCAGCCAAAAAACAACGCGCCGATGGGCCGGGCAACAAAGCCGACTGACCAGGTCGCGAAACTGGAGAGCAGCGCCATGGCTGGGGTTGATTCGGGAAAGAAGACGTCGCCAAAGATGATACCGGCAGCCAGGCCATAGAGCGCGAAATCCGCGTACTCCATTGCCGTTCCGAGCCAGCATGAGAAAGTGGCGCGCCAGAAATCTTTGCGGCCTGAAGGGGTGTCAAACCGCTCATCGGCGGCTGAAGTGGATGACAGTGATGCCTGCTGCTTAACGGAATTGTGTGCCGTCATAACCCTATCCCTGAATGAGTATGCAGATCGATAAACGCCCGTCCATGGGTCGATTCCCTGATGAAAGCGGAATCCCCCGGTGACGACGTTCAGTGGGCGAACCATGATGAAAGGTTAAAGGATTCCCTGGTGTTGGAATCGTATTCATCGCCCCCTTTCGCCGGTGTATTTTTCACCGGTCGCTTAAACTGAGCGAATATAACTTAACAATCGATGGAGCCTACTGTGCATCGGGCACCGTGAGCAATCACTGGGGACTTAGTGTATCTACGCGCGTAGATAAATCAATAGATCCTGACGATATTTGTTAGAAAAACTTCATTATAACATTCCGTCATCACCCATTTTTTGCGCAAATTCAGCGAGTTAACCGCCTTCTTATTGCACAAAAAAAGTCATCAGCGCCTGTAAGTTATCTGATTCACTAATCATTAAGCACGATAAAAGGGGCAACGTTCCCTTCATCATTTTCAGTTATCGCACGCGCAGATTACCTGCAAATGACACTGGCTGTTTATTCTGAAAAATCACCGTAAACACAGGCAATGCGTTACCCTGACCAAAAGGCCGGACAGAGATACGATGAAAATTATTCTGATGCGACACGGTAAACCTGACCACCAGGCGGCGGGTCGCCAGAGTGTGCAGGCACTGGCTGACTGGTGCGAAGCGTACGATCTGTCACAGGTCAGTGACGGACCGCCGCCGCGCAGCATCGAAATTGCCCGTCAGGCTAAGTTTATAGTCTGCAGTCCCCTGCCCCGCGCGCAATCCTCACTGAGCCAGCTCGGTCTGGAACCCCATGAGGTTGATGCGCTGTTCAGCGAAGTCGCCGTGCCGCTGGTGAAAACCGGTGAGGTACAATTACCGACCGTGTGCTGGCTGGCCCTGCTGCGGCTTTTGTGGTTTTGCGGTTATGCAGGCGACGCGGAGTCGCTGCAACATGCACGCAGCCGCGCTTCGGCGGCGGCAGAAAAACTGATCGATCATTCACAGCAAGGCACGGTACTGCTGCTGGGCCACGGCATCATGAACAAAATGATTGCGCGTGAGTTACGAAAACGCGGCTGGCAGGCAGAGAAGCATGCCAGCAGCCGTCACTGGAGCACTGCGATCTATCATCGTCCGTTTATCTGACCGAGCGGAAAATAGCCCAGTACCTCACAGCCCGTGCCAACACGCGGCGTGGCAATGACTTTACGCTGTGCCAGATCGATCACACTCAGCGTGCCATCATCCTGATTGGCAATCAGCAGCTGTTGCCTGTCGGGCGTGAAGCAGCCATCCATCGGCATGTTACCCACGCTGATATCGCCCAGCGGATTCAGCAGATCGTCAAACAGTGTCACCCGCGGTTCCTGATCCCCTATTGCCACCAGCTGTTCGCCATCGGCGCTGAAGCGAACCACCTGACAAGGCTGCTGATGACCCGGCAACGTAATGCGCTGGCGAATACGGTGGCTCTGCCGATCGATCAGATAGAGCAGCGGCGCGTCAGCGGCACTGGCGACCAGATAAGGGTGTTTCGGTGATGCGGCAATGCCCGCAATCGGGCCAGGAAGCAGGATGGTATCGATCACTCGTCCTTCCGCTTCACAGAGATCCACAACGGTGATGGTCGCATCCTCTTCGTTATCGGTGAACAGCTTGCGGCCGCTGGGTGACAGTGTCAGGCGATGCGCATTGTGAGAAGGAATCGGGATAATTTTTTCTACTTTGTCAGTCTGCGGATCGATCACCGCCACGGCGGCACTCTGCTCACAGCAGAGATAGACTTTGCCATCGCGCCCCAGCTGTCCGCTGTGGGGTGCCCGCAGCGGCGACAGATCGATAAAGCCACTGATCTCGCGACGCTGTAAATCAATGACCGCCACTTTATGACCCGGATGCGGGTTATTACCATGAACGCCGTCGCCATAAATAGGCACATAGGCCTTACCCCAGGGGGCCAGCATCAGGAGTTCATGCGGCCGCGGTGGAAAAGCGTTCAGTTCCCGCTCGACCGCGAAGGTTTCCGGATTAAGAAACAGGACGCGATTACCCTGCTTATCGACCGCCAGTAAACCGTAAGCTTCACTCTGCATGCGCACTCCTTTCTCAGTAAGTTCTTCTTAAGCGTAGACAATCCTCTTCAGCCTGTCTGATGCTGCGGATTGATGAGCCGGGCTTACCCCACCCATTAAGTGCAATATTCACGACTGCGGTGACCAGGCCTTATGTCAGCCCGATAATAAGGCATGATATTAAGATATTCCTTAATTAAGGGTTTCGTTATATTTAAATAAATGATTAACAGCGACCATATTATTATTTCGACAAGATGACCGGATTATTTCCGTATTATCCTAAAATCAAAAAAAGACATAGCTAATGTGTAAATAATGTTTTATTAAAAAGGTGCAGTGCAATTAAACAGCCGTGAGGAAACTTCCGCGCGCTAAACCACTGCGTCGCCACCAGGGAAAACCATTCATTCATTCCCGCACTCATCCGAATTGCAGCCAGTATGCAATGCCAGCCGTTGCCGCCGCACGCGGAACGGGCAGAGCCTGTACTGTGACGGGAAAATAAAAATAACAGGTGCACCATGACTTCACATCGCCAACGTCCAGCGCATAAAATCTGGCGTAACTGGAAAAGAATATCGTTCAGTAGCCAGATGTTATGGAATAAGAAACAGCAGAGACTCTGTCAGGCACCGGAATATGATCCGGGACAGGAAGATAATGTCGTATTGGTCTCGCAGCAGAAAGATCTGCCGGAGATTCCAAAAATTGTCTGGATGGTCTGGCATAACGATCACCTGCCCACCTCAATGGCGCTGAACATCAGTAAAATCCGGCGGGATAATCCCGATCACCAGGTGTATCTGATTACACAGCGCACGCTGTCGCAGTGGCTGCCCGAACTCAGCTTTATCTCTTCGGATCTGACGCTGGCACATAAAAGTGAAATTATCCGGCTTGAGCTGATTCACCGTTATGGTGGCATCGGCATCGACTGCAGCACCCTGCTGTTTGAGAACCTCGCCTGGGTGCATCGCGCGCACGAGGCACGGCCAATGGATCTCATCGGTTACTACCGCGAGCAGTCAACGATGAACCTGCTGGCGCCGGTTACTGAGAGCTGGTTTCTGGCCGCGCCACCGCAAAACCCGTTTATTCGCGAATGGCTGAAACAACTGGCGCCGGTTAAAAACGTCGGTATCCGCAACTATTTCCATGAACTGAAGAAGCGCGATGATTTTCCGCTGATTGTGCAGAATATTGATAATCCCTCGCGCCAGCTCCTGTCGCTGGCACAGCAGGTTGCAATGCGTGAATACCGGCGGGCCAATCTCTATCTGCGTAAAGGCGAAGCCAGCGCCTGGTACTATCAGCGTTTACATGCCGACAGCAGCAGCGCCTTTGCGCAGTCCGTGATGTTTCATCAGCGGCCACAGACGCCACCGCCGATTATCAAATTAACCGGCAACGAGCGGCTACATCTCGATTTCAATCTGCGGCTGGGTTTGTATAACCGCAGCAGTTTGATCGGCGAGATGATGCAGACCACGCCACCTGCGCTGGCATTGCCCTCAGCGGTCAAAGCGCGCGCGTAGCCACTGCGTGAACGTGGTGACCGCGTGGGGGACCTGCGCCGCCCAGGGCCGGACAATCCACAAGCGGGCGGCAAAGGCCTCAACAGGCTGCCACGCCGGCAGCACCTGCCGCAATGTACCGGCTGCCAGCGCCTCACGGGCGCTGAAATCGGGCAGCATCGCAATCCCCAGTCCCTGCAGCGCGGCATCGCGTATCGACTCGCTGTTGTTGGTGGCAAAGCTGCCCTGAATCCGCACCTGCACCTGTTCGCTATCCGTTGTCGTCTCAAACCGCCAGCGCGGTGATTCGATGCCACGTGGGTAGTAAAGACAGTTGTGCTGCTCCAGATCCTGTGGCGACAGCGGTACACCCTGCAGGCTGAGATAGGCGGGTGAGGCCACCAGCAACGTCCGGGTATCGCATAGCGGCAACGCTACGTGGGTTTCCGGTAGCGTGTCACTGTGTCGAATTGCCAGATCAAAGCCTTCGCTGCTCAGTGACACGATGCGGTCGGTCACATCCAGCTGCAGACGCACCTGCGGATAGTCACGCAGAAACTCGCCAATGATTGGCACCAGTTGCTGACGGGCAAACGCCACTGGCGCGGTCATCCGCACCAGACCCCGCACAGGTCCGGCGGTATCCCTCACGCTGAAAAAACTCTGCTCGATGCGGGAAAACGGTTCGCGGAGCTCCTCCACCAGCTTCTCGCCTGCTGACGTCAGTCGCACACTGCGCGTGGTGCGCTGTACCAGCAACACACCCGCCATCTCTTCCAGCTCTTTGATTTTCTGACTCATCGCCGCTTTGCTGACGTCGAGCCGCTCTGCCGCGCGGGTAAAACTGCCCTGCTCTGCCAGTACGGTCAGCCAGTGCAGATGATCCCACAGCGCATCCGTTTTCATCTCTTTCATTGTGATTGTTCACTATAGTGAATAATCATTTCAGGCTACGCGCTTTTTCCCGCCGGATAAAGCGGTCACCATAGCGTTATTAATCATGATGAGGAATTCGCTATGCCACTGCTGCAATTTGATGTTATTCAGGGTCGTTCAGAATCCGAACTTCGTACACTACTGGATGCAGCGCACCGCGCTGTGCTTACGGCCTTTAACGTGCCTGAACGCGATCGCTACCAGATTGTTCAGGAAAACAAGCGCTATCAGATGGTGTTTCAGGATACCGGACTGGGATTTACACGCAGCGATAATCTGGTAATGGTGCGGGTCTATACCAGCCCACGCAGCAGCGAACAGAAACAGCAATTTATGGCGGAGCTGGCACGTGAGCTGCGCGAACATTGTGGTGTACAGGGCAACGATTTAATGATCAGCTTTATCACCAACGACAAAGGTGACTGGAGTTTTGCCGACGGCGAAGCACAATATCTCACCGGCAAACTCTGAAAAACGTCCTGACCTCTGCTCTGCTGACGGTGCGCGCCAGCCACCGTCACGCCTGATAACCTCCCTTCTGGAATGACAATTAACCAATCTGCTCTCCACCGCACAATTCGGGCCGGATATGTTGCAGCCGGATGACAGCCAATATAGATTGTCGAAAAACCATCCCCCGAAGATGGCTGGTTGCGTGAAGCCTCGCGTAACCCTGAAAAGAGGATTTCCCATTGTCCGAATTGGTGTCCGTCGCCTTGTTTCTGGCCGCTATTGCCATTTATTCCTGTAAAGCCGGGCGTAACAAATTCTGGTTTATTGTTGTTCTGATTCTGCTGGTGCTTTTCGTTGTGCTGAACGCCACCCTTTATGCCAGCAACTATTTTACGGGTGACGGCATCAACGATGCGGTGCTGTATACCCTGACCAATAGCCTGACCGGCGCGGGCGTCAGTAAATATGTGGTGCCGGCGATTGGCCTGATCATCGTACTGTTTCTGCTGTTCTGCCTGCTGTCGTGGATTCTGCGTCGGCGTAAGCGTCCCCATCACATGGGCTGGTCGCTGCTTGCGGCTGTCTGCGCGCTCGGCTCCGTGCAGACCACCCCGGCTTTTCGCCAGGTCGCGACGCTGATTGTGTCGCATACCCAACTGGCGGATTCTGACTTCGACAACTTCTACAGAGTGCCGCGTAATCGCATTGAGCAGCCGCACCTCAACGTGGTTTACATCTATGGTGAAAGCTTAGAGCGCACCTATTTTAACCCCATCGCTTTTCCTGGCTTAGCGCCGGAGTTAAGCCGGCAGAAAGAGCAGAGCATCGACTTCAGCGAAACCGAACAGCTGCCTGGCACCGATTACACTATCGCGGGCATGGTTGCCTCACAGTGTGGCATTCCGCTGTTTGCCCCGTTTGACGGCAATGCGTCGGCGTCACTCTCCAGTTTCTATCCCCAGAACGTCTGTCTGGGCGACATCCTGAAAAACTCCGGCTACCAGAACTGGTTTATTCAGGGCGCCGATCTGCGTTTTGCCGGTAAAGATATCTTCCTGAAATCGCACGGTTTCGATCCCGAAAACCTGTATGGTTCGCAGGAACTGAAAAGCCGCGTTGCCGATCCCACCTACCGCAATAACTGGGGTTATTACGACGACACCGTGCTGGATGAAGTCTTTGAGAAATATCAGGAACTCTCAAAGGCCGGTAAACCTTTTGCGCTGTTTACCCTGACCGTCGACACCCATCATCCTGACGGGTTTATCTCGCGCAGCTGCGATCGCCGGAGTTACAGCATTGAGGGCAAACCAAACCAGTCATTCAGTGCAGTTGCCTGTTCGCAGGAGCATGTTGCGCGTCTGATTTCGCGCATACAGGCGTCACCGTGGTTCAAAAATACCGTGATTGTGGTGAGTTCCGATCATCTGGCGATGAACAATACGGCGCATGCGTGGCTGGTTAAGCAGCCTCGTCGCAATCTGTTCATGGTGATTCGCGGCGATAAACCGCAGGCGGAGCTGATGGAGGCGAAGCGCAGCACGCTGGATAATGGGGCCACGCTGCTGGATATTCTTGGTGGTGACAATGCGATTGGTCTGGGCCGCAGCAGCCTCTCCTCGATTTCGCTCTCCACCCAGTTCGACGATATGAAAAGTAAGGTGACGAGCTGGAAACCCGACATCATCCAGTTGTGGAACTTCCCGAAGAAAATAGACAACTTCACGGTGGATCAGGCGAAGAATACCTTCAGCTTCTCAGGTACCACCTTTAAATTGCCGATTCTGTTCCGTATCAGTGACAAGCATGTAGAGCCGATGCCGGAAGGAGAATATTCGGCTCCGCTGCGCTATCAGCTGGCCGATTTCGCCGCCGCTGATAAATTTCTCTGGGTCGATCGCTGTTTTAAAATGGCGCGGCTCTGGCAGCCTTCGCTGGCCCTCTCCGGCGATCTCTGTGTGGCGATGGGGCAGTTCGGTGGCACGCCGTCGGTGACGCACGTCGATAAAGCGCAGTGGAAAGGCAAAGTGAAGTTCCCGGACGGCGCCGTCAGCGATGCGCGTTACCAGCAGAACCTGGCGCAGCTTCGTATTGAAGATAACAATATTCGCTACAGCGCCGACAGCTTTCGACTCGACGTGCCCGGCGCACCGGAGAGTGTTAAAAGCTTTAGCGGCATCTCACGACCAGAAATCTGGGGACGCTGGTCTAACGCCAATCTCGCACCAGAAGTGCATATCGACTATGTCGATGCGCTGCCCGCAAAGTTCGATCTGGTGATCACCGCGCGCGCGTATGGCCCTAACGCACACCGGGCCATTCCGGTTCGGGTCGGCGACCAGCAACAGTTGCTGTCGCTGGGTGAAGAGGTTTCGACGCATACCCTGCATTTTGACAATCCAACTGCCAGCCATCGTCTGGTGATTGCACCACCGGAGCCGCAACTGAGTAACACCGGCAATATCACCGGTCAGGATCCGCGCAAATTAGGCATTGGTATGGTTGAAATTAAAATCGTGCCACAGTCATAACGCCCATTTTTCTGGTCACGCCTCTGCGGATTCCCGCAGAGGCCCATCACCTGAAATCCTGTCTGACTTCACCGGGTCAGTTCCCCGCTCAGGGCCTGTCGCGCAGCGCTTCCAGCTTCTCGCGCTGCTGACCGTCGGCGGTAAAGTTATCTTCGGCCAGCCAGCGCTGCATCCCCTTTTTCACCTGTGGCCATTCGCTGTCGATAATCGAGAACCAGCTGGTGTCACGCGAACGCCCTTTATAGACGATGGCCTGACGGAACTCGCCTTCAAAACGGAAACCAAGCCGTGCCGCCGCTTTTCGTGAAGGGGCATTACAGCTGTCGCACTTCCATTCATAACGGCGATAACCTAGCGTCTCAAAGGCATAACGCATCAGCAAAAAATGCGCTTCCGTTGCCATGCGGGTCTGCTTCAGCCGGGGTGAGAAAGCGACATGCCCGACCTCCATCACGCCATGTTCAGGCTGGATGCGCATTAAAGATAGAGTGCCCACCGCCTGCTCTGTAGCAAGATCGATCACCGCGAAATGCAGTGGATCGCGACTGGCCTCCAGTTGCTTTGCATAATCCTGAAATGCCTGCCGGTCACTAAATGGCCCCATAAACATGTAAGTCCAGTCACGCCCATCCTCAGCCTGCGACCACGCCTCAAACAGGGCATCGCTATGCCGTGCCACGCTGTAAGGCTCCAGCCGGCACGCCTGCCCAGTGAAAATCTGATGCTGCGGTAATGGACGGGGTTGCCAGTCTGATAGAGGCTGACCGACCGGCTGACCATATTGATTAGTATGTTGTGACATGCTGCCTCCCGGCTACAGATGATATCTGCAGATTGCCACTATCATGGTGGGTTAAAAAGTACCACAATCATGAAAAATGATAGATCCACGGGAGCAGACGATGAAGCCACAGATCCCCCCTTTGCTGCTGGCTCCATTGATACCAGCCGGCGGGACAACGCTGCAGCAGCAACTTTATCAGCGGATAAAGCAGGGCATTTTGCAGGGTCAGCTTGCTGCAGGAACAGGGTTACCTTCCACACGTCAGCTGGCACTTGAGCTACAGGTTTCACGTAATACGGTGCTTAACGTCTGGACACAGCTTCAGGCAGAGGGCTATCTGATGAGCGATAGGCAAGGCAGCCGTATCAGCTCACTGGCTTTGCCGGCCCGGCAGGCGGATGACGACACGTTAGCCAGCTGGCCGCTGGCAAAACGGATGGATCCCTTTTATCTAAGTCAGTGGGCCGACACCGGCTCACTACCCCTGCGTCCCGGCATACCCGCCCTGAACCATTTCCCGATGGCGGCATGGCGACGAGCGCTGAGTCAGGTAACGCACCACACACCACCGCAGCTACTCGGCTATGGCGATCCGCTCGGCGATCCCGAACTGCGTGCTGTACTGGCGCAACAGTTGCGGATCACACGCGGTGTACGTTGTGATGCCGGACAGATTGTGATTACCGAAGGTGTGCAGCAGGCGCTTACGCTGTGCGTCGCCCTGCTAAGCAATCCGGGCGACCATGGCTGGATTGAAGATCCGGGTTATCGCGGTGCCAAAGCGGCTCTGCAGGGCGGGGAACTTAACGTGATCCCCATCTCCACCGATCACCAGGGGCTGGCCCCTCAGCCGATACACTGGGAACAGACCCCGCCCCGTCTGATCTACACGACGCCCACCCATCAGTATCCCACCGGAGCAGTAATGAGTGCGTCCCGTCGTTTGGCGCTGATTGCTGCTGCGCAACAGCATCAGGCGTGGATTATTGAAGATGATTATGATGGCGACTTCCATTACCACGGTGAGCCTATTATGGCGATGCAGGGCATGACAGATAATGCCCCGGTTATCTACCTCGGCTCATTCAGCAAGACCCTGTTCCCTGCGCTGCGTATCGGTTTTATGGTGCTGCCCGCGCCGCTGGTCAAGCGTCTTCGACCGGCACTGCATCAGATCCTGCGCGGCGGAAACCGTCTGGAGCAGCAGGCGCTGACCCGTTTTATTCTCAATGGTGATTATCGTCGCCATCTGGGCAAAATGCGTCGTCTCTATCGTCAGCGACAGGCATTGCTGCGAACCGGACTACAGCGCGCTGCGGGTCAGGCGATTTCGTTGCTGGGCGGTAACAGCGGGATGCACCTGGTGCTGCCACTCGATGCGCATCAGGATGACGTCGCCATTACCCGCAAACTGCTTCAGGCTGGCTACGCGCCCACAGCCCTCTCGACCTTCTATCTGACCGAACCGGCACAGCAGGGTCTGGTTATTGGATACGGTAACTGTAGCGACACACAGATTACCGCAGCCACAGGCCAGCTAAGTCGATTACTTGGCTGGCCCGGCTAACGTGATCATTTCGCGCTGATGAGGCTGGCCGGTGCGGCAATCGACTGGCGAATCATCAGACGGGCATCAAAGCGCGGCATCGGCCCGACGGCTTCGCCGCGTATCTCTGCAATCAGGCGTCGTGCCGCTTCACGGCCCATCTCATAGACTGGCTGTGCCACCACCGTCAGCGGCGGGGTGACAATCTCACTCCACGGAAAATTGTCATACATAACAAATGAGAGATCGGCAGGGATTCGCAGTCCGCGCTGCGTCACTTCACGCAGCAGCCACATCGCGACCACGCTGTCAGAAGCCACCAGCGCCGTGGGCGGCTGCGGACGCTGCCACAGCTCGGCCACGATACGGGCGATTTCCACTTCATCCAGCGCGTTCACTTTCACCAGCGTCGGATCAAATTCCACACCCGCGGCGGCAAAGGCCTGCATCATGCCGCCGACGCGCTGGGCGACTGGCGTCAGGCCAAAATCGCCTGGCGTGCTGTAGTCGGTTGCCAATGCCATGCTGGTGATATAGGCGATATAACGGTGGCCTGCCTCCAGTAACCGGGCGGTGGCGTCTGCGGCGACATCAGTAAATTCGCAGCAGATCGCCTCTACTTTAAGGCCATTCACAGCGCGATCAAACAATTTCACTGCTCTGCCCTCCTCCAGAACCTGAGTCAGGTGACTGTTGAGATGGTGTTCTGAACAGCAGGGCGCAACGATAATGCCGTCAACCCGCTTTTCCAGCATCACCCGCACCGCATCCTGCTCAGCCTGCAGCTTTTCATCGCTGTTACTGAGCAGCAGATGGTAACCGGCCGTGCGCGCCACATCGGCCATGCCGCGCAGCGCCAGGCCAAAGTGGGGATTTTCGATATCGCCGACAATCACTCCAATGGTATTGGAACGTCCTGTGTTCATGCTGCGGGCCAGAGCATTCAGACGGTAGCCCAGCGCGGTGGCGGCGCTGTTGACCCGCTCCTGCACTTCATCACTGACTGCCCCATAGCCTCCCAGCGCGCGCGCCGCCTGAGCTTTAGAGACTTTTGCTGCGCGTGCCACATCCGCCACGGTAGGCGCTTTCGATTGCCGTTTCTGACTCGTCATAATTATTTTGAATCACAGGTTGATGACAGGAATATTGACGCCGAAAAAAGGCTGTGCTTAAACTCATTGTAACCCCTTGAGACCGGTCTCACAATGCCCATGTCTTAAGGTGCCACCTGTGTTGAGACCGGTCTCAATTATAATCGCTGGCTCAACAGTCTCTGATGTTTAAACCTGCAAAAACGGATGAGCTATGAAATCGCAAACCCCCCGGGGCAAACTGCTGGGCACACTGCTCGCACTCTGTTCACTTTCGTTCTGTACGCTGGCTGCCAGCGATAACAATCCTTATGGGCTGATCGAACCCGACCAGCTACGCATCGCCAGCGTCGGCGACTCCAAACCCTATACCTTCACGGATGCCAGCGGTCAGTTCACCGGCTTCGACGTCGAATTCTTCAGAAATGTCGCCCACCGAATCGGAATCGATAAGGTCGATTTTATTGGTCAAGACTTCTCGGCGATTATGCCAGCAGTGGCCAATGGTCAGTATGACGCGGCGGTGGCGGCTATCGGCATCACCCCGGCGCGGGAAAAGACGGTCGACTTTTCAACCGGCTATCTGGCGGGATTTCTCACCGTTCTCACCCGCGCTGACAGCGGCGTGAAGAATGTCGCCGGCCTGGCGAAACACCGGCTTGGCGTCGTTCAGGGCACGCTGCAGGAGAGCTATGCCGTCGAACACTTCACCCAGACCGATCTTGTCCGCTTCCCGGATAACAACAGCGCCGTTTCCGCACTCAACAACGGCACGTTAGACGCCATCTTCCTCGACTATGAGGCGGCAAAAAGCTATGCCGAACGCTTCAGGCTGGTCTCTGCCGCCGACATCCCCTCGTTTGATGCACCGGCCGGCATTGCCATTGCCAAAGGCAAGCCCGCCTTCAAGGCCGCACTGGACAAGGCCATCAAAGCCGCCATGCAGGATGGCACCTGGCAACGGCTCTATGAGAAATGGTTTCCCGGATCGCCGATGCCAAAACAGTATCTGCCTGGCGGCCAGTAAAGAGGCGGACGTTCGCGTCCTGAGTTAACCGGGGGAACCCCCGCCCTGCATGGAGACGGCGATGGACTTGCTCACCATTCTTTCCCGCACCTTCTTTGATTTTCCATCAATGATGGAAGTGCTGCCGCAGATGCTGGCCACCGGACTGGTCAACACGGTGATTATCTCGCTGGCGGCAACGCTGCTCGGCACGCTGTTTGGTCTTCTGCTGGCGCTGATGGGCATCTCGCCTTCACGCTGGCTGCGACTGCCTGCCCGGCTCTATACCGATCTGTTTCGAGGTCTGCCCTCTATTCTAACTATTCTTCTGATTGGTCAGGGCTTGGCGCGATTCAGCTATCAGCTGTTCGGTCCGACACCCTACCCACTGGGGATCTTCGCGCTTAGCCTGATCGCCAGCGCCTATATGGGCGAGATTTTCCGCGCCGGTATTCAGAGTGTTGAACGCGGCCAGATGGAAGCCTGCCGCGCGCTGGGGATGAGTTATGGACGGGCAATGCGACTGGTGGTGATCCCGCAGGGGATCCGCCGCGTGCTGCCCGCCATCGTTAACCAGTTTATCGCCATCATCAAAGATTCCTCGCTGGTCTATCTACTGGGCCTGATGACCCAGCAGCGCGAGCTGTTCCGCGTGGGTCAGGATGCGGCGGTACTCACCGGCAATCTCTCGCCCCTGATGCTGGCCGGACTGTTCTATCTGATCATCACCGTACCGCTGACGCACATGGTCAACTATGTCGATGTGCGTTATCGCACTGGTCGCCGTCGCCTGACGGTTCCGCAAAGCGGCTTAAAAGAGGTGGATGAAGTCAGGCCGCCCAGCGGCGCACTGATCACGCATCCCCGCATCGGAGGCAACCATGAATAACCTGAGCAGCACAACGGACGCGACCTGGCACGGTGCCAGCCTGGAGCTGCGCGAGCTGACGCTGGCCTATGGCCCGATTGAGGTGCTGCGTAAGGTCTCGCTGCGGGTTGCGCCTGGCAGCACCACCTGCATCATCGGGCCATCCGGCTCAGGTAAATCGACACTGCTGCGCGGCATCAACCGACTGCATGAGCCGCAATCGGGAGATGTCCTGCTGGCTGACCGATCCGTGCTGCACGACAAGCCCGATACGCTGCGGCTGCGGATTGGCATGGTGTTTCAACACTTCAATCTCTTCCCCGATCACAGCGCGCTGGAGAACGTGGCGCTGGCCCCGTGGCGGGTCAAAGGCCTGCCCAAAGCGCAGGCGATGGCGATAGCGCGTCAGCGGCTGGAAGAGGTCGGGCTGGGTCAGCGCGCAGACCACCGGCCACGCGATCTCTCCGGCGGCCAGCAGCAGCGTGTCGCGATTGCCCGTGCGCTGGCGATGGATCCCGAAGTCATGCTGTTTGACGAGGCGACCTCCGCGCTCGATCCCGAACTGGTGAAAGGTGTCCTGACGCTGATGGCGGATCTCTGTCGTCGCGGCATGACGATGGTAGTGGTGACACATGAAATGGGCTTTGCGCGCAAAGTGGCGGATCAGGTGGTGTTTATGGATGAAGGCGAGATTGTTGAAGCCGGGCCGCCGGGCGCCATTTTTGATGCACCGCAGTCACCGCGTCTGCAACGTTTTCTCTCTGAAATGCTGTAACTGAGTAAGGAACCTGATAATGGCAGTAAAAACTGAAATGAACGTGGTGGTACTGGGTGGTGGCGTCATCGGTGTGTCGACGGCGCTGGAGCTGACAAAACGCGGTGCCACCGTCACACTGGTGACCGAAGCCGCGCTCTGTTCCGGGGCATCGGGACGCTCGCTGTCGTGGCTTAACTCGGCGGGTGAACGCTCCTTGCCCTATCACGCGCTGCGTATGGCGGGCATTGATCGCTATCGCACCTTATTTGCTCAGCATCCTGACCTCGACTGGCTGCGTTTTGATGGCGGGGTCTGTTGGTTTAGCGACGATGAGGCCGGAACGCAGGCGCGGCATGCCTATGAAAAAGCACACGGCTACGACTCACAGCTAATAACCGCGGATACCGTGGCGCAGGCAGATGCGACGATCGATCCCGATGCGCTGCCGTCACAGGCGATATTCAATCCCGGTGAAGGCTGGGTCAGCCTGCCACACCTGACCGATTATCTGGTGAATCAGTTCCGGGCGCGCGGGGGTGAAGTGATAGAGCACGCCGGTAAAACCAGTGTGATCACCGGGCATGGCCGTGCCTGCGGCATCCGCAATGATCTGGGAGAACTGCGGGCTGATGCGGTGGTAGTCGCCTGCGGCCCCTGGACACCGGATGTGGTTGCACCACTGGGCGTATCGATCCCCAACGGATCGCCCGTCTCAATGCTGGTGATCACTGAACCAAGCCAACATGAACTCAAAGCGGTGCTGAACACGCCACGCGCCGCTATCCGGCCCAACCCTGGCAACCGTTACGCTCTGGATCATGACTGGTATGAGGAAGATATCCAGCCACTGGCCGGAGGCGATTACCATATTGATAAGCAGGTGGTGGCGAAGCTGGCGGACGAAGCGAGCAGGCTATTACGTGGCAGCGAGTCGCTCAGCGTCCAGAGCTGGAAAATTGGCCTGAAGCCGATTCCCGGTGATGGCGATCCGGTGCTGGGCCAACTGCAGAAGGTGCCGGGCTGTTTTGTCGCGTTCACGCATTCGGGCGCAACGCTGGCGCTGATTGTCGGAGAATTACTGGCGGAAGAGATCGTAAGCGGTGAGAAGCATCCGATGCTGGCGAGCTTTGGTGCGGAGCGTTTCAGCTAAAAAAAGCCGGTCATTGCGACCGGCTGATTTTATTTAGCCACGGAAGAAGATATCGCCTGATTTACCCATGACGATTTTGCCGGTGTCATTGGTAATAAGAATGTAGTTGGCGTTGATATAGGCCCAGTGGGTATTTGCCTGCGGGGCGGGCAGATTACGCTTTTGCCACTCGGTGATGGTGTACGTTTTATCGGTGTACTTCTCTGGCACGATGTCACCGATTTTGTACTCTTTGTAGTCGATGATGATGGTGCTGAGTTCGTAATTAGGGCGTGCGCCGTTGGACGGTGCCGGAGAAGTCGGCGTCGTCGGCGTAATGCCATCATTAGATTGTGAGCTGGTCTGTGGCTGGTTTTGTGCGGCACCGGCGTCCGGCTGAACGCTGCCCGTATCAGGCGTAGCGGGCTTGGCACCCGGGTTTGCAGGCTGAATCTGCGGTGGTGGCGGAACGCTATCCGTTGCTTCGCCAGCAGCCTGTACAGCGGGGATCAGGCTCAGTGAGCCAACCAGTAATCCCATTGATAAAAGTACACGTTGAGTCCTGCGCATAATGATTTCCACGTTGAATTTTGACAGTCAGGCTAAAATTTATCGCACTTCAGTTCCGGTACGCTAATGCTATGTGTAAGGCAAAACAGCGCGATTCACTTTACTGCGCACAGCTCAGGTAACGGATCACTGTACGACCACTTTATCCTGAGTTGCCAAATCGACCAACAACGCAATGCCTAAATAGTTGCTCCAGTTAAAGCCGTTCTGCAGCACCACGATCGCATTGCCGTTACGTTTGTCGTAGCCGATAAAACTGGCGTAACCGCCGATATAGCCCACCTGATAGGTGATCTGCTGACCTTCAATCGTGTCGGTAACCCAGGCGATGTTTTGCGCCTGTGTACCCTGCTGATACCATGCGCGGTTCACCGCCATAAACGCCCGACCCCGCGCCGTATCATCGGTGGCATCAAGATGTGCGCGCAAATAAGCACTCAGGTCACGCGCATTACTGTAGAGACTGGCCGCCGCCACCATATTGCCGCGAAAATGCCAGTCGGGCGTCAGCGAGCCACGGCGGATAAATTTTGGCTGATCGCCTGCATGGCCCAGCGCACGCAGCGGATAGCCCGACAGTGTTTCCGGCACAAAACTGCTCTGGTCCATCTTTAACGGCGTGAAGATCAGCTGTGACGCCAGCGTCTGAATGTCCTGATGAAAACGGGTGCGCACAATAAAACCGATCAGCGCATAGCCAAGGTTGGAGTAGTGTGGCATGCGTTCCGGAGGTGCTGAAAAATCCGCCAGATAACTCAGCAGTTTGTCGCTGTCGAGATTAATATAAAAGTTTTCGCCCGTATCCAGATAACGAACGAACTGCAGCAGCATCGGCAAATCCATATCCTGACGCGGCAGACCGGAGGTGTGCGTCACAAGTTGCAGCAGAGTGATACGGCGCGCATCAGCACTAAGGTGAACCTCTTTCGGTAGCAGGTCGGCCAGCGTGTCACTCCAGCGCAGCTTACCCTGTTCAACCAGCTGGATAATCACTTCAGCCGTCACGCCTTTACTCAGCGATCCCAGCGCAAACAGGGTATCGGGCGTGACAGGATAGCGATGCACCCTGTCAGTGACGCCAAACGGGTAATAGCGGGTCGGGCCGCCGTGATGAATAACGGCAATGCTGATGCCGGGAACCTGCTTCTGCTGCATGTAGTGATGCACGATGTCATCGACATTTTCGTGAAAGGTGGCGTGGGTCAGATAAACGCGGTCGCCCACCGGGGCGGAGGTTTGCGACAGGGTTCCGCAGCCCGCCAGCAGGAAGATCATGACTGGCATAAATCGCATTATGACTCTGCCGATCCCGTGGCTGCTATCGGCCGGCCGTGCGAGGTATACAGCTAAAGCCTGGCTGCCGGAAAATCCATTTTTCATTTAATAATCATCAGGTTAATTTTATTTACTACGCAGCAGCCTCTCTGTAGCGCAAAAATGTACCACAAAGTGCAGCAGGCTATCGCCTGCATAATGGGGTCAAAATGGTGTTAAACGCGGTTTAACCTCATGCCAGCGCCGGACAGGGTTAGCTGTGTTGAACGCCCACAAGGGTGTACACTGCTGCGGTTTTAAGGCTCAACGCCGCGCTGAAATTTTCACATGCCCGGGAGGCAACCGCATGAAAGAAGGCCCACTGTCCGAGAAAGAGCTGCAATGGCTGGAAGATATGCTGGAAAAATATGGCAGCGAAGCGTCGATTATTGATGTCTCCGAGCTGGATGGTCTGCTGACTGCCGTTCTCTCCGGCCCCACTACCGTTGAACCCAGCCAGTGGCTGGTGGCCCTTTGGGGCGGCGAGAAGCAGATTCCAAAATGGAGCAACGAGCGTGAAATGACGCGCTTTATGTCGCTGTGCTTCCAGCATATGAATGATGTGGCTGATCGTTTATCTGAGTTCCCGGAGCAGTTTGAACCGCTGTTTGGCATCCGCGAGATGGAAGGTCTGGAATTTACCGTGGTGGAAGAGTGGTGCTTCGGTTACATGCGCGGTGTCGCGCTGACCGACTGGTCTGCCCTGCCTGCGGATCTGCAGCCTGCGCTGGACGCTATCGCTCTGCACGGCGTGGAAGAGAATCTCGAAAAGATCGACGCCATGACGCCAGACGAAATGGAAGCCAGCATTGAGGCGATCCGCCCTGCCGCCCTGGCGCTGCACGATCACTGGATCTCTCAGCCGGAAGCGATTCCCGTGCCTCAGAAACCGGTCGCGGCAGAGAAACTGCCTGGCCGCAACGATCCCTGCCCGTGCGGCAGCGGCAAAAAATATAAGCAGTGCTGTCTGCATTGATCGATCAGGCTGCATTCTGATCTGCCGGCTGGAAAGTCTGCCCGGCAGGTTTGAACTGCCCTTTATTCTTTATTTTGGTCGCCTGACTGGCAAAAATCCGGCTGGAGTGGTTGAAGATAATTTCATGACCCGGCTAAAGCCGTTTTTTTCTGGTTGATGTGTTAAGCCTGTTTTATGCAGGCTTTTAGATTTCAGTGACAGCAACAGAGGTTTATGCTGTCGCTGTGGGCCGCTCATTCCACGCATCATGCGCTAACAGATTACCGTCTTTATACAAGTGAGTGATCTTCTCGTAGTTCAGTGCCACCTCTTCCAGATGACCTGTGCCGGGGCAACCGCGCGTGTCATACATGACAGGACTGACTGAGATAACTTTCACATTCTCCAGGGAGATGCGGTAGTATTCAACTTCCTGCCCGGCATCATTAATGTGATAAAAACTGAACTCCGCTGACTTTAGCGTCTGACCTGTTGCAGCAGCTTTAAACAAATAAGGCGAAGCACTATCAAGCTCCTTGCTGAACTGAAATGGGGAATGCTGACGTGTTCCTGTCACCTTTCCAGTCATCGGGTCCGTTGGAATCATCAGATTATGCTGTAGACTCCTCAATTCGATACTTACTTCCCGGTCTTCAACGTCTGAAGAACCGCGAATTCTGGCACCGCCATCATCCTTTAAAAATAAGTGTACAGGTACAGCCATTTCATGCTCCTTGTTAGTGATTAGTCATATAACCATCTACCGGCTTTAGCTGATTCAATCAGCATTTCGATAGTGAAAGCCGGAACATCGACAATCTGTTTACTAAAGGGATTCCATGAGAACTTAACTTCCGGATAGTACGTTTCAAGCCTGAATTTTCCTCGCTCAACACCAAACGTCCTGAAAAATTCGTCAGTTAGCTCTTCAGCGTCATCAACATCAAGTTTCACATCAAAATGAAGGCTGGAATGGGCTGTATAAGTGTCATGTTTCTTTTTTCTGAACATATAAACACCGCTATAGCGAGTAACAAGGGCAATAACATCCTTTTCAATATCATCTACCATAATTTGTCATTACCTCGTGCGATAACGTTATAGTCGCGTACTGAGCAAAACGTTATTTGCGTTACATCAGCAATCAGGATGACCTCTCCTATAAGGGGAATCGTTCGACCAACGAATGTACTGACTTTCCTTACCATTCTGCGTTTTACTGTCCAGGGTGTGTAACCGCCGATCCATGTTGGCATTTTAATACCAAATGGAAACATCCTATTCCCGAGCAGGCCTCTTATTTTTTTAGAGACGCGTGAAGTCCCAGGAATAGCATCACCTGGTTTGGCTCGTGTAACCTGATTGTTGACCCCACTAAATAGTGCAGCAACTGCCGCTATATCTTTAACTCCGAACTGATTGGCAGTATTGATGACGAAAATCATGAAAAAGAGCTCAGAGGCTGTCAGATTAGATCGTCCTGCATAGAAGTATGTTCCGTTAAGTTCCTCAACTGTATCCATTCCACAATTCCTTGTGAACTCTGTGTGAGAAGTCATCATAGTGTCTGCTTTTCACGCGATCCTTGATCTCATCACCTGGTTTAGCTTACTCGCTTCTCATCAGATGTTGCTGGTCACGCCCAAACTGGACTCTGGAAGTGCGCCTTACTGCTGAGCCTGTGCAGAATGAGGAGCCTGTTCTCATCGGACAGTTGACCGCTGACTCTTTATTGACGATCCAAAACGTGGAGACGTGCTCCGGAGCCACATTCCCCGGCATGGTGATTCAATATCCCGTACAGGGGCCATCTGGATATCAGCGACCGCCAGCCCGCAAAATCTGGCTTGATCTCGTTTGGTTATTCATCCACCTCATCCCCAGTTATTTCAAAAATACCTCTTCAGGTGGTCAGCCTGCCCACTCTGTTGTGGCCATGTTTTAATATTTACATGGCTGAGGGCCTTTGTTTAGATGATAACTGACACCTCGAATAACAAATTAAGCGGAACCTGATGATGATGAAGGCGCTGACTGAGCGGCAACTGACGATTATGCGACAGCTTATTTCTCATAACAGTTACGTGAGCCTGCAATTTATTTCTGAAAAAACAGCCATCACCAGCCGAACCTTACGCCGCGACATCGCTGACATTAATGAAAAACTGGCTGACTTGGGGATCAATATCAGCGGAAAAAGTGGGAGAGGGATCACAATTAAATTCTCTGATGCCCAGGCAGAAATAGCTGCGCGCCGGATTTTTTCAACCGAGGTGGATGATTTCAGCAGCAACTTCAGAATGCTAAAAATAGCATCGGATTTATTAATGCTTTCACCAAAAAGTTCATCCATTAGCGAGCTCGCGGATAAATACTTTATCAGCCGTGCGTCGATAGTGAATGATTTAAAAACACTGGAAGTCTGGTTGCATCAGTTTAATTTAACGTTATTGAAAAGTCGCGTCGGCACCAGTATCAAAGGTAGTGACCAGAATATTCGCATGGCGATGAAAGCGCTGGTATTAAAATCGATTTATAACCGTCAGGACATGATGGAAAGCCGCCTGGATGAAAGCACGCTGCAGGAGCTTTCAGAGAAATTTGGTCAGCAGGCTGTCCATTTTACCCTGCAACTCATCAATTTTATTGAACAGCAACTGCACTATACGATTAGCGATCCTTACTACATTAATTTGTTTACCCACATTCTGGTGCTGATTCACCGCAGTCACTCGCCGATGCCCAGGACCGACGCGCGCGCAGTGACCATGAGCAGGGTCAGCGATCATCACGCCTGGCAGGTTTCGCTGGCGGTGGTAGAGCGCATCGAGACCGCCTGTAACACGGTGCTGGTGGCTGAGGAGTCTCACTCTATCTATCAATATCTTGTCTCCTCCGGTAAAGCGGGCGGTGAAGTGCCACTACAGGATAAGTCGCTGATTTCGGAACGTGAAATCCGCTTTGCACAGGCGCTGATTAGCCGGGTGGCGCAGCGCATCAACATTGAAATCACGACCGACCAGAACCTGCAGGCGTCGTTGTCCTCGCATATCAAGCCGATGCTGAACCGTCTGAGATATCACATCCGGATTAAAAATCCGCTGCTGCATGATATCCAGACCGAGCTGGGAACAGTGTTTGCCGCCGTCAAAGCGGTGATCAACCAACTGACGCAGGAGTACAGCCTGGATGAAATCAGTGACGATGAGGTGGCGTACCTGACGGTGCATATCCAGGCGGCTATCGAAAACAGCATCAAAGTTAAGCGGGTACTGCTGGTCTGCTCCAGCGGTCTGGGCACGTCGCAGCTGCTTTACGGGCGGATTATCCGCGCCTTTCCCGACTGGAAGATCATCGACATCGTACCTGGAAAAAATATCGCGGACTCCCTGAAACGCCATGAGTGTGATGTGGTGATCTCTACTATCCGGCTGGAGCCGCTGGAAAAACCGGTGGTTTATGTTTCAGCCCTGTTTTCGGCGAAAGATATCGCAAGAGTCACAGAGTGTCTGGTATCGAATTCAATTAATTAATAATGGAGAAGTAACATGACAACAGCCGTGGCGATTAATGAAGTGCTGAAAGAAGAGTGCATTATTCTCGATGTCGATTGCCAGACGAAAGAGCAGATTATTTCTCAGCTGACTGACCTGCTCTGCCAGACCGGCGCGGTGACCGATAAAGCAGCGTTTCTGAAGGATGTTTATCTGCGTGAAGAATTAGGCTCTACCGGATTTGAAAATCATATTGCGATTCCGCACGGTAAATCTGCTGCCGTCGCAAAAACCCGGATTGCCGTGGGCCGTTTACGCCGCGATATTCCATGGGAAACCATTGATGGCACCAGTGTTCGTTTAGTGATTCTTTTCGCGGTAAAAGAGTCTGATAAAGATGTCGGCCATATCAAAATGCTCGCCAGAATATCTATTGCGCTGGGCGATGAAGATGTCGTCGAACAGTTACTGACTGTCCCGCATCGTGAAGAGATGTTTCATTTGCTGTTATCCCGATCGGGAGCCTGAATAAACCGGAGAGTGTAATGAGATAAAAAGCTTAAGGAGGTATTCCAGGTTGTAGCCATTCCTTCAGACCGAAAAACATAAATATAAAATTTTCACTGGAGAACGTTTATGAACATTATTGCCATTACCGCCTGTCCTACAGGTGTCGCCCACACCTACCTGGCCGAAAGTAATTTGAAAAAAGCGGCTAAAAAACTGGGCCTGAATGTATTAGTTGAAACACATGGCGCGATTGAAAGTGAATATATTTTCAGCGACGACGATATTCATCGGGCCGACGTGGTGTTAATTGCCGCGGATAAGAAAGTAGAGATGGCGCGCTTCCAGCACAAAAACGTGATTGAGGTGCCCGTCACCCGAGCCGCAAAAGATGCCGAAGGCCTGTTAAACGCCATCGTGAACGGTGAGCTGGCTCCCCGCCTGGTGGATTCAGCATCGCAGACGAATGCGTCTGAACCGGCTAACAGTGCCCGTGAAACGTCAGGTTCCCGCTCCTGGATGTCTGAGATTTATGTGCATCTGATCACCGGTGTAAACCTGATGATTCCGTTTGTCGTGGCGGGCGGCATTCTGATCGCCCTAAGCTTTTCATTCGGGATTACCGCGGCCACACCAGGGGACGCGAATTTCAGCCCGATAGCGAAGATGCTCTCTGATATCGGCGGCGGTTCCGCCTTTGCCCTGATGCTGCCGATTCTGGCACTGGGGATCAGCCAGTCGATCAGCGGCAAAGCGGGCATCGTGGCGGGTGCCGTGGGCGGGATGATGGCGATTCACACCGGTTCCGGCTTCCTCGGCGCGCTGATTGCCGGCTTCCTGGGCGGATATATCACGCTGTTGATCAATAACCATATTCACCTGCCTAAAGCCGTCGCCGGCCTGAAACCGATTTTGATTGTGCCGCTGCTGAGTGTGCTGCTGACCGGTGCACTGATGGCGCTGTTGATTGGTGAGCCGATTAAAATGCTGCTCGGCTGGCTGACCGACTTCCTGAGTTCTCTGGGTAACGCTAACGCCGCCCTCCTCGGCCTGCTGTTCGGCATGATGGTGGCCTTTGATATGGGCGGTCCGCTAAATAAAACCGTCTGTATGTTTGCGATTGGACTGATGTCGAGCGGGATCTACGGACCGATCGCGGCCTGTATGGCGGCGGGCATGGTGCCGCCGCTGGGTATCGCGCTGGCGACCACCCTCTTCCGCCGTAAGTTTACCGAACAGGAGCGCGAGACCGGCAAAGTCACCTACATACTCGGCCTTTCATTCATTACCGAAGGCGCGATCCCTTACGCGGTTGCCGATCCGTTGCGCGTCATCCCGGCCATTGTGGCGGGTTCCGGCCTCGCAGGCGCCCTGTCGATGATGCTGGGTTGCGCTTCCCGCGCCCCGCATGGCGGCATTTTCGTCATCTTCATTCCTAACGTGATCAGCCATGTCATGGCTTATCTGTTTGCGATCGCTGCAGGCAGTCTGCTGACAGCGCTGATCCTGCTGTTTCTGAAAAAAGATATCTCCGTTCCTGAACAACAAGGATAAAACCTATGCTTTACAACATGAAAGACTTGCTCAGCGTTGCACAACAGCATCAGTTTGGTGTCGGTGCATTCAACATCGCCAGCGCGGAATTTGGACGGGTGGCGGTTGAGACTGCCGAGAGACTCGATTCACCGCTGATTCTGGAGATCCATCCTGAGGAGATGGCCTTCACCGGCCCGGAGTTTATCGGTTATCTGCGGACGCTGGCGATTCAGGCGCGGGTGCCGGTGGTAATCCATCTGGACCATGGCCGCTCGCTGGAAGAGGTGATGAAAGCGATCTACGCCGGTTTTACCTCTGTAATGATTGACGCCTCGTCTCACCCTTTTGAGCAGAACATTGCGCTGACGAAGAAGATTGTCGAGATAGCGCACACGATTAATGTTTCCGTGGAAGCGGAGCTGGGCACCATCGGTGTGGCGGAAGGCAGCGGTGAAGGCGGCAGTAACGAGATTCTGTATACCGATCCGCAGCAGGCAGAGACCTTTGTGCGCGAGACCGGCACCGATACGCTGGCCGTCGCCATCGGCACCTCGCATGGCCTCTATCCCAAAGGGAAGCAGCCGAAGCTGGATATCGAACGTCTGCAGCAGATCCGTAAGGTGGTGGATATCCCGCTGGTGCTGCATGGCGGGTCAGGCAACAAAGACAGCGAGGTCGCGGAATCCATTCTTTATGGCGTCGGTAAAATCAATATCTCCAGCGATATGAAGAAGGCCTTCTTCGTGGCGCTGGAACAGGAACTGAAACAGGGTGGACACGAGCCTAATTCACTCTTCGTTAAACCGATGCAGGCGGCAGGTGAAGTGGTCGCGGCGAAGATGGCGCTGTTTAATTCGGTGGGGAAAGCGGCGCTGTATCGGTAAGCCAGTCGCCAATGACTAGTGGAACACGGCTGCGATTCAAAGAGACACTGAGGATTCGGTGTCTCTTTTGCTGCTATCACAACACTCAGCGCTCTGTGCGGCTGACTAAAATTCAGGGGCGTTTAGCGAAGCGACCTCTTCAGCCACGGACGGTAATAAATGTGTTCAGCCTGGAAATCGACCGCGCCTTTATTACCGGTGAGACGCTGAGCCAGCGTTAATGCAAAATCGAAGGCGACACCCAGCCCCCGGCCACTGAGCAGATTGCCATCCTCCACCACATCCTCCATTACATACTCGCCATCTTTGACCTCCAGCCCCAGCTCGCCTGAACAGGTATAGCGACGGCCTTTCAGAAGGTTATTGCCACCCAGCACCCGGGCGGCGGCAGAGCAGATAGGCGCAATCAACATACCGGCTTCATCATGCCGCTGAATTAAGGCAGCAACAGCAGAGCTGGCGGCCAGGTTCTTAGAACCTTCAGGCCCGCCCGGCATGATCAGCGCATCGAATAAATGTGCGTCCGCTAATTCTTCAATCAGCGTATCTGTTTTAATGACAGCACCGTGGTAACTGACGATCTCGCGCTGAGGCTGACAGGCAACGGTGGTGACAGTGATGCCCAGCCGGCTGAGGATATCGAGAGTAATAAACGCTTCTGCTTCTTCAAATCCTGTGGCCAGGAGTAATGCTGCATTTTTGGACATATTGCCTCCGATGATTTTCAATAAATGAAACACCGTTTCATTTTAATGGCATTCTACCAGAAGTTTTCCGCTGTCGATGACTCTGTTTAAAAAAGGGAGGGTTTACAGCGTGTGCATGACAGGATGCCACTGGCAGCGCGCGGGGCCGCTGGTCTTTATTCATGCGTGAGCCATGAGCTGGTTTTTCTGCGCGGGTGATCTCGTCCTCTTCAGCCGGGTTCATGCTATCAGAGGGCTTAATTACAGCAGTGCGGTTGGGTTGGTTGAAGGTTCAGGGTGATGAAGATTGGTTACTCCCTGACTGAAACGTCAGCCGGCGGCGCTGAAAGAATAGCGCAGCGTTTATCCAGTAGCGACTCAACGGATGCCCGATTGCCCTTATCCCAGCCGCGCCGGGTGGTTAGCAGGATAAATCCTTTTTCTCCCGAGAACGTCGTGGGGATGAGCGCCACACCAGACTCCGCAAGCTGCGGCGGCGACAGATGGAAATGGTCTGCCACGGAGGAGACAGGATAGATCCCCATCGCCGTGGGCTGTATAACGCGTCGGGCATAGTAGGTGTGATTCAGCAAACGGTCGGGCAAGGGTCGCCAGTCATTATTAATATAGGGGCGCTCGGCCTGAAGCTGGCGATAGACATCCTCCCGCAGGCAGGTCAGATGAATATGCAGTTGATTCTGGCTGCGGCCATAAGCGGAGTTCAGCGCCATGCCGAGCCGCTCCTCCGGCACTTCAGCCCCATAAGCCGCCATCAGACGATAACGCATCAACCAGGCGTAACCGAAATAATCGGGACGTCCGGGCAGCGTCAGCGCAATGCTCTCAATGCCGGACATCGCCACCGTGGGCACCAGAATAAAGTGCAGCCTGTGGCGAGGATTCTGGATGATGCTGTAGCCCTGTGTGGCGTCCTGCGGAAGATAGACTTGCTGGCAGGGAGCCGGATCGCGACGGTAGTGATAGTTATTCATGCAGAAGTCATGCGTGACCGTCCAAAGCGCGTCAGACTGGGCGCATCCTGTCAGCAGCAGCGCGATGACCAGTAGCAGAGACCGGCATCGCCATAACCATTTCCCGTTTAGTGGATTCCGTCCGCTCAGGAGACTCAATGCAGGTATAACCTCATCAGCAAGGGTTTGTATTAGGGAAGTGTTTAGCTGAATGGCAAATCAGCATTCAGAAAGAGATGCACTAACCTTTTGCTTCAAAAGCTTCAGGAATTCTGCAGGCGTCGTTTCCCATAAATCTGTAGAAAATTCCGCGCCATAGCAGCTTTCGAAATCCTGCTCCAGATTGTCAGTCTCCCTCATAAATTGTTCAATATCACCTATCAAGCCATGCCGGGAGGCGGGAGTAGAATCTGCAATCCATGCGTTGATTTGAGCATCTACACTTTCACCACTACCGAACAGGTCATAATCCTGTCCAAAATAGATGGCGATAAGGCTATCCAGTCCGGCTATGTTAATGTTTTTCAAAGTCGTAACCTCGGCGACTCAATTATTCAGAACCTTGGTCAGCTCAACCTCACGGGTTATGGGATTAAAGTATAGATAGAACTGATCCCCATCCAACTGATCAGGCCTTGCCCATATTTCCTTCTCACCCAGACTGCGCTTTTGCTTCGCGTATCCCAGCTTTTCGAGATAAGCGCGCAGCGATGCAGTATCTGCAGCTCCTTTAAATACGATGCTATTTGTAGGAGAATAACCGTCACCAGGGTGCGACTCGAAATAGAACTCGTCCGTTATACGTGGTGCTTTTTCGATATCTGAGTCTGTCAGTGTATGGTATTTAAAAAAATCGTGTTGTGTGTAAACAGTCGCCTCATTTGAGCACGCTGCAACAAACCAGACAAACAGACCGCCACAAATAAGCACGGTAGCAACCATAAGCGCGGACCACTTAAACAGGTTTTTCATTGCTTCGTCCCCATGAATGAGAGTGATGTCCCATCATTGGTAACGACCTTAACAATTCCAGATGTGAAATCGTTCCACGGCCTGAGCCAGGTCATAAAATGCGGAAGATATACTTTATACGGCTGATGTCGCAGGCATTTATCATCCGGGTCGGGAAAAAGAATCGGACGGAATCCATGATTTTTATGGGAACCGATAGCCCCATAGTAGTCCCAGCGCCGAACAGCTGAATCATAGCTGACTGGCTTGAGACGATAGCCATATCGACCCGGTATGATAGCCCGATAAAAACCAAACAGATCGGAAACCAAATCCTCACCACTGAAACCGCTGTCTGTATACCATGAGAATGAACGCAGACTTTGCAGGCTTTCGAATCTGGATGCGGTGTTCATCATCATCGCCAGCATGATTCTGTTAATCTCATCGGTGTCCCGGCCTCGCTTGATTTCCCAGTGAGAAAACTTCCCGACGCCAAACCGCGATTTGAACTTAAAAACGCCCATATCCTGCCGGTACATGACTGGATAAGATGGCTTGCTGCTACGCTCACCTTCAGCGAACTGACGCCTCAACGCAGCCACGTCATTGCCACGGGCATGGCCCATATCAATCCAGCCTAACACCTCGGTGTAAACTATGCCTCTGTCGAGTACGTCAAAGGATGCCCCATCCTTAATTTCTCTTCGGGTGCTCATACTTACATCTCCTTATGTAGTTTGCTCGTGAATGGTATAGATGATTTTTCAGACAGTCCAGCCGGGAAGCTGTTTCATTAGCCTGCTTACCATTGATTAATATTCCAGGTGTGCTGCATGCCGGTTTGGGCAACAAAGCGGGCGCTCCGCCTTCTTATTCTTTGTGATAAGAGAAATCAGCTGTGACTAGATGCGAAACTGACTTAGCAGATTGAACCTCATAGGCGAAATAGTATCGTTCTCCCGTTGTGAATTTAAATCCGAACACAGGAAGGCACTCACCTTTTGGAACATAAACAGGCTTGTCATCAAAAACCCTGTGAAAGGAGTCACTTTTATCGCTGTTGATTTGAATGGCAGTGATACTTTCTTGTGGCTCCAGTGGCGACACTACACAAACTCGATTGTCTTTGAGAAACGCCGTTGTAGATACGCGCCCCACCATTCGATCGCCAGGCCCAGGACATCCCGTTAAGAGAAATACGACACCCAGCAATATTTTGTTTTTCATGTTCAACGCTCCTTCCCTGTTACGACTTTATGGCAATGCGAGGGGCAAAAAACTACTTCACTTATTATAAAATTCGTTTTTTTTATTCATCTTCTTCTCAATCACTCTGACTATGATCTGATAACCGTTGAGGGTTACCACTGTTCTGATGACTATTAGCGTAACCCCCACAAACCTTCAATATCGCGTTGATTGTATAGCTTTGCTAACGCTGTCCAAAAATTCTGCTCTCCCTCTGTAGATTGATCTGATGGCTTTACCAGAAGGAAAGTTATTACGAGCAAGGTGACGGCGATAAGGATTCCATCCCTTGCCGGGACACGTTTCGCTTCCATTTAACACCAACTCAATTGTGCAAAAGACATTAGCCCGTTACGTAATTTTACCTGTGAGGTATAGAGTAATGTCTGCCGAATAGCCATGAAATCAGTTCGGTGTTGTAAAGTGATGTATCCTAAAGACACGCCGAGCGGCGCCGCGAAAATGCAGCCTGAAATTCCCTCGCTCTACATTATTCACCTTGATATTTAACCGCTCCCGATGCGATCTCGGGAGCGGCTTTCCATTCAAACGACTTTCTGTTTACCGGATATAACCTGAATAAACTCCTGAACCTGCTTTTGTTTCCGCGCCGACAGCTTGCATACCTGGCGCAGCGACTGCACTAGTTCGCTCTCCTGCCGGGCAGTGAGCACAATACAGCCTTCCATTACCTTTACCTCTACGGCTGTGCCAGTGACAAAGCCGGCTGCTTCCAGCCATTGTCCTTTCATAGTGATGGCGGGAATCCGGCTGTAATCCGGATAGCGGCTCGCGTAGCCAACCGTCAGCTGGCGGTTATTTGAAGGCGAGACTTCTGGTTCAGACGGTTGTGCAATAGAATGGATGTCAGTCATGATTACTATTCCCTATAAATAGTGATTGTGATTAGCGGCGCGGGTGTGTTGGCGCACATTCGCACCGCGCTAAATACCTGTATACATCATCAGTAAAGCGACAAAAAGTCCAGCTGAAAGCAGCGTGAAATAATTTTTTTATAAAATCATTTGAATATAAATATTAATATTTATCTGGCGGTAAATAATAAGGCACGCACCGGCAAGGCGCGCAATAAAATAATAATCAGGATTTTTTATGTGTTGTTTTTTTAACTATTCAGACTGTACGTTCGGATTTAATTTTTTCCAGTAATGCGGCAGCGCTGTTTTCTCCGCTGATTAATTCAGGGTCTACAGCCGCCACTGCACGGTGAGTTCCCCCTGGAATGCTTTCGCCAGGATTAGTTGTCGGGTTTATTGACGGACTGATAGTCGCGGCTTACGGCGATTCGGCGCAAACCATGGGTCCAGGTACCACGCCAGGCTTATCATTTGATCTGGCTTGATAGTGAAGGGACTGATGTGGCTGGCGGAGCAGATTTTTCTTGTACCAGAGTATGTGTCTAAAGCAGCGGCGGCAGGGATTCGGCTGACAGTATCGATTACGGGCGGATCTATCAAAAAACACACGTGATGCAATCATTCCCAGCCTGACTGAAACAAACTGTTCAGGATTTACCTGCAGGCTATCAATAACTTTCGCTGGCAACATTTATGCTGTGAGAGACACTGTACATTGACTTTTCACTCCCCAGATAGTTTACTTTTTTTATTATAGTTACACCCTGAGTAAATCTATGCCATCAAAAATAAACTGGCTATTGCAAAACACCTCTCCAGGAAGCCTGGTTTTGCAATCCTGGCTAACCCGGAACAACATATCGCCTTCTCTGGCCTATAAATACGCGCAAAGTGGCTGGCTGAAAAAACTGCGGGCTGGCGTTTATGCGCGCGCAGGACGAGAACCGGACTGGAGTGATGCGCTATGGAGTCTTCAAAGCCAGCTTGACGCGCCAGTGCATCTGGCCGGACTGAGCAGCCTCTCCTGGCAGGGCCGTTCCCATTACCTGCAACTTAAGCAGAGTCAATGCTGGCTTAGCGTTGAAAACAAAACAATATTGCCTAAATGGTTTAAAGAATTTCCCGGCGTTGAGTGGCTGATAGTATCAGCTCTGAAGCTTCCTCAACTGGATGAGAAGTTCCGAACCGAGCTCGACGTTAAAGGAAAAAAATTAACTGCCAGCGTACCAGAGCTGGCAGCCTATGAGCTGTTAAGCGCAGTCCCTCAGGTAATCTCATTCGAGCACGCTGCCGAGCTTTTTCAGGGACTGGTCAATCTCAATCCACGTAAAGTCGAGAAGCTACTTACGCTCAGTCAGTCCGTACAAACAAAGCGATTGTATCTGTTTTTCGCCAGTTTTTATGATCATGCCTGGTTCAGGCGCGTAGATACCAGCAAAATCGACCTGGGATCGGGCAACCGACAAGTTGTTGTTAATGGCAAGCTGGACACGCAGTACATGATTACTGTGCCCGAAAATTTTACCAGGAAGGAAATAAGCCATGGATAAAACCTCCTCCTACTACCGCCAGGTCTCCCTGCTGGTTAGAGCATTACCCTATGTCGCTAACGAGACCTGTTTTGCGCTGAAAGGGGGAACCGCGATCAACTTATTAATTCGCGATTTTCCCCGATTGTCCGTTGATATCGATCTGGCTTATATCCCACTGGAAAGCAGAGAGGTCGCCTTACCCAACGTGCGGGAAGCGCTAAGCCGCATCGCCGCTGAATGGAAACACAAGCCGAGATCAGTGCAGTGCTGCAAACCCATAATCCCGATGAGATGCGTATCATAGCCACTACGGACGACGCGCAAATTAAAATCGAGGTTTCACCCGTTGCCCGGGGAACATTGTATCCACCGCAAGAACGCGACGTCGTGGAAGCTGTGGAAGAAGAGTTTGGTTTTGCCGCGATCCCGGTAGTCTCACTGCCTGATCTATATGGCGGCAAGCTATGTGCTGCGTTAGATCGACAACATCCCAGAGATTTCTACGACGTTAAAATGCTCCTTGATACACAAGGAATCGACCGCGCAATATTCAATGGCTTTATCGCTTATTTGCTTAGCCATAATCGCCCCTTATCCGAAGTTCTTAGCCCACGCTGGAAAGATATTAACGAACCCTTTCAAAATGAATTCAGCGGCATGACCCTTGAGGAGGTCTCACTGGAAGCGCTGGGAGAGGTCCCGGAAAGAATGCTTAGCGCGCTGAAAGCGCATTTCACTCAACAGGATTTCGACTTCCTGATGTCATTTAAACGCGGAGAACCTGACTGGAATTTAGCACCAGAATCCCACATTCAGAATTTACCAGCCGTTCAATGGAAGCTGCGAAATATAGGACAGATGAATGAGGAAAAGCGCGTGCAGTCGCTGGATAAACTGGAAGAGGTCATGACAGAATGGCTTAGCTAGTTTACTTTTTTTGTTATAGTTAGACCAATAGTCTAACTATATGATTTTTGATAAACCAGAAAAGCTTTGTCAGGATAATTTTTCCTTCGACATTTAAAGATAAGGTTGCTGTTGGCCTCGCAGGCGATATGGTTTTCGGGATCTGCCGGTTTTTGATGCAGGCCATAAGTCCGGGTTTGTTTATCATCATGTCAGACAGTAACGGGATTAGCAGTACGTTTTTCGCCCAAAATTACATAGAAATACCAGGAACGATAACGAGTTGAAATGGCCATATCTATCGCAACAGGACGTTCTCAAACCAGATGTGAAAGCCCAATAACTAAAAAATCATTCAGAGGAGCTATTATATTGAGTCTGTAGAATCTCACTTAACACTTTGCATTCCTTAGGCAGCGGTATCATTCTCAAAAAGGCGATAAAGAAAAGAAACAAAATCACAGCAAAGGTGTATAGCATTAAATGCTCCCAAAAAGGAATGTATTCATGCCTGTAAATAGACAGTATTAAAGATAAAATAGCAAGAAACAGGAATTGAAGTGAAAAAAGAGCATACATAATATTCTCAAACCAGAAAGAAAATCCTTTTTTGAACACAAGATTTCCATCTTCAATATGTAAGAACGTTCTAAACTTCTTGAAGAAGCTGACAGGTATTATATTTCTATGCCCTACGAACAACCGTAAAACAATCTTTTGACTGGCGACATCAGAAATCCCTGTCATGCGATAACTGGTTATTCTTAAAATATCTTCTTCGATACAAATATTCACCTCCTTCGATAGCTTGTAGCTATCCAAAAGGTGCTGCAACTCGTTTAACTTAGAGTTTCTGACTTCATTAAAAAATTCGATAATCCCTCGTATTTTCCAGATAATAAGAGCAAGCGGCCCCGCAATAAAAATAAAAAGTAGAACCTGCTCTGTCTGCAATGCTCCACTTGATACGGCAGCCGCAATCCATCCGTTTACTATATCCAGTATTTTATCCATAACCTATTCCCAAAAAATCCGATACAAGGATAAACAACCCCATATAAATCTGGTAGTTGTATTTTCAATTCCAAGCTGAAATCCAGCAGACCATCACAGATGAGTGCATTGATACGCTCACTGATGACTTCATTATCATTCACGGCACTGAGTTGAGCAGCCTGCTCAGGATGAAGTACAGCCAGTTGAACGGAATGGCTCAACGCATGCACCGGTCGTTCTCAAAGGCACGAACGATGCCGACACGCTGTACCGAACATCTATCCTGAACCTTATTAAGCACTGGACGGTTGTAAATCAGCTGCTGATGTTCCGTGCTGAGCGTGAGCGATGCGCATCCTTTCCGGGGAGCCAGAACCGATCGCAACAAGCGTAAACTCTTATGAGCCGCAGACAAAGAAACTCAACAAAGCCCGGCATGGCCCGGGCTTTTTTACGTCCATTACGTGAGTGCATGTCTATGCTGCCATACTTCTTGCGACAGATGTAAAAGGTGGCGTCGGAAATGGCGTGCTTACGGCAGAATTCACGGGCAGAAACCCCAGCTTCAGCCTCGCGGAGAATACTGATGATCTGTTCGTCGGAAAAACGCTTCTTCATGGGGATGTCCTCATGTGGCTTATGAAGACATTACTAACATCGGGGTGTACTAATCAACGGGGAGCAGGTCACACCCACAAAAATCAGCTCACGGTTTCCACTCATACTTTTGTTCTTTTCCAGAATGGCTAACGCCTGCCGCGACAAAGGAACAAGGTCAGGTGTCCGCATCTTCGAACCTCGCTGAGAATGTTTAACACCTTCCAGTGGTTCACGTTCCCCTGGAATCGTCCACATAGCCGTTTCAAAATCTACTTCAGACCAGCGAGCAAAACGCAGTTCGCTTGAACGGATGAAAACTAGTAACGTGAGTTCGACAGCCAGTCGGGTTAACGGTCTGCCAGAGTAGTGATCGATTCGGTGAAGTAATTCAGGAATGCGGTTAAGTTCCAATGCAGCACGATGCTGTCTTTTCGCCGTAGCAACCGCACCGGCAATTTCTTGCGCGGGGTTATAATCGATTAGGCCGCTCTGCACAGAAAAGCGCATAATCGCTGTAGTACGCTGCTGTAAACGGGCGGCGACTTCAAAACGCCCGGATGACTCCACCGCTTTGATGGGGGACAAGCAGATCCCGTGTATTCAGAGTAGAATTGTTCCGCTAACCGATAGCAGCAAAGAGATTATCCTTCCGGCTTTTCAATACACGAGCACTATGCGATGTGGGCCACTTCTGATTGCTGGTGTGCTAGTCTCTGACGACCACTTCAAACGTTATCGCCAGTTGTCCCTGCTCTACCTTATCGGCTTTCTTGTTATCACTGGGATCGACGCCGTTAGCTAACTACTTACGTGTTTCGTCTCGCCGTGCCCCTGGCAGTCACTAAGGATACTTCAGGGTATTTCCCCAACGCCAGCATCTTTCTTTGCCGCGAAAGCGATAACGCAGTAGCCAGTATTTGGAGCCGTTAGGGTGAACCAGCAAAATCATACCGTTGCCGTCAGTAGGTTTATAAGCTTTTTCTTAGGGATTAGCCGAACGAACCTTCACATCACTCAGAGCCATGATGAGTACCCTTTCAAGGGTTCTGTATGGGTACAAACATTATCGAGCCACGATATACCCGCAGTTTTACCCGCATCAGTAAGTTGATGTAGATTGAATCAGGTTGGCTTAAGTTGAGTGAAAAGAGAGGAAAGGCTTGCGGATACTGGCTTCCAGACACAAAAAAAGCCGCCCTTAAGCGACTCTAATTTGCATACTGTTGGTGCCGAAGGCCGGAATCGAACCGGCACGCCTCGCGGCGGTTGATTTTGAATCAACTGCGTCTACCGATTTCGCCACTTCGGCACTAAAGGGTATGCGGAAAACGTTGAGGATTATACCGTTAACCCCTGTTTCCGCAACCCTTATCCGCAGGCAGAGATGCAACTGCTGAAAAAACCGTCTTTCAGGTTCTCCGGGACGCAGCATGACATCCTTGTCAGAAATTCTTCACTCCCCTCGCCCACTGCAAAGCACTCACGTCAGCCAGCATGTTTCACTGGCATTACGATCTAACCCGAAACAGGCTTCACATCCGTCACCAGCGTCGGCAGATCCCAGGTGCCGCCCGCATGGATATAACGGCACATGCCGGTCCCGCCGTCATAGCTTTTGCGGAAAGCCTTGCCGTCCCATACCCAGTTTTCCTGGCTCATGCAGTCGCCGATGCCACGGCCTTTCTGCACGCTGGTAATCTCGCCCTTGTCGTAATCCGACCCGGAAATGGTCACCAGCTCAGGCTTGCCTTTTAGCTGGTTATCAATGACCCAGTAGCCATAGCCTTCGTTATACGCGGCCCGCCAGCAGAGCGATGAAAGCAAAGCATGTGTATCATCCAGTGGCGTAAGCGTAAGTCCGTCAGTTTCAGGATCGCTGTTTTCTGCCGGTGAATAGAGGCTGTCGCACGTGTCATCGTCATTGTGATTGACCGTTGCAAGCAGCCGGGTTTTCAGTGCGTCGCTTTCCGAAGCGGTCAGCAAACGGGGTTCGCCGCCGAGGGTTTTAGCCGCCTGAATAACCGGTTTAGGCACAGCCTTAGCCACGCTGCTTTCCGGTTTATTGCCCTTTTTAGTAAGCGCACCTGGCGTGCCGATACGGCCCTGCACGTCGTCCGCTTTCAGCAGCACAGCGTAAGCGCCCTCACCGGAAAGCAGAAATGGTTTGGTGCCGCCTTTAAACTCGACTTTACCGCTGCCTTTGACGGCGCTGATGACCGCTGAGGTCTGACTTGCCGACATTCGCCAGTTGTCGTCAGCCGCCACCAGATCACCTGCTGATTTCCCGTTAATCCAGAGCGTCAGCTTTTCCGCCGGTTCGCTGTCATCTTCGGTGTCGCCCAGCGTCACTTCTCCCACTGTCTCAGTTCCAGGTCCAGCGGCACGGGTGAGCAGGATGGAGCCGGAGGGATCCTCTTCTTTGCCATAACCCGCAATGCGGCAGGTCAGGGTGTTATCACAGACAACTTCCCAGTCTTTGTGCTCAAGCGTTTTTCCGCTCTGGGCGGCCTGAGCCGACAGGGAGAGCATCGCCAGCACAAAAAGCATCGGTTTACAGTTCACTTTATTTCCTTATGTTTTATTTCTGACATCAGCACTGGTATCACTCTTACATCACGAGTGCGAGAAAACCAACAGCCATTGTTAATTGCCGCCAGGCTTTAACGAAAGGCTGAGCCACGTTCCTGGGCGATGCAGCTATAGGGTAACTCTCTCTTTTTTGTTACGCGCTTCAACCAGCACACGGTGCAACTGGCCGACTGAAAGGTCGCGGATAACGGGCGCAGGAATGCCGCGCAGACGTCTGCAAAGATAAACAATGCCCAAGAAGTCGATGCCTTCACTATGGAAAAGATATTCGTTTTCTTTCAGAGAGAACGTCTTACGGAAATCCTCTTCTTCTGTAGAAAAACTCACGTCGAAAATTTTTTCCGCTTCCTCCAGCAACTCAACACCATCATCGCCGGTAATCCCCAGATCCTTTTCCAACCAGGTATTTTCATTGATGGTTTCACGTTTACATCCTGCAAACTCGCGAACAAAAGCGATAACGTCCGCCATTGAGGGTTCCATATCATTGCTCATGCTAAAGCGCTCCGCGCTATCCTGCCAATTTACAGTCGTCCTAAGGTCATTTCCTGCACCTCAGCCGCTGGATTGGCCTCTTTCACGGCGGCAAGAAAACCGACAAAATCCCGATTAAAAAGGGTGTAGTTGTTCAGGACTCTGAACTCCCTTTCGGTGCTATAAGACCCGGTGACGTAACGAACAAGCCATACCCGGCGATTGCTGACTTCAGTTCCGGTAACTTTTATCCTGATAATATTCTTCAGCGGAACTTTGCAAATCGTTTCGCCTTCGCGCTGCTGATACAGGAAGTCGCAGTCATAGTAATAATCTTCCGTGTTCATGCCCAATTTTTTCAATATCGGCGTATTAGCCGATATCTTTTTCATCTCGCCTGGAGAAGGAGGGAGCCCTTTTTTGAGGGGCAAAGGCTTGAAGCAATACCAGATGAGCAAAATGAAGAAAACTAACGACAGCAGTGAGAAAATAAAATAAACAAACTGATGCATTTAAATGACCCGATCTGTTCGGATAGCTCCTGATTATATCGAAGAAGATATGACGCCGTTATCCGTTTTTATTGCCCTGCCAGCTCATCTTTCAGTGCACTACGATCTGTCTGGCGAGTGCCAGAGACAGGCAGTGCCGAGCGCCAGCCCCACAACTGAGTTGCCTGAATAAATCCGGCTATGGCCCAACGTTTTAACCTGAGCATCCTCCCTCAACTTATCTCTTACGCTGATGTTGTCTTGATTGTCTTACAGCGCCTGCTCGCCTTTAAAAACTCCCAAATCCCTCCCCACCTTTACGGTTTACATTTACCTGCATTTGTTATGTGATCCTGTTACATGAATTTCTCGAGCTGTCTCGCAAAACAGGATCCTGCATGCGCTTTTACCAGGCCGATCCCCGCCTCGAAAACTACTGGCGCGGCGTTATTCTTTTTGGCAAAAACGTCGCGTCCTATAAATTTGCGCTTGCCCATGCGCTATACGACCTGAAGCAGCCGGACAACGATTTGATTACGCTGGAAGCGCTGGCCGTGCCTTTTGTCCGGCATTTGTGCGCTCACCTGCGTCATGCGCCAAAGCAGATCACCAGCAAAAGCAGCGAGTTTCTGGAGGCGTGCAGGCAATTCAACGCAGGCGAAATCAACGAAGAACAGTTAATCGCTATTACCGTTAAGCGCGGTTTTGTTAACGTCATCGATGCTTTTCATAATGTGAATCATGCCGAGATCGACAAACGCTTTTTCCTGGATGAACGGCGAAGTCATAAAGGCATACGACTTACGGATAATTTTTATCAGCTGACGGAAAACGAACAGTTCGCCAGTCTGGAAGCGGAAACGGATGCAAGATGGCGGCTGGTTGAAGAAGCCTGGGCGATGAATGTTTCACGCAACCTGATTGCGGTTGATTATGACGATAATGACAAAATGCTTTTCAGCCGCCAGAGTGGTCGCCGCGTCGATATTACCAGCTGTCGCAGCAGCCTGAACGGCTACCAGAAAGGACTGTGTTTTTACTGCTTCCGCGCCATTGGCGTGACGGGCGGCGAAGAGAACCTGGCGGATGTCGATCACTTTCTGCCGCTGATACTCAGCGAGCAAATCGGCAACCTCAACGGCGTCTGGAATCTGGTGCTGGCCTGCCAGACCTGTAATCGTGGCGCTCAGGGTAAGTTTGCGCGCATCCCGTCAATAGCGCTGCTGCAGCGACTGCATGATCGAAACGAATACTTTATTAACAGCCATCTGCCATTGCGGGAGACGTTACTCCGCCAGACCGGCGCAACGCCGATACTACGGCACAGCTTCCTGCAAAACAGTTGGGATACGGCAAAATTTTCCCTGCTCCACGAGTGGCAGCCAGCGGCACAGGGAGGCAGCCAGTTTTGAGCAACGAAGATTATTACCGTCAGAACGCTCAACAGTTTTTTACCGACACGGCAAGTGTGGATATGTCTGCGCTTTACCTGACATTTACCGGTTACCTGCCGCCAGGCGCTCGCATTCTTGATGCAGGCTGCGGTTCAGGTCGTGACGTCAAAGCCTTTAGTGAAATGGGTTTTGACGTCGAAGCCTTCGATGCATCAGCAGAGTTGGTTGCGCTGGCTCGTCAGTGGTCCGGAAAGCCTGTAGCGCAGATGCGCTTTCAGGATGTTGATGCGGTTGAAAAATATGACGGTATCTGGTGCTGCGCATCGGTGCTGCATGTTTCCCACACTGAACTCCCTGACGTCATGGCAAAGCTGGCCACAGCGCTAAAGCCTGGTGGCGTCTGGTATCTCTCCTTTAAGCATGGTCACGGCGAACGGGAAAAGGACGGGCGCAGATTTACTGATATGGATGTAACTGGGTTTCAGAAACTGGTTGAAGGAATGAATACTCCCGGCAGGGCCCCCCTGGCTAAAAATAAGCTGGGGATCATAAAAGAGGCTGGATCTAAGGACGCAACGGGGAACAGGTTCGCTTTTGAAACGGCAAAAATCTGGCAGACCGGTGATGTACGTGCGGGACGCAGCAATGAGATCTGGCTGAATGCGATTATCAGGAAAAGTTTAATTTGATAGCTGGCCTGGGAAATCCCTGACTCCTGCTACAACCTTAATCACTCACCCAGCCCCCAAACGCAAAAGAGCCAACCTCGCGGTTGGCCCTTTCTTGCATCTTGCATGCTCAGCATCGAGTATCAGCGGTGCCCGTTTACAGTTCACTTTATTCTCTCGGGTTGTATTTCTTTCCGGCTAGCACGGATATTTTGTGACTATATCGAAGAAAACAGGTCACGGTTATCCGTAGAAACTTTACAGAAAGTTTTTACATAAAATCATTAGCAGCTGTCCTTTCAGTTCAGCCTGCACTGCCAAAAATTTGCCATGACCATTACAATATTTTAAAGTTAATTCATCAATGGACGCGATTTCCGGGGAAAAGCAACGGACGCAACAATGTTCCCCAGCTCAGTCTTATCGGGCATGGTTTCAGTACCGATGGATTTATCTGGGGCTGGAGCGAACCCTCAGGGCGTAATTTCCCGCGCCTGTGAAGCCTCCAGACGACTTCAGATGCAAAACCCTGAACTGTGGAGAAAACTGCGGGTTAACGACTACGACATGCTCTATTTCATGTTTGAAGAACCCCTGCAGAACTTCATCAAAATGGGTGAAATGTTACGTAAAAACCCCTCAGCCTCCAGAGAATTTATTAATGCTATCGAAACTTATTAGACTTCTTCGTAAGCTCATCGCCGAAGTGTCCGGCGGTCTGGTATTAATGGCTATGGTCGTGGGCATATTTTTGGCAGCCACGCTGAATGAAGGTGCCATGCGCATCATTGTTCCGCTGCTCGTTCTTGTCGCTGGACTGGTGGTTTACGGCCTGACCTGGTTGATTGCTGAAAAGCCAGACCGTCGTTAACCCCGCACTGACTTCAGCCCGGACAACAAGCGTAAGTCGTCATGAGTTCAGACCAGATACCTAACGAACACGCTGTCTTTGCCTCTTGCACAATAGGTCAGACAGGACGTGAATATGGCGATTTTTGCAAGGCTGGATAGTAAAAACCTTCCATCCTCAATTTAATTACGGCATTAAATCCATCAACGCGATTATTATTTCCGTGATGATAAAAGTAAAAAAACAATGAAGACAGTTCGGCAAATATAATTTTAAAGATAGACATTAACCAACCCCAGGCAATCGCTAATAAAATATACCGTAAGAAAAGCGGAAAATTTAATTTAAACCAGTATAATCCATGATAGAAGCAGCAAGGATATTAAAAAATTTATTATATGGGCGTCCTTATCACTGACTTCAGAAAATCACTTCACAGAATAATAACACCCACAACCACCTGAATATCTTATCACTTTTATTACTGAAGATTCCCAAAGCGCTATTTAATGAAGAAAGTCAGGAACGTTCAGCTCCTCAGCTTTTTAGGAAAACTGAATAAGCACATAACGAGGTTGCGATGGAACAAGCACAACGCCGTCCGTGGGGATGGGGACTGGCGGCACTTCTGGTCGCAGGCAGTGCATCAGCGGCGAGCTGGCAGGATCATCAGCTGAGCAGTACAGCGTCGCAGCTCAGCACCGGCACCGGCACCACACAGCAGAATAGCGGTATATCGCTCTCTTCTATCACCAGCAGGCAGCCCGGCCTCAATCAGCGCGGGCCACTCGGATAAGGCACGGATCTGCCAGCGCGATACATTCAGTAAGCTTTCGCCAGCGATAGCGCTCAATGCCAGCATCAGAAGCGTCATGGTCAACAACAGTGTGGCGGCTAAAAAAGCTTTGGAATGATCGCCAGTCCGGTAAATGGCAGACAGGCCAGAAACAGAATTGAGGCGACCGCGTGTAAAGGCAGCACCACGTTTACAAGCCGCAACCATAACCGCTCCCCCCCAAACGCAAAAGAGCCAACCTCACGGTTAGCTCTTTCTTGCATCTTGCATGCTCAGCATCGGGCATCAGCAATGCTCAGCATCGGGCATCAGCAATGCCCATCATCATCATCTGTTGTTGTCAGGATGAGCGCCTCAATGTGAGTGATCATGCAACTTACTTTCAACCTTGTCCTTCACTTCGCTGGCTTTCTCGCTCACCTTCTCAGTCAGGCTCTCTTTGTGGTCGCGATTATGCGCACCGGGTGACTGCGTCGCTGCACCCGCTGCGGCAGGTCTGCCCGCTGCTGTGGTACCCGGCAGTTCGCTCTCCAGACCGCCTCGTGCATGGTCGATATCCACTTCCTGACGACGCACCGTGTCATTAATGGTCTCGGTACGATCGCTGCCGTCGGTACGCACCACCACTTCTTCTTTCACGTGGGTCGTTTTGTTGATCACCGGCTGCTCATGGGTCTCAGCAACTTCGACGGTTTTCTCGGACCAGTCCACTTCTCCCGCCAGCGCCGGTTCATTCACCGAGCGACGGAAGATGTCAGCGTGCTGTTCATGCAATGAAATATTTTCAGAGACGGTATCGGTCACGGTATAGCGGCGTACGCGGGTGGAGCCTTCGCTTACCAGACGTTTACCCACTTCTACCTGCTCTTCGGCCAGACGCAGAATATCGGCTTCGTTCTCGTCACCGGTCAGTGAGGTGCGTCGCGGTTCAACCTGGCGGTCGTTGGTCTCACCGGCAAACTGCTTACCTGCTGTCGGGTTGATGCCCGGCGCGCTGCTGCCATTATTAACTGAGCTTTGCATGCGTGACGGCACATCTACCGAGTCATGAGAATGGAGAATCGTCATGGCGCGGGCCAGTTTCTCCTCCTCAGTACGGATGGTCAGCACGACGCCGCCCTTATCCATGGCTCTGGTGTAGACCTCCGCCTCATCTTTATCGACGTCGTGCCCAAACAGACGCTGCCACAGGCTCGGATGGCGGACAGACTGCCCTTCCTGCTGCAAACGTTCTCCACTGATAAGACTGATGTCCCGATCAGAAAAGCCTGCTTTCACGAGATTTCTTTTCGCGGCCTCTGCCTGAATTGCAGAATCGAACAGTGTTACGATTTTTTCCTGTGCCATGATAGGTTCCTCTCTGTTAGCTAATTTGATCGTCATCTCTTTCAACGTTCACCTGCTGCTTACGTCGGGTCACCACTTCCTGAAAAGGAACATTCTCCTGCACTTTTCGGATGTGGATCTCCTCTTTAAGCACCAGCTTTCTGACAATCTGGATTTCTTCCTCTACTACCGGGACAATCAGTACACCGTTCTCTTCCCTGATTTCGGGCATCGTTTCAACGGGATGCGCTTTTGCTACATGCTCAATCTCAACCTTCTCCCGGTTAAGCAGTGTACTGATGACCTCGTCATGCTCAGTTGTGGAACGGGTAACACGGACATGTCCATCCACAATCTTTTGCTTCGTCAGGGCTATTTGCTCTTCAGCGAGTTTAAGCGTGACGTCTGCATTATTATTGTGCTCTGGCTGTCCAGCCATAATATCGCTCCCGTTAAATTAAATAATTACCACAACTGCCTGACACAGTGATTAAGCATGAACACTCTGGCTGATTTCGCAAGCCGGAATAATAAAAAACTCCGCTAACTCAATTTAATTACGGCACAGACACTTGCATCAAAAACAAGCACCCCGGTTTAAATTACCGCTACGTTAAATATAAAAATTACATAAAACACATGATGTTATATTAAAATAGTTTCTCAGGTAAATATTACCAACCCAGACGCAAGCGCTTAGAAAGCACTCTATAAGCAAAGCGGTAAATTTAATTTAAACCAGGGCGATTCCTGATAAAAAACGTGAGGATATTAAATAATGTTTCAGCGAGAGCCACTTATTACTGCCTTCAGCAAATCACTTCACAGAATAATAACACTAACAAGCATCTGAATATTTTATCGCTTCTATTACAGAAGATTCCCAAAGTGCTATTTAAGACGCTATTTATAAAAGGAAGTCAGGAACTTTCTGCTCGTCAGCCTCTCTTAGCAAAACTGAATAAGAAGATACTGAGGTTAAGATGAAGCAGGCACAACGCAGTGCATGGGTTTTGGGCGTGGCAGCACTTCTGGTGGCAGGCAGTGCATCAGCGGCAAGCTGGCAGGATCAGCTGAGCAGTGCAGCGTCGCAGCTCAGCCAGCAGAACAACGGTAGCACCAGCACCACCACGCAGCAGAATGGCGGTCTGTCGCTCTCTTCTATTTCCAGCATGCTGGGCGGCGGCGACAAAGCGGTCAGCGCCAACAGCATGACCAATGCCGCAGGTGTGATGCAGTACTGCGTCGAACACAACGTGGTGAAAAACAATGTGCAGTCGGTGAAAGATCAGGTGCTGAGCAAGCTCGGTCTTAACACCACCACCGCGCAGGAACAGAAAACCGATTACACCCAGGGCGTGGCAGGCCTGCTGAATACCGGAAATGGCCAGCAGCTGAATCTGCAAAGCCTGAGCAACTCACCGATGGGTGAGAAGCTGAAAACCAAAGCCTGCGACGTGGTACTGAAGCAGGGTAAAAACTTTATCTCCTGATCCCCCTCTTCCTCTCTCCCCTCGCAGCACTGAGGGGAGCGTTAAACCCCGCCATGCTGTGATGCCTGACATTCCCATAACCTGGGGTTGAGCGCTATAGTGTTGTTTTGGTTTCTACAGGACAGCACGCATGAAAGGCATCAACATCGCACTTTACTTCGACCCCGATCAGATTCAGGCCTGCGTTCACGAACAGGATGACAGCTATCTCAGCAAAAAATTCGAGTATGACGATGGCGTGATAGAAGAGATCTACCAGTGGCTGGAGCAGTATGAACCCAAACGCACGCACATCTGCCTGATTGAGAACGAAACGGCCGAACTGCTGGCCGATGAGCTGGTCGACAGTGGATTCCGCGTCCATCAGGTCACCATGCATCAGCTGTTGAGCTGGTTCGCCACCGAGCCGCCGTCCACGCCAGACGGCACGCCTATGCGCGCCATGCTGCGCTTCCTGGAAGATGAACATCCGCGTGAATATGAGTCGCGCACGCCGCAGACTGAAGCACTGATGGAGATGTTCGACGAGCTCGATGCACTGGAGATGGTCGATGACGCCGACGACGAAGACACGCTGCCAGGCGATCTGCTGCGCGCCATGAAGAAGCACAAAATCACCGCCAGTGCTGCAGCTCAGCGACTGTTGCCGGACGTCAACGAGCGTATCCGCGAACATCTGATGCAGTATCCCGAACTGATGACGCCGGAAATCCTGCAGGACTTCTTCCCGGAGCTGCTTGAGGCGCTGGAGCGCCCGAAACACTAATCAGGGAGTGCAGACATGCTGGAGCTGATTAAAGCCGTTAGTCTGGGGCTTGTCGTGATCCTGCCGCTCGCCAATCCACTCACCACCGTGGCGCTGTTTTTAGGGCTGGCGGGTGATATGAATTACCAGCAGCGGAACCGGCAGGCGCGCCAGGCGTCAATCTATGTTTTTGCCATCATGGTGGTGGCGTGGTACGCAGGCAGCGCGGTGCTGCATACCTTTGGCATATCGATACCGGGCCTGCGTATGGCCGGTGGGCTGATCGTTGCCTTTATCGGTTTTCGGATGCTGTTTCCGGCCAAGCCTGCGGGCCATTCGGTTGAAGCAAAGCAGAAACTGGATGAGCTGGATGAAGCCAAAGAGCCGGTGAATATCGCCTTTGTGCCACTGGCGATGCCGAGCACGGCGGGACCCGGGACCATTGCGATGATCATCTCGTCCGCCTCGACGGTAAGAAGTGGCGTTGATTTTCCCGCCTGGGTGATTAGCGTGGCGCCGGTGCTGACGTTCCTGCTGGTGAGCCTGATCCTCTGGATCTCACTGCGCAGTTCGGGAGCCATCATGAAGCTGGTGGGCAAAAGCGGCATTGAGGCGATCTCGCGCCTGATGGGATTTTTGCTGGTCTGCATGGGCGTGCAGTTCATCATTAACGGCGTGCTGGAAGTGGTGCGTACCTTTCACTGATCCGGAATGTCCCCTCTCCTGACCGGCAGAGGGGACTGCCTGATTACTTCAGCGTTTTACGCACCTCAGCAACCTGATCTTTACTCACCGCTGGCGCGGTGTTGCTCCAGCCCTGGCGAATAAAAGTCGCCAGCTGCGCGACTTCATCATCGCTCAGGCGCTGGGCAAAGCCCGGCATCGCCAGCGTAGACGGTGCTTTCGCCGTAGAAGGCTGCTGCGCACCGGCCAGAATGGTATGGATCAGACCGGTTGGATCCTTCGCATTCACGATGGTTGCCCCATCCAGCTCCGGGAAGATCGCGGGTGCGCCTTTGCCGGTCACGAAGTGACAGGCACCGCAGTTATCCAGATAGAGACGCTCCCCTTCGCTGAGGTTCTTCGCCGCCGTGAGCTTCGCTTCCGTTGCCTGCTGCGCCTGCACGCTGAACGCCTGCAATGGCGGATTGCCGCCCAGGAACTTCAGGTAGGCCGCGATGGCTTTCAGATCGGCATCAGTCATGTGTGAGCTGCTGTGCTCAACCACCGAGGTCATCTCACCGCCCACTGCCGCTTTATCGTTACGGCCGGTCTGCAGGTAATCAACGATCTCCTGCTCGCTCCAGTGCGGCACACCGCGCAGTGACGGCACATCCCAGTTGTTCAGGCTGCCGCCTGCCAGGAATTTATCATCACCGCTGTCCAGCGCTTTCTCGTTCATGCCCAGACCGCGCGGCGTATGGCAACTGCCGCAGTGGCCCAGACTCTCCACGATATAGGCACCGCGATTAACCTCGGCTGATGCGCCACCAATCGGCTGGAACGGCTTATCTGACGCGAACGCCCAGTTCCAGAAGCGCATGCCCCAGCGCTGGCTGAACGGGAAGCTCAGATCGGTTTCCGGCGGCTGTTCTGCGCTCGGCTGCACGCCTTTCATGAAGTAGACGTAAAGCGCGTGGATATCGGCATCACTGATTTTGGCGTAATCCGGGTATGGCATCGCCGGATAGAGATGCGATCCGTCCGGTAACACTCCCTTGCGCACCGCATCAGAGAACTGCTGCTCGCTGTAGTTGCCGATACCGTGCTGCTTATCGGGCGTGATGTTGGTAGAGAAGATGGTGCCAAGGTTCGACTCAATCGCCAGTCCGCCTGAATAAGCAGGTTTGCCGGGCAGTGAGTGGCACGCCATGCAGTCGCCCAGCCGGGAGAGATATTCGCCCTGCTTAATCAGTTGCGCTTCATTTTCGGCGTGAGCAGGCAGCGCAAATCCGCTGGCCAGCAGCACCGCGTTGGCAAAAATAAAAGACTTCAGTTTCAGCTTATTCATGCGCTTATGCCTGTACCAGTGGGCCGGGATTTTTCAGGTAGTGATCTTTGATCGCCTGCGCCGCCATCAGGGTAATTGCACCGATGGTATCGGTCGGGTTCGCCTGGAAGTTCTGCGGGAAGGCATTACCGCCCGGCACAAAGACGTTATGCACATCCCAGCTCTGCAGATACTTGTTGAGTGCAGAAGTTTTCGGGTTATCGCCCATCACTGCGCCGCCCACGTTGTGGGTAGAGACATATTTAGTGAGATCGAAATCCGCGCCCATCGGCAGGAAGCTCATACTCATGCTGTCCGGGTTCAGCTCTTTGGCGATGTTGCCGACGATGCCTTTCAGATGCTGCTGCAGCTTCAGCTCGTTCTCTTTCCAGTTAAACGTCATGCGCAGCAGTGGCAGCCCACGGTGATCGTTGTAGTTGGGATCGAGATCCAGATAGATATCGCGGTAAGACTGGCAGGTGGTGGTGATGCTGATCTTCATCGAATGACCGTACCACTCTTCCAGACCTTCCTTGTAGCCCATGCCCCAGGATGGCGTGCCTTTTGGCAGCGCGGTGCTGATTGGCGTACCGGTCGCCTGGGAGCTGTGAATCTTCGCGCCGCCCAGGAAGCCGAGCGAAGGACCGTCGAAGTTGCCTGGCGAGATATCGTTAAACATCTGGCCGGTCGCACCCGCCGTGGCGTATGGATTGAAGTTTTTATCTTTGAAGAACAGCGTCGCGCCGCCGTTCGACAGGAACGCGTAGTTACGCCCTACCACGCCCTCTTCGGTAATCGGGTTATAAGGCTTGCCGATGCCGGAGAGCAGCATCAGACGCACGTTGTAGAGCTGGAAGCTGCTCAGCACCACGATTTTCGCGGGCTGGAAGCACTCGTTGCCCTGCGCATCAATGTAGATCACGCCTTTCGCGGTTTTCTTATCATCGTTCAGCACCACCTTGATCACTTCTGCATTCACTTCATAAGAGAAGTTCGGCATGCGCTTCAGCGAATCCATGACTGCGGTCTGCGGCGACGCCTTGGAGTAGTTCAGGCAAGGATATTTACTGCAGTAGCCGCAGTAGTTGCACGGGGCGATCTGGTTGCCGTACGGGTTTTTCCATGCACGCGACACACAGGCTGACGGGTTCGGGAACGGATGGTAACCGAGTCTGGTCGCCACCTCTTTGAACATCACGTTGTTTAACGTGTCATCCAGTGCAGGCAGCGGATAAGGCTCAGAGCGCGGGCCTTCAAACGGATCGCCGCCTTCCATGATTTTGCCGCGCAGGTTGCCGGTGTTGCCCGACTGGCCGCAAATCAGTTCGAATTTGTAGTAATAAGGTTCGATCTCTTCCCAGCTGAACGGGAAGTCCATTACCCGCATATCATCCTGCAGAATGCCCGGCTTATACGCCTCGTCGACATAGGTCTTCAGTTTGATATCGGTTGGCGTCGGACGGATCAGTACCGCTGTCCAGTGCAGGCCAGAACCACCTACGCCGGTGCCCGGTGCAAACGCGCCCCATTTACGGGTGGGCAATGCGGTCTGGCTGCTGTTGTAGCGTACGGTGACCGCCACTTCGGCGGGCGTTGCAAACACTTTGTTGCGCACCGCATAGGCGTATTCATCCGCCGGTTTTGGATAGGCGAACTCGTCGTAATCACGATCGCCGCCACGCTCCAGCGCGCGCACGTCCAGACCGGCCAGCGCCAGCTCGATGCTCATCAGCGAGCCTGCCCAGCCGAGGCCGCAGACCACGACGTCGACTTCTTTTTTAGTAACCTGTGCCATGATAATCCTGTTTCAAATACCTGATGTGGAAGCGCGTTATGCGCGTTCACCTTTGATGCTGACCGGGCCCAGCGGATAAGGCACGTTGTGCTGTTTCACCCATTCGGTGAAGCTGGCACGCGCGCCCGGGAATCCGATGGCGATCCAGGCTTTCATGCCTTTATTACCGCCGTACATCGGGTCGGCCAGGTAGCCATGCTTGGTATCTGAAAGCAGCTGGCTGAAGAAATGGGAAGGTTTAAGATCGGCTTCGCCCAGCGCGGCAAAATCGATCTCGTTTTTGTTGACCTGGGTCAGCACCGCATCTTTCTCTTCCAGCGTCAGTGCATGAAACGCTTTCTGATGCGTGTTCTGCGACCACTGATTAATCAGCCGGATACCGGTCTGATACATCTGCTGTGGGCGGAACGGAATCTGATAACCCATGGTGGCCGGCGCCTGGGTATTAAAAGGCCCCTGCAGGTAGATTTCGCTGCCAAACGCCTCGCTGTGCAGTTGCTGATCGATAAAGATTGGCACGTTGGTTTCCAGCGCGCCCGGCGCTTTGCCTTTGCCGCCCGCCGGAATCAGGCGGTCGGTAGCGGCCAGAATGAACTGCCACTCATCGGCGCTGAAAAAGATCGGTTTGTAATCGGTTAACTCGGGTGCAGCCATCTCTGCAGCCTGTGCCGCAGTCATGCCTTTCAGGACCAGCTCACTTAATGGCAAAGCCAGCAGTGAACCGAGCAAAAATTTACGCCTGGTGGTGGGTTTTTCTAAAAGCATATCCGCACGACTCTCATCTGCTAAATACCCGTTTAATTTGTTATGTCGCTGAAAGGCTGAATAGAGTCAGGAAACTCCATGCAGAGATAAATGCAAACAGCACTGACGACGGCAAAACAGACAAGGGCGGGTAAAATTATGGTTCGGTGACTAACGGAACTTATCGGTTAATAACCTGGCAATATTAGGGATATAAATATTTCTGAATGTAAAAATTGAATTAAAAAGATGTCGAAGTGAAAGTTTATCATGGTGTTGCAGAAGGGTTATCGAGAGGTAAAAGATTTACATCGCTGAAATCGGGGATAAAACCGCATAAACATCGGGTATTTGGCTGATTCGACGCAGAATGGAGGGTGTTATTTTCACTCTGTCATCATCACGTCTGCTAACCGATAAAAAAAAATCATACTTCCATACAAGAAAAGCGTTTCTGATCGTTAACACTATAGTGGCTTTATCAGCCGCACAATCAGACAGTGCGCAATTTGTGATCGCATGAGTAAAAGCGTATTAATTTTGTGCATTTTAAAGTAACGACGAAATAATTACTGACAGACACTATCTTATTTTGTCTCTTTGCCCAAATCGCTGCGCAAATATTTGTGCAAAGCTCATAACAAACCGGCATTTTGAGATTATCAGGCGCCCGATAGAGTAGAGCAATCAACGGCTCAGGATAATGCTCAATGCGCAAAACACTCTTGTCACTGGTTACTGCTCTGGCACTGGTTCACCCGGCACATGCCGCCACGCCTGCTGACACTCTGGTGGTCGCTGTGCCACTCGATGGCATCATCAGTTTCGATCCGGCGGAAAGTTTTGAAACCGTCAGTAATAGCAGCCTGCGCAATATCTACCAGACGCTGCTGGAGCCGGATCACCAGAACCCGCAGAAGCTCTCGCCACTGGCTGCCACACGCTGGCAGGCCGGGAAAACGCCCCACAGCCTGGTGTTTGACCTCAACCCGCAGGCTCATTTCGCCAGCGGTCATCCGCTCACCGCGCAGGATGTTGTTTTCTCCTTAACCCGCGCCGTCAGACTCAATAAAGCGCCCTCTTTTATCCTGGGCGAGTTTGGCTGGACGCCGGAAAATATCGATCAGCAATTCACGGTGATCAATGACCACCAGTTTGAGCTGCGCTGGCCCGCGGAGATCGGCAGCGATCTGGCGCTGCGCCTGCTTACCGCGCCGGTCGCCTCCATCGTCGACAGTAAACTGGCGCAGGAACACGCCAGCAGCAACGATTACGGCAATGCCTGGCTGAAGAACCACTCCGCTGGCAGTGCGGCTTATGCCATAAAACAGTTCGTGCCGCTGCAGGCGCTGGTGCTGGAGGCCAACCCCCACAGCACGCAGAAGCCGCATCTGAAGCGCGTATTACTGAAAGGTGTGGCCGATCCCGGATCCCGGCGTCTGCTGCTCCAGCAGGGTGATGTGGATGTCGCCTGTCAGCTCGGCCCGGATCAAATTGCCGCACTGAGAAATACTGCCAATGTGCGGGTCGATGCTTTTCCGTCCAGCCTGATCTATTACCTTGGCTTTAACACCCAAAGTCCGCAGCAACCGGCGCTGGGGAATCCGGCTCTATGGCAGGCGGCTCGCTGGCTGGTTGACTATGACAGCCTGGCAAACCAGTTGCTGAAAGGTCAGTACCGCATCCATCAGAGCTTCCTGCCGGACGGCTTTGACGGTGCGCTGAACAGCACGCCGTTCCATTACGATCTGAAAAAGGCGCAGGCGATACTGCAAAAAGGCGGCATTAAACCCGGCACGCATATCGCGCTGACAGTAGTGAACCAGCCGCCTTATATTGATGTGGCGCAGGCGCTGCAGGCGAGTTTTGCCAAAGCGGATGTGAATCTCGATATCCAGCCGGTGGCGGAATCAGAGCTGTGGAGCAAAATGCGCAGTCGCGACTTTCAGGCAATCTTCACCTACTGGGGCGCGGACTACATCGACCCTAACAGTAATGCCAGCACCTTTGCCTCTAACGTGCCAGGCGGCGGTAAAACCCTGGCTTGGCGCGTCGGCTGGTCCATTCCGGAACTCAGTGCCCAGACCCGCGCCGCCGCCGGAGAGAGCGACGCCGTGAAACGCCGCAACCTCTATACCGGATTGCAAACCCGCATCCAACAGGATTCGCCGTTTGTTGTGCTGCTACAGGGTGCGGTCCAGGTGGCGGTACGCAGCAACCTTAATCACCTGCAGCAGGGCATCGGTGTCAGCCTGCTGAATTTTGAAGAGGTGCAGAAGTAAGTCCTGGTTTGAGGCCGTTGCTTCACGCAGCAACGGCTTTTTTGGTGAATAGTTCTCCTCCTGTGCCGCTCTGGCTTGCTATCCTTCAGGCATAACCTTCAGCCTGAGAGTGGAAAATCATGACTTCCCCGCTACTGATTGCCCGTACGCCAGACGTTGAACTTCATCTGTTACCGCAAATGGCCAACCGCCATGGCCTGATCACCGGCGCGACCGGTACCGGTAAAACCGTCACGCTGCAGAAGCTGGCCGAATCGTTCTCTGCCAGTGGCGTGCCGGTCTTTATGGCCGACGTCAAAGGCGACCTGACCGGCGTGGCAATGGCGGGCCAGTCCAGCGAAAAGCTGCAGGAGAGGCTGGCGAAAATCGGCGTCACCGACTGGCAGCCGCAAAGCAGTCCGGTGGTGCTATGGGATATCTTCGGCGAGAAAGGTCATCCGGTGCGTGCCACTGTCTCCGATCTCGGGCCACTGCTGCTGGCGCGTCTGCTGAACCTCAATGAAGTACAGAGCGGCGTGCTGCAGATTATTTTCCGCATCGCCGATGACCAGGGTTTGCTGCTGCTGGACTTCAAAGATCTGCGCGCCATGACTCAGTACATTGGTGACAACGCCAAAAGTTTCCAGACGCATTACGGCAACATCAACAGCGCCTCGGTCGGCGCGATCCAGCGTGGATTACTGACGCTGGAGCAACAGGGCGCGGAACACTTCTTTGGTGAACCGATGCTGGATATCGCCGACTGGATGCGCGTCGACAGCAATGGCAAAGGGGTGATCAACATCCTTTCCGCCGAGAAGCTTTATCAAATGCCAAAACTCTATGCCACCAGCCTGCTGTGGCTGCTGTCGGAGCTTTATGAGCATCTGCCGGAAGCGGGCGATCTCGATAAGCCAAAGCTGGTGTTCTTCTTTGATGAGGCGCATCTGCTGTTTACCGATGCACCCGCGGTGCTGCTGGAGAAAATCGAACAGGTGATGCGGCTCATCCGCTCCAAAGGCGTCGGCGTCTGGTTTGTCACTCAGAACCCAGGAGATATTCCCGATCGGGTGCTGGGGCAGCTCGGCAACCGCGTGCAGCATGCCCTGCGCGCTTTCACCCCCAAAGATCAGAAAGCAGTAAAAACCGCCGCCGATACCCTGCGTGCCAACCCGTCATTTAACAGTGTTGAGGCGATTCAGGCACTGGGTACCGGCGAAGCGCTGATCTCTTTCCTGGATGCCAAAGGCAGCCCGTCGGTAGTGGAACGCGCCATGGTGATTGCGCCCGGCTCGCGTATGGGTCCGGTTACCGGCGATGAACGCAACGGCTTAATCAACCATTCGCCGCTATATGGCAAATATGATACTGAAATCGATCGCGAATCGGCGTTTGAAAAGCTGCAAAAAGGCGTCCAGGCCGCCAGCGATGAAGCCGGTGCACCACCCGCCAAAGGCGACGAGGTTGCGGCAGACGATGGCATTATCGGTGGTCTGAAAGAGATCCTGTTTGGCCGAACCGGTCCGCGCGGCGGTAAGCACGACGGTGTGGTGCAAACCATGGCGAAAAGCGCCACCCGCCAGATCACCAGTCAGATCATTCGTGGGGTACTCGGCAGCCTGCTGGGTGGCCGTCGCCGATGAACCCGGCTCTCTGCTAAGATCAGGTTATGGATAAACAATACGAACTGAAACGGACGAAACGTCTGGCACTGTTGCTGTTACTGCTCGCCGCAGCCACTTTTATCGTCACCCTTTTTCTGCCCCCAGGCTTTTGGGTCAGCGGCGTCAAAGCGATTGCGGAGGCCGCAATGGTCGGCGCACTGGCGGACTGGTTTGCGGTGGTGGCGCTGTTCCGGCGCGTGCCGGTGCCCTTTATCTCACGCCATACCGCCATCATCCCGCGCAACAAAGATCGTATCGGCGAGAACCTCGGGCGCTTTGTGCAGGAGAAGTTTCTTGATACCGATTCACTGCTGAATCTCATTCGCCGTCACGATCCTTCAAACCTGCTGGCGCAGTGGCTGAATGCGCCGGGCAACGCGGACCGCATCGGCCGCCATCTGCTGCAGGTGATGCGTGGTTTCCTCGATCTGACCGATGACGCGCGGATCCAGACCTTTATGCGCCGCGCCGTGCATCGTGCGATTGACAAGGTCGACCTCAGCCAGACCAGCGCCATGGTGCTGGAGAGCCTGACCAAAAATAACCGTCATCAGGCGCTGCTGGACGCGGCTATCGAGCAGTTACTGAAGTTATTGCATAAGCCCAGTACCCGCGAGTTTATTGCCATGCAGCTGGTGCGCTGGCTCAAACGCGAGCATCCGATCAAAGCCAAAATGCTGCCGACCGAATGGCTGGGCGAACACAGCGCCGAGCTGGTGTCGAACGCGGTCGATTCACTGCTGGATGATGTAGCGCTGGATCAGGGCCATGAGCTGCGCCTCGGCTTCAACCGGGCAGTCGACAAGCTGATCGTAAAATTGCAGAACGACCCGGAGATGGCCGAGCGTGCCGAGGAGATCAAAGGCTGGCTGAAAGAGGATGCCTCATTCAACCGCTACATCGGCGAGCTGTGGAATGACATGCGCAACTGGCTCAAAGCCGATCTCAGCAGTGAGGATTCGCGGGTGCAGGAAAAAGTGCGTGGTGCAGCCTTGTGGCTGGGTGAAACCCTGGCAGCCGACCCGGCGCTGCGTGACTCGATGAATCAGCATCTGGAACAGGCGGCGCGCAGCGTGGCGCCGGAGTTTGCCAGCTTCCTGACGCGTCACATCAGCGACACCGTCAAGAGCTGGGATGCACGCGACATGTCGCAGCAGATCGAACTCAATATCGGCAAAGACCTGCAGTTCATCCGCATCAACGGCACGCTGGTGGGCGGCACCATCGGGTTGATTCTCTATCTGCTGTCGCAGCTACCCCAGTTAATCCCGCTGCTGAGCCGCTAACCGCCTGGTTTAGCCGGATGCAGGTGGATAGAGGCCAAACCCGGTGATAATGGCATTAACAAAGCTACGAATCTTCACCGTCTGACGGCGGCCCGCCGGGATCAGGACATGCATGGGGCGTGCTGGCCCGGCATAATCGGGCAGCACCTGGACCAGCCTGCCCAGCCTGATCTCTTCAGACAGAATGGTGGCCGGTCCCAGGGTAATGCCGTAGCCCTCCAGCGCTGCGTGCAGGAGCGCTTTCCAGTCATTCGATCGCATTCTTCCCTGCGGATGCACTTCTTCGACTTTCCCGGCCTGAGTAAACACCCAGCGGCAGGGTTTTGAAGGCGACCATATCCCATAAACGAGACAGGCGTGGTTCTCCAGATCTGCTGGCGTGGCAGGAAAACCGTGCCGCGCCAGATAGGCGGGTGACGCGCAGGCTATCAGCTCATAGGGCTTTAACGGATGGGCGATAATCGAACTATCGGGCAGCGCACCAATCCGGATCACCACCTCATATCCCTCTTCAAACGGATCAACCAGCCGATCGCTGAGTTCAAGATCAACCTGCGTATCAGGAAACCGATCAAGATAGCGGGTGACAAACGGTGCCAGGCTAAAAGAACCAAAGGTGACCGGCGCGCTGACCTTTAGCGTACCGGACGGACGCTGCTGCATATCCAGCGCAATTGCATCTGCTTCCTGCACTTCAGCCAGCACGATTTTGCAGCGTTCATAATAGTTGCGGCCCACATCCGTCAGGCTTTGTCGTCGCGTGGTGCGATGCAGAAGAAGTGTGCCAAGGTGCTTCTCCAGCGTGGCGATATGCTTCGCCACCATTTGCGGTGAGATGAGCAATTTCCCGGCAGCAGCGGCAAACGAACCTGATTCTGCGACGGTAACAAACACGTTCATGCTGGTGAGCCGATCCATGATTCCCTCCTGTTGGTTGTTTATATTGCGTCCGTTTGTCGATTTATTCACCTCCTGTTTTTAATTAAGGTCAGGACGTGAAACTCATCGAGGAACAACCCATGAAAATAGGCATTATTGGCGCAGGTTTTGTTGGCCGGGCGATTGCAAAACTGGCGATTAAAGCGGGACATGAGGTGATGCTCAGCAACTCGCGCGATCCACGAACGCTGTTCAGTCTGAAACCGATGATTGGCTGCGAAACCGGTACTGCCACCGAGGCTGCAAACTTCGGCGAAGTGGTCGTGATCGCTGTGCCGCTCACGGCAACTGAGCACCTCCCGGCAGCGGAGTTACGGGGAAAAATCGTGCTTGATGCGGTCAATTACTATCCCGACCGCGATGGCGACATCGAAGAGCTACTTAGTGGTGGCATCAGCACCAGTGAACGGCTTGCCCGCCAGTTTCCCGGCAGCCGGATCACCAAGGCATTTAATGCCATCCGCATGACCGATCTGGAAACCCAGGGCCTGCCCCCGGGCGATGCGAACCGTCAGGCGCTACCGCTGGCGGGAGATGACAGCGAAGGAAAGGCTATCGTCACGGCGCTTTATGATGCCTTTGGGTTTGATGCGGTGGATGCGGGCGCGTTAGCGGAAGGCTGGCGTTTCGAGCGTGCGACACCCGCCTATTGTGTCGCACTCAGCAGAGAACAACTTATCAGGACACTTTTGGAGACCACCCGGCGCTAAGCATAAACAGCCTGTGGGTATAGAGAAAAGCGGCTGAAACCGTCATTCGCAGACGGCTAATAAACGTATGCTCCCTGAGCTGGCACGGTTAGCCAACTAAAAAGGCCGCTTTCGCGTAATGCCGATCAGTTAAGACAGAAATGATCGGTTGAACGATCCAGTGGCTGAGTGAAAATCCTTAAAGAAGCATTATCCGCGGGCGGTAAAAAAGAAACCGCAGCGTTACCCGCTGCGGCGTTCTTAAAAGCTTAACTGACAAGCATTACGCCTCATCAGCAGGGTTTTTTGTGGTCTGCGCCAGGTGATAAACGGTGGTTAAGCCGGATCCAGCGCAGCCTGTGCGATCGCCATAAAGTGTTTTACCCTCTCGCGATCCACATCGTTCCACCAGACACCATCCACCTTAAGTGCACTGGCCACAATTACGGCCTGCGTGCGGCCCAGAATCTGGCAGACGTTAGCGGGTGTGACGCCCGACCCCACCAGCAGTGGTAAGGTGGTGGCGGCGCGGATCTCGTCGATTTCCTCCAGTGTGGCGCTGTCACCGGTGCGCTGTCCGGTGGCGATAACTGCATCTGCTTCAAAGAAATCAACATCGCGTGTCAGTTCCTGAATGGAGCGATCGGCCACTATCGCATGGCTGCCGTGTTTAACGTGACTGTCGGCAAACACCCGAATATGTTCGGCGCGCAGCTGGCTGCGGTAGCGCAGCGCTTTCGCGGCAGCCCCTTCAATAAAACCTTCGTTGGCGATATAAGCATTGGCCCACTGATTGACGCGGATAAAATCCGCCCCGCCCGCCAGCGCGGTGGCAAAAGCAGGTAATGCAGCGTTCGCCAGCACGTTAATACCCAGCGGCACGCCGAAACGTTCGCGTACTTTTTCCGTAATCACCGCCATCAGCGCCGGCGTTTCCGGGCCGATATCCTCAGGTTTGGAAAAAGGAATATCGCCATGATTTTCCACAATCAGGCCGTGAACGCCGCCCAGAATATAGTTTTCCGCATCACGTAATGCTCGATCAATTATCGCGCTGACGGGTTTACCGCGATATTTAGGCGAACCCGGAAAAGGGTCACAGTGAATAACACCAATAACAGCTTTAGGACGGGAAAATATCGCTTGTATTGCATCAATTTTTTCTGCTGATATAGCAACCATCGCTTCTTAATCCTGTTCAGGAAAACACTATGCGTGTTTATGTGGCTGGTAATATTACTGTCGATGAAACCTGGTCTGTTACCGATATTCCAGCTAAGGGCGCCTCTGTTCACGGTTATCAACGTTCGCAGGATATCGGCGGCAAAGGCGCGAACCAGGCGATCGTATTATCCCGCTGCGGCATCGAGACCTGTTTACTTGCCGCGATCGGTCATGACAGCAATGGAAAATGGATCCGTCAGCAGCTCATGAACGAGCCCGTGACGTTATTGCCCACGCAGTCCATTACCGCGTTGAGCGACACCTCACTTATTCTGCACAGCGCCGATGGCGATAACGCCATTATTACCAGTAAGACGGCGGCCGAGGCGCTGGATATTGATACGCTTCGCCACCATCTTGCCAGCGCGCGTCCGGGCGATCTGCTGGTGCAGCAGGGCAATTTCTCCCCTGAGAAAACCCATGCGCTGTTCAGTCTGGCTAAGTCCCAGGGACTGATTACCGTCTTTAACCCCTCGCCAGTGCACGCCGGTTTTGCCGCATGCTGGTCGCTGGTGGATATCGCCGTGGTCAATCAGCACGAAGCGCAACAGTTACAGCCCGATGCAGTAAACACAGTGGTGACTACGCTCGGAAGTGCAGGTGTCTGGCTCACTCAGGGCGACCAGCGAATATTCTGCCCGGCGCACCCCGCCGATGCAGTAGATACCACCGGCGCAGGCGATACTTTTCTGGCCGTGATGCTGGCTTCCGCGATCCTGCGCGAGGGTGACATTGATGCATTAGCACTCGCGCATGCCAGTCAGGCTGCTGCGCTGACCGTCAGCCGTTATGGCACACGTCAGGCCTTTCCCACTGCAGAAGAGCTCGCCGCACTGCTCCAGTCAGGCGGCGAGTCAGCGATTACTTAAACATCGCGCGGTAGCTGTCCACGTTAGCTTTGGTTACCACTGTGGCCGGCACCAGAATGGTTTTTGCCACCGTTTTGCCCGACGTAAGCGCGTTCAGCGCTTTTACTGCCTCTTCACCCATCTTTTTCGGATCCTGCTGCAGCACGGCCGTGACATAACCGCCATCAATGCCGCTGATGGCTTTTGAGGTCAGATCCCAGCCAAAGACTTTGATTTCCTTCTGGCGCCCCTGATTTTCAACGGCAGCAATCGCACCCAGCAGAGCGGGTTCACCGGTCGCGTAGATAGCCGTTAAATCCGGGTTACCGGTAATCAGGTTTTCTGCTGCTGTCATCGCAGTATCCTGCACGTTCTGACCATCAACCACATCCGCCACGGTGATACCCGGATTGCTCTTGATGGTTTCTTCAAACCCTTTCTGACGCTGGTTCTGTACGGCCGAATTCAGTGCGCCCACAATGCCCAGCCGCGCTTTGCCGCCCATATCTTTCGCCACGTAGTCGACAAAATATTTACCAATAATTTTGCCGCCTTCCAGGTTATCCACGCCCACCTGTGCTGCCTGCGGCCCCGCTGGTAATACCGCATCAATGGCAATCACCGGTATTTTAGCTGCCGCTGCTTCTTTTATGGCTGGCATAATGCCGTTGACGTCAATTGCATCCACCATAATGCCCTTCACGCCCTGCTGAATATAATTTTCTATCGCATCGTTCTGCGACACGGGATTATCGTTGGCATTGAAGATCACTAAATTTTTACCACTTGCTTTCGCTGCTTCCTGGGCGCCCTTGTTCATCTGATTAAAAAACAGGGCCTGCTGATTAATCTGAACCAGCGCATATGTGGAAGCGGCTTGCGCCAATGAAAATAACGAACCCGCAGACAGTAAGCCGGTTGCCAGTGCAACAGCGCGCAGTTTTCTGGTGTTAAATGCCATCATCTTAAAATTCCTCGTCGGGAATGAGAGATAACCAGTCGATCTCCGCATCGAAATGCAGAGGGATTATTGTTGGCGGGCAAATATCGTCTGAATGGCTGCTTCAGCCAGGACCTGAATAATCGACTTTCTGCACACCGTCCATTATGGTGCACGTATGAAAGAGAGTAATCGGGCTTGGGAGTGACTCCCGGGTAATGCGGTAAACTGCCTCTAACATTCGCTTCTGCTTAAATTTTGTCAAGCGATTATTTTATCGTCAGCGGTCAGGGAAAAAACTGTATTCGCTGCGCGCAACTGTGTTACTGATAGCCGATTCCGGGCAAGATGGCAGATGATATGAGTAAAAAACGGGTGCTGTTATCCGATGTTGCAGCGCTGGCCGGACTGTCAAAAGCGACCGTTTCCCGCTATATGAATCAAAGCATTATCCTGCCGCAGGAGACGATCGACCGCATTGAAGCGGCGATTCGCCAGCTGGATTATCGCGGTAATAGCCTGGCTCGTCGCCTGAGCAAGGGCGGCAGTGAAACCCTGGGGCTGGTGCTACCCGATATTACCAACCCCTTCTTTGCCGAACTGGCGGATGCCGCCGAAGAAGCCGCCTCTGCCCATGGCTACAGCCTGGTGCTCTGCATTACCCGAAACCACCCTGGCAAAGAGAGTCAGTTTATCCGCTGGCTGGATACCTGCCAGGTGGACGGCCTGCTGTTTACCACCAACCATCCTGATAACGGCCTGTTACGTAAAGAAATTAACCGCCACCAGCGCATCGTGCTGCTGGATGAAGATATTCCGGGTAGCGTGGTGCCTAAGGTCTTTGCCGACAACGTTCAGGGAGGCCGGATTGCTACCGAAAACCTGATCGCCGCAGGTCACCGGCACATTGCCTTTGTCGGCGGTCCGGATGAACTGATGAGTGTGCGTGAACGCTATCAGGGCTTTTGCACCGCCATGGAGCAGGCTGGCCTGCATGTCCTGCCTGAATGGGTGATGTATGGCGAATACCAGCGCGAGTTCGGTAAACAGGCGCTGGAACGGCTGTTTAGCTGCGCTGAGCGCCCTACCGCCGTCTTTGCTGCCAGTGATTTTCTCGTGCTGGGATTGATGGATGGCCTGCGCGCGCGCGGACTCAAAGCACCCGAAGCGCTGTCGCTGGTGGGCTTTGATGACGCGACCTATGCCGACTTCACCCAACCCCGTATTTCAACCATCCGCCAGCCGGCACGGGAGCTGGGCCGCATGGCGGTAGAGATTATGTTGCGTATTCTGAATGATGACCTGTCGATCCCCGCCGAAACCCGCCTGCCGGTAGAGTGGGTGGCGCGTGACTCGATCCAAATTTGTTAACAACGTCCCAGAATGGCGCAAAAGCGCACAGCTTTGGCGCAAATAATGAGCTTTTTAATTTCTCAGGTTTATAGTAAGTAAACCGGTTTACCTAAAATAAAATGTTAAATGCATTTTATTACAGTTAGTTAGACCGCGAGTGTAGCGCCTGTTCACAGGCTGGCACGGAAGCTGCAATGTCGTACCTGGCAAACAAATATCGTTGTAGCGTGTTGTTCTGTGTGTTGAGACAAAGGTTTTATCCTGCAGGTAAACCGGTTTACAAGGGTGTAAACCGTGCCGGATAACCCTTTTTACATGCAGATTGACAGTCCTGTTAGCGGTGATGGGAGTAATCACATGCAGCAAGCACAAACTGCCCAGACACGGGTAGAGATGGTGAATATTACCAAGACCTACGGCGCGATACGGTCGCTTCGCGGCGTAAACCTGCAACTGGCTAAAGGTGAAGTGCTGGGGCTGGTGGGCGACAACGGCGCGGGCAAATCGACCCTGACAAAGGTGCTGTCAGGGGCTGTCGTGCCAACCAGTGGTACGATTCGTATTGATGGTGAGGACCAGCATTTCAGTAACCCGGCGGATTCTCGCCGCTGCCATATCGAGATGGTTTATCAGGACCTGTCGCTGTGCGATACCGTCGATGTGGCAGGCAACCTGTTCATGGGACGTGAGCCGATGAAGTCCATTCTCGGCATTCCGTTTCTGGATGAAGAGAAAATGCACGCTGATGCACGGGAGATGCTGAAAGGGCTGGGGATTTCTATCCCGGATACCCGGCTGCTGGTGCGCAATTTATCCGGCGGGCAGCGCCAGGCGATTGCCATTGCGCGCGCGGCCGCTTTCGATCCCAAAGTGCTGATCATGGATGAACCTACCGCCGCGCTGGCCGTCGCCGAAGTGGAGGCGGTACTGGAGTTGATCCGCCGGGTGTCAGCACGTGGCGTGAGCGTCATCCTGATCACGCATCGCCTGCAGGATCTGTTCCTGGTCTGCGATCGCATCATGGTGATGTACGAGGGCACCAACGTGGCGGAGCGCCGGGTGGCCGATACGGACCTGACTGAGATCGTCAATTTGATCGTGGGTGAAAAATTTGTCGCCCGCTCGGCCGCAGCGCACTGAGCGAGGTAACAGGATGACTATTATGAATCTGAGCAGTTCCCGTATGGCACAGCACTCGCTGCCGCGTCGCCTTCTGCATAACCACTCTGGCGTAGTCAGCATCGCGCTGTTTTTCGTATTCTGCTGCGTGGTGTTTTCCCTGATCACCGGCAACTTTCTCAGTAGCGCTAACTGGCTGAATATCATCCGTCAGAGTGCGCCATTGCTGATCGTCGCCACGGCAATGACGCTGGTGATCACCACGGGTGGGATCGATCTTTCCGTGGGGTCAACACTGGCCCTTGTCGGCGCCTTGTCCGCTATCGCCCTGAATAACTGGGGCCTGCCCTGGCCGGTGGTCTTGCTGGGCGGCCTGCTGCTGGGTGCGCTGGTCGGTGCTATCAACGGCTTTTTTATCGCCTATGAAGGCATTCCTGCCTTTATCGTCACGCTGGCGACGCTGGCGGTGGTGCGCGGCGTGGCGCTGCTGATCACTCAGGGTTACTCCATTCCCATCCCCGCTGATAGCCTGTTCGCCTTTATGGGACGCGCATGGGTGCTGGGTGTGCCGATGCCTGCGCTGATTGGCATCGTGGTGCTGGTGGTCGGCCATATCGTGCTGAACCATATGCGTTTTGGTCGCTATGTCACGGCAATTGGCGCAAATGCAGAAGGTGCGCGCCGTAGCGGGATTAATACCAAAGCCGTCACCATGAAAGTTTACATCATCAGTGGTATGGCGGCGGCGCTGGCGGGCATGATCATCACTGCTCGCCTGGGCAGCGGCTCTTCTAACCAGGGCGAAGGCTTTGAGCTGCAGGTCATCGCTGCGGTGGTGCTGGGCAGTACCAGCCTGTTCGGCGGCTTCGGCACCGTTGTTGGCACGCTGTTAGGCGCGCTGTCGATTGCCATCATCCAGAACGGCCTGATTTTGTCGCATATCTCCCCGTTTTATACGCAGATCGCCACCGGTACGATTATTCTGCTGGCCATCTGGCTGAACACCCGCATTCTCAACCCGACGCGGTCGGCGGCGAAAGGATAGCGCATGAAACATTCTATTTTTCGCCATCCCGATCCGCTGCCACTGGGTATCAGTAGCGGCTATGTGATGACCGTGCTCGGCCCATTGCCGGTGAGTGAAATGGGCGTAACGCTGATGCACGAACATATCCTGCTGGATGCCTCAGGCAAATGGGTGCCGCCCTGCTGCTGCGGCGATCGTCATCTGGCGGAAATGCCGGTCAGCATTGAAAACCTGGGCGAACTGTCACTCAACCCGCTTATCAGCCGCGACAACTGTCAGCTGTTTGATGTGGATTTGGCGATTGAAGAGCTGATGAAGTTCCGGGCGCTGGGCGGCGATACGGTGGTGGATCCCACGAATATCGGCATTGGCCGCGATCCCAAAGCCCTGCAGCGGATCGCGCGCCTGACCGGGCTGAATATCATCATGAGCACCGGGCTGTATCTGGAACCGTCACATCCTGACTGGATGAAAACGATCAGCATTGAAGCACTGACCGACAAGCTGATTTACGACCTGGGCGGCAGAGAAGATAAACCCGACGTGCTGGCAGGTCTTATTGGTGAGATCGGCGTTTCCAGCCGCTTTACCCCCAATGAAGAGAAATCCCTGCGGGCTGCAGGCCGCGCCAGCGCTGCGACAAATGTGCCGATTGAGGTGCATCTGCCCGGCTGGGAGCGTCTGGGTCATCGTGTACTGGATATTCTTGAAGAAGAAGGGGCTGACCTGCGCCATGTCGTGCTGTGCCATATGAACCCCAGCTTTGCGGATAAGCGTTACCAGCGCGAGCTTGCACAGCGCGGAGCCTTCCTGGAGTACGACATGATCGGCATGAGTTATTACTACGCCGATGAATCTGCACAGTCGCCGTCCGATGAGGAGAATGCCCGCGCCATTCGCGAGCTGATTGATGACGGCTTTATTGAACAGGTGTTGTTGTCGCAGGACGTGTTCCTGAAAACCATGCTGACCCGCTACGGCGGTCATGGCTATGGCTACATCCTTAAACATTTTGTTCCGCGCCTGAAACGCCATGGCGTCAGCGGCGAACAACTTGAAACCTTACTGATTGCTAACCCACAGCGCGTTTTTGGTGGGTAAGGGAGAACCGTAATGCAGAAGAAAATTTTACTGGTCGGTGAGTCCTGGACCAGCACGTCCGTTCACGTCAAAGGCTTCGATCAGTTTGCCACTGCTACCTGGCATAATGGCGCAACCGACTTTATGGCAGCGCTGGCCGACAGTGATTATGCCATCACCTACATGCCCGCTCATGCTGCCGCCACCGAGTTTCCACTCACGCCTGATGGGCTTTCGCAGTGGGACGCGATCATTCTGTCCGACATCGGTGCGAATACGTTGCTGCTGCACCCGGATACCTGGCTAAAGAGCCAGCGCACAGCGAACCGCCTGACACTGATCCACGACTATGTGGCCGCAGGCGGCGCACTGATGATGATTGGCGGCTACTTTAGTTTTCAGGGTATCAATGGCGGTGCGCGCTATCGCAACACGGCCGTGGAGAAAGTCTTGCCGGTACGCTGCCTGGCCTGGGATGACCGCATTGAAACGCCTGAAGGGGCTTATCCCAGCGTCACGGAATCTCACCCGCTGTTTAGTGATATCCCCAACGAATGGCCATGGTTACTGGGTTATAACGAGGTGGAAATGCACCCTGAAGGCAAACTGCTGGCGACCATTGCCGGCACGGAACATCCGCTGCTGGCGGTGCGCGAATATCAGCAGGGCCGTTCACTGGTCTGGACCAGTGATATGTCGGCGCACTGGCTGCCGCAGGAATTTGCACAGTGGCCGGGTTATCGCCAGCTGTGGATCAACTGTCTGGACTGGTTAACGGTGCGTGGCGAATGAGCCAGAGCCTGATACTGGCGCAGCAACTGCTGCGTTTTGACACCATTAATCCCCCGGGCAATGAAGCAGCCTGCATGCAGTTCCTGGCAGACTGGCTGACGCAGCGTGGCTTCGACGTCACCCTGTCGACCTTCGGTGAAAACCGCCTGAACCTGATTGCCAGCCTGCCTGGCAGCCTGCCTGGACCGAAGTTAGCGTTTACCGGCCATCTGGATACGGTTCCTCTCGGCAACGCCGACTGGCAGTACGATCCGTTTGGGGAAGTTGTGGGCGACAGGCTATATGGGCGGGGATCGAGTGACATGAAGGCCGCCGTCGCGGCTTTTGCCGTCGCCTGCGTGACGCACCAGCAGGCAATTCAGCAAGGGTCGGGTGTTGTCCTGTTGATCACAGGCGGGGAAGAGACGGGGTGCGACGGCGCGCAAGCACTGATTGATACCACCGACCTGCCCGAGGTTGGCGCATTGATTGTCGGCGAGCCTACCAGCAACTATCCGGTTATCGGCCACAAAGGCGCACTCTGGCTACGCTGTGAAACCCGGGGCAAAACAGCGCACGGCGCGATGCCTGAGCTGGGTATTAATGCCATTTATCTGGCGGCGGAGGCACTGGGCAAGATTCAGCACTTCTCACCCGGCGCACCTCATCCGCTGATGAAGCAGCCAACCATTAACGTCGGACGCATTGCCGGCGGTCTGAACATTAATTCCGTGCCCGATCGTACGCAGTTTGACGTGGATATCCGTAGCGCGCCCAATCTGCATCACGCAGCAATTCGTCAGCAATTGACAACATTACTGGGAGAGAGCGTCACGGTGACGACACTGGTGGATCTGCCAGCGGTGTTGAGCGAAGAGAATCAGGCCTGGATTCAGTCGGTTTATCAGCACTGTCAGGCATTACATGACGCCCCGCTGACACCGCGCATTGTGCCCTACTTTACCGATGCATCATTACTGCTGCCCGCGCTGGGCACGCCGCCCTGTATTATCCTGGGTCCCGGCGAGCCCTCAATGGCACATCAGACCGATGAGTATTGCCTGCTGACTCGGTTAGCAGAAGCGGAAACGCTGTATGGTGCAGTGATAAACGACTGGATGCGTTGATGCATTAATGAAGGGATTTATGACACTGCGGGATGACTGAAATGGCACAGGGTGCGTGCCATGAAAAAGGCCGCCCTGAGAGGCGGCCTTTTTGCGGCTGACTGTTAGCGCCGCTTAATCAACATAAACATACTGATCGCGAAGAACGCAAAGCTCGGCAGAATCGCGCCCAGAATCGGCGGCAAGCCGTAAACCAGGCTTAGCGGGCCGAAAATCTGATCCAGCACGTAGAACAGGAAGCCAAAGCTGATACCGGTGACGACACGCACACCCATCGACACGCTGCGCAGCGGACCAAAGATAAATGACAGCGCCATCAGCATCATCACCGCGACGGACAGCGGCTGGAAGATTTTGCTCCACATATTCAGCTCATATCTTCCCGCTTCCTGACCACTCTGCTTCAGATATTTACTGTAGCTATGGAGACCGCGAATCGATAATGCGTCTGGATCCAGCGCGACGACACCCAGCTTATCTGGCGTCAGATTGGTTTTCCATTCGCCAGTCAGGCTCTGTGAACCGGTAATCTGCTTTGGATCGGTGAGGTTCGACTCATCGACCTGGGAGAGCAACCAGCGTTTTTTGTCTTTGTCCCATGTGGCCGTCGCCGCGTAACGTACACTCTGCAGACGACGCTGGTCATTGAAGTTGTAGATACTGACGCCATCAATTTCGTTGTCGCCTTTAATGCGTTCAATATAGATGAAGCTATTGCCATCTTTCGCCCACAGACCATTCTGCGTCGAGACCAGTGCGCCACCGTAAAGCTGCTGCGCCCGGTAGTTACGTGCCATCTGCTCGCCAGACGGCGCGACAAACTCGCCAATCGCCATGGTCAGCAGCACCAGCGGAATCGCTGTTTTCATGACTGACAGCGCCACCTGCATACGGGTAAAGCCCGCCGCCTGCATCACCACCAGCTCACTGCGCTGCGCCAGCGCGCCCAGTCCCAGCAGAGCACCCAGCAGCGCCGCCATCGGGAAGAAAATCTCAATATCTTTAGGCACGCTGAGAAGCGTGTAATAACCGGCGCTCAGCGCGCTGTAGCTGCCCTGGCCGGTTTTACGCAGCTGATCGACGAACTTGATGATGCCGGAAAGCGACACCAGCATGAACAGCGTCAGCATGATGGTATTGAAGATGGTTTTACCAATATAGCGGTCAAGTACGCGAAACATCAGACCGACCCTCCGCGGGTAAAGCGGGCGCGAATCCGACGCATCGGCACCGTATCCCACAGGTTAAGGAGCACCGCCAGCACCAGATAGCTGATATTCACCACCCACATCCAGAGCGCCGGATCGAGCCGCCCTTTCGCCCCGCTCGACTTCAGCGAGCTCTGCAGCAGGAAGAAAATCAGATAGAGCAGCATCGCAGGCAGCATTGACAGCACGCGCCCCTGACGTGGATTCACCACACTGAGCGGCACGACCATCAGCGCCATCACCAGCACCGCGAACACCAGCGTCAGACGCCAGTGCAGCTCAGCCTGGAAATCAGGTGTTTTATTCGCGACCAGGTCGCTCAGGCTCGCCTGCTCTGAATCGTTAGGGTCAAGCGTTGCCGCTTTATAGCCCACAATCGCCTGATAGTTGGTGAAGTCGGTAATACGGAAATCACGCAGCAGTGCGGTGCCCTCAAAGCGGGTGCCTTTATCCAGCGTCACCACCTGCGAGCCATCTTTACGCTGTTCCATGTGGCCGCTGTCAGCCAGCACCACCGAAGGGCGCGCGTTGCCTTTTGGCCGTAACTGCGCCAGGAAGACGTTACCAAAGTTGTTGCCCTTCACATTCTCGACAAACAGCACGGCACTGCCGTCGCCGGAGGTCTGGAACTGTCCGGCGGCCATGGCTGCCGCACCTGGATTGGCTTTGGCGTTCTGCGTCACCTCATCCTGATAACGGGATGACCATGGTCCCAGCCAGATGACATTAACCGCTGCCACCACGGAGGTGAACAGCATCAGTATCATCGCGGCTTTCACCAGGACGGCCTTACTGAGGCCGCAGGCGTGCATCACGGTAATTTCACTTTCCGTGTAGAGACGCCCCAGCGTCATCAGAATTGCCAGAAACAGACTTAAGGGCAGTATAAGTTGTGCCATTTGAGGCACACCGAGTCCTAACAATGTCAGAACGAGGTTTGTCGGCACTTCGCCATCCACCGCGGCACCCAGGATCCTGACTAACTTCTGACAAAAGAAGATGAGTAACAGGATAAACAGGATAGCCAGCTGGCTTTTGAGCGTTTCCCGAACCAGATATCTAATGATGATCACGCTTAGTACGCCTGTGAAAACTTGTCTTTTTGCAGGAAAATCGCTAGTTTCAACGCTTATCAGCCATTTTTCTTCATCAATGGCCGTCGCCGTAGCTAAATTTGTATGAAAAACGCGTCCGGGTGGTGAAAAAACAACATCTTGTCACCCTGATTCATTATGACCTCCAGCGGCAGAATGTCATGCTGCGACAATGAATAAATGGGTCATGAGCGCGCTACATTCTAGCGGCAGCAGCGGCCGTTGTCTTTAAGATTCAGGAGAGTGCATGGAGTTCAGTGTAAAAAGCGGAAGCCCGGAAAAACAACGCAGTGCCTGCATTGTCGTTGGCGTTTTCGAACCGCGTCGTCTGTCACCGATTGCCGAGCAGCTGGATAAAATCAGCGACGGCTATATCAGCGCCCTGCTGCGCCGCGGCGAGCTGGAAGGAAAAGTGGGCCAGACACTGCTGCTGCATCATGTGCCAAATATCCTGTCAGAGCGTATTCTGCTGATTGGCTGCGGTAAAGAGCGTGAGCTGGATGAACGCCAGTACAAGCAAGTCATTCAAAAAACCATTAATACGCTGAACGATACCGGCTCAATGGAAGCGGTCTGCTTCCTGACCGAGTTGCATGTCAAAGGCCGCAATACTTACTGGAAAGTGCGTCAGGCGGTGGAGACTTCTAAAGAGGCACTCTACAACTTTGACCAGCTGAAAAGTAACAAAGCAGAGCCGCGTCGTCCGCTGCGCAAACTGGTGTTTAACGTGCCGACCCGCCGTGAACTGACCAGCGGCGAACGCGCAATCCAGCATGGCTTAGCGGTTGCAGCCGGTATGAAAGCAGCGAAAGATCTCGGCAACATGCCACCCAATATCTGTAACGCCGCTTATCTGGCGTCACAGGCACGTCAGCTGGCGGACGCTTTCAGTAAAAATGTCACAACCCGCGTGATCGGCGAACAGCAGATGAAAGAGCTGGGCATGAACGCCTATCTTGCGGTCGGTGCCGGTTCACAAAACGAATCGCTGATGTCGGTGATTGAATACAAAGGCAATCCGGATGGGGAAGCGCGGCCGATTGTACTGGTAGGCAAAGGGCTGACCTTTGACTCCGGCGGCATCTCCATCAAGCCTGCCGACAGCATGGATGAAATGAAGTATGACATGTGCGGCGCAGCCGCCGTCTATGGCGTGATGCGTATGGTGGCAGAGCTGAATCTCCCACTGAACGTGGTCGGCGTGCTGGCGGGCTGTGAAAACATGCCGGACGGACGTTCAATGCGTCCGGGCGATGTGCTGACCACCATGTCTGGCCAGACCGTTGAAGTGCTGAATACCGACGCCGAAGGCCGACTGGTCCTGTGCGATGCGCTGACCTATGTCGAACGTTTCGACCCGGAAGTGGTGATTGACGTGGCGACGCTGACCGGCGCCTGCGTGATTGCGCTGGGCCATCACATCAGCGGCCTGCTGTCGAACCACAATCCGCTGGCGCATGAGCTGATTAGCGCATCAGAGCAGTCAGGCGATCGCGCCTGGCGTCTGCCGATGGCGGATGAGTTCCAGGAGCAGCTGGAGTCCAACTTTGCCGATATGGCGAACATTGGTGGCCGTCCTGGTGGCGCGATTACCGCCGCCTGCTTCCTGGCACGTTTCGCCCGCAAATATAACTGGGCGCACCTGGATATCGCCGGCACTGCCTGGCGCTCCGGTAAAGCCAAAGGCGCCACCGGACGTCCGGTGCCGATGCTGTCGCAGTTTCTGTTGAATCGGGCAGGATTGAACGGCGACGACTAAGCGCCCTCTTTTCTGACAGCAAGGGCGGATCTGATTCCGCCCTTGATCTTCTGATGAGCAAACCGATGAAAAACGCAACCTTCTACGTGCTGGAAACCGATGCAACGAGCGATGGCCTTAGCGCCGTTGAAGCGCTGGTGTGCAATCTGGCGGAAACACGCTGGCGGGCCGGAAAGCGGGTGTTGATCGCCTGCGAAGATGAGCAGCAAGCCATTCGTCTTGATGAAGCGCTGTGGCAACGGCCAGCAAATGCCTTTGTGCCGCACAACCTGGCAGGCGAAGGCCCGCGCTACGGTGCGCCGGTCGAACTGGCCTGGCCCCAGCGTCGCGGCAGTTCACAGCGCGACCTGCTGATTAGCCTGCTGCCCCACTTCGCAGATTTTGCTACTGCTTTCCATGAAGTGATAGACTTCGTTCCTTACGAAGACGCTCTCAAACAACTGGCGCGCGACCGCTATAAAGCGTATCGCAGCGTTGGATTCCAATTGAATACGGCAGCGCCACCACAGCCGCAAACGACATAGCAGAAATGGAAAAGACATATAACCCGCAAGATATCGAGCAGCCGCTTTACGAGCATTGGGAAAAGCAGGGCTACTTCAAACCGAATGGCGATACCAGCCAGGAAAGCTTTTGCATCATGATCCCGCCGCCGAACGTCACCGGTAGCTTGCACATGGGTCACGCCTTCCAGCAAACCATCATGGACACCATGATCCGTTACCAGCGCATGCAGGGGAAAAATACCCTGTGGCAGGCGGGTACTGACCACGCGGGCATCGCCACGCAGATGGTGGTTGAGCGCAAAATTGCGGCTGAAGAAGGCAAAACGCGCCAGGACTATGGCCGCGATGCATTCATCGACAAAATCTGGCAGTGGAAAGCAGAATCTGGCGGCACCATTACCCGTCAGATGCGCCGTCTGGGTAACTCCGTCGACTGGGAGCGCGAGCGCTTCACCATGGACGATGGCCTCTCCAATGCCGTTAAAGAAGTGTTTGTTCGCCTCTATAAAGAGAACCTGATCTACCGTGGCAAGCGCCTGGTAAACTGGGATCCTAAGCTGCGCACGGCGATCTCCGATCTGGAAGTGGAAAACCGCGAGAGCAAAGGCTCAATGTGGCATATCCGCTATCCGCTGGCTGACGGCGCAAAAACCGCTGACGGCAAAGATTACCTGGTGGTCGCCACTACCCGTCCGGAAACCCTGCTGGGTGATACCGGCGTGGCGGTTAACCCGGAAGATCCACGTTATAAAGATCTGATCGGCAAATTTGTAATGCTGCCGCTGGTGGGTCGTCTGATTCCGATCGTGGGCGATGAACATGCCGACATGGAAAAAGGCACCGGCTGCGTCAAGATCACCCCGGCGCATGACTTCAACGACTACGAAGTCGGTCGTCGTCACAAACTGCCAATGATCAACATTCTGACCTTCGACGGTGATATCCGCGACCGCGCTCAGGTGTATGACACCAACGGCGAAGCCAGCGATGCCTGTTCCGATGAGATCCCGGCTGCTTTCCAGCACATGGAGCGCTTTGCCGCGCGTAAAGCGATTGTCGCCGCCGTCGATGAACTGGGCCTGCTTGAAGAGATCAAACCGCACGACCTGACCGTACCTTACGGCGACCGTGGCGGTGTGGTTATCGAGCCGATGCTGACCGACCAGTGGTATGTGCGTACCGCGCCGCTGGCGAAAGTGGCGGTTGAAGCCGTTGAGAATGGCGACATCCAGTTCGTGCCGAAGCAGTATGAAAACATGTACTTCTCCTGGATGCGCGATATTCAGGACTGGTGTATTTCCCGTCAGCTCTGGTGGGGTCACCGCATCCCGGCGTGGTATGACGACAACGGTAACGTCTACGTTGGCCGTACTGAAGAGGAAGTCCGCGCTGAGAACAACCTGGCCGCCGATGTGGCGCTGCGTCAGGATGACGACGTGCTGGATACCTGGTTCTCATCCGGTCTGTGGACCTTCTCCACCCTGGGCTGGCCAGAAAACACCGAAGCGCTGCGTACCTTCCATCCGACCAGCGTGCTGGTCAGCGGCTTCGACATCATCTTCTTCTGGATTGCCCGCATGATCATGCTGACCATGCACTTCATCAAAGATGAAAACGGCAAACCGCAGGTGCCGTTTAAAACCGTCTACATGACCGGTCTGATCCGTGATGAAGAAGGTCAGAAGATGTCGAAATCCAAGGGCAACGTGATTGACCCACTGGATATGGTCGACGGCATTTCGCTGGAAGCGCTGCTGGAAAAACGCACCGGCAACATGATGCAGCCACAGCTGGCAGAGAAGATCCGCAAACGCACCGAGAAGCAGTTCCCGGACGGCATCGAGCCATCAGGCACCGATGCGCTGCGTTTCACGCTGGCAGCACTGGCCTCAACCGGTCGCGACATCAACTGGGACATGAAGCGCCTGGAAGGGTATCGCAACTTCTGTAACAAGCTGTGGAACGCCAGCCGCTTTGTGCTGATGAACACCGAGGACCAGGATTGCGGACAGAACGGTGGCGATATGACGCTGTCGCTGGCGGATCGCTGGATTCTGACCGAGTTCAACAATACAGTGAAAGCCTACCGTGAAGCGCTGGATAGCTACCGTTTCGATATCGCGGCTAACCTGCTGTATGACTTCACCTGGAACCAGTTCTGTGACTGGTATCTGGAGCTGACCAAGCCGGTGATGAACAGCGGCAATGAATCTGAATTGCGTGGCACCCGCCATACGCTGGTTCACGTGCTGGAAGCGCTGCTGCGCCTGGCGCATCCGATCATTCCGTTTATCACTGAAACCATCTGGCAGCGCGTGAAGGGACTGAAAAATATCAGCGACGACACCATTATGCTGCAGCCTTTCCCGCACTACGATGCGTCGAAAGAAGATGCCGAAGCGAAAGCGGACATTGAGTGGATGAAGCAGGCGATCGTCGCGGTGCGTAATATCCGTGCCGAGATGAACATCGCGCTGAGCAAGCCACTGGATGTGCTGCTGCGTGACTGCTCGCCTGCAGCGCTGCGTCGCGTTGAAGCTAACCGCAACTTCCTGTCGCGCCTGGCGCGTCTGGAAAGCCTGACCATTCTGCCTGCGGGCGAGAAAGGCCCGGTGTCGGTGACCAAACTGGTTGAAGGCGCAGAGCTGCTGATCCCGATGGCGGATCTGGTGGACAAAACCGCTGAGCTGGAGCGTCTGGCGAAAGAGCTGGTTAAGCTGGATGTGGAGATCGAGAAGATCGAGACCAAGCTGGCGAACGAAGGCTTTGTTTCACGCGCGCCGGAAGCGGTCGTTGCGAAAGAGCGCGAACGCGTGGCAGACCTGCAACAATCAAAAGCAAAACTGATTGAACAGCAGGCGGTCATTGCGGCATTGTAAGCGTCTTAGCTGACAGCTTATCCATAAAGCCGGGCTTGCCCGGCTTTTTTATTGACCTCGTACTAATCCGGAAGAGATGATGACGACCAACGCCACTTTGCGTTTTAACCTCCAGGTGCGGCCGATTACTGCCGCTGATAATCCGCATATTGCCCAGGTGATTCGCGACGTTTCTGCGGAGTTCGGCCTGACGGCTGACAAGGGCTACACCGTCTCCGATCCCCAGCTGGATCACCTGTTTGAGCTCTACAGTGCCGACCAGAGCGCCTACTGGATTATTGAATATCAGGGCAAGGTGGTCGGTGGCGGCGGTGTTGCGCCTCTCGCCTGCAGCGCGCCCGATATCTGCGAGTTGCAAAAGATGTACTTTCTGCCGGAGGTGCGCGGGCAGGGTCTGGCGCGCGAACTGGCGCTGAGGGCGATGGAGCATGCACGCGGCCACGGCTTCCGTCGTTGCTATCTGGAAACCACCGCCAGCCTGACGCGGGCGATTAAACTCTATGAGTCGCTGGGCTTTGAGCATATCGATAGCGCGATGGGCTGTACCGGCCATGTCGACTGCGAAGTGCGGATGCTGAAACAGCTATGACAATCGGGGCTGCCAGCCCCGTGACTATAATTGGTTCAGAACGCCGGAACGCCGCTGTGAAAGCGTAATTCGGTGTCAGGTTCGCTGATTAACCGCCCTTCTGTTATCCCAATCGCCTGCACGCGTGGCGTAATGTCTTTAGTGGCAATCTGCGCCGCCAGCGTTAAATAATCCTGATAGTGCCGCGCCTCTGAGCGCAGCAGCGACAGATAGAACTTTGCCAGTTCGTCATCAAGATAGGGTGCCAGACTGGCGAAGCGCTCGCAGGAGCGCGCCTCAATGTAAGCGCCACAAATCAGCTTATCCACCAGGGTTTCCGGCTCATGCGTCGTCACTTCACGCAGCAGCGATTTGGCGTAGCGGCTGGAGGTGATCTTCTGATAGACCAGCCCGCGCGACTGCATAATTTCCCACACCTGATAGAAGTGATGCAGCTCCTCTTTAATCAGCAACACCATCTTCTCCACCAGCTCATCCGCCCAGGGCAGCGCATTGCGCACGATGATGCGTTTCGTCAGGTTTTTATGGGCGTTGATAAAGTCGCTGTCGCCATCTTCGCGGAAGATAAAATCTTCATAGGGCTTCAGCCACGCCAGAATAGCGTCGCCGCTGGGTTTGTCGGCGACATATTTGCGGATCAACCACACCGCAGTCTGCGCGGCTTTCAGTTCGCACACCAGATGGTCGGTTAACAGCAGAGTCAGATTTTCTGGTTTGCGCGCCTCATCAATCCAGGCCTGTGGCGTGCGACAGTGCAGAAACTGATAGATCGGTTCAAGTAACGGTGCGTAGTTCATGATGTCAAAACAGGTGTGGCAGAGGTGACAGGCGGAGAACTCTCCGCCCCGGCTACTTAGTGGCGAATACCATTATCATCTTCATCTTCGATGGCGTCGTCATCTTCGTCTTCATCTTCGGCATCGGGATCTTCGAAATAGGTGCCCCAGCCGTCATAATCGACGTTGTACTTGCCAATCAGGTTCACCAGCTGTTCAACCTGCGCATCAATCAGCTCCGGCTTCAGTGCAGATTCGCTGATAATATCGACACACATCACCGTGGTGCCATCTTCCAGCTCCAGCTCTTCCGGCTCGGTCACTTCATAACCCAGCTTGAAGGCGTCAACCGCGGCTTTTTCCAGTGAATCAAAATTATTGCATGAGAGATGATGCTCGATGGTATAGAGCGCATCAGGATCGCTGCCATCCTCCAGCAGCTCTTCAATAACCTGCCGCGTCTCTTCCTGCTGCTCTTCCAGTAATGCTTCATATGCCATGACAATGTCCTCTCTGAGTTCGGCAATAATCAATTATTTTCCCACACTGCCTGTCGCGCCACTACACAAAACGAAAAGTTTATTCAGCTCACACTTGAAAATGAATATTCATACGGTTAAATTGAATTTTAATTCACTTTAATGCTTACCGGAGTGTTGTATGAGTCAGCTGTATCAGCGCCATTTCCTCAGACTTCTGGATTTTACCCCCGCCGAAATTGATCATCTGCTGTCCCTTTCCGCTGAATTAAAACAGGCGAAAAAAAGCGCCAGCGAAGTGCAGTATCTGAAAGGTAAAAACATCGCGCTCATCTTCGAAAAAGACTCGACCCGTACACGATGCTCTTTCGAAGTTGCCGCTTACGATCAGGGTGCAAACGTCACTTATCTGGGCCCGAGCGGCAGTCAGATCGGCCATAAAGAGTCGATGCGCGACACTGCAAGGGTGCTGGGACGCATGTACGATGGTATTCAGTATCGCGGCTACGGTCAGGCGCTGGTGGAGACGCTGGCGGAACATGCGGGCGTGCCGGTGTGGAACGGTCTGACTACCGAGTTTCACCCGACCCAGTTGCTGGCTGACCTGCTGACCATGCAGGAGCACCTGCCGGGCAAAAAGCTCAGTGAGATGACGCTGGTTTATGTGGGCGATGCGCGCAACAACATGGGTAACACTATGCTGGAAGCGGCGGCACAGGTGGGTCTGGATCTGCGTCTGGTGGCACCGAAAAGCTGCTGGCCAGAGGACGAACTGGTGGCGCAGTGCCGTCACGCCGCGCAGCAGACCGGGGGTAAAATCACCCTTACCGAACATATTGCCGACGGTGTGAAAGGCGCTGACTTTATCTACACCGACGTCTGGGTGTCGATGGGCGAAGCCAAAGAAGTCTGGGCCGAGCGTATCGCCCTGCTGCGTGACTACCAGGTTAACCGTGCGATGCTCGATCTGACCGGCAATCCGCAGGTTAAATTCCTGCACTGCCTGCCCGCTTTCCACGATGATCAGACCACGCTGGGTCAGCAGATGGCCGAGCAGTACGATCTGCCCAACGGCATGGAAGTGAGCAACGAGGTGTTTGAGTCGCCGCACAGCATTGTGTTCGACCAGGCTGAGAATCGGATGCACACCATTAAAGCCGTGATGGTGGCCACGCTGGGCCAGCGCTGACCGATGGCGCTCTGCAACCTGCGGATGCTGAACAGCGTCCACAGGTTGCAGAGCGCCCCGCTCGCCTTACCGTTAAGTAGCGTTAGTCAGATAAAGAAGCGCAAACGTTTTCCTCTTGCTGCTCTACCGCGAACGGGTATAATGCGGCCCAATTTGCCGGAGGAAATATGCTACAGCACAGCGGACAATTTGACGCTCCATCACGCCTGACCGCAGGCGGTGCTGCTGTTTCTTTCGGTCATCGACCCGATCATAAAAAAGCCCCTTAATCAGGGGCTTTTTTTTGTCCGCAATCCGGCCGCGCAGAGGAGAGAGCTATGCCTAACCCGCTATATCGCAAGCACATCATTTCAATCAACGACCTCAGTCGTGAAGAGCTGGAACTGGCACTGGACACCGCCGCCAGGCTGAAAGCCCATCCGCAGCCGGAACTGCTGAAGCACAAGGTTATTGCCAGTTGCTTCTTTGAAGCCTCGACCCGTACCCGCCTGTCGTTTGAGACCGCGATTCATCGCCTTGGCGCATCAGTGGTAGGCTTTGCTGACGGCAGTAATACCTCGCTGGGCAAGAAAGGCGAAACCCTGGCCGATACCATTTCCGTGATCAGCACCTACGTTGATGCGATTGTGATGCGTCATCCGCAGGAAGGCGCGGCGCGGCTGGCAACGGAGTTCTCTGGCGGCATTCCGATTCTCAACGCCGGTGACGGCGCGAACCAGCATCCGACCCAGACCCTGCTCGATCTCTTCACCATTCAGGAGACCCAGGGCCGTCTTGGTCAGCTGAATGTGGCGATGGTCGGTGACCTGAAGTATGGCCGCACGGTGCACTCTCTGACGCAGGCGCTGGCGAAGTTTGATGGTAACCGCTTCTTCTTTATCGCGCCCGATGCGCTGGCAATGCCGGCTTATATCACTGACATGCTGGATGAGAAGAATATCGCCTGGTCACGTCACGACAGCTTTGAAGAAGTGATGCCGCAGCTTGATATTCTTTACATGACGCGGGTGCAGAAAGAGCGGCTCGATCCGTCAGAATATGCCAACGTAAAAGCGCAGTTTATTCTGCGCGCCACCGATCTCACTACGGCACGTGACAACATGAAAGTGCTGCATCCGCTGCCGCGCATCGATGAGATCACCACCGATGTCGACAAAACCCCTTACGCCTGGTATTTCCAGCAGGCGGGTAACGGCATCTATGCGCGCCAGGCTCTGCTGGCTCTGGTTTTAAACAGCGAACTCGCCCTGTAAGGAGATTTCCCATGACGCAAGACAACAAATTGCAGGTCGAAGCAATCAAACGCGGCACGGTCATCGACCACATTCCGGCGCAGATTGGCTTTAAACTGCTCTCCCTGTTCCGGCTGACCGAAACCGATCAGCGCATTACCATCGGTCTGAATCTGCCGTCGGGTGAGATGGGCCGCAAAGACCTGATTAAGATTGAAAATACGTTTCTCACTGACGATCAGGTCAATCAGCTGGCGGTCTATGCACCCCATGCCACGGTTAACCGCATCGACGATTATGAAGTGGTGGCGAAGATCGCCCCGACGCTGCCGGATCATGTTGAACGGGTGCTGACCTGCCCCAACAGCAACTGTATCAGCCGCAGCGAGCCGGTCTTCTCCAGCTTTACCGTGAAGCAGCGCGCCGACGATGTGCATCTGAAGTGCAAATATTGCGAGAAAGAGTTCGCCCGCCATGTGGTGCTCGGTCACTGGTAATCGCCCTGCCCGACCTTATAATGGGCAACACTGGCGGCATCGCCGCCTGACGACGTAATCAAAGGAGCCATGATGTCACGTGAAATCAGTACTGAAAAAGCCCCTGCCGCTATCGGTCCCTATGTTCAGGGTGTCGATCTGGGCAGCATGATCATGACCTCCGGTCAGATTCCGGTTGATCCGGCGACCGGCCAGGTGGCAGATGACATTGCCGCACAGGCGCGTCAGTCACTGGAAAATGTGAAGGCGATTGTTGAAGCTGCGGGTCTGAAGGTTGGCGACATCGTGAAGACCACGGTGTTCGTAAAGGACCTGAATGATTTCGCCACGGTCAACGCGACTTATGAAGCGTTTTTCACCGAGCATGAAGCTCACTTCCCGGCGCGTTCCTGTGTCGAAGTGGCGCGTCTGCCAAAAGATGTGAAAATCGAAATCGAAGCGATTGCGATCCGTCGCTAAAGCGTAAGCCGCCGCTCTCCGGGGATACAGGAGAGCGGCGGTGAGTCACTTAACGCTTAGCAGGTCGCCACAGCCACAACACGGCGATCGCCAGCGCAAACAGCACGCCAAAGCCGACGCCCGTCGCCACCGCAGGCGCGCCCGCCTTAATCGCCAGCGTATAGAGCCCCAGCATAATCAGCATGGCGCTGTTCTCACCCAGGTTCTGTACCGCAATGGCATTGCCTGAACCGACACTCTCTTTGCCCCGCGCCTGTAACAGCGCATTCAGCGGCACCACAAAGAAACCGCCCAGTGCACCAATCAGCATCAGCACTAAATAAGCATTCAGCAGAGAGTGCTGCAGCGCAAAGACCACCACCATGACACCAATCAGCACACCAGCCGGCATACAGCGACGCACGGTCTCCAGCGTCACCAGCTTCGCCGCCGCCGCTGCGCCAATCACAATGCCGATTGCCACCATGGCATTCAGCGTGGTTGGCGTGGTGTTGTCATTGATCCCCAGCGCCACCGGCACCCAGAGCACCAGCAGGAAACGCAGCGTTACGCCTGCGCCCCAGAACAGACTGGTGCCGAGCAGCGAGAAGCGGGTTTCTGCGTCACGCCAGAGCAGCGCGGCAGCACTGAAAAAGCTGCGTACCATCACGCCAAACTGCCAGCTCTGACCAGGCCGTGCCGCCTGCAGTTTCGGGATAAACAGGTTCGCGACCACAGCGATGCCGTAGGTCAGCGCACAGATGCCCAGCGCCGCCAGAATATGCCAGTCAGCCAGCATCCCGCCCGCCACCGAACCCAGCAGAATGGCGGCGATGGTCGAAGCCTCCATCAGCCCGTTGGCTTTCACCAGCTTCTCGCCGTGGGTGATCTCACCGAGGATGCCATATTTGGCCGGCGAGTAAGCCGCTGCGCCCGCGCCCACCAGGGTATAGCCAATGAAAGGATTGAAGCCGAAGCAGATCACCAGCGCGCCCAGCAGCTTCAGGCTGTTAGCGAGCATCATCACCCGCCCTTTCGCCATGCTGTCCGCCACCTGACCGACAAACGGCGCCAGCAGAATATAGGCCGCGACAAACAGCATCTGTAAGACCGGCTGGCTCCAGTCGGGATAGAACTGACTTTTCAGTACCGCCAGCGTGGCAAACAGTAGCGCGTTATCGCCAAACGCCGAAAAGAACTGGGCGATAATCACGGCAATCATGCCGCGCGACATCAGCGGCGCATTACGATCAAGGCTCATGCCTGCTCCTCTTCCGCCATTTTTTTCAGCGTGACGTAATCGGGTTTACCACTGCCCAGCTGCGGCAACTGCTTCATGACGCGGATATCACGCGGCAGTGCCAGCTCTGGCGCACCCAGCTCGCGGGCTGCTTTCTGCAGCCTGTCGCGCACCAGTTCAGCGTCCGTGGTGAACAGCACCAGTGCCTCGCCGCGCTGTCCATCCGGACGCAGCGACGCCGCATGTTGTTTCTCCGGCGACGCTTTCAGCGCCATCTGCTCGACGATCTCCAGCGACACCATCTCACCCGCAATCTTCGCAAAGCGTTTGGCACGTCCCTGAATCTGGCAGAAACCGCCTTCATCGAAGCTGACGATATCACCGGTGTCATACCAGCCCGCTTCCAGATTACCTTCGCCGTCGTCGGCGGCCGGGGCTTCCAGCACGCCAGGATTTTCGACCCGCAGATAGCCCTTCATCACGTTTGGTCCGCGCAGTTGCAGGCGTCCGCCGTGCTCAATGCCCGGCACCGACATCAGTCGTGAATCCATGCCCGGCAGAATGCGCCCCACGGTGTGCGTCTTCGCCGCCATCGGCACGTTAATCGCCACAACCGGTGCGCACTCGGTTACGCCGTAGCCTTCGAGAATGCGAATGCCATACTTCTCGATGTAGAGCTGACGGGTGTTCTCCTGCAGCTTCTCCGCACCCGCGACCACATAGCGCAGACGGGCAAAATCATAGGGCGCGGCAAAGCGCGCGTAGTTACCCAGGAAGGTTGAGGTGCCAAACAGCACGGTGCAGTTACGGTCATAAACCAGCTCCGGCACGATGCGATAGTGCAATGGGCTGGGATAGAGGAAGACCTGTGCGCCGGTCATCAGCGGCGTAAACAGCCCGACGGTCAGACCAAACGCATGGAACAGCGGCAGCGCCGACATAAAGCGGTCGCGCGGGGTGAAGTCCGCGATGGTGCGGATCTGCTCAACGTTTGCCAGCAGGCTTTTATGCGAGTGCACCACCCCTTTAGGGTTGCCTTCCGAGCCGGAGGTAAACAGCACCATCGCGGCGTCTTCCGGCTGCTGAGGCAGCTGGGCGCGATGCGGCATCAGCAGATGCGCGAGGATCCACAGTTTGTCCTTGCCGGTGACAGTATCTTTCAGATCTTCCAGGTAGATCCACTGCACATCGTCCAGCCCCTGCGGCAGATGCCACAGGTTGCCTTTGTCCAGGAACTGCCGTGATGTGAAGACGGTTTTGATCTGCGCGGCGGTCAGTGCAGCCCGCATGCCGTTAACGCCTGCGCTGTAGTTGAGCATTGCCGGAACACGCCCGCGCAGGGTGGCCCCGAAAATCGCTGCTGCTGTCACAGTGGTATTGGGCAGCAGCAGCCCCACCACTTCACGCGGCTGGCTGTAGCGCTCCAGAATACGGCCCACGCCCAGCGACTTCTTCAGCAGTCCGGTGTAGCTGTCGGGTTTGAAATTCACATCTTCGATGCAGCGCTTAAACGCGCCATAGCGTGTCCGCGCCGCCAGAAACGCCTCAAACAGGGTTTCACGCGGACGCACCGCCATGCGCGCTTCCATCATCACGTGATGCAGATGCTCCCCGGCCAGCACGCGCCGGTCGCGCGCCCGTTTCGCCTCCGGCATCGGAATGCGGGTCGCGGGCAGAATGGTCAGGGTGATGCGCGGGAACAGGCGACGTTTGAACACGCCCGCCAGACGACCGAACGGCGTGTATTCAGCGCCTTCGATGCGCATCGGCACCACATTCGCGCCTGAACGCGCGGCGACAAAGCCGGCCCCGCTGTAGATCTTCATCAGCGATCCGGTAACAGTAATTCGTCCTTCCGGGAAGATGACCACCGGACGGCCCGTATCAATCAGCCGAACCAGCTGCTTCAGCGCCATGGGCCGGGTGGGATCCAGCGGCACAAAGTCGATAAAGGGTTTAACCAGACGCATAAACCAGCTTTCGCTGATGGTCGAGTAGACGGCAAACACCGGTTTAACAGGCAAAAATAGCGCCAGCAACATGCCGTCCAGAAACGACATATGGTTCGGTGTGATCAATACCTTCTGCTTATGCAGTTCGGCGACGTCGCCCCGCAGTTCGACCCGCCATAACAGGCGAAATATCAGGCGTAAAAGTGTGAAAGCCATGCCAGCTCCTTAGCATCGTGAAAAATAGCCCTCACGATGCAGGATTTGACGCGGTTCGACAACCGAATTATCGGCAATCTGATGCGGCTTCAGGGAGCCTGCCAGCCACCGCCCAGCGCGGCAATCAGCGCGACGCTGCTCACCCACTGCGTGGTCGCAAGCGTCAGCAAACTCTGCTGTGCGCTCAGGCTGCTGTTCTCAGTGGTCGCCACATCCAGGTAGTCAATCATGCCCGCCTCATACTGCAGGCGCGTCACCCGCGCCGAAGTCTGGGCCGCGTCGGTGGCGCGCTGCTGCGCGGCGATTTCGCCCTGCAGCGTGTTCAACTCCACCAGCTTATCTTCCACCTCCTGCATCGCGGTCAGCACCGTCTGACGATAGGTGGCCACGCTGGCATCCCAGCTTGCCCGCGCCTGATCGACCTTCGCCGAGGTCGCACCCGCGTCGAGCAATGTACCGCTTAGCGCCGGTCCCAGTGACCAGACGCGGTCCGGCAGCGAGAAGAGCGAATGCAGCACGGAGGCGCTGACACCACCACTCGCGCTCAGAGTCAGGTCAGGATAGTAACCGGCTACCGCCACACCGATGGCGGCATTGGCGGCGGCCATATTACGTTCGGCATACGCGATATCGGGACGGCGCTGTAACAGCTCGCCCGGCAGGGCTGCCGGAATCGCGGGTAATGTGGCCGTCAGTGGCGCAGCGGGCAGACTGAAGTCGGCCGGAGCTTTGCCAATCAGCAGCGCAATGGCGTGCTCCATCTGCGCACGCTGCCACTGATAATCCTGCGCCGAGGCGCTGGCGCTCTCCCGTTGCAGCTGCGCCTGGGCCAGCGTGGCACGCGACGCGGTGCCCGCCTGATACTGGCTGGTAATCACGTTCAGATAGTGCTGATAAGCATCAACGCTCTGCTGATAGAGCGCGATTTTCTGATCCATGATGCGCAGCTGGAAATAGTCCTGCGCCAGCTCAGACTGGGCGCTCAGGGTGATGTTGGCCAGTTCTGCCGCGCTGGCCGAAGCACTGGCGCGGTTCTCCTCCAGCGTGCGCCGCAGTTTACCCCACAGATCCAGCTCCCAGCTGGCACTCAATTCCGCCTGATGGCTGCTGCTGGTGGTGCGAACGCTGCTGTTGGTGGCATGGCTGCCGCTGCGCGTTACGCTGCCATCATAGTCCAGCGAGGGAAACAGCGCTGCACGTGACTCAGCCGCCAGAGCCTGCGCCTGCCGGTACTGCGCGGCATAGGTTGCTACGTTCTGATTCGACACGCTGACCTGGCTCAACAGCCCGCTCAGCGTAGCGTCATGGTAAACCGTCCACCACTCGCCTTTGCTTTGCGCATCCAGCGGTGTCGCCGGCTGCCAGCCTCGGGCCTCTTTATAGTGAACCGGCATCGCTACAGACGGGCGCTGATAGTCAGGACCCACGCTACAGCCGCACAGCAGCATCACAACAAACGGGATGAGAGGTTTCATGGATCAGGATTCCGCAGGGCGCAAACGACGCCATTGACGTTGAGTGGCACGGCCCAGACGATCGAGCCAAAGATAAACAACCGGCGTGGTGAACAGTGTCAGCAGCTGGCTAAGCGCCAGCCCACCTGCAATCGCTATCCCCAGCGGACTGCGCAGGTCGGCATCACCGCCGCTGCCCAGCGCCAGCGGCAAGGCGCCAAAAAAGGCGGCCAGTGTGGTCATCATGATTGGCCGGAAGCGCATCAGGCACGCCTGGGTGATCGCCTGCTGCGGCGACATGCCCAACCGCCGCTCCGCATCAATGGCGAAATCAATCATCATGATGGCGTTCTTTTTCACGATGCCGATCAACAGGATGATGCCAATCAGCGCGATCACCGTGAGCTGCGTGTTGGTCAGCAGCAGCAGCAGCATCGCTCCGACGCCCGCTGACGGCAGCGTCGAGAGAATGGTCAGCGGATGGATATAGCTCTCATAGAGCACGCCGAGCACGATGTAGACCGCCGCCAGCGCCGCCAGAATCAGCCACGGCATGGTGGCGGTCAGCTGTGAAAAGGCCGCGGCGGTACCGGCAAAACCGGCATGAATGGTCGAGGGCAGGCCCAGCTTCGCCATCGCCTGTTTAATCAGTAACTGCGCCTGCTCCAGCGAAACGCCATCATTGAGGTTAAATGCCACCGTGCTGGTGGCAGACTGGCCCTGATGCGCTACCGACAGCGGCGCGTTGCCACCGCTGAAACGGACAAAGGCGGAGAGCGGCACGCGATCACCGCTGTCGTTAATCACATAGAGTTGCTGTAGCGTCGCCGGATTCGCGGTGTCGCTGTCCTGCAGCGACATCACCACGTGATACTGATTCAGAGTGTGATAGAGCGTGGCGATCTGCCGCTGGCTGAAGGCATTATTCAGCAGTGTATCCAGCATTTTCACGTTGACGCCCAGTCGGGTGGCGCGGTCGCGGTCAATCGTCAGCTCCACCTCCTGACCGCCGGTCTGCGAGTCGGAATCTACGCTGTTAAGCTGGGGAATGGCTGCCAGCGCCGCCTGCACTTTCGGCGTCCAGACCCGCAGCAGCGCAAGATCGTCCGCCTGCAGGCTGTATTGATACGTCGCGTTAGCGCTACGTCCGCCAATGTGCAGATCCTGCGCCGCCATCAGGAACATCTGCGCCCCGGCGATATGGCTGGTTTTGCGCGTCAGTCGGTTAGCCACTTCAGTAGCCGTGGCATCGCGCTGGCTAAAATCCTTAAGCCGCACAAAGAAGTTGGCGCTGTTGCGGGAGCCAAACATCCCGCTGCCCATAGACGACATCACACTCTCGACCGCCGGATCTTTCTGAATGATCTTTGTAAACATCAGCATTTTCGGCTTCATCGCCTGGAATGAGATGTTCTGATCGGCACGCAGCGCGCCCATCAGCAGCCCGGTGTCCTGATTGGGGAAAAAGCCCTTTTGCACCACGGTAAAGAGAAAAACGTTCAGCAGCACGGTCAGCAGCAGGCTGAGCAGCGTCAGCTTCTGATGGCGCATCACCCAGGCCAGCCCGCGTCCGTAGGCAGCCAGCAGGCGGTTCAGCTGATTTTCAATAAACTGATAAAGCGGATGTGGTCGCTGGCTGACGGGCGGTTTGGGCTTTAGCAGGCGTGCGCAGAGCATCGGTGTCAGGCTGAGTGAGACGAACAGCGAGATCAGCAGCGACACGGTGAGCGTTACGGCGAATTCGCGGAACAGCCGTCCAACAATGCTGCCCATCAGCAGGATCGGGATAAACACCGCAATCAGCGACACGGTCATCGACAGCACGGTGAAGCTCACCTCCTGCGCCCCGCGCAGCGCCGCCCGCAGCGGACTCAGCCCACGCTCAATATGGCGAGTGATATTCTCCAGCACCACAATCGCATCATCCACCACGAAGCCAGTGGAGACGATCAGCGCCATCAGCGACAGGTTATCCAGGCTGTAACCCAGCAGGTACATCACCGCGCAGGTGCCGATCAGCGACACCGGCAGCGCCAGCGCCGGAATGATCACCGCCTGCAGATTGCGCAGGAAAATAAACACCACCGCAATCACCAGCAGCACCGCGATCAGCAGCGTCTCTTCGGTGTCATACAGTGAGGCGCGCACGCCGGGCGAACGGTCAACCACCACTTTCAGCTGGCTGTCAGCGGGCAGACTTTTTTCCAGCAGCGGCAATTGCGCTTTGATCGCGTCGATGGTTTCGAGCATGTTCGCGCCCGCCTGACGTTTAATGCCGATCATCACCGCAGGCGTGGCATTGAGGAATCCCGCCTGATAACGATCTTCCACCGAGTCATAGACCGTGGCGACGTCGCGCAGCCGCACCGCTTTGCCCTGCTGCCAGGTGATGATCAGATCGCGGTAGCTGGCGGCCTTTTCCAGCTGTCCGTTGCTGTCCACCAGCCACGACTGGTCACTGCTCTGCAAAATTCCTTTGGGCAGATTGGTGGTGCTGTTGGCGACAGCGGCGCGCACCGTCTCCAGCGAGATGCCGTAATGCGTCAGCTTCAGCGGCTGCAGATCGATGCGCACCGCGGGTAAAGCGCTGCCCATCAGCGAGACTTCGCCGACGCCCTGCACCTGCCCCATCACCTGTTCGATTTTGCTCTCTGCCAGGTCATAAAGCTCGCCGGGCGAGCGGGTGGCGGAGGTCAGCGCCAGCATGACAATTGGCGCATCTGACGGGTTGGCTTTGCGATAAGTGGGCAGCGAGGCCATCGCGCTCGGCAGCAGGCTGCGCGCCGCGTTGATCGCCGCCTGTACGTCGCGTGCCGCGCCATTGATATCGCGGTCCAGATCAAACTGCAGGATGACCGTGCTGGAGCCCTGCGAACTGCTGGAGGTCATCTCACTAATACCGGCAATCTGCCCCAGCGAACGCTCCAGCGGCGTCGCGACGGTGGCGGCCATCGTTTCCGGGCTGGCCCCCGCCAGGCTGGCGCTGACCATGATGGTCGGGAAATCGACCTGCGGCAGCGGTGCCACCGGCAGCAGCCGGTAGCCCAGCGCGCCGAGCAACAGTATCGCCAGCGTCAGCAACAGCGTCGCCACCGGACGAAAGATAAACAGCCGGGTCAGATTCATTGTCCACTCCGCGCCTGCTGCTGACGGCGTTTCACCCAGGCGTTGCCGCGCTGCGCCAGCCCATCAAACAGCAGGTAGATCACCGGCGTGGAAAAGAGCGTCAGCACCTGACTGACAATCAGCCCGCCGACAATCACCAGCCCCAGCGGCTGCCGCAGCTCTGCGCCCGAGCCGGAAGCCAGCATCAGCGGTAACGCGCCGAGCAACGCCGCCATGGTCGTCATCAGGATCGGGCGGAAGCGCAGCAGACAGGCCTGATGAATCGCGTCACGCGGGCTGAGATGCTGCTTATGTTCTGCCTCCAGCGCGAAGTCGATCATCATGATGGCGTTCTTTTTCACGATGCCGATGAGCAGGATGACCCCAATCAGCGCAATCAGGCTGAACTCCGTGCCTGCCAGCAACAGCGTCAGCAGCGCGCCCACCGCCGCCGACGGCAGCGTTGAGAGAATGGTGACCGGATGGATAAAGCTCTCGTAGAGGATGCCGAGTACCACATACATAGTGATCAGCGCCGCCAGAATCAGCCACAGCGTGTTGCCGGTGGCACTCTGGAACGCCGAGGTTTCGCCCTGGTAACGCAGCGTGGTGCTCTCTGGCAGGTGCAACTGCTGCCGCACGTCGGCGATCGCCCGCTGCCCATCCTCCAGCGAGTAGCCCGGATTAAGGTTGAAGGAGATCATCACCGCCGGAAACTGATTCAGCCGCATGTGCATCAGCGAGCCGGTGCGCTGATGAATAGTGGCGATAGCGGTAAGTTTCACCATGCCGCTGCTGGCCGTGTCGCTATCAGAAGCTGAGCTGGACGTCGACGTTGATGAAGACGTTGATGTTGATGACGAAGCCGTGGATGAAGCCGTGCTGGTGGTTGATGACGAGCTGCTGCCGGAAGAGGGCTGCAGATAAACATCATCAAACGACGCCGGACCCTGCTGGTAAGCCGGAGCCACTTCCAGCACCACCCGATACTGATTCGACTGGGTGAAAATAGTCGAGACCAGACGCTGACCAAAAGCGTTATAGAGCGCGGTGTCCACGTCCGACGCAGTAATGCCAAAGCGCGCCGCTTTATCGCGGTTCAGCTCAACGTATGAGACGCGCCCCTGATCCTGCAGGTTACTTACCACGCCATTAAATTCGGGCCGCTGCTGCAACGCCGCCACCATTTTTGACGACCCGCTGACCAGATTTTCACTGTCGGCGTCGTCCAGGGTGAACTGATACTGACTCGGCGAGACCTGGTCGTTGACGGTGAGATCCTGCGCCGGTTGCAGATAGAGCCGGATACCTGGCACATCGGCGGTCGCCTGTTGCAGTTGTTTAATCACCTCATCCGCTTTCACATCACGCGAGCCAAATGGCTTAAGGTTGATCTGTAACCGTCCGCTGTTGAGGCTGGTGTTGGTGCCGTCGATGCCAATCGTCGATGAGACGCTTTCCACCGCCGGGTTTTTCAGAATCAGAGCCGACAATGCCTGCTGCCGCGTGGCCATCGCTTTAAATGAGACATCCTGTGAGGCGACAGTAATGCCCTGAATCAGCCCGGTATCCTGGGTCGGAAAGAAGCCCTTCGGCACCATCATATAGAGCAGCGCGGTCAGCCCGAAGGTCGCCAGCGCCACCAGCAGCGTCAGTTTCTGATGGTTAAGTACCACGGTCAGCAGCCGGTCATAGCCGCGCACCAGCGCATCGAAAAGTTCGCCGCCCTTGCGGGAAAAAGTTGACTGCTGTTCGGGCGGAATGTGGCGCAGCAGATACGCACACAGCATTGGCGTCAGAGTCAGCGACACCAGCATCGACACCAGAATCGCCACCGCCAGCGTGATCGCGAACTCCCGAAACAGTCGCCCGACCACATCACCCATAAACAGCAGCGGGATCAGTACGGCAATCAGTGAAAAGGTGAGCGAGATGATGGTGAAGCCAATCTGCTGTGAGCCCTTCAGCGCAGCCTCCATCGGCGACTCGCCCTGCTCCAGCCGCCGGGAAATGTTCTCGACCACCACGATGGCGTCATCAATAACAAAACCGGTGGCGATAGTCAGCGCCATCAGCGACAGGTTATTCAGGCTGAAGCCTGCCAGATACATCACACCAAAGGTGCCGATCAGCGACAGCGGCACCGCCACGCTGGGGATCAGCGTAGCGGCCACGTTGCGCAGGAACAGGAAGGTCACCATCACCACCAGCGCAATCGACAGCATCAGCTCAAACTGCACATCACTGATCGAGGCGCGGATGGTCTGAGTGCGGTCGGAGAGAATCGTCATCTTCACCCCGTCCGGCAGCGCCGCCTGCAGCGCGGGGAGCTGCGCCTTGATGTTGTCCACCACCTGAATTACGTTTGCGCCCGGCTGGCGCTGCACGCTAATCACAATCGCCGGCTGGTTGTTGGCCCACGCTGACTGGAAGCTGTTCTCCGGGCCCTGTTCAATATGGGCGATATCTTTCAGGCGCAGCGCCGCGCCATTTTCATAGGTGAGAATCAGGTTGCCGTACGCGTCGGCGGTGCGCAGCTGGTCGTTGGCATCGATGGTGACCGAATGATATTTCCCGTCAAAGCCGCCTTTGGAGCCATTAACGTTGCTGTTGCCAATCAGCGTATTCACCGCCTCCAGCGTCAGATGATGCGCCGCCAGCGCCTGAGGATTCATCTGCGCCCGAATCGCGGGCTGATGTCCGCCTGCCAGCGTCACCATCCCGACACCGGAGATCTGCGACAGCTTCAGTGCTACCCGGGTATTGACCAGATCCTGCACCTCGGTCAGCGGCAGCGTGCTGGAGCTCGCCGCCAGCGTCACCACCGCACTGTCCGCCGGGTTAACCTTTTTATAGGTCGGCGGATTGGGCAGATTGTCGGGCAGCAGGTTATTCGCCGCATTGATCGCCGCCTGCACCTCCTGCTCGGCGACATCCAGCGACAGATCGAGGCTGAACTTCAGGGTAATGATCGACGCGCCGCTGGCGCTGGTGGAGCTCATCTGGCTCAGCCCGGCCATCTGCCCTAACTGGCGCTCCAGCGGCGACGTGACCGACGACGCCATGACATCCGGGCTGGCGCCCGGATAGAGCGTGGTGACCTGAATGGTCGGATAGTCGACCTGAGGCAGCGCCGAGGTCGACAGAAATTTATAGGCAAAAATGCCAGAGATCAGCACGCCGACCATCAGCAGAATGGTGGCGACCGGACGCAGGATAAACAGGCGAGACGGGTTCATTTCGACACGGCACCGGCAGCAGGTGTCTCATCGGCCAGCGTGACTTTGCTTCCGCCGGTGAGGCGATCGATCCCTTCTGTCACCAGCCGATCGCCTGGCGAAACGCCGCTGAGGATCGCCTGCTGATCGTCGCCGAACGTGGGGCCGGTGGTGACCGCTTTGCGCGTGACGGTGTGATCCTGATTGATCACAAAGACAAAGCTGCCGTCGCTGCTCAACTGCAGCGCCTGCGCCGGGATCACCGTCGCGCCTTTCAGCACCCGGAGCTGCAGCCGCAGATTGACAAACTGGTTAGCAAACAGCGACTCATCCTGGTTGGCGAACACCGCCTTCAGCGCCACGGTGCCGGTGGCGGTGTCGATCTGGTTGCTGATGAACTTTACTTCGCCGCTGGCGAGCTGATGCTGGTTGTCCTGATCAAACAGCGTGGCGGGCAGGCTCTGGCCCTGATGCAGGACGCTGACCAGCGCCGGGATATCGCTTTGCGGCACGCTAAAGGTCACGGCGGCGGGCTGCATCTGGGTGATCGTCACCAGGCCCGTGCTGCTGGCGCTCTGAACCATGTTGCCGGGGTCGATCTGACGCAAACCGACGCGCCCGCTGATCGGGGCGGTGATGCGGGCATATTCAATGCTCAGCTTCGCACTGGCGATCTGCGCCTGATCGGCGGCGACCGCACCGCGATACTGCCCGACGGTGGCAATCTGGCTGTCCAGATCCTGACGCGCCAGCGCGTCCTGTGCCGCCAGTTTGCGGTAGCGCGCCAGCGTCAGTTCGGCGCTGTTCAGCAGCGCCTGATTTTCGCTGAGTTCGCCCTGATACTGGTTCAGCGTCGCCTGATAGCTGCGCGGATCGATCTGCGCCAGCAACTGCCCGGCACTGACCTTCTGCCCTTCGGTAAAGAAAACCTGCTCCAGCTGGCCGTCAACGCGGCTGGTCACCGTCACGCTGGCGTTGGGGATCACCGTGCCGAGCGCATTGAGCCACACCGGCACATCCGCCGTGCTGGCCATACCGCTGTGAACCAGCGTCGCCCCGCCGCCCATCATGCCATGTGCGCCATGCCTGCCCGGCGGCATCCCCTCACCCGGCCCATGACCCGCCGTCAGCAGACGCCAGATAACGCCCGCGACAATCGCAACCACCAGCAACAGGAGCAGCCATTTGAGCCCAAAAGTACGCCCGGGGCGAGAAAGGTGAGTCATCGTCAAACTCTTCAGGTAAGCAGAAAAAGAAATCCCGGAACATGCGGAATGCGGCAGTGTGAACCGGCTGAGACGAGCAAAAAAACGCCAGGGTTCACGGCGGCCATTATCGGTGAAAGCCGACGCGCCTTTCTATTGGCAAACTGTCAGGGTTTCGTTAAGAACGATGATGATTTAACGGCGGTTATACAGCGGGGAAGAGAGCGTCCGGCGAGCAGGCAAAAAAAACCCACGCATCTGCGTGGGTTGGTGTAATAACAGGAATCTCACTGCCGAAGCGGTGTTGTTTTCACACCCATCAATACCTCTGGGACTGCTATCCTCGCACTGATTGACCGCGCGGGGACAGCGAGAAAACGCAACCGAATTCGGGGAAGTGCAACGAGGTGTGAATATCTTTCACGTCTCGCTTACACTCTGATTACACTAAGATTTATCCGAAGTATTGGTCGCCGGTTTCGTGTAAATGGCATCTGGCGCAATGTTCATGTGTTTCAGCACCGGCCCCATAATATTACCGAACACCGGTGCGGCAACCGAGCCACCGAAGTGATCGCCTGCCGTTGGATGGTTGATCATCACCACCAGCGCCACTTCAGGATGGCTGGCTGGCGCAATACCGGCGGTGTAGTTGACGTAGCCGCCATCATACTTGCCGCTGGTGCCCATTTTTTCCGCCGTACCGGTTTTGGTCGCCAGACGATAACCCGGCACCGCGGCTTTCAGCCCGGTTCCGCCCGGCAGGACGTCACTCTCCAGCATATGCACCACCTCTTTTACCGTTTCCGGGTTGGCAACCTGCCGCCCCATGACCGGTGGCGTAACGCGGGTGATCGACAGCGGACGGTAAACGCCATAAGAGCCGAGCGTGGCGTATTCACGGGCAATCTGCAGCGGCGTGACACGCAGGCCGTAGCCAAAGGAGAAAGTGGCTCGCTCGATATCGGCCCAGCGGGCGCGGTGCAGCGGGAAGTAGCCGACGCTTTCTCCGGTCAGCCCTAATCCGGTGGGTTTACCCAGGCCAAACGCCTGATAGGTATTCACCAGCGCTTCCGCAGGCATCGCCAGCGCGAGGTGTGATACGCCAATGTCACTCGATTTCTGCAGAATGCCCGTCATGGTCAGGCGCGGCCAGTGACCGACGTCGCGGATCAGGTGGCCGTTCACGCTATAAGGCGTGGTATCGATTACGGAATCCGGGCGCACCAGGTGGCGCTCCAGCGCCTCCATGACCACTAACGGCTTAACAGTCGATCCCGGCTCATAGCTGTCATTGATGGCCGAGTTACGCATCTGCGCCGGGGTCGCCCCTTCGTAGTTATTAGGGTTGAACGACGGATAGGAGGCCATCGCCAGAATCTCGCCGGTGTCAATTTTCACCAGCACGGCGGCGCCTGAATCCGCCTTGTTGATCAGCACGCCGTCACGCAGTTTGCTGTAAAGCGTGTACTGGTCATATTTGTCGATGCTGAGCTGCACCGTTGGCGGCTGAGTCGGCGGCTGATAGTTGATCATGGCGATGATATTGCCCGCCGCATCCTGACGATAGACCTCTTTGCCAGGCTCGCCCTGCAACACTTTATCAAAGCCTTTTTCCAGGCCATTAAGACCCACGTTATCCGCACCTACAATGCCGAGCAGCGGCGCAGAGGCCTCGCTCATCGGATAGAAACGGCTGTCGTCGTAGACTTCACTGATGCCTTTCAGCTTCAGTTCTTTAATATCTTTCGCAATGCCCAGTTCAACTTTACGGCCCAGATAGAGGAAGCGACGTTTCGGGTTAGCAGTGATCTGCGCCGCCAGCTCTTCAGGACGGGTGTTAAGCGCCGCCGCAAGATAGGCCCATTTAGCGCTGGTGAAATCGGGGTTACTCTCAAGCACACGCTGCGGATCGGCAATGACATCGCGCGATGGCACGCTAAGCGCCAGCGCTTCACCGTTACGATCCAGCAGGGTACCGCGGCTGGTCGGCAGCGTGACGGTACGTAGCGATCGCTGATCGGCTTCGTGCTCCAGCATCGGCTGATTCAGGAACTGCAGGTCCGCGACGCGCGCCAGCAGCACCACCAGACAGGTCGTGACACCCAGGCAGATCAGCCGAAAACGAAAAGGGTTAAATGGCGCTTTTATCTGGTCTTTTCCCAGTAGTTTTTTAATCCGGGGCATGGCATTCCGCTGCGCAAAATAAGAGAAAGAGGCTGGTGCCAGCAGTTATAAAGAAAGCGCTGGCTGTATAACAGGAAAACTGTGTATCAGTTCGTTATCGGCCGCAGATTTTGGGCAAAAAAAACCTGCGCATCTGCGCAGGTTGGTGTAATCAAGAAAATCTATTGATGTTCACCCATCAATACCTCTGGGACCCTGAATGTAGCAAGAGGGATTAATCGGCTGCTATCTCTCAAACGCAACAGTTACCCGCAAAATGTAACCAGCCATGAGATCCTTACGCTATTGTGCAATCCTGATGTTTTTTGATTTCCACCAGGCAACTCATGGCGTTTGGTCCCTGCGTCAGCGACGAGGTTCCGATATCGAGCGTCAGCACATTGGGGTTACCCGCGCGATCGTGCGGCTGCCACGCCTTGCCAAAACCAGGATCAAACCAGGCACCGGTAGAGATAATGACCACGCCCTGCGTCACGCCCTCGGTGATCCGCACGCCCGCCAGCATCACGCCGCGTGCGTTGCTCACCTCAATCTCGTCGCCCTCCACCAGACCGCGCGCTGCTGCATCCTGTGGATGCATGTAGAGCGTTTCGTGTCCGGCAGTTTTATTGCCCTGCACCGTTTCGGTGGCATCCAGCTGGCTGTGTAACCGGTCCGAAGGCTGAATTGAGATCATGTGCAGCGGATAGTCGTGGCTGACCGGCGAGCCGAGCCACTCCTGCGGTTCACGCCACTCCGGATGACCGGCAAAATCGTCAAGCTGGTAGTCCGCAATGGTCTGGCTGAAAAGCTCGATTTTGCCGCTGGCGGTTTTAATCGGGTTCGCCTGCGCATCGGCGCGGAACGCCTCCATAAACTGATAGGGCTTGCCGCCTTCCGGAATTTCCACAAAGCCGCGCTGCCAGAACGCATCAAATTCGGGGAAATCGATGCCTTTGCGCTGATGCGCGGTCGCACACTGCTGATAAAGATGGGCGATCCACTGCATCTCATTGCGCCCTTCGGTGAAGGTGTCGCGATAGCCGAGGCGCTCGGCCAGGTCCGCAAAAATATCGAAGTCGTTGCGCGCCTGGTGCTGCGGTTTGATCGCCTGATGCATCGCCAGCACAAAGCGATCGCGTGAGGAGCCACCGATATCATTGCGCTCGAGCGTGGTGGTGGCAGGCAGCACGATATCCGCCATCTGCGCAGCAGGCGTCCAGACGATATCCTGCACGACCACCGTATCGGGCCGTTGCCAGCCCTCCACCAGCCGGTTCAGCTGCTGGTGATGATGGAACGGATTGCCGCCCGCCCAGTGCACCATGTGAATGTCAGGATAGTGCAGCGTTTCGCCCTGGAAGCGGTACGGCTGGCCGGGATTGAGCAGCATGTCGCTGATGCGCGCCACCGGAATCGACAGCCCGGACGGATTGGGGCCGGTGCTCATCATCGGGGCTGGCCCCTCCTGACGCGGGTTGCCAACGCTGTTCATTGAACCGTGACCAAAGGAGAAACCTGCGCCCGGCAGGCCTGGCTGGCCGAGCATCGACGACAGCGCAATCATCATCCAGTAAGGCTGTTCGCCGCGATGGGCGCGCTGAACGGAATAGGAGCAGGTCATAAAGCTGCGCTTGCCGGTCAGCTGCTGCGCCAGCTGCACAATTCTATCCGCTGGAATGCCGGTGATACGACTGGCCCAGCCAGCGGTTTTCGCCACGCCGTCGGTTTCACCCAGCAGATAGGCTCGCAGCTGCGGCCAGCCGGTGCAGTGGCTGGCGAGAAACGCTTCGTCAACCGCGCCGCGCTGGGTGATTTCATAGCCCAGCGCCAGCATCAGCGCCACGTCGGTATTGGGGCGAATCGGGATCCACTCGGCGTTAACGAATTCCGGGCAGTCATCGCGCATCGGGCTGATGTTGATTACCGGCGTCCCTTTGGCCGCCAGCTGCATCAGCGCCGGTTTCAGGCTGTGCTGCCCTGCGCCACCCGAGGCAACCTGGGCGTTTTTCAGCGCCAGCCCACCAAAAGCGACAAAAATTTCGGCGTGTTCCACCACCTGCGGCCATTCGGTGACGCGCCCGGTCAGCGGCATATACGTGCCGATTACATAGGGCAGGAAGAACTGCGCGGCACCCCAGCTGTAGTTGCCCTGCTGATCGACGCCACCGCCACCCTGAAAGTAGAAACGACGAACCAGGGTGCGGGCGTGATTAACGCGTCCAGCCGATGACCAGCCGTAGGAGCCGTTGAAAATGCCCGATGCACCGTAACGCTCGCGCACGCGGCGATTCTCCTCCGCCACCAGGTCCAGCGCGGTTTCCCAGTCGACGGCGACAAAATCTTCCCGGCCACGCAGCGTGCGATCGCTCTTTTCGCGTGACTTTAGCCACGACCGACGCACCATCGGCTGGCGAATGCGTTTGTCGGAGTAGACCAGTTCAGGAATGGTGTGGATCATCGGTGACGGATCGGCATCGGCGAAGAAGGGTTCGCAGCCAATCAGGCGATCGTTTTCAGTGACGGCGGTAAAGGCGCCCCAGTGAGCCAGATGTGGCACTTTGGTTTTCATCGTTGTTTTTCACGGTAGCCAGGTGGGAGATTGAGCATAACACGGGGCGGCGGCTGAGCAGAAGATGTGCCTGAGTGCCCGATTTCGCCCCTTTTTGCGACGACGCTGACATTCTGTCGGGTTGATGTGTCCGCCCTTTTCCGTAACACTGATGTGATGTGTAAACGTTTTCCCCAAAGCAGGTCAACGCATGGCTACCATAAAGGATGTTGCGCGACTGGCGGGCGTTTCTGTCGCCACAGTCTCACGTGTAATCAATAATTCTCCCAAAGCCAGCGACAGCTCCCGACAGGCCGTAGGCCAGGCGATGGAGCAGCTTCAGTATCACCCGAATGCCAACGCACGCGCGCTGGCGCAACAATCGACCGAAACGCTCGGCCTGATTGTCGGTGACGTCTCCGATCCCTTTTTTGGCGCGATGGTTAAAGCCGTGGATGAGGTGGCAGGCGATACCGGTAACTTTTTGCTGATTGGTAACGGTTACCATAATGAGCAAAAAGAACGGCAGGCGATTGAACAGCTGATGCGTCATCGCTGCGCGGCGCTGGTGGTTCACGCCAAGAAAATTCCCGACGCAGAGCTGGAAGTGCTGATGAAGCAGGTGCCCGGTATGGTGCTGCTGAACCGGCTGATAAAAGGCTTTGAAAAGCGCTGTATTGCGCTTGACGATCGCTACGGTGCCTGGCTTGCCACCCGTCATCTGATCCAGCTCGGCCATCAGAATATCGCCTTTATCTGTTCGACCCACACCATCTCTGATGCCGAAGATCGCCTGCAGGGTTACTACGATGCGCTGAAAGAGCACGGCCTGCCGTGCAGCGACCGGCTGGTCACCTGGGGCGAACCGGATGAAGTCGGCGGTGAGCAGGCGATGACGGAACTGCTGGGGCGCGGCAGGAACTTTACCGCTGTCGCCTGTTACAACGACTCGATGGCGGCAGGTGCACTGGCAGTGCTGAGCGATAACGGTGTTCGCGTGCCGGAAGAGATGTCACTGATCGGCTTTGATGATGTGCTGGTGTCGCGCTATGTGCGACCGCGCCTCACCACCGTCCGCTATCCGATTGTCACCATGGCGCAGCAGGCAGCCCAGCTTGCGCTGGCACTGGCTAACGATCTGCCGCTGCCAGAAGTCACCCACATGTTCAGCCCGACGCTGGTGCGTCGCCATTCAGTCAGCGGCCCGGCCTGATGCCACGGTGGCCGGTTCCGCACCGGCCACCGCATTTACTGAAAGGCGCGCAACAGCGTCTCCAGCGGCCTGACCAGCGCAATCACCGTTTCATCCTGCACCTGCGCAGCGGCATCGAGTGTCGCATGCATCTCCGCCACTTCGCTGGCACCAAACGCCTGATTGCGGACGTAAGCATTCACCAGCGCGAGGCCCATGGTGCTCAGCACCTCAATCTGCTGCACGCTGTGTGCCAGCGGCTTCAGCGTCGCGCTACCGTTGATGATCGGCATTACCGCAGTCGTGTTGGCCTGCCAGCGCTGCAGCGGCGCACGAACTGCGGAGGCAGCGGCCGGGTTATTACGGTTGGCGATTAACACGGCGACATGCTGCGCCAGCTGGCGCACCGCCTCACTCTCGGCAGGCAGCACATCCGCCAGCCGGTTTAACGGCTCGTGATAGTCGTAATGGCCCGCCTGAAACTTCAGATGCTGGCGGGTGTAGTACTGCGCCGGTTCCAGCACCTCAGCCAGTATTTGCAGTGGGGCAATATCGTGCCCGTTGGCCAGCCGCATCATCTGCTGCTCCGTCTGGGCTTGCTGCAGCGTTCCCACCGATACAGTGCTCCAGCGATCCATCGCTGACAGCCGCGAATACATTGAATCCATGTTCGTGACATCCTCTGCCGACCATAACCGCTCAGCCACCACAAAGGCGCGCGGCCACAATTTGGTATCAATAATCTGGCTGTTGATGTTTTCCGCCCACAGCGCTGCCTCACCACCCAGCAGATTGTGCTGCACCTGTTCTGGCGTGGGCAGCACGGGCGCGATGCCCGCCGGCGGCTGCATCAGGCGCTGACCGCTGGTGGGATAACGGACGTTGCCTACCAGCACATAGCCTTTGAGGGACGGCTGCTGCAGCGTGAACACCGGCTGGAACGGTCCCATCCAGCTATCCACGCTGAACTGCACCTGCTGCGTCGAGAGCCAGTTGATCTCACGGATCATCCGCCGGGACTTGCCGTCGAAGTCGATAAAACCGCGCCAGCCCGACTCGCCCTGAATGAGCGTAAAGCTGCCCTTCACCGGGCTGCCTTTGAGGCGCGGCATCGTGAATGACCAGCTCTGCGCCTGATCGCCGGGCCGCAGACGATCCAGGCCGTTGAGCCCGCGCGGCGTGACCTCATTGCGGTAGTGGTAGCTGGCAGGCTGGGGCTGATCGAGGTAGAACCCGGTGGAGAGAATGCCGCGCGTGTTCTCTTTTGCCAGCGCACTCAGCGTATCCTGGCCCTGCCACGACTGGATCAGAATGCTGCGCGGCAGATCGGGATGGGCGATCTCATCCCAGCCCACCATCTGACGGTGATGGGCTTCCAGGATCTTTTCCACCCGCTGATTGAAGTACGCCTGAAGCGCATGCGCATCTTTCAGATTGTGATCGCGCATGAACTGCTGAATCGCGGGTGAGTCGTTCCACTGGGTGGGATCGACTTCATCGCCGCCGATGTGTAGCCAGGGGTCGGGGAAGATCGCCGCCATCTCACCCACCAGCGTGTCGATCACCTCATAAACCTGTTCGTTACTGGGATCGAGCAGCGGTTTAAAGACGCCCCAGCCGCGCTCCATCTGATAATTTCCCGGTCTGCTTATCAGCTCCGGCATCGCCACCGCCAGCGCAGAGGCGTGTCCCGGCATATCCAGCTCAGGCACCACACGCACCCCACGCTCGGTGGCATATTTCACAATCTCCCGCATCTGCTGCTGACTGTAGTAGTTGCCATCGCTGGCTTTCTGCTGCAGCTGGGGATAGTGGCTGGAGGCAAAGCGCCAGCCCTGATCGTCAGTGAGATGCCAGTGAAAGACGTTCATTCGCGCGGCGGCCAGGCCGTCGATCTGACGTTTAAGTGTCTCTACCGGCATAAAGTGGCGCGCTGTGTCGATCAGCACACCACGCCACGGAAAGCGGGGATGATCGTGGATGGTCACGTAAGGAATCGTCGTGCCCTGTGCACCGTTCTGGATAAGTTGCAGCAGGGTTTCCATACCGCGCATCGCGCCAAAACGGCTGGGTGAAGTTAACAGGACGCCGTCGCCATCGACCTGCAACTGATAGCTCTCATCGCTGTCGGGCAGTGGCAGCGGGTCCACCGCCTTTGCAATGACGATACGTATAGTCGGCGCGGCCACCGGCTGGGATGCAGGCAACAGCGGCCAGCCCGTCTGGTTACTGATTCGCGCCAGCCAGCGTGCTTCAGCACCTGCCAGATGATCACCTGAGATTTGCAGCGTCAATTGCGGCGTCAGGGTAAGTGCACCGCCACTGGCGGGCTGCTCCACCTGCTGCGGCCAGGGCATCAGTGGCAGCGGACTGGCCAGGACGAGTGGACAAAAGGCTGAAAGCAGGAGCAGAGAACGGGGTAACCACATTGGCGGGCATCCTTGTGACGTCAACGTTTTAACAGGGCATAACGTTGATTAAAGTTGCTGCACGCCAATACGCCAGTTAATCACCCGGAAACCTGATCTCAAAACCTGATTCTTACCTCAGTCGGCATTCCCTGCCGTGTTGAATCTTCCTTGTTTCAGGTCAAAACAGAACGCAATAATTCGCAGCAATCACTACATGTAGGGGATAGAATCCATCACACACCTATATGTAGTTTACGGAGAGAGAAATGGCGACGGTGGTCATCAAGCGTGATGGATGTCGGACGGGTTTTGATGCGCAGCGTATTGAGCAGGCCGTCGCGGCGGCGGCACAGGCAGCAGAGGTCGATGACCTGGCCTGGTGCACGCAGGTCGCTGAGCAGGTTGCCCTGCGGCTGGCCGATCGTCCGGAAGTGGATATCCGGGAGATTCAGTGTGCAGTGGAAGAAACGCTGATGGCGGGCCCATACCCGCAGCTGGCGCGCGCTTACATTGAATACCGGCACGATCGCGATGTCGCTCGCGATCGTCAGAGCCAGTTACATCACGCCATTCGCGGCCTGGTCGATCAGACCAACGCGGCGCTGCTGAATGAAAACGCCAACAAAGACAGCAAAGTGATCCCAACGCAGCGCGATCTGCTGGCCGGGATCGTGGCAAAGCACTACGCGCAGCAGCAGATCCTGCCGCGCGATGTGGTGCTGGCGCACGAGCGCGGCGAGATCCACTATCACGATCTCGACTACTCGCCCTTCTTCCCGATGTTCAACTGCATGCTGATCGATCTGAAAGGTATGCTGACCAACGGCTTCAAAATGGGCAATGCTGAGATCGAGCCGCCTAAATCGATCGCCACCGCCACCGCCGTCACGGCGCAGATCATCGCCCAGGTCGCCAGCCACATTTACGGTGGCACCACCATAAACCGCATTGATGAAGTGCTCGCTCCGTTTGTTGAGCAGAGCTATACCCGGCATCTGGCGATTGCTGAGCAGTGGCAGATTCCACAGGCAGAAGAGTATGCACGCCAGCGTACGGAGAAAGAGTGCTACGACGCTTTTCAGTCGCTGGAGTATGAGGTGAATACCCTGCACACCGCCAATGGCCAGACGCCGTTTGTCACCTTTGGTTTTGGTCTGGGGACTGACTGGGCAGCGCGGCTGATTCAGCAGTCAATTCTGCGCAACCGACTGGCGGGGCTGGGTAAAAATCGCAAAACAGCGGTGTTTCCAAAACTGGTGTTCAGCATTCGCGAGGGCGTTAACCGCCGGGCGGGCGACGTTAACTACGACATCAAGCAACTGGCGCTGGAGTGTGCCAGCAAGCGGATGTATCCCGACATCCTCAATTACGATCAGGTGGTGAAAGTGACCGGCTCATTTAAAACCCCAATGGGCTGCCGCAGCTTCCTGGGCGTTTATGAAGAGAATGGCGAGCAGATTCATGAAGGGCGCAATAATATCGGCGTGATCAGCCTGAATCTGCCGCGCATTGCGCTGGAAGCAGGCGGCGATGAGGCGCGTTTCTGGAGGCTGCTCGATGCGCGCCTGCTGCTGGCTAAGCGGGCGCTCATGACGCGGGTGGCGCGGCTGGAGAAAACCAAAGCACGCGTCGCGCCCATCCTCTACATGGAAGGCGCCTGTGGCGTCCGGCTGAATGCGGATGATGAAGTCGGTCCTATTTTCCGAAACGGCCGTGCATCGCTGTCGCTGGGCTATATCGGCCTGCACGAAACCCTGAATGCACTCAGCGGCGGTCATAAACACCCTTACGATGACGCGGCGCTGCGTGCTAAAGGTGTGGAGATTATCGCCTGTATGCGTGATGCCACCGAGCGCTGGAAAGAGGAAACCAGCTACGGTTTTAGCCTTTACAGCACGCCGAGCGAGAATCTGTGCGACCGCTTTTGCCGTCTTGATGCCGCGCAGTTTGGCCTGGTGCCGGGCGTCACCGACAAGGGCTACTACACCAACAGCTTCCATCTCGACGTTGAGAAGAAGGTCAATCCTTACGACAAAATCGACTTTGAAGCACCCTATCCGCCGCTGTCGAATGGCGGATTCATCTGTTACGGCGAATACCCGAATGTGCAGCACAATCTCAAAGCGCTGGAGGATGTCTGGGATTACAGCTATGACCGCGTGCCCTATTACGGCACTAACACACCGATTGATGAATGCTACGAGTGCGGCTTCAACGGCGAGTTCACCTGTACCAGCCGCGGCTTTACCTGCCCGAACTGCGGCAACCACGATCCGGCGCGCGTCTCTGTCACCCGACGGGTCTGTGGCTATCTGGGCAGTCCGGATGCACGGCCGTTTAACGCCGGTAAGCAGCAGGAAGTGCAGCGTCGGGTAAAACATCTTGAAGAGGGACCGCTGGGATGATGCATATCCATCGCTACTATGATGTCGATATTATTAATGGTCCCGGCACCCGCTGCACACTGTTTGTCGCCGGTTGCGAACATCAGTGTCGCGGCTGCTACAACCAGAGCACCTGGCGGCTCGACTCCGGCGTGCCCTTTACACTTGAGATGGAGGAGCAACTGCTGGCGGATTTGCAGGATACGCGCATTCCGCGCCAGGGATTGTCGCTGAGCGGCGGCGATCCGCTGCATCCGCAAAACGTGCCGCACATCCGCCGTCTGGTAAAACGGGTGCGGCAGGCGTGCCCCGATAAAGATATCTGGCTCTGGACCGGTTACCGGATGCAGGAGCTGAACAGCGCGCAGCGCGCTGTGCTGGACTATCTCGACGTACTGATCGATGGTCGCTTTGTCGAAGAAGAGAAAGATGCCACGCTGCAATGGCGCGGCAGTCGTAATCAGATTATCTGGCCGTTACGCTGAGTGACGCGGGATATCGCCTGACTCAATGACAGTGACACTCTCACCTCCCTGGGTGAAAGCCTGCTGGTGCAGACAGCGCGCGACGTCGCGCGCATGCACGGCGCGCCAGTTACCCGGCAGCAGCGCGAAAACCGGCCCCGCCAGGCTTTCACCGCCGCGCTTCTGCTTGCGCTCTCCCAGCAGCAGTGAAGGCCGCACCAGCGTCAGGCGCGGCCAGCCCTGATGACGCAGCGCATTCTCCATTTCACCTTTAACACGATTATATAAAAACGGTGAGTGACGACTGGCGCCGTGCGCGCTGACCACCATCATCTGCTTCGCCCCTAAGCGTAATCCGCACAATGCACTGTCCACGACCAGAGTGTAATCGACGTGGATGAATGCCTGTTTGCTGCCCGCCTGCTTACGCGTGGTGCCAAGACAGCAGAACACCGTATCCAGTGAACAGTCCAGCGGCCCCAGCACATCGGTGAGATCGGCTTCAACCGGGTTCACGACTTTCTGCATCACAGGCAGTGGCCGTCGGGTTGGCGCGATGATTTCATCGACGCGCGGATCCTGAATCAGTAAGCGCAGCAGATGCGACCCGACTAAGCCGGTTGCACCGGTCAGTAATACGCGATTCATCTCAGATTTGTCCTTATTTCACTGCGTATAGGTTAAAAGATAGCTGATCTTCACGGGCTGGCTTGCGTTCTGACTCTCAGCGACCAGACTTACAGCGTTATCCGGAAAGCGCGCCTCGCGCTCCACAAATTTCAGGAGGAAAAAGATGAGCAAGAAAGTTGCGGTTTTAATTACCGATGAATTTGAAGACTCAGAATTTACTTCACCTGCGGAAGTGTATAAACGCGCTGGTTTTGAGGTGGTTACCATTGAGAAACAAGCCGGTAATGTTGTTAAAGGCAAGCAAGGCGAAGCGGAAGTGACCATCGATCTCAGCATCGATGACGTCAGCCCGGCTGAATTTGACGCCCTGCTTCTGCCAGGCGGTCACTCGCCTGACGCCCTGCGCGGCGACGATCGTTTCGTGGCCTTTACCAAAGAGTTTGTTGCCAGCGGCAAGCCCATTTTTGCCATTTGCCACGGGCCACAGTTGCTGATCAGCGCGAATGGCGTTCGCGGTCGCAAGATGACCACGGTTAAAGCCGTTGCCATTGACCTGATCAATGCCGGTGCTGACTTCCATGATAAAGAAGTGGTGGTAGACGGCGATAAGCTGGTCACCAGCCGCACGCCGCACGATTTACCGGCCTTTAATCGTGAATCCCTGCGGATCCTCGAAGCGCTGTAAACCCGATACGCCCTTTTCAGCTGAAAGGGGCGTTTCTATTTTTCCCGCACCCAGGCAATTTTCTTGCCGAATCCCAGCGCATTATCCGTCATTTTCACCTCATCCAGCTCAATCTCCCACAGCGGTGCCGACACTTTGCGTGAGACCGGAAAACGTTTCTGGTAAGCGGCTCTGGCAATCTGCTCTGTGGCCTCCTCCAGCCTTTTAATCCGGCCACGATACTGCACCCCTTTTATCAGCAACACACTTCTGGGCTGACCATTGACGGTGCCCGCCACCTGCGGATTCTGCACCATCAACTCGCCATGGCGGGTATCGGGTTCGGTCATGATCCAGAAGACCATGCGCGTCTCATCAAAGACGTAATAGCAGTTAGCGCACCACAGCTGATCGTCGGCGGTACAGCAGAGTGAAAGCACATGCTGCTTTCTGAGGTAGCGAACCAGATGGGCGTGATCGGACAAGATAAACTCCTGGCGGTGCACCAGAGCGTGAAGCGCGCTACACTGCCCGGCACCTTTTTTTGGGAAATGATTGCGATGAGTCAGCAGTGGCAACTCTACATCGTCCGCACGGCGAAAGGGATTCTGTACACCGGCATCACCACGGATGTGGTGCGCCGGGTCGCTCAGCACCAGAGCGGGCGTGGCGCACGTGCGCTACGCGGCAAAGGTCCGCTGGACCTGGTGTTTCACTGTGCAGCGGGCGATCGTGCCAGCGCCTCCAGACTGGAGTATCAGGTTAAGCAACTGCCCCGCCAACAGAAATTACTGCTGGTGGCGGCTCAGCCGATCAGTCTGGAGAGCTGGCTGAGTATTACGGCTGGCGATTAAAGGGTTCGGCGTAGTCGATCTGCCCTTCCGCGCCGTCATAAGCATTCTCCGCCAGACGGTAGACCTGGAATGCGGCCTCTGTTCCCGGCCAGCGACTGCGCAGACCGTAACGTGCCGCCGGTTCAAAACCAAAACGGTTGAACAGCGCCGGATCGCCCAGCACGACGACCGCGCTGTAGCCAAATTCATTGAGCGTATCCAGCCCCTCATAAATCAGCTTGCTGGCCAGACCCTGGCCGCGTAGCGTCTCATCGACGGCCAGCGGTGCCAGAGCCACCCAGCCGCGATCTTCACCCTGAACGCTGACCGGACTGAATGCGGCATAACCCAGCACCTGTCCTTCCTCATCAGTGGCGACCACGCCGAGCGTCAGCAGACCATCTTCACGCAGCGCCTGAGTCAGTTCCGCTTCTGCCGGGGTGCTGAAGCAGCGTTTGAGCAATGCGTCGATGCCCGCGGCATCAACACCAATTTCGCTACGGATCAACATGCGGCACCCGCGCGCGCCCGTGCGGCCTTCGCGTCCTGTTTCATACCGGCATCGATAAATTTCGCCATCTGTTCAATTGCCGTGCGTAACGCGGTGGGCATAGCCTCAGGTTCAATAGCATCCATTACGTTCTTCACCTCAAGTCCCAGTTCAGTGTCACCTTCAATCACCAGCCGGCGTTGAAAGAACAGCATATCGGGATCTGCTTTACGTGCTGCCACCAGCAACAGATCATTGGCATTGCCCCGAAACCAGACATCCGCTTCGGACTGTTGCAATACCGCCAGTCGGCCGTCCTGCAGCGTGGTGATCCAGTGCAGATTGAGATCGGCAATCTCGATACCCAGCAGGCGACCGTTCAGAAAGTCTAACTCACCTTCAGCCAAAGCATGGCGAAATTGCCAGTTTAAGAGTTGTTGCAGAATCAACTGTTTGACCGGAAATGGGGTGAGTGCTGCGGGTAACCCTAAGATTTTAGGGCCGTTTTTTACAAAATGGGCATGTATCCGCTCTAACACTTTCGTCACTCCCTTTAGAAAATTTTACGTATATTGCCATATCCTTTTCTGCGCGCCTCCTCTGAGATCAATAAAAACGGCTGCGGTGGCAAGGAAAAAAGTGCCGCAAGGGCCGATGAACTGGAATTTCACTGCCCCAAATCAAAACACTGCCCGGATCAGATGCCTAGACTCGACGCCCATCGCATGTTGAGAGGAACATCTATGGAACTGCTCTGTCCGGCAGGAAATTTACCCGCCGTCCGCACCGCCACAGAGAATGGGGCTGATGCAGTCTATGTGGGACTGAAAGATGACACCAATGCCCGTCACTTTGCGGGCCTGAATTTCACCGATAAAAAGCTGGCTGAAGCGGCGCGCTATCTGCATCAGCATCGGCGCAAACTGCATGTGGCAATTAACACGTTTGCCCATCCGGATGGTATGGGGCGCTGGCAGCGGGCAATCGATGTAGCGGCGCAAAACGGCGCCGATGCGCTGATCCTGGCCGATATCGCCACGCTGGAATATGCCGCGAAGCACTATCCGCAGGTTGAACGTCATCTCTCTGTCCAGGCTTCCGCGACCAATCTGGAGGCAATTCGCTTTTACCATCGCCACTTCAATCTGCAACGTGTCGTGCTGCCGCGCGTGCTGTCGATTCATCAGGTTAAACAGCTGGCGCGCAGCACGCCGGTGCCGCTGGAGGTGTTCGCCTTTGGCAGCCTGTGCATTATGGCCGAAGGCCGCTGCTACCTCTCCTCCTGGCTGACTGGCGAATCACCTAACAGCGCGGGCGCCTGTTCCCCGGCGAAATTTGTGCGCTGGCAGCAGACGCCAAAGGGCATGGAGTCACGTCTCAATGAAGTGCTGATTGATCGCTACGCGCCGGACGAAAGTGCAGGTTACCCGACGCTATGTAAAGGGCGTTATGAGGTTAACAATCAGCGTTATCACGTGCTGGAAGAACCCACCAGCCTCAACACCCTGGAACTGCTGCCGGAACTGCTGCGGGCAGGCATCGCCTCAGTGAAAATCGAAGGCCGTCAGCGCAGCCCCGCCTATGTTGCTGACGTGGCGCGCGTCTGGCGTCAGGCCATCGATCGCTGCAAAGCGCAGCCGGAACAGTTTGACGTCGCGCCGCAGTGGATGCAGACGCTGGGCGATCTCTCCGAAGGGACGCAAACCACGCTGGGTGCTTATCACCGTGAATGGCAATAAGGAGTCATGATGCAATATGCCCTTGGGCCGGTGCTCTGGTACTGGCCAACCGATACGCTGGAAGATTTCTATCAACAGGCTGTCCGCAGTCGCGCAGATATTATCTATCTCGGCGAAGCGGTGTGCAGTAAACGCCGCGCCACGCCCTATGCGCGCTGGATGGATCTGGCCCGCGAAGTCGCGGCCAGCGGCAAACAGGTGGTACTGAGCACGCTGGCATTGCTGCAGTCACCCTCTGAGCTGAAAGAGCTGCAGCGTTACGTTGAGAACGGCGAGTTTCTGATTGAAGCCAATGATATCGGCGCGGTCAATATGGTCGCTGAACGTCACCTGCCTTTTGTCGCGGGCCCGACGCTGAATGTCTATAACGCTGACACGCTACAACTGCTGGTCAAAGAGGGCATGACGCGCTGGTGTATGCCGGTGGAGATGTCCCGTGACTGGCTGCTACAGCTGCTGGAGCAGTGCGAGAGACGAGGTATCCGGCAGCAATTTGAGGTGGAGGTGCTGGGCTACGGTCATCTGCCGCTGGCGCTCTCGGCGCGCTGCTTCACCGCCCGCTCGGAAAACCGCGCGAAAGATGACTGCGAAACCTGCTGCATCAACTATCCAGCAGGCCGTCGCGTTAACTCTCAGGAGGGACAGCAGGTGTTCGTCCTCAATGGCATTCAGACCATGAGCGGCTACTGCTATAACCTGGGTAACGATCTGGCCGGTATGCGCGATCGGGTTGATTGTGTCCGGCTGTCGCCGCAGGGTGTCACGACGCTGGCAGAGATCGACCGTTTCCGCGCCAATGAAAACGGCCAGGCACCGTTAATGGTCGCGAAAGGCAGCGATTGTAACGGTTACTGGCGCAAACTGGCGGGTATGACGCTGGTCTCCTGAGTAAAAGCACATACCGGCTATATTCCTGCACAGGTTAGCAGTTTTAATAGAAGGAATGATGCGTAATACTTAATGGTGCAGGCCTTCACTTAATGCCTGCGCCATTCAACGGGAGTAGTCATGTCTGATAAAAAACCTCTTCGCCTGTCCGTACTGGATCTTGCGCCGATTCCACAGGGCGCGACCGCACGGGATGCGTTCCATAATTCACTGGCGCTGGCGCGTCAGGCGGAAAAACTGGGTTTCGAACGCTACTGGCTGGCTGAACATCACAACATGACAGGGATTGCCAGCGCCGCGACGTCAGTGCTGATTGGCTATCTGGCGGCGAATACCGAGACCCTGAGGCTGGGATCCGGCGGGATCATGCTGCCTAACCATGCGCCGCTGGTCATCGGCGAGCAGTTTGGCACGCTGGCTTCCCTCTATCCTGGGCGTATTGATCTCGGCTTAGGTCGTGCGCCAGGTTCTGACCAGCGCACCATGATGGCGCTGCGCCGTCATCAGGCCAACATGCATATCGACACCTTTCCCGAAGATGTCGCTGAACTGATTAACTGGTTCGATGCTGACGCGGATGCGCAGCTGCCAGTGCAACCGGTGCCCGGTCTGGGTCTGAAAATTCCGGTCTGGCTGCTCGGCTCCAGTCTTTACAGCGCACAGCTGTCAGCAAAAATGGGCCTGCCGTTTGCGTTTGCCTCCCACTTTGCGCCTGACCAGCTGTTCCAGGCCCTGCACGTCTATCGCGAGAACTTCAAGCCATCGGCGCGTCTCGACAAACCTTATGCCATGGTCTGCATTAATGTGGTTGCCGCTGATAATGAGCGGGATGCACGTTTCCTGTTTACCTCAATGCAGCAGCAGTTTATTAACCTGCGCCGCGGCAAACCGGGCCCGCTACCGGCACCGGTTGAAAACATGGATAACCTCTGGTCACCGTCAGAACAATATGGTGTTCAGCAGGCGCTCAGCATGTCACTGGTCGGCGATATTGATAAGGTGCGTCATGGGCTGGCCTCACTGATGCGTGAAACCCAGGCGGATGAGATTATGGTCAACGGCCAGATTTTTGACCGCGATGCGCGCCTCAAATCCTTTGCCATTGCGATGGAAGCGGCAAACAGCCTCTAATCAGTTTTGCGGTGGGCGGCGGGTCTCCGTGCTCACCGCCAGTTCACGGCTGTCCCTCGCCGGTGATTGCCCATACAGGCGGCGATACTCCCGGCTGAACTGTGACGCGCTCTGATACCCCACCCGATAACCTGCCGTACCGGCATCCAGCTTTTCAACCAACATTAAACGCCGTGCCTCATTCAGCCGAAGCTGTTTCTGGTATTGCATCGGCGTCATGGCAGTGACGGCTTTGAAGTGATGATGCAGTGAAGAGATACTCATGCCGACATTACTGGCAAGCTGATCGATTTTCAGCGGCTGATGAAAATTCTCCCGCAGCCAGCGTGCAGCCTGTGCCACCCGACTGCCCGGCCGCTCAGCCAGCGCCATGTTTAAAATCCGCGAGCCTTCTGGCCCGGTCAGCAACCGGTAGAAAATCTCCTGCTCAATGAGCGGAGCCAGAGCATCAATATCTTCGGGATGGTCAAGCAGGCGTACCAGTCGAATGACCGCATCCACCAGCAAAGGTGAGACTTTGTGTACGGTGACGCCGCGTTCATCAGGTGCGATCGCCAGCGGCAGCGCGGGAGGAAACTTTTCAAGATAGCGCCTCAGCCGGGATTCATTGATGGCAATACCAATCCCCAGATTCGGCTTTTCCGGCGTGGCGACAGTCACGCAGGCGCGTACCGGCATATCGAGTGTCACCAGCAGCAGATCACCCGGCCCATAGTGCAGCACCTCATCACCCATATGCAGCGCTTTACTGCCCTGCGCCACCAGCGCAAAACTGGCCCATTGAGCAAAGTGCATGGGCTCAGTGGGCGCTGAAACCCGGCCAAAAAACAAGCAATCGATGGCACTGGAATGCCGGCCATCCTCCGGCGCATGACGGGCAATTAACTGTGCCAGCGCCTGCCACTTATCACTCTCTGTCACTCTGTTCTTCCCCCTCCTGCTCGCTGTGCTGATATTACCTGACCTCCGGCCAAATACCTGTTGCGATAAGGCACTTTTGCAGGATTGTGCAAAAAGCTTGCAGGATTGCGCTACCCGCTTCTCAGCACCAGCGCGCATAGTCTTTCGACGCAATCATTACGGCGGAGAATGACATAATGAAAGCACTGCAGAACAAAATCGCACTGGTGACCGGCGCCTCGAAAGGCATAGGTGCGGCGATTGCTATCGCCTTTGCCGCAGCGGGCGCACGCGTCGTGGTCAATTATCGTCAGGATGAAGTCGGGGCCGCTGACGTAGTCAGCGATATCATCACCCTGGGCAGTGAAGCCGTGGCAGTTCAGGCAGATATCTCTCGCCTGCGGGATGTGGAACGACTGTTCGCCACCACCGCAGACTGTTTCGGCGCACCTGACATTGTGGTGAACAATGCAGGCAGCTTTCATCACGGCGAGTTTGAGGCGCTGACACAGGAGGAGATGCAGCAGCAAATTAACGTTAACCTGCTCGGCACGCTGATGGTCTGTCAGCAGGCGATTCGCCACTTCCCCGCGCACGGCGGCAGCATTATTAACCTCAGCGCCCTTAACAGTAAAAACAGCACGCCGGGCTCCGTACTCTGGGCAGCCACCAAAGGTGCGGTGGATACCCTGACTCAGGGACTGGCGCGCGAGCTGGGTGCCAGGAACATACGGGTTAACGCCCTGGCGCCTGGCATGATCCTGACTGAGGGATTACTGGCAGCGAAGAGGATGAGTCCGCAGCTCAAAGCGCAGCTGCTGGCGGCTACGCCGCTGGGGCGTTTTGGTCTGCCAGAGGATGTCGCGCAGGTGGCGCTTTTTCTGGCCTCTGAGGAGTCCGCCTATGTCAGCGGAGAGCGCGTCATGATTAGCGGCGGTGCCTGACGGGCATAAAAAAAGGGAAGCCAGTGGCTTCCCTTTTTACTACGACGCTAAGTCGTTATGCATCACGACGACGTGGAGCGGCAGCTGCGCCTTCTTCACGACGTGGACCACGGCTACCTTCACGGTTAAATGTACGTCCACCGCCTTCACGACCACCTTCACGGCGTTCAGAAGAGAAGCGACGACCACCTTCACGGTTAGCTGCGCCCGGACCGCCAGCACCTGGACCACGACGCTCACCGCCAGCTGGACGACGATCACCACGGCCTTCGTTTGGCTGTGCATCACCCAGCAGCTGCATATTCATCGGTTTGTTCAGAATACGCGTACGGGTGAAGTGCTGCAGCACATCGCCTGGCATGCCTTTCGGCAGCTCGATAGTTGAGTGGGTGCCAAACAGCTTGATGTTACCGATATAGCGGCTGCTGATGTCGCCTTCGTTAGCGATAGCGCCAACAATGTGACGAACTTCAACACCATCATCGCGGCCTACTTCAATGCGGTACAGCTGCATTTCACCAACGTCACGACGTTCGCGACGTGGACGGTCGCCATCACGGCTTTCGCGGTTTTCACGCGGAGCACGATCGCCACGCGCTTCACGGCTGTCACGACGGCCATCACGCTCGTCACGATCGCGGTATTCGCGACGTGCAGGACGTGGTGCTTCTGGTGGCAGAATCAGAGGACGTTCGCCCTGTGCCATCTTCAGCAGTGCAGCTGCCAGTGTTTCCAGATCCATTTCATCTTCAGGCTGCATTTTAGCCAGCAGAGCACGGTACTGATCCAGATCGCTGCTTTCCAGCTGCTGCTGTACTTTCGCGGCAAATTTAGCCAGACGACGCTCACCCAGCAGTTCTGCGTTAGGCAGTTCAACTTCAGGAATGGTCAGCTTCATTGTACGTTCGATGTTACGCAGCAGACGACGCTCGCGGTTCTCAACGAACAGCAGCGCACGGCCAGCACGACCGGCACGACCGGTACGGCCGATACGGTGAACGTAAGACTCTGAATCCATCGGGATGTCGTAGTTCACAACCAGGCTGATGCGCTCAACGTCCAGGCCACGGGCCGCAACGTCGGTTGCAATCAGGATGTCGAGACGACCATCTTTCAGGCGTTCCAGCGTCTGCTCACGCAGTGCCTGGTTCATGTCACCGTTCAGCGCGGCGCTGTTATAGCCACTACGCTCCAGCGCTTCTGCCACTTCAAGCGTCGCGTTTTTAGTACGCACGAAGATAATAGCAGCATCAAAGTCTTCAGCTTCCAGGAAGCGAACCAGTGCATCGGTCTTACGACCATAAGCAGTCCAGTAGCTCTGGCTGATATCAGGACGCGTGGTCAGGCTTGACTGAATACGCACTTCCTGTGGATCTTTCATGAAGCGTTTAGTGATACGACGAATCGCTTCCGGCATAGTTGCAGAGAACAGCGCAGTCTGATGATCCGCTGGAATCTGTGCCATGATGGTTTCAACGTCTTCGATGAAGCCCATACGCAGCATTTCATCAGCTTCATCCAGCACCAGACCACGCAGGTTAGACAGGTCTAACGTACCGCGTTTCAGGTGGTCAAGCAGACGACCAGGCGTACCTACAACAACCTGTGGACCCTGACGCAGTGCGCGCAGCTGCACGTCATAACGCTGGCCGCCGTAAAGGGCGACGACGTTCAGGCCACGCATGTGTTTAGAGAATTCGGTAACTGCTTCAGCAACCTGTACCGCCAGTTCGCGGGTAGGTGCCAGCACCAGGATCTGTGGCGCTTTAACAGTAGGATCAATGTTGTGTAACAGCGGCAGAGAGAAAGCCGCAGTTTTACCACTCCCGGTCTGCGCCATGCCTAACACGTCACGGCCCGCCAGCAGGTGAGGAATACACTCAGCCTGGATTGGGGATGGCTTTACGTAGCCCATGCCATTCAGTGATTCAAGGATGTCGGCGTTCAGGCCAAGGTCAGCAAAAGTGGTTTGAATATCAGTCATGTAGTACACGTGCCTCTTAGATTGCGGCGGCCAGTCTACATAACTCGTCGTGAAAACTTTCAGTCATTTTCATCAAAAAGTGTGAACCGGCTCAAATTAAAAGTTTTGACGAACAGAAAAGCCTTCATCCTTTAAGATGATGACTTAACAGGTTTTACAGGCAAATTAAGTTCGTCAGCTATTGCTGGTCAGATTCTGATAAATCGTCTTGTGCCTGGCCGAGTTGCGCCAGTTCCAACAATGCGTATCGGTGTTCAACAAAGTTATTGACGTTGTTGGCCACCGCCAGTTTGAACAACGCTTTCGCGTCGTCCTTCTCCCCCAGACTTAGGTAGTACTTACCTAAATAGAAGTTGGTTTCACTGAGATGTTCAGCGAGCGAGGTGTTATCCGTTGCGTCCGCCTTGAGACTTTCCATCAACGTTTTCTCGTTGATATCTCCAAGGTAGAACTCGACAATATTCCATCCCCATTGATCTTTCGCCGCTTTGTCGTAACGCTGTTGAAGCGCCACTTTTGCCTTGTCAGCATCCATCTCACGTTCAACGAGATAGAGCCACAGACTGCGGAAAGGATCGTTAGGATCGTCTTGATAAAACGCCAGCAGATCATCTTGCGCTAACTTGTATCGACCGCCGTAATAGAGGGCGATACCACGGTTTAAATGCGCATAGTTGTAAGTTGGATCAAGCTCAAGTACAGAATCAAACGCGTCATAGGCGGCATCAAAGTTGCCCGCCTGCGTTAAATATATGCCTAAGTAGTTAAACACTTCGGGCATATCTGGTCTTATAGACAGCGCTTGCGAAAAATCGTTCCGCGCTAATGCCCGCAGACCTAAACTATCATACAACACTCCGCGCTCATATAACAGCTGTGCGCGTTCATCATCGGTGAGAGCGCGACTGGCAAGAATTTGTTCCATGCGCGCCAGTATCACTTCCTGCTGCAGTGTGGGCTGTAAAGGCACTGCAAGAACTTCGTTCTTACGCCAATTGGAGTTGCTGCATCCTGCCAGCGTCAAAGCTGTCGCAACAAAACACCAGCGCAGAAAAGGCTTCATTTCCCACTCCCGAATACAAACATTGGGATAACCATCCTGTCATCCGCCTGCTGTGCACAAGGATTCCCGCCCTCGCGATGATACAAACGCCCCTCTCTGCCAGGCAAAGAGGGGCAAACCAGCAACGTCTTATTCCGCGTCAGGTGTAATCACCGCTGCAGCTTCTTCAGTCTGCGGCTTAGATTCTGTCGCTTCTTTGATGCTCAGACGTACGCGGCCCTGGCGATCAACTTCCATCACCTTAACCGGCACTTCCTGACCCATCTGCAGATAATCAGTCACTTTCTCAACGCGCTTATCAGCGATTTGTGAAATGTGAACCAGACCTTCTTTACCACCACCGATAGCGACGAAGGCACCGAAGTCAACGATGCGGGTCACTTTACCACTGTAAACGCGGCCCACTTCGATTTCTGCAGTGATCTCTTCGATACGACGAATCGCTTCTTTCGCTTTCAGACCATCGGTCGCAGCAATTTTAACGGTGCCATCATCTTCAATTTCAATCGTTGTGCCGGTCTCTTCGGTCAGTGCACGAATCACTGAGCCGCCTTTACCAATCACATCTTTGATCTTGTCAGAGCTGATTTTGATGGTGTAGATGCGTGGAGCAAATTCAGAAATCTCGGTACGCGGTGTGCTGATAGCCTGTTCCATAACGCCGAGGATGTGCAGACGCGCACCCTTAGCCTGGTTCAGCGCTTCCTGCATGATTTCACGCGTGATGCCTTCGATTTTGATGTCCATCTGCAGCGCGGTGATACCTTCACGGCTACCGGCTACTTTGAAGTCCATGTCGCCCAGGTGATCTTCATCGCCCAGGATGTCAGACAGAACCACAAACTTCTCATCTTCTTTCACCAGACCCATTGCGATACCCGCAACGGCGGCTTTGATTGGCACACCTGCATCCATCAGCGCCAGTGAAGCACCACAGACAGAGGCCATTGAAGAAGAACCGTTAGATTCGGTGATTTCAGACACTACACGCACGGTGTAAGGGAAATCTTCCGCTTTTGGCATAACGGCTAACACGCCACGTTTCGCCAGACGACCGTGACCAATTTCACGGCGCTTAGGTGAACCTACCATGCCGGTTTCGCCGACAGAGTACGGAGGGAAGTTGTAATGGAACAGGAAGCTGTCGGTACGTTCGCCCATCAGCTCATCCAGGTTCTGCGCATCGCGGGTTGTACCCAGCGTGGCCGTAACCAGCGCCTGCGTCTCACCACGGGTGAACAGTGATGAACCATGGGTACGTGGCAATACGCCAGTACGCACGTCCAGACCGCGGATCATATCTTTTTCACGGCCATCGATACGTGGCTCGCCATTCAGGATACGGGTACGAACGACGGTTTTTTCGAGGCTATGCACGATATCGCCGATTTCTGAACCATCCAGCGTTTCATCTTCAGCCAGCAGAGCAGCAATGGTTTCGTCTTTAATGACGCCAACCTGCGTGTAACGCTCCTGCTTGTCAGTGATGCGGTAAGCATCGCTGATGCGCGCTTCTGCCAGGGCAGCAACACGAGAAATCAGTGCGGTGTTAGCCGCTTCTGGCTGCCAGTCCCAGCGTGGTTTGCCAGCTTCTGCAACCAGGGCATTGATGTTTTCGATAACAATCTGCTGCTGATCGTGGCCAAAGACCACAGCGCCCAGCATCTGCTCTTCTGACAGGATCTCAGCTTCAGATTCAACCATCAGAACGGCATTCTGCGTACCCGCAACAACCAGATCCAGACGAGACTGTTTCAGCTCATCTGCAGTTGGGTTCAGAACATATTGATCGTTAATATACCCTACGCGCGCTGCACCGATTGGGCCATTGAACGGCAGACCTGACAGCGCCAGCGCGGCAGAAGCACCCATCATCGCAACGATGTCCGGGTGAACCTGTGGGTTAACAGAAACCACGGTTGCAATAACCTGGACTTCATTAACAAAGCCTTCCGGGAACAGTGGACGAATCGGGCGGTCAATCAGACGCGAAATCAGCGTTTCGCCTTCGCTTGGACGGCCTTCACGACGGAAGAAGCTGCCTGGGATACGACCAGCAGCGTAAGTACGCTCCTGATAGTTTACGGTCAGTGGAAAGAAGTCCTGACCTGGTTTAGATTTTTTCTGACCTACAACAGTGACGAACACTGCAGTATCGTCCATGCTCACCATTACAGCGGCAGTCGCCTGGCGAGCCATCATGCCGGTTTCCAGCGTGACGGTATGTTGACCATATTGGAATTTGCGTACGATCGGATTCAGCAAAGTCAAAGTCCTTAACTTCGGGGCATGGCTATCTGTAGCCCGCCATTGATTACCAATCTTCAGCTGCATCCTCGCGACTAATGACAACCCTCGACCGCCTCTGCGGTAAAGCCTCTCATTAGCCGCGCGAAATTCTGCAAACTAAAGATCACACTAAGCAACAATACATCAGTTTGGACCGGATTGCTGCCGATTGCTCGAAAAAAGGGGCCATAAAGGCCCCCTCTTCACGAAACTCGCACAAATCTGATCGTAAGCTGCACACAGTGCAAAAAACCACATAATGCCCCGACGATCAGATTTTTCAGACTTAGCGACGCAGACCGAGACTTTCAATCAGGCTGCTGTAGCGTGCAACGTCTTTACGCTTCAGGTAGTCCAGCAGCTTACGACGCTGAGATACCATGCGCAGCAGACCGCGGCGGCTGTGGTGGTCTTTTTTGTGCTCAGAGAAGTGACCCTGCAGATGGGTAATCTGCGCGGTCAACAGGGCAACCTGAACTTCGGTTGAACCGCTGTCGTTAGCACCACGGCCATATTTAGCAACGATCTCTGCTTTAGCTTCTACGCTTAGAGACATAATAAACTCCGGTAATAAATGAATGTATGGGTGCCGATCTCTAATTCAGCATCCCGCTTTAAAGCCGCACTATTCTACTCTGCGCCTGATAGCAACGCAAATGCCCCATCAGCGAAAAGTGGCCGCACGACTTAATCCTGATACTCAACCACTAAACGACGCGGCGCAAGACGCCCATCAGCGGCAATTTCTGCCATGCCGATAAACTTACGCGCTTCGCCTTCTGATACCCTGACCAGTCCCTGTGCAGGCGCATTACTCGCCTGTACTGGCTGTCCCAGGCGGAACAAATCTGCCACGGCAGTCGGGATATTCACTTCAGGGAAATCAGAGGCCGGGCTGTCCATTGGCAGCAGCAGCGGATCAAGCTGCGATTCCAGTGAGATGCCAGCGTCAGTGGCTTCCGCCAGCAGGGTATTGAGCTGCTCCAGCGTCACCATCCTTTCATAGGGATAACGGGCAACCTGCACACGACGCAGCATGGTGACATGCGCACCGCATCCCAGCTTTTCACCCAGATCATCAATGATGGTGCGGATATAGGTGCCTTTGGAGCAGTGAATTTCCAGCTCCAGCTCATTATCCTGCCAGCGAATAAACTGCAGCTCATAGACCGTAATCGGACGCGGTTCACGCTCGATCACAATGCGCTGACGCGCATATTCATACAGCGGACGACCCTGATGCTTCAGCGCCGAAAACATTGAGGGCACCTGCAGCGTATCGCCGCGGAAGCTCTCCAGGGCGCTATCGAGTTCGGCCTGACTGAAGCTGACCGGACGCGTCTGCACGATGTTGCCATCGGCGTCTGACGTGTCAGTCCGCTCGCCCAGTCGGGCTATCACACGGTAGCGTTTGTCGGAATCCAGCAGATATTGAGAAAACTTGGTTGCTTCACCCAGGCAAATTGGCAACATGCCAGTGGCCAGGGGATCAAGCGCGCCGGTGTGTCCTGCGCGATTAGCGTTGAAGATACGCTTTACTTTCTGCAGGACATCATTCGACGAGACGCCTTGTGGCTTATCCAGCAACAACACGCCATGGACGTCGCGACCGCGACGACGCGGACGACTCATTACGCCTCCTCGTCATCGCCAGTGGCGTCCGGACCACGACGTTCAGCATCATTCTTCACAACGCTGGTGACGAGATTGGACATACGCATCCCTTCAACTAACGAGTTATCGTAGAAGAAGGTCAGCTCAGGCACGATGCGCAGACGCATCGCTTTACCCAGCAGAATGCGAATATAACCTGACGCTTCTTTCAGCGCTTTCAGGCCATGTTTAATGGCATCTTCATCTTTGTCGTTAAGGAAAGTGACGAACACTTTTGCGTAGGCAAGATCGCGTGACACTTCAACGCCAGACACCGTGACCATCATGCCAAGACGTGGATCTTTAATCTCACGCTGCAGGATCATCGCAATCTCTTTTTGCAGCTCTTGTGAAACGCGCTGCGGGCGACCAAATTCTTTCGCCATCATTATTTCTCCCAAATAATTCGGGAGGCCAGAGGCCTCCCAAATTGCAACACATCAGCAGTCTATTACTCGATGGTGCGTTTAATTTCGATGATTTCAAACACTTCGATCATATCGCCAACGCGAACGTCGTTGTAGTTCTTCACGCCGATACCGCACTCCATGCCGTTACGCACTTCGTTGACGTCATCTTTAAAGCGACGCAGAGATTCCAGCTCGCCTTCGTAAATCACCACGTTGTCACGCAGGACACGGATTGGATTGTGACGTTTGATGTTACCTTCCGTCACCATACAACCGGCAATGGCGCCAAACTTCGGTGATTTGAATACGTCGCGGACCGCAGCCAGACCAATGATCTGCTGTTTGTACTCTGGTGCCAGCATACCGCTCATCGCCGCTTTAACTTCGTCAATCAGGTTATAGATGACAGAGTAGTAGCGCAGATCCAGGCTTTCTGCGTCAATGACGCGACGCGCAGAGGCATCGGCACGAACGTTGAAGCCAAGCAGAATGGCGTTAGAAGCAGCCGCCAGGGTCGCATCGGTTTCGGTAATCCCGCCGACGCCTGAACCCACAATCTTCACCTTCACTTCATCGGTGGAGAGTTTCTGCAGAGAATCAGAGATGGCTTCGACAGAACCCTGAACGTCAGCTTTCAGAACGATGTTCAGTTCAGATACTTCGCCTTCGGTCATGTTAGCAAACATGTTCTCGAGCTTAGATTTCTGCTGGCGAGCCAGTTTAACTTCGCGGAATTTGCCCTGACGATAGAGTGCAACTTCGCGTGCTTTCTTCTCGTCACGTACCACAGTCGCTTCATCACCCGCAGCCGGCACACCGGACAGGCCCAGAATCTCAACCGGGATAGACGGACCCGCTTCCATGACTTCGCGACCCAGTTCGTCACGCATTGCACGAACACGGCCATATTCGAAACCACAAAGAACGATGTCGCCTTTGTTCAGCGTACCTTCACGTACCAGCACGGTGGCAACCGGACCACGACCTTTGTCGAGGAACGATTCAATCACCACGCCGCTCGCCATACCTTCACGGATAGCGGTCAGTTCCAGAACTTCCGCCTGCAGCAGGATAGCGTTTAACAGATCATCAATGCCGGTACCCGCTTTCGCAGAGACATTCACGAACATGTTTTCGCCGCCCCACTCTTCCGGAATGATACCGTACTGAGTCAGTTCGTTTTTAACACGATCCGGATCCGCTTCTGGCTTATCGCACTTGTTCACGGCAACCACAACCGGCACTTTCGCGGCTTTGGCGTGCTGAATAGCTTCAACAGTCTGTGGCATTACGCCATCGTCTGCTGCAACCACCAGGATAACGATGTCGGTAGCCTGCGCACCACGTGCACGCATCGCGGTAAACGCGGCGTGGCCCGGGGTATCCAGGAAGGTGACCATACCGTTGTCAGTTTCAACGTGGTAAGCACCGATGTGCTGTGTAATGCCGCCCGCTTCGCCAGAGGCGATTTTAGTGGAGCGGATATAGTCCAGCAGAGACGTTTTACCGTGGTCGACGTGGCCCATGATGGTAACAACCGGCGCACGAGACTCCTGCGCAGCATCGGTATCACGATCGTCCATTACCGCTTCTTCCAGCTCGTTTTCACGACGCAGGGTTACTTTGTGGCCCATCTCTTCGGCAACGAGCTGTGCAGTTTCCTGATCGATCACCTGGTTGATGGTCGCCATTGCGCCCATCTTCATCATCGCTTTGATGACCAGAGAACCTTTCACTGCCATTTTGTTAGCCAGTTCGGCTACGGTAATGGTTTCGCCAATCACAACATCACGGTTAACAGCCTGCGCTGGCTTGTTGAAGCCCTGCTGCAGTGCGCTAGGTTTGCGATGCTTGCCGCCTTTACCACCACGAACCTGCGCACGCGCTTCTTCACGGTCGGTTTTGGCTTCAGAGTGTTTGTTGCCTTTTTTCGCCGGACGCGCAGCTTTAGCAGTCGTCCGCGCACGCGCACGACCTGCTTCAACCTGACGGTCGTTTTCATCTTCCGCCTGACGGGCATGGGTAGAAGTGGTGACGTGATAGTCGCCTTTATCCTCTTCTTCCGGTTTTTCCCATTCAGCTGATTTCTCTTCAGCCAGACGGCGGGCTTCTTCGGCTACGAGGCGGGCAGCCTCTTCCAGCTTACGGCGCGCTTCTTCTTCAGCTTTACGCTTCAGTTCAGCAGCTTCTGCTTCGCGACGGGCTTTGTCTGATTGCGCAGCCTTTGTCACTTCGTCGGTAGGTTGATTTGTCACTTTGTCATTTTCCGCTGCTGCACGTTTGGCCTTATCAGCGGCTTCGCGCCTTGCTTTGTCTTCGGCTTCACGTTGCGCTTTCTGTTCAGCTTCGCGACGGGCTTTTTCTTCAGCCTCGCGTTGCGCCTGCTCTTCCGCTTCACGCTGCGCCTCGGCTTCAGCTTCTGCCTGAGCTTGCTCAGACTCTGCATCACCTTTCACATAGGTACGCTTTTTGCGGACTTCAATTTGCACCGACTTACTTTTACCCCCGGTGCCTGGAATATTCAAGGTGCTGCGCGTTTTACGCTGCAACGTCAGCTTAGCTGAACCGACCTGACCGTGTTCACGGTTCAGATGAGATAGTAAGGTTTCTTTCTCTTGCTGGCTCACCGCGTCATTTTCAGACTTAGGGATACCCGCATCAGCAAATTGCTGTACCAGGCGATCGACCGGAGTCTGAATTTCTGCGGCCAGCGATTTTACGGTTACATCTGTCATGCTGTTCCTTCCTGTTATTACGCGTCATCGCCGAACCAGCAGATATTACGTGCGGCCATAATCAGCGCGCCGGCTTGTTCATCAGACAGGCCTTCAATATCCGTCAGATCGTCAACACCTTGCTCAGCGAGATCTTCCAGCGTGCAAACGCCTTTCGACGCCAGGCGGAACGCCAGCGCACGATCGAGGCCTTCAAGATTCAGAAGATCCTCAGCGGGCTCCTGATTTCCAAGACTCTCTTCTTTCGCCAGTGCCAGGGTGGTTAACGCATTTTTTGCTCGTTCACGCAGGGCTTCAATGGTCTCTTCGTCGAGGCCGTCGACTTCCAGCAGCTCGTTGATTGGCACGTATGCCAGCTCTTCCAGCGAGGAGAAGCCCTCTTCCACCAGTACGGTGGCGAACTCTTCGTCGATGTCGAGATGTTTAGTGAACATATCGATCGCTGCATGTGCTTCAGCCTGATGCTTAGCCTGCAGATCATCGACGGTCATCACGTTCAGCTCCCAGCCACTCAGCTGCGAAGCGAGACGCACGTTTTGGCCGTTACGGCCGATCGCCTGAGCCAGATTGCCAGCTTCTACGGCGATATCCATGGTGTGATTATCTTCATCAACCACGATTGACGCCACATCGGCCGGAGCCATGGCGTTGATAACAAACTGTGCCGGGTTATCGTCCCACAGCACGATATCAATACGCTCGCCACCCAGTTCACTGGAAACTGCCTGAACACGCGCGCCGCGCATGCCCACACAGGCACCGACCGGATCGATACGTTTGTCGTTGGTTTTGACTGCAATTTTAGCGCGCGAACCCGGATCACGGGCGGCTGCTTTAATTTCAATCAGTTCTTCGCCAATTTCTGGCACCTCGATCCGGAACAGTTCAATCAGCATTTCGGGTTTGGAACGCGTGACGAACAGCTGCGCGCCACGCGCTTCCGGACGTACAGAGTAGAGTACGCCACGAATACGATCGCCCGGGCGGAAGTTTTCACGCGGCAGCATATCTTCGCGCAGAATGACCGCTTCGGCATTGCTGCCTAAATCGAGGGAAATGTTGTCGCGGTTAACTTTTTTCACCACACCGGTGATGATTTCGCCTTCCTGCTCACGGAACTGATCAACCACCATTGCGCGCTCAGCTTCGCGCACTTTTTGCACGATAACCTGCTTAGCAGTCTGGGTGGTGATACGGTCAAAGGTGACCGATTCAATCTGATCTTCGACATATTCGCCCAGATTGAATGCTTCATCTTCGAAGCGGGCCGCATCCAGCGTGATCTCGCGCGTCGGCTGTGTTACCTCTTCAACGATTTCCCAGCGGCGGAAAGTATCGAAATCGCCACTGCGGCGATCAATGCTGACGCGTACCTCAATTTCCTGCTCGTACTTTTTCTTGGTCGCAGTCGCCAGCGCGCTCTCCAGCGCTTCGAAGATTTTCTCACGCGGCAGGGCTTTTTCGTTAGAAACGGCTTCTACAACAGCTAAGATCTCTTTGTTCATCCTGGTTAGCCTCAATCCGGACTTTTAAAAGTGGGGGACCAGGTTCGCTTTCTGAATATTACTCAGCGCGAACACTTCATCGCTACCCTCAACGTGCACCGTGATCATCTCGCCATCAACTGACTTGATGGTTCCCTGCCATTTACGGCGGTTCTGAACGGCCATACGCAACACCAGGCTCACTTCTTCACCCATAAAGCGGGTGTAGTGTTCAGCGGTGAACAGAGGACGATCGAGTCCCGGTGAAGAGACTTCAAGGTTGTAAGGAACAGTAATAGGATCTTCAACATCCATTACCGCACTTACCTGGTGGCTGACATCGGCGCAATCATCGACATTGATGCCATCTTCACTATCAATATAGATGCGCAGGATAGATGTGCGACTACGAACGAATTCAATTCCAACCAGTTCGTAACCCAGCGCTTCTACGGGAGCCGATACCAACTCTGTCAATTTTTGCTCTAATGTGGACAAGCCCACCCCCAAGACATAAAAAAAGGGCCTATAGCCCAGTATTACGATTCGCTAATAACAAAAAACCCCGAATATTCGGGGCTTTTAATCACTGGACCCTGTATGCCGCAATGCGGCCCGGACTCCATCCAAAGAATTTTCTTTCAAAAAATAGCCGTGAATGCGTCCGTCGATGCATACAGTATATTTGAAAAAGAACTCAAAGGGAAAGTGGTTGCGGGGGCCGGATTTGAACCGACGACCTTCGGGTTATGAGCCCGACGAGCTACCAGGCTGCTCCACCCCGCGTCCGAAAACGTGGCGAATAATACGCCAGACCTGCAAAAAATGCAAGTGATACTACGATTTGGTACCGAGGACGGGACTTGAACCCGTAAGCCCAATCGGGCACTACCACCTCAAGGTAGCGTGTCTACCAATTCCACCACCACGGCACTGCACTGACCACAACGATTCGTTGTGCTGACGACCTTACTTAGGAATATCGCTGCCCGGTGTAACCGGTTGAGCTGGCTTTTCAGTCTGTTGAGAAGACTGCGCCGGCGCAGAAAGATTTTCCCACTCACTTCCTTTTGACGCTTTATTGCTGTTCAGATTACCCAGAACCAGGCTGATGATGAAGAACAATGCCGCTAAAATGCCAGTAGTACGGGTCATGAAATTACCTGAACCCGACGAACCAAACACTGTACCGGATGCGCCTGCACCGAATGAGGCTCCCATATCAGCGCCTTTGCCTTGCTGCAGCATGATCATACCCACGAGGGCGATAGCTACAATAAGGAAAACAACTAAAAGAGCTTCGTACATATTCAACCTGTTCCTTGCACGATAATCGTACAGTTAAAGCTTCACCAGTATTGATGGGGAGTCTCGTCATCACCCATCAGAAGCGGGTGTGAATACTAACCAAAGGCGCATATCTCTGCAAGTGCAATTTTTACCACCCGAACTGATTGCAGAAAAAAGCGCCATCCCGGTGATTTTACAGGCAGTTCCACACTCTGCAGACTGCCTGTTAATGTTTTAAACGGCCTTGACCTGATCGGCGATGCGATTCGCCAGTTCGGTGACCTGTGCTTCATTTTCGCCTTCGACCATCACACGAATCAATGGCTCGGTGCCGGACTTACGCAGCAGAACACGTCCGCGACCTGCCAGCGCTTTTTCCACTTCCGCGGTCACGGTTTTGACGGCATCGCTTTGCAGCGGATCATGTTCACCTGAAAAGCGCACGTTGACCAGAACCTGCGGCAGCATTTTCATACCACTGCAGAGATCGTGCAGGCTCATGTGGTTGCGCACCATTGCAGTAAGTACTTGCAAACTTGCAACGATACCGTCGCCGGTCGTGGTTTTATCGAGCAGGATCACATGACCGGAGTTCTCAGCACCGAGACGCCAGCCCTTCTCCTGCATCTTCTCCAGCACATAACGGTCACCCACTTTGGCGCGGGTAAACGGAATGCCAAGCTGCTTCAGTGCTAACTCCAGTCCCATGTTACTCATCAGCGTACCCACTACACCGCCGCGTAACTGTCCCTGGCGCAATGCTTCACGTGCAATGATATAGAGGATCTGGTCGCCATCCACTTTGTCGCCCAGATGGTCAATCATCATGATACGGTCGCCGTCGCCGTCGTAGGCCAGACCAATATCAGCTTTCTCGGCCAGCACACGCTGCTGCAGCAGTTTGAGATCGGTGGCACCGCACTCTTTATTAATGTTCATGCCATCTGGCTGGACACCAATAGCAATGACGGTCGCACCCAGTTCACGCAATACATTCGGCGCGATGTGGTAGGTGGCACCATTGGCACAGTCGACCACAATCTTCAGGCCATTCAGATTCAGTTCGCTGGGGAATGTCCCTTTGCAAAACTCAATGTAACGCCCTGCGGCATCCACGATGCGGCTGGCACGGCCTAACTGCGCTGATTCAACACAGGTAATCGGCTTTTCCATCTCCAGCTCAATCGCTTCTTCAACGTCATCAGGCAATTTGGTGCCTTCGGAGGAAAAGAACTTAATCCCGTTGTCGTCAAACGGGTTGTGTGACGCCGAAATCACAATGCCCGCCTCTGCGCGGAAAGTGCGGGTCAGATAGGCGATGGCGGGCGTCGGCATCGGGCCGGTAAACGCCGCTGTCAGGCCTGCCGCAGCGAGGCCTGCTTCCAGCGCGGACTCCAGCATGTAGCCAGAGATACGGGTATCTTTACCAATAATGATCTTCTTGGAACCATGGCGCGCCAGCACTTTACCTGCGGCCCAGCCGAGCTTCAGGACAAAATCGGGGGTAATGGGGGTTTCACCGACTTTGCCGCGAATGCCGTCTGTACCGAAATATTTACGATTACTCATGATACTCCTTTTGCTCTTCGGGTCGCTTCGACCACGCGCATCGCTTCGGCCGTCTCTTTTACGTCATGCGCGCGAATAATCTGCGCGCCCTGCATGGCAGCAATCACCGCGCAGCTCAGGCTGCCGGTTAAACGCTGTGATGGGCCGACATTTAACAGCTGACCAATCATTGATTTACGCGACATCCCAACCAGCAGCGGCAGACCGAAGTGGTGAAAATCGCCCAGATGAGCCAGCAGTTCATAATTGTGGCTGAGATTTTTACCGAAACCGAAGCCCGGGTCGAGTATCAGCCGCTTTTTTTTAATTCCCGCCGCTTCACAGCGTGCAATCTGCTGAGCGAAGTAAGTGTCCACTTCGCTTAAGATGTTTTCGTAAACCGGTGCCTGCTGCATGGTGCGCGGCTCGCCCTGCATATGCATTAAACAGACGGGAAGTCCGGTAGCGGCTGCAGCATCGAGCGCGCCTGGTTCAGTGAGTGAACGAACGTCATTAATGATGTGAGCACCCACTCGTGCAGCTTCCCGGATAACCTCGGCTTTAGAGGTGTCCACTGAGATCCAGACTTCGAAACGCTGGGCGATGGCTTCGACCACCGGAATCACCCGCTCCAGCTCTTCCTCCACACTCACTTCATCAGCGCCAGGACGGGTTGATTCACCGCCCACGTCGATAATGGTGGCACCTGCATTAACCATCTCATTGGTATGCGTCAGCGCATCAACCAGCGCGTTATGTTTACCACCATCTGAAAAGGAGTCCGGCGTGACATTCAGAATGCCCATCACATGCGGGAAAGATAAATCGAGATGGGAATCACGGGCAAACAACTTCATGGTGAAAACTCCTTGCTGATCAATATCTGGATGTAAAAAACCCCGGACCAGCCGGGGTTTTGTCTGACGATGTTGCGTCTTATTTGTTGTACTGCTCTGACATAGTATTGCCTGGGTTTGGCGTACGCGGTTCATCAACCGGACGTGGCGCCTTTGGCGTACCGTTGCTGTCTGAGTTGCTGCCTGGATCTTCCCAGCCTGCTGGCGGACGCACTTCGCGGCGTGCCATCAGGTCGTCGATCTGCGGTGCATCAATGGTTTCATACTTCATCAGCGCGTCTTTCATCGCGTGAAGGATGTCCATGTTCTCACCCAGAATGCGGCGAGCACGCTGGTAGTTGCTGTCGATCAGGTGTTTGACTTCCTGGTCGATGATGCGGGCAGTTTCATCAGACATGTGTTTCGCTTTCGCGACAGAACGTCCAAGGAACACTTCACCCTCTTCTTCTGCATACAGCAACGGACCCAGTTTTTCAGAGAAGCCCCACTGCGTCACCATGTTACGTGCCAGGTTAGTCGCGACTTTGATGTCGTTAGACGCACCGGTAGAAACACGTTCTGCACCGTAGATGATCTCTTCTGCCAGACGACCGCCGTAAAGCGTTGAAATCTGGCTTTCCAGTTTCTGACGGCTGGCGCTGATCGCGTCGCCTTCAGGCAGGAAGAAGGTCACACCCAGCGCACGGCCGCGCGGGATAATCGTAACTTTATGGACCGGATCATGCTCTGGTACCAGGCGACCAATAATCGCGTGGCCGGCTTCGTGGTAAGCCGTTGACTCTTTCTGCGATTCCGTCATCACCATGGAGCGACGTTCCGCACCCATCATGATTTTATCTTTCGCTTTTTCGAACTCAACCATCGACACCACACGCTTGTTTGAACGGGCGGCGAACAGCGCTGCTTCGTTGACAAGGTTGGCCAGATCGGCACCGGAGAAGCCTGGGGTACCACGTGCAATGATCGCTGCATCAATATCGGTAGCCAGTGGCACACGACGCATATGCACTTTCAGGATCTGCTCACGACCGCGTACATCGGGCAGGCCTACAACAACCTGACGGTCAAAGCGGCCCGGACGCAGCAGCGCAGGGTCCAGTACGTCAGGACGGTTAGTCGCGGCGATAACGATAATACCTTCGTTACCTTCAAAACCATCCATCTCAACCAGCATCTGGTTCAGCGTCTGCTCACGTTCATCATGACCACCGCCTAAACCGGCGCCACGCTGACGACCAACGGCATCGATTTCATCGATGAAGATGATGCACGGTGCCGCTTTCTTAGCCTGTTCGAACATGTCGCGCACACGGGATGCACCAACACCGACAAACATTTCCACAAAGTCAGAACCGGAGATAGTGAAGAAAGGCACCTTCGCTTCGCCAGCAATCGCTTTGGCGAGCAAGGTTTTACCGGTACCCGGTGGCCCCACCATCAGAACGCCTTTTGGAATTTTACCGCCCAGCTTCTGGAAACGGCTCGGCTCACGCAGATATTCCACCAGCTCAGCCACTTCATCTTTCGCTTCGTCACAACCTGCGACGTCAGCGAAAGTGGTTTTAATCTGGTCTTCCGTCAACATGCGGGCTTTACTTTTGCCGAAGGACATCGCGCCCTTTCCGCCACCGCCCTGCATCTGACGCATAAAGAAGATCCACACACCGATCAGCAGCAGCATCGGGAACCACGAAATGAAGATTGAAGCCAGCAGGCTTGGTTCTTCCGGCGGTTCGCCAACCACTTTGACGTTTTTGGTCAAGAGGTTATCGAGCAACTTAGGATCATTGACAGGAATGTAGGTGGTATATTTATTGCTGTCTTTTTTGACAACGTTAATTTCACGCCCGTTAATGCGTGCCTCGCGGACCTGATCCTGGTTCACTTCCGACAGGAAGGTTGAATAATCAACCCGACGGCCATTCGACTCGCTGGGCCCAAAGCTCTGGAATACTGACATCAGCACGACCGCGATGACTAACCAGAGAATCAGGTTTTTCGCCATGTCACTCAAGGGATTAACCTCATATTACATCGGTGTTAACAGATAGCGTAGGGTACTATAGTTCCTGCATACATGGAATCGCAGCAACGCTGCGGACTTCTCCAGCAATTTGGTTATAGTTTGCGCCCAGTCGCCACAATGTACACTTCACGTGAACGAGAACGTGAAGCGTCCGGCTTACGAATTTTTACTTTCGTAAACAGGGAGCGAATTTCCCGCAGGTATTCATCGAAGCCATCTCCCTGAAACACTTTCACTACAAAACTGCCGCCAGGTGCCAGGATATCCCGACACATCTCCAGCGCCAGCTCCACTAAATACATCGACCGGGGAATATCTACGGCAGGTGTACCACTCATATTCGGCGCCATGTCGGACATGACAACCTGAACTTTCTGATCGCCAACGCGCTCAAGCAGCGCATTGATCACCGATTCTTCACGAAAATCGCCCTGAAGGAAATCGACACCGACTATTGGATCCATTGGCAGGATATCACAGGCAATGACGCGCCCTTTGTTCCCGATTTGCTGTACCACATATTGCGACCAGCCACCGGGTGCGGCACCCAGATCTACCACGGTCATACCGGGTTTGAACAGCTTGTCACCCTGTTGTATTTCATCAAGTTTAAACCAGGCGCGCGAGCGCAACCCTTTTTTATGCGCCTGGAGCACATATTTATCGCTAAAGTGTTCCTGAAGCCAGCGGCCGGAGCTGGCTGAACGCTTTTTACCCGTCATATTATTTCCAACTAAATCGTCATCGTAGCGATAAACCTGCACGCAATGGGTTGCGTCGATTTGGTGATATACCCGAGATGGCGGTAGAATGAACCGTTTTCAATCCCTGAGTAAGTAAAAAACTACGATGAATCTAAGTACCAAACAAAAACAGCACCTCAAGGGCCTCGCCCATCCACTCAAGCCCGTGGTTATGCTGGGTGGCAACGGCCTGACTGAAGGCGTGCTGGCCGAAATCGAGCAGGCTCTGGCGCATCACGAACTGATCAAGGTAAAAATCGCCTCAGAAGATCGTGAAACGAAACAGCTGATCGTTGAAGCTATCGTGCGTGAGACCGGTGCCAGCAACGTACAGGTGATCGGCAAAACGCTGGTGCTGTATCGCCCCTCTAAAGAGAGCAAAATTTCTCTGCCACGTTAAGTGGGCAAAGAAAGTGACATGCTCTTACCTCAGATAAAAGGCCGCGATGCGGCCTTTTTCTTTTCTTTACATTGTGCTTTAACGCTTTTCAAAGCGTAGCAACATCTTAAAGGTATTCCACCTTCAGGATTTCGTACTCAACGTCGCCGCCTGGGGTTTTAACAATAGCCACATCATCGGCCTCTTTTCCCACCAGGCCACGCGCCATTGGCGAATTGACCGAAATCAGATTTTGCTTAAAGTCCGCTTCGTCATCGCCCACGATACGATAAGTCGACTCTTCGTCGGTCTCGACATTCAGTACGGTTACCGTTGCGCCGAAAATTACGCGGCCAGTTTTAGGCATCTGGGTGACGTCGATCACCTGCGCATTGGAGAGTTTGGCTTCAATCTCCTGAATACGCCCTTCACAAAAACCCTGCTCTTCACGCGCAGCATGGTATTCCGCGTTTTCTTTTAAATCGCCGTGTTCGCGTGCGTCAGCGATAGAGGCGATAATGCGCGGGCGCTTCACGGTTTTCAGCTCGTTCAGCTCTTCGCGCAATCTTTCAGCGCCTCTTAACGTCATCGGAATCTGATTCATTTAAGCTCCTCGCCCTCTTTCCTGTTAACGATGTCATCCTGACCGGTGACTGCAGAAAAAAGCGTTCTGCGGCACATTAGCCCGTTTTTGCAAATAAAAGAATCCTGACCCGGAGATGCTTCCAGGCCAGAAAAGAGTTTTGCAATTTGATACGTATTTTACCCCAGAGTTCACTGCGGGTCATCGTTTACTTTGCACCGTCCGGCAACGTAGTATTGACGCCCTCACCTGCCAGTTACCGCGAGATTATGCGATTTTCACGACTTGTTACCGGATTAAGCTGTGCATTTATGCTGCAGGCACACGCAGCGCCAGTTGATGAATACATGCAGTACCTGCCAGACGGTGCCAATCTGGCGCTGATGGTCCAGAAAGTGGGTGCTTCAACACCGATCATTGATTATCACGGAAAACAGATGGCCCTGCCCGCCAGTACCATGAAAGTGGTGACGGCGCTGGCGGCATTACTGGAACTGGGTGGCGATTTCCGTTTTCAGACCACTTTTGAGACTCGCGGCGCCATTATAGATGGCACCCTGAACGGCGATTTAGTCGCACGTTTCGGCGGTGATCCCACTTTAACCCGTCAGGATCTGCGCAACATGGTCGCGGCGATTAAGAAGCAGGGTATTAACCATATCAAAGGCAATCTGGTTATCGACACGTCCGTGTTTGCCAGTCACGACATGGCGCCGGGCTGGCCGTGGAACGATATGACTCAGTGCTTCAGCGCCCCGCCGGGTGCAGCGATTGTTGATAAGAACTGTTTCTCGGTGTCGCTCTACAGCGCGAATACGCCGGGTGAAAATGCCTTTGTTCGCATCGCCTCCTATTATCCGGCGCATATGTATAGCCAGGTCCGCACCATCGGCCGCAACAGCGGCGAAGGGCAATATTGTGAACTGGATGTGGTGCCGGGCGAGTTGAACCGCTACACGCTGACTGGCTGTATGCGTCAGCGTGCCGAACCGCTGCCGCTGGCCTTTGCCGTGCAGGATGGTGCGGCCTGGGCTGGCGAGATTCTCAAGGCGGAACTGCGGTCGTCAGAGATTGATTACAGCGGGCATCTGGTGCGTCAGACGCAGGTCACGGAGCCAGGCACCGTACTGGCATCGACCCAGTCCGCGCCGCTGCATACGCTGCTGCACACCATGCTGAAGAAGTCAGACAACATGATTGCCGACACGGTGTTCCGCACTATTGGTCATCACTACTTCAACGTACCAGGAACCTTCCGTGCCGGGCAGGATGCGGTTCGTCGTATCCTGAAAGCGAAAGCCAACGTCGATATGGGCAACAGCATCCAGGTCGATGGTTCCGGCCTGTCGCGCCACGACCTGATTTCGCCGCAAACCATGATGCAGGTGTTGCAGTTCATTGCGAAGAATGACAACACGCTGGATTATATTTCGATGCTGCCGCTGGCTGGCTATGATGGCACGCTGCAATATCGGGGCGGACTGCATGAAGCAGGACTGGATGGCAAAGTCTCGGCGAAAACCGGTTCACTGCAGGGCGTCTATAACCTGGCGGGCTTTATCACTACCTCAAGTGGCGCGCGGGTGGCGTTCGTTCAGTTCCTTTCCGGGTATGCGGTACCGCCGGAAGATCAACGTACCCGTCGTATTCCCCTGGTGCGTTTCGAGAGCCGACTCTACCGCGATATCAATCAGAACAACTGATTACGCAGTAATAAAAACGCAGCAGGTGATCAACCTGCTGCGTTTTTTTATGGCTGAACGCTTCAGAAGCAGATATCAGCGTCGCCCTGAAGAGCAGGCTCCAGAAAGAACAATGCCCCCTTTCATTCCTGAAAGGGGGCATCCTATATCACGCTGTAGCAGACGCGCGGTTAACGCTGATAGATGATTTCAACACCTTCGTCGTCTTCATCATCCCAGTCGTCATCCCACTCTTCATCTTCCACTTCGACCGTGTTTTCAATGGTTTCTTTGTGGTAATCGTCCCACATAAACTCCACTTTTTCCGGCTGTTTCTCTTCAAGCTCGGCTTCTTTCGGGTTGGCATTGATGAAGCTCATCACGTCCCAGCAGAGTTCGTTGACACCAGTACGGCTTGCGGCAGAGATCAGGTAATACTTATCTTCCCAGCCCAGCGCTTCAGCAACGGCTTTTGCCCGTGACTGCGCTTCTTCTTCGCTAATCAGATCAATCTTGTTGAAGACCAGCCAGCGTGGCTTGTTGAACAGCTTCTCGCTGTACTTTTCGAGCTCGCCGAGAATAATGCGGGCATTTTCAACCGGATCGCTTTCATCGATCGGATCGATGTCGATCAGGTGCAGCAATACGCGGCAACGCTCAAGGTGTTTCAGGAAGCGGATACCGAGGCCAGCACCGTCTGCTGCGCCTTCAATCAGGCCAGGAATATCAGCCACGACGAAGCTCTGCTCGCTGTCCATACGGACTACGCCCAGGCTCGGCACAAGCGTGGTAAATGGATAGTCCGCCACTTTTGGTTTGGCAGCTGAAACAGCACGGATAAAGGTTGATTTACCGGCGTTCGGTAAGCCCAGCATCCCAACGTCTGCCAGCAGCATCAGCTCCAGCTGCAGGTCACGTTTTTCACCTGGAGTACCCATCGTTTTCTGACGAGGACTGCGGTTCACTGAGGATTTGAAGCGCGTGTTGCCCAGACCATGCCAGCCGCCCTTGCCGACCATCAGTTTCTGGCCGTGACGCGTCATGTCACCGAGTGTCTCACCGGTACCCTGATCGATAACCCGGGTGCCGACCGGCACTTTAACTTCGATATCTTTACCGCGTTTGCCTGTACAGTCGCGGCTCTGGCCGTTCTGTCCGCGCTCTGCCCGGAAAGATTTTTCGAAACGATAATCGATAAGGGTATTGAGGTTTTCATCAGCGATCAGATAAACATCACCGCCGTCACCGCCATCACCGCCATCAGGGCCGCCTCTCGGGATATATTTTTCGCGGCGGAAGCTCACGCAACCATTACCGCCATCACCGGCGACGACCAAAATTGTCGCTTCATCTACAAACTTCATTTTCTATCTCCGTCACACAATCGTCTGCAGCACTCTGCAGACGGGTCCGCCAGGGTCTTCTGCGCTGACCAGCGGCGGATAAATCAGGATTGGCTTTCGCCAGTGCGTACACAAAGTGTACAGCAAACTTTTGTGATGCGTCGCTTTTACCGCAACAGACCGCAGAATGTAAAAAGCCCCGCAGGAGCTGCGGGGCCTTCAATTCGTGCGTTCAGACGTTAAACGTCTGCGTCACGACAACCTTACTCAGCAACGATGCTGATGTATTTACGGTTGTTCGGACCTTTAACTTCGAACTGTACTTTACCGTCTGCGGTAGCAAACAGGGTGTGGTCACGACCACAACCTACATTGGTACCGGCGTGGAATTTGGTGCCACGCTGACGAACGATGATGCTACCTGCCAGAACAGATTCGCCACCGAAACGCTTTACACCCAGACGTTTTGCATTGGAGTCACGACCATTTCGAGTCGAACCACCAGCCTTTTTATGTGCCATTTGTCAGATCTCCTCTTACGCCGTGATACCAGTGATTTTCACATCAGTGAACCACTGGCGATGGCCTGCTTGCTTACGGTAGTGCTTACGACGACGAAACTTAACAATCTTAATTTTCTCGCCACGACCGTGAGCAACAACTTCTGCCTTGATCATTCCGCCTGAAACCAGTGGCGCGCCGATTTTCACGTCTTCGCCATTAGCAATCATCAGAACCTGGTCAAACTCAATCGTTTCACCGGTTGCGATGTCCAGCTTTTCCAGGCGAACGGTCTGACCTTCGCTAACTCGGTGTTGTTTACCACCACTTTGGAAAACCGCGTACATATAAAACTCCGCTTCTGCGCTTGCCTTTTAGTTCATCAGGCGGCGCGCTAAATATTCACAATAGGGCGCGAATTCTACGCAAAACTCCAGAAGAAGACAAGAGCACTTTGCACACTCTTGCAGAAAAAAAACACAGGCTGAATGCAACCGTTTCTCAGGCACAAAATTCAAGTACAATCAGTAACAGATTACCTGAACGCTGGCTGAGTAAACCACTTACCATGGCAGAGATAACGAGTCATAGCTGAAAAGACGAATGAACTTAGAACAGATTAATGAATTAACCGCACAGGATATGGCTGCCGTTAACCAGACCATCCTCGACCAGCTGAATTCAGATGTCTCGCTCATCAACCAGTTGGGCTATTACATCATCAGTGGTGGGGGCAAGCGTATCCGTCCCATGATTGCCGTGCTCTCCGCACGTGCCATGGGCTACAAGGGCGACCTGCACGTGACCAATGCGGCGCTGATCGAATTTATCCACACCGCCACGCTGCTGCATGACGATGTCGTGGATGAATCCGATATGCGTCGTGGCAAAGCGACCGCGAACGCGGCGTTTGGCAATGCGGCAAGCGTGCTGGTCGGTGACTTTATTTATACCCGCGCCTTCCAGATGATGACCAGCATGGGTTCGCTGCGTATCCTGGCGCTGATGTCAGAGGCAGTAAACGTCATTGCTGAAGGTGAAGTCCTGCAGCTGATGAACGTCAATGATCCCGACATCACTGAAGAGAGCTACATGCGCGTCATTTACAGCAAGACAGCGCGTCTGTTTGAAGCCGCCTCGCAGGCTTCTGCAATTCTGGCTGAAGCCACACCTGAAGAGGAAAAAGCCCTGCAGGATTATGGGCGCTATCTGGGTACGGCTTTCCAGTTAATTGACGACTTACTGGATTACAGTGCTGATGGTGAAACGCTGGGTAAAAATACTGGCGATGACCTGAGTGAAGGCAAACCCACCCTGCCACTGCTGCATGCGATGCAGCACGGCTCGCCTGAACAGGCGAAGATGATCCGTGAAGCTATTGAACAGGGAAACGGCCGCCATCTGCTGGAACCCGTACTGGAAGCGATGAATCAGTGCGGTTCACTGGAGTGGACGCGCAGTCGTGCCGAACAGGAAGCGGATAAAGCCATTGAAGCCCTGAGAATTCTGCCGGAATCGCCATGGCGCAGTGCCCTGGAGTCGCTGGCGCACATGTCAGTTCAGCGCGATTTTTGATCCCTCACGGAGCCTTCCGGGCTCCGTTTTCATCTCATCCGTCCCCATTATTCTTATTTCCTGCAAGCATTTGCACACCTTTTGCGAGTCATCCCACAGACCCGGCGCTGGATCTAAAAATAACTGGAAATTAATGGAAACTTTTTGCTATAAAACCCCTGTTCTTTCCAGATGGCACTAAAAAGGAAAGCCAACGTCCTGCTGGACGACGCAATGACAAGGAAAAGGAGAACAGGTTATGGAAAAAATAAAGGAAGACTGGCATCCGGCTGACATTATCGCGGCGCTGCACAAACGCGGTATGACGCTGGCAGCACTATCACGCGCATCGGGTCTGAGTTCGTCAACACTGGCTAATGCGCTGACGCGCCCGTGGCCCAAAGGAGAATGGCTGATCGCCGACGCGCTAACGATTCACCCGAGTGAGATCTGGCCCAGTCGATATTATGATCCCCACACCCACCGCCTGCTGGATCGCAGAAAACGTATCCGGACGCCTGCAGCGCATTCCGACAGCAACTGAGACCGCAGGCTATTTTCAGGCGAAAAAAAACCAGCCCTGAAGGGGGCTGGCTTTTTGAGTGCCTCAGCAGACTTACTCTTCGCTGACACGCTCGATGTTCGCGCCCATTGCTTTCAGTTTATCTTCGATGTGCTCATAGCCACGATCGATGTGATAAATGCGATCAACGAACGTCGTGCCTTCCGCAATACAACCCGCCAGAACCAGGCTGGCAGAAGCACGCAGATCGGTCGCCATCACCTGCGCACCTGACAGGGTTTCAACCCCATGGCAGATTGCCGTGTTGCTCTCAATCTCAGCATGTCCGCCCATACGAATCAGTTCAGGGATATGCATAAAACGGTTTTCGAAAATGGTTTCGGTAATCAGACCCGTGCCTTCCGCAACCATGTTTAACAGGGTGAACTGTGCCTGCATATCTGTCGGGAACCCCGGATGCGGAGCGGTGCGCACGTTAACCGCTTTTGGTCGCTTGCCGTGCATGTCCAGACTGATCCAGTCTTCACCGGTTTCAATATCGGCACCCGCATCACGCAGCTTAGCCAATACAGCATCCATGGTATCTGGCTGGGTTTTGTGGCACATCACTTTGCCGCCTGAAATGGCAGCAGCCACCAGGAAGGTACCGGTTTCGATACGATCGGGCAGAACGCGATAAACACCGCCACCCAGACGCTCAACGCCTTCAATGGTGATTTTGTCGCTACCTGCGCCACTGATTTTGGCACCCAGGGTGTTAAGGAAGTTGGCGGTATCGACAATTTCCGGCTCACGTGCCGCATTCTCAATCACAGTGGTGCCCGTCGCCAGCGTCGCTGCACTCATGATAGTGACCGTTGCGCCAACGCTGATTTTGTCCATGACAATCAGCGCGCCTTTCAGGCGTCCATTGACTGAGGCTTTAACGTAGCCCTCTTCCAGTTTGATCTCAGCACCCAGCTGTTCCAGACCGGTGATATGCAGATCAACCGGACGCGCGCCGATAGCGCAGCCACCCGGCAGAGAAACCTGACCCTGACCAAAACGCGCCACCAGCGGACCCAGCGCCCAGATTGAGGCACGCATGGTTTTGACCAGGTCATAAGGCGCACAAAACACATCTACCGCACTGGCATCGACATGCACAGAACCGTTGCGTTCGACCTTCGCACCCAGCTGGCTCAGCAGTTTCATGGTGGTATCAATGTCGCGCAGCTTTGGCACGTTCTTAATCTCTACCGGCTCTTCAGCCAGCAGGGCAGCAAACAGAATAGGAAGTGCGGCGTTCTTTGCCCCGGAAATGGTGACTTCACCACTTAAACGGGTGGGGCCTTGCACACGAAATTTTTCCATCAACACGGCTCTCGATTAACTAGCTAAAAATTGGACTCGCTCACGGCGAGTTCACCACGCAGAAGGATCAGAAACCGTTGAGTTTGCGGTCACGTGCCCATTCAGCGGGAGTATAAGTTTTGATAGAGACAGCATGCATGCGGTTATCCGCGATGAATTCCATCAACGGCGCATAGACAGCCTGCTGCTTTTTCACGCGGCTCAGTTCGCCAAACAGTTCGCCTACGGCGATCACCTGAAAATGGCTGCCATCGTTGCTCATCACATGAACTTCGTCTAAAGGCAATGCGGCCATCAGCACGGCCTGAATTTCACTGTTTTCCATTGGGCTTAACTTCACTTAATAATAATAAGGCTGACATAGTAGAGGAAAGCGGCTGACTCTTAAATACGCAAAAGCCCCTGTTGGAAACAGGGGCTTAGCATAACAACCGGAAATCAGGCGCTTTTATCCGCAGAAACAATAATCTGTTGCAGATTGTAAAGGGTAATCAGCGAGCGCAGTTTGTCACTGATGCCTGTAAAGCATGGGGTTATACCCTGTGCACGCGCGATTTCCCGCAAGTGCACCAGCAGGGCGAGACCGGAAGAGTCCACCCGCTCCAGCCCCGCGACGTCGATAGTATCGACATCTTTGATCAGCGTCTCGCGTTGCTGCCACAGGCTCATCAGCGTGTCGCGATCCAGTTCGCCTTTAAGTAATAGCGTGCTGGCTTCCCGCTCCCAGCGTAACGATTCGTGCATTATTGTTGTTTATCCAGCGTGATCGGCTGTGCCGCAGAAGACTTCAGTTGTGCCGTCAGACCATCAATACCTTTGGTACGCAACAAATCGCTCCACTCATTTTGTTTCGTGGTGATCATGCTGACGCCTTCGGCGATCATGTCATAAGCCTGCCATTTCCCGCTCTGGCTATTTTTACGCCACTGGAAATCGAGGCGTACCGGCGGACGTCCATTTGGGTCAATAATGGTGACACGAATAGCGACAATCTGGGCGTCGCCTAACGGCTGTTCAGGCTGAATCTGGTAGCTCTGGCCGTTATAGAGTGCCAGTGCCTGACCATACGCCTGCGCCAGATAATCACCAAAAGCGCTGAAATAGGCTTCACGCTGAGCAGGTGTTGAGTCACGATAGTAGCGTCCCAGCACTAACGCGCCTGCATATTTAATCTGCACATACGGCAGGAGCTCCTGACGCACAATCTCACGCAGGTAGTTGGGATCCTGCTTGATTTTCGGCTGCTCATTTTTCAGACGGGTGAATGTCTTCTGCGCCGCTTCGTTCATCAGCTTGTAAGGATTGCTCTGATCGGCTGCGGTCGCCGTCAGCGGTACCGCTACCACCAGCATGGCAATCATCAGTAAACGTTTAAACATGGTAAACCCTCTTCTTTAAGGTTGAGCCGGTGCCGCAGGCGCAGCACTGTCGCCTTCCTGCGCGTCTTTGGAGTCAGTTTTTTGTTTGTTATCGCCGCTCTTATAAAGGAACTGGCCGATCAGGTCTTCAAGCACCATGGCTGACTTCGTATCACGCAGCGTATCGCCATCTTTCAGCATCGCCGAGCCGAGCTCAGGATCGTCAAAGCCTAAGTTCAGCGCCAGGAACTGCTCACCCAGCAGGCCCTGAGTACGGACAGCCAGCGAGCTGGTATCTGAAATTTTATTCGCATACTGATCGCTGATCTCCATGGTGACACGCGGCAGCAGCGTTTTCGGCTCAAGCGCTATTTCTGTCACCCGGCCAATGACCACACCACCAATTTTGACCGGTGAACTGGCTTTCAGGCCGCCGATATTGTCAAAGGTCGCGTAGAGTTTCCACGTCGGCTCTGTACCCATCGACTTTAAATCGGCGACGCGCAGACAGAGAAACAATGCGGCGATCAACGCCATAATCATAAAAATGCCAACCCAGATTTCGCTTTTTTTGCTTTGCATTGCATCAATTCCCAAACATCAGTGCTGTCAGCACAAAATCCAACCCGAGCACCGCCAGTGAAGCATGTACTACGGTACGCGTTGTCGCGCGACTGATCCCTTCAGAAGTGGGAATCGCGTCATAGCCATTAAAAAGAGCAATCCAGGTGACCGTTACGGCAAAGACGGCGCTTTTGATGATGCAGTTAACGACATCGGTTCGGAAATCGACCGCGTTCTGCATAGCTGACCAGAAGAAACCGGGATCGATCCCCTTCCAGCTCACGCCAACCAGTGCACCGCCTGCAATACCGACCGCAGTGAAGATCATGGTCAGTAGCGGCATGCTGATAAAACCGGCCCAGAAGCGCGGCGAGACTACCCGGCGCAACGGATCCACCGCCATCATCTCCATACTGGAGAGCTGTTCAGTGGCTTTCATCAGGCCGATTTCAGCCGTCAGTGCCGATCCTGCCCGTCCGGCAAACAGCAGCGCGGTAACAACCGGCCCCAGTTCACGCAGCAAGGAGAGCGCCACCAGCATACCCAGACTGGTTTCTGCACCATAGGTGTTCAGCACCAGATAGCCCTGCAGTCCGAGCACCATGCCGATAAACAGACCTGAAACCACAATAATCAGTAACGACAGTACGCCTACACTATAGAGTTGTTTGATCAGTAGCGGCGTATGTCTGCGGAACGCGGGTTTTCCCACCAGCGCGTGAAACAGCATTAATCCTGCGCGTCCAAAACTGGCGCACGTTTCAATTCCCTGACGACCGAATGACGCCAGCGCCTTCAAGACCATCTGTTTAGTTACTCCCTGAGCCGGTTAAATCAGCGAGATAGTCGCCGGCAGGAAAACGGAAGGGAACCGGACCATCCGCATGGCCATCAATAAACTGGCGCACGCGCGGGTCATTATTCTCTCGCAGTTCCGGCGTGGTGCCGTGTGCGATAATTTTTTGTCCGGCCACGATATAGGCATAGTCCGCAATACTCAGTACTTCCGGTACGTCGTGCGAGACCACAATACAGGTCAGGCCCAGAGCATGGTTAAGTTCGTCGATTAATTTTACCAGCACGCCCATGGTAATGGGATCCTGTCCGACAAAAGGTTCGTCGAACATGATCAGCTCCGGCTCAAGCGCAATTGCACGCGCCAGTGCCACACGGCGTGCCATCCCGCCCGACAGCTCAGCTGGTTTCAGCTGGGCAGCACCGCGCAGGCCTACCGCTTCCAGCTTCATTAAGACAGTGCTGTGCAGAATCGGTGCAGGCAGACGGGTATGTTCACGCAGCGGCCAGGCCACATTTTCATAGACCGTTAAGTCAGTAAACAGGGCACCAGACTGGAACAGCATGCTCATTTTCTTGCGCGCTTCGTACAATTTAGCGCGTGACAATGACGGAATGTTTTCGCCACGGAAAAAGATTTCACCGCTGGTTGGCTGAAGTTGCCCCCCAATCAGGCGTAGCAGAGTGGTTTTTCCTATCCCCGATGGCCCCATTATCGCCGTGACTTTCCCTTTCGGCACGGTCAGCGAAATGTCGTCGAAGATAGTGCGATCTCCGCGCGAAAAACTCACGCCACGAACCTCAACCAGATTCGTTTGCTGCTGGATCATTATTACCTCTTGTAAGGATCGGGCGTAAACATGGGGTACGATGGTAGCCTGTTCGGTCCTGATTCACGATAGCTTTACAGAAACTTACCGCTAAGATTTGGCGAAAATGGTCATTAAATTTACTTTTGCCGTTCAGGCGGTCAAAATCAGCGCCTGTCTCGCCAAACAGAACCTTAAACCGGTCGGGAAAAGCATTGCCGGCCCGGGTTTTTACGCAAGGATTTTTCATGTTCTTAGCTTCTGCACTGCTGATTATCGGTTTGCTTTTACTGGCATATGGTGCCGATCGTCTGGTGTTTAGCGCCTCAATATTGTGTCGATCTTTTGGCATCCCGCCACTGATTATCGGCATGACCGTTGTCAGCATCGGCACCTCGCTGCCCGAGATGATCCTCTCCTTTTCAGCGGCGCAGCATGGCCAGATGGATCTTGCTGTGGGTACCGCGCTCGGCTCGAATATTACCAACATTTTACTGATCCTCGGTGCCGCTGCGCTCATGCACCCGCTTTACGTCCATTCTAATCTGATACGCCGCGAACTTCCGTTAATGTTGCTGGTTACCCTGCTCAGCGGATTCATGCTGTTTGACAATCAGCTTAGTCGACTGGATGGAATTGGCCTGATCGCCATAGCCGCTATTTATCTGATGGTGGTGATTCGCATTGCACGGAAAGCGGAACAGGACAATAACGACACCCTGACCCGCGAACAGCTGGCCGAACTGCCTCGCGAAGAGAGCGGAAATACAGTGGCCTTTCTCTGGCTGGCCGTCGCGCTGATTATACTGCCGATGTCGACGCGGATGGTGATCGATAATGCGACCGCTTTTGCCGACTACTTTGGCGTCAGTGAACTGGTCATGGGCCTGACGCTTATCGCCGTGGGAACCAGCCTGCCTGAGCTGGCAACGGTCATTGCGGGTGCGCTGAAAGGTGAAGATGATATCGCGATCGGCAATCTGATCGGCGCCAACATTTATAATATTGCCATCGTGCTGGGCCTGCCGGCGCTGATTCATCCTGGCAGCATCGACTATCACGCTTTTGCCCGTGATTATTGGGTGATGCTGGGCGTCAGCGTGCTGTTTGCCCTGCTTTGCCTGCTTCGTCGCCGTCGGGTTGGTCGCACGGCAGGCTTAATTTTACTCTGTGGTTTCTTCGTCTGGGTGACGCTGCTCTGGATGCAGCCGGCATTTATGGACGGTTAACAAGGACAGACTCACTATGTCATATCAGCAACCAACAGCATTTGATTTTCAGCAGGCGGGAAAAACTGTCCTGCGCATCGAGCGTGAAGGACTGGAACAACTCGATCAATATATCAATGACGATTTCGCCCGCGCCTGCGCCCTCATTTATGCCTGTCAGGGAAAAGTGGTGGTCATGGGCATGGGCAAGTCTGGCCATATCGGCAAAAAAATGGCGGCGACCTTTGCCAGTACCGGCACGCCCGCCTTTTTTGTGCATCCGGCTGAAGCCAGCCATGGCGATCTGGGGATGGTGAGCAAAAATGATGTGGTCATCGCCATCTCTAACAGCGGTGAGTCCAGCGAAATTCTTGCGCTGATCCCAGTGTTAAAACGTCAGCATATTTCGCTGATCTGCATCACCGGACGGCCTGACAGCGCGATGGGACGGGTTGCCGATGTGCATCTTTGTGTTCATGTTCCGCAGGAAGCGTGTCCGCTGGGTCTGGCGCCCACCTCCAGCACGACGGCCACGCTGGTGATGGGTGACGCGCTTGCGGTTTCGCTGCTGGAAGCGCGTGGATTCACGGCGGAAGACTTTGCCCTCTCCCATCCTGGCGGTGCGCTGGGCCGCAAGTTGCTGCTGCATGTGGCTGATATCATGCACAGCGGCGATGAGCTGCCGCACGTCACGCGGGATGCTTCACTGCGCGATGCGCTGCTGGAAATTACGCGCAAAAACCTGGGACTGACGGTGATCGTCGACGGTCTGATGAAAATTGAAGGCATCTTTACCGATGGCGACCTGCGCCGCATTTTTGATATGGGCATCGATTTTCAGCGCGCCACCATTGGCGAAGTGATGACGCCGGGTGGCATCCGCGTCCGGCCAAATATGCTGGCGGTTGAAGCCCTGAACCTGATGCAGACCAAAAACATTACCTCGATTCTGGTGGCCGATGACGACCGTCTGCTCGGTGTGGTACATATGCATGACATGCTGCGCGCTGGCGTAGTCTGAACAGGAAGAGAAAATGCAACAGGCAACTCCCCCGATTGAAACCTGCTATGGCCCGGTCAGCGCTGATGTTATGGCACGCGCCAGCAACATTCGTCTGCTGATCTGCGACGTCGACGGCGTGATGTCCGACGGGGTGATCTACATGGGAAATAATGGCGAAGAGCTGAAGGCATTCAACGTGCGGGACGGTTATGGTGTGCGGTGTTTGCTGACCTCTGATGTAGAAGTGGCTATTATTACCGGCCGTAATGCCCGTCTGATGGAAGATCGCTGCAAAACGCTCGGCATCCGTCATCTTTATCAGGGACAATCGGATAAGCTTTTGGCCTATCGTGAACTTCTGGATAAACTGTCTCTTTCCGACGACCAGGTCGCCTATATTGGTGACGATCTGATCGACTGGCCGGTTATGGCGAAGGTGGGATTAAGTGTGGCAGTGGCGGATGCACACCCGATCCTGTTGCCACGAGCCCACTACGTCACGCGGATCGCCGGTGGACGCGGCGCGGTACGCGAAGTATGTGACCTGATATTAATGGCGCAGAACAAATTTGAGGATGCCAAAGGGCAATCAGTATGAGTAAAAGCAGGCGTTGGATAACGCTGATTCTGACCTTGATTGCACTGGTTTTGATCGGCTGGAATCTTACTAACCAGGATGACAATGGCACGCCCGTCGGGCCCGACAGTCAGTCGCCGACCTACACCAGTGCTGATTCACACACTGTGGTTTATAACCCGCAGGGCGCGCTGTCATATAAACTGGTCTCAGACAAAGTGACCTATTTCTCGGATGACGAGCTGAGCTGGTTCGAAAATCCGGTGATGACCACTTATGATGAGAATAAAATCCCTACCTGGACGTTACGCGCCGATAAAGCAAAGCTCACCAAAGATCGTATGCTTTATCTGTATGGCCATGTTGAGCTGAATACGCTGACGCAGGATTCTCAGCTTGAGCGCATTAAAACTGATAACGCACAGATCAACCTTGTCACTCAGGATGTTACCTCTGATGATCAGGTAACATTGTATGGACGCAGTTTTAACTCCACCGGCATGAAAATGCGCGGCAATTTACGGACAAAAAACGCCGAGTTAATCGAGAAGGTCAAAACCTCATATGAAATTCAAAATGAACAAAAATAGCCTGAAGCTTTTACTGGCCAGCATGTTGCTGGCAACCAGCGTTCCGGCGCTTGCCCTGACCGGTGACTCGGATAAGCCCGTCAACATTGACTCGCAGAATCAGGCACTCGATTTGCAGGGCAATGTCGCGACCTTTACCGGCAATGTCATCGTGACGCAGGGTTCAATCAAAATCACGGCGGATAAAGTCGTGGTGACCCGTCCCGGTGGCGACAGCAAGAAAACCATCGTTGATGCCTACGGCAACCCCGCTACGTTCTATCAGATGCAGGACAGCGGCAAGCCGGTTCAGGGCCATGCCTCAAAGCTGCACTACGAACTGGCTAACGACTTCGTTGAACTGACCGGCAATGCGTTCATTGAGCAGCAGGACAGCAACATCAAAGGCGATCGTATTACCTATCTGGTAAAAGAGCAGAAAATGCAGGCTTACAGCCAGGGCCAGAACAAGCGCGTCACTACCGTCCTGGTGCCGTCGCAACTTCAGGATAAAGGTTCGTCCAACAGCGGAAAGAAGAGTAACTGATAGCTATGGCCACATTAATCGCAGAAAACCTGGCGAAGGCATATAAAGGCCGTCGCGTGGTAGAAGATGTCAGTCTGCAGGTAAAGTCCGGCGAGATTGTCGGCCTGCTGGGTCCGAACGGCGCCGGTAAGACCACCACCTTTTACATGGTGGTCGGTATTGTCCCGCGTGACGCTGGCCGTATCATTATTGATGATGAAGATATCAGTATCCTGCCGTTGCATGCCCGTGCGCGTCGTGGCATTGGCTATCTGCCGCAGGAGGCCTCCATTTTCCGTCGCCTCAGCGTCTACGATAACCTGATGGCGGTACTGCAGATTCGTGACGATCTGACAGAAGAACAACGTCAGGATCGCGCCCGTGAGCTGATGGAAGAGTTTCACATCGAGCACCTGCGCGACAGCATGGGTCAGGCGCTGTCGGGTGGTGAGCGACGTCGTGTTGAGATCGCACGCGCACTGGCCGCTAATCCTAAATTTATCCTGCTGGATGAGCCTTTTGCCGGTGTTGACCCGATCTCCGTTATCGACATCAAGAAAATCATTGAGCATCTGCGTGACAGCGGCCTTGGCGTGCTGATTACCGACCATAACGTGCGTGAAACCTTAGCGGTCTGTGAGCGGGCTTATATTGTCAGCCAGGGACACCTGATTGCGCATGGCACACCCAATGAAATTCTTGCGGATGAGCAGGTTAAGCGGGTTTATTTGGGTGAAGAGTTCAGACTCTGATAAGGTGTCGTTAATACCGATGTTTACCTGGGAACTACCATCCTGTCTATGAAGCAAGGTCTACAACTCAGGTTCAGCCAACAGCTGGCAATGACTCCACAGTTGCAACAGGCGATTCGTCTGCTGCAACTCTCTACGCTTGAACTCCAGCAGGAGTTACAGCTTGCACTCGAAAGCAATCCGCTGCTTGAGCAGACTGATCTGCATGAAGAGATCGACTCCAGGGAATCGCCGGAGTCTGAGGCGCTGGATACACGCGAAGCGCTTGAGCAGAAAGAGATGCCCGATGAACTGCCGCTGGATGCCACCTGGGATGAGATCTACACGGCGGGCACGCCTTCCGGCACTGGCACCGATTATCAGGATGATGAGTTACCGGTTTATCAGGGTGAAACGACACAGTCACTGCAGGACTACCTCATGTGGCAGGTTGGATTGACGCCTTTCAGTGATACCGATCGCGCTATTGCCACCTCTATCGTCGATGCTATCGATGACACCGGATATCTCACCGTTTCGCTTGAGGAGATCCTGGACAGTATCGGCAACGATGATCTCGAAGTGGATGAAGTTGAGGCGGTGCTGAAACGCATCCAGCGTTTTGACCCAATGGGTGTTGGTGCGCGCGACCTGCGTGACTGTCTGCTGGTGCAGCTGTCGCAATATGCGCCCGACACACCGATGCTGGCAGAAGCACGCCTGATCGTCAGCGAGCATCTCGACCTGCTGGCCAATCACGATTTCCGTAGCCTGATGCGAGTGACGCGCCTCAAAGAGGATGTACTGAAAGAAGCGATGGTGCTGATTCAGTCGCTGGACCCGCGTCCGGGTCAGTCGATCAATACCAGCGAGCCAGAATATGTCATTCCCGATGTCCTGGTGCGTAAAGTTGGCAGTCGCTGGACGGTTGAACTCAATGCCGACAGCTTGCCACGCCTCAAGATCAATCAGCACTATGCGGCAATGGGCAGTTCAGCGCGCAACGACAGCGACAGTCAGTTTATCCGCAGTAATCTGCAGGAAGCCCGCTGGCTGATTAAGAGTCTGGAAAGCCGCAATGATACGCTGCTGAAAGTAACGCGCTGCATTGTTGAGCAACAGCAGGCGTTTTTCGAGCAGGGTGAAGAATTTATGCGTCCGATGGTGCTGGCAGATATCGCCCAGGCTGTTGAGATGCATGAATCGACCATTTCTCGCGTGACTACGCAGAAGTATCTGCACAGTCCCCGTGGCATTTTTGAACTAAAGTACTTTTTCTCCAGTCATGTGAATACGGAAGGTGGAGGCGAAGCCTCCTCAACCGCGATTCGTGCGCTGGTGAAAAAATTAATTTCGGCGGAAAATCCAGCCAAACCCTTGAGCGACAGTAAACTGACCTCAATGTTATCTGATCAGGGGATTATGGTGGCACGGCGTACCGTCGCCAAATATCGTGAGTCTTTATCCATCCCGCCATCGAACCAGCGTAAACAACTGGTTTGAAAGAAATGAGAAGGAAGACCTATGCAGCTGAACCTGACCGGGCAACATGTTGAAATCACACCGCCTCTGCGTGAGTTCGTCAACGGGAAATTTGCCAAACTGGAACACTATTTTGAACATATCAATCAGGTCTATATTGTCCTGAAAGTTGAGAAAGTCACTCAGGTGGCTGATGCAACACTTCACGTGAATGGTGGCGAGCTGCACGCTACATCGGAAGCGGAAGATATGTATGCGGCAATTGATGGGCTGATCGACAAGCTGGCCCGTCAGCTGACCAAACACAAAGATAAACTGAAAAAACACTAATCTTCACGCTAGCAACGCGCGCCTGGCGCGCAGAGCCGACAGGATGGGGCGGATAATCCGCCCCGTTTTGTCATCTGAGTAAGCGCAGCTTGTCTCAGAGGTAATGACGCGCTGGCGGCGAATGGCCTGGTGAACACGCAAGTGAAATGATAATGAACAACGATCTTACACTGGAATTGAGCACAGTGCTTTCGCCAGACTGCACCCGCAGCGGCGTACACTGCCAGAGCAAAAAACGTGCGCTGGAAATCATCAGCGAACTGGCCGCTAAGCAGCTCAACCTGCCGCACCAGACGCTTTTCGAAGCGATCCTGACCCGCGAACGCATGGGCAGTACCGGTATTGGCAATGGGATTGCGATCCCTCACGGCAAGCTGGAAGAGGATACGCTGCGCGCGGTTGGGGTCTTTATCAGCCTCGAACAACCGATTGCATTTGATGCCGTCGACAACCAGCCGGTCGATCTGTTGTTTGCTTTACTGGTCCCGGCCGACCAGTGCAAAACACACCTGCACACCCTGTCACTGGTGGCGAAACGTCTGGCAGATAAAACGGTCTGCCGTCGTCTGCGCGCTGCCCAAAGTGATGAAGAGCTCTACGCCATTATTACGGAAATCCAGACAGAGCAGTAACACGTCTTTACCGGCCAGGTGCCGGTTTTAAAACGGGAGAAAAGGTCATGGTGCTGATGATCGTTAGCGGTCGTTCAGGCTCGGGGAAGTCAGTGGCGCTCCGTGCGCTGGAAGATATGGGGTTCTACTGTGTTGATAACCTGCCGGTCGTGCTACTGCCCGAGTTAGCTAACTCGCTGGCGGAGCGTAATATTTCGGCAGCAGTCAGCATTGATGTGCGTAACATGCCAGAATCTCCGGAAATTTTTGAAACCGCGCTGAATAACCTGCCTGACTCATTTTCACCTCAGCTGCTGTTCCTGGACGCCGATCGTAATACGCTGATTCGTCGGTACAGCGATACGCGCCGTCTGCATCCCCTTTCCAGCAAGAATCTGTCGCTGGAGAGCGCGATTGACGAAGAGAGCGATCTGCTGGAGCCATTGCGTTCGCGGGCCGATCTCATCATCGACACCTCAGAGATGTCAGTGCACGAGCTGGCCGAGATGCTGCGTACCCGCCTGCTGGGTAAACGTGAACGTGAGCTGACCATGGTGTTTGAATCCTTTGGCTTCAAACATGGCATCCCTATTGACGCTGACTATGTGTTTGACGTGCGCTTTCTGCCCAATCCCCATTGGGATCCCAAGCTGCGGCCGATGACTGGCCTCGATCGCCCGGTGGCGGCCTTTCTTGATCGCCATACAGAAGTGCATAACTTTATCTACCAGACGCGCAGCTACCTTGAACTCTGGTTGCCGATGCTGGAAACCAACAACCGTAGCTATCTTACCGTAGCGATTGGCTGCACTGGTGGCAAACACCGCTCAGTCTATATCGCTGAACAGCTGGCGGATTACTTCCGTTCGCGTGGTAAGAATGTACAGTCACGCCATCGTACGCTGGAAAAGCGCAAATCATGACCGTCAGACAAACTGTAGAAATTAAAAATAAGCTGGGCATGCACGCCCGTCCGGCAATGAAGTTATTTGAGCTGGTGCAGAGCTTTGATGCCGAAGTGTTGCTGCGCAATGAAGCGGGCACGGAAGCTGAAGCCAGCAGCGTGATTGCGCTGCTGATGCTCGACTCAGCCAAAGGCGGACACATCGAAATTGAAGCCAGCGGGCCGGAGGAAGTCCCGGCGCTGGCTGCGGTCATTGAGCTATTTGAAGCGGGTTTCGACGAAGATTAAGGCCTAGTCGAGTTTGTTACGCTGTAAAAAACCTTCTCCGCCAAGCTGGCGCATCTGACGCAGTATCCACTGTTGCCGTTCTCTGACATAACCTGAGGGGGCAGCAGCACGATAACGAATCGGATTGGGCAAAACCGCCGCCAGCAAAGCAGCATCTGCTGCCGTAAGCCGGCTGGCAGGTTTATGGAAATAGTGCTGTGAAGCCGCTTCAACGCCAAAGATACCCGGCCCGAACTCCGCGATATTGAGATAGACGGTCAGAATGCGTCGCTTAGTCCAGACCGTCTCAATCCCGACTGTCAAACCCGCCTCCAGACCTTTGCGGATCCAGCTGCGGCCATCCCAGAGAAACAGATTTTTCGCCGTCTGTTGTGACAGCGTGGACGCTCCGCGCATCCGGCTGTCGCTGTTATCCAGTACAGATTCAATTGCCGCAACATCGAAGCCCCAATGCTCAGGAAACTTTTGATCTTCTGAGGCGATAACCGCCAGTCCCATCCAGGGCGACATTTCGTCATGGCCGACCCAGTCTGAATGGGCGACATAACTAAAATCACCGTATAACCAGGCACCTATCTGTCGTTCAGCCATCACGGCTGAAAACGGCACCGGCAGGAATGAAAAGAGTAAAATACCTGCCAGCCATGCGCCCAGCCATACCAATACGATTCGACCGACAATCCGTCTGATACGCTGTCCGACGCTTCCTTTATGCTTGTTCATGCAATCTTCCCACACTTGTTCCAGACGTTAATCAATCACTCATGTAATCACTGCCGCTAACACAGGCTTTTTACGATTATCGCTGAAAACGGGACGACAGTTTCCAGACTTTATTCAATCATTTTGCATCAAAATGCTGCAACAGTTCGAAATAGTTCAAGGACTTCCGTAAAAAAGGAATCGGTTCCATTGCTTACCCTTGCTTAGGCGCTTTCCAGATAAACAGTTAATAAAGAGTAATAAGCGCCGGATTGAATCATTCGCTATATTTAACTATTATTTTTTTCTTAATCAGATGCAGTTTAAACCTTAATCAGAATCTTCGTTATAACGCTCAAATAAACAGCGCTTAACTGACTCCCTCCTGGCCATTATGGCACTGTTGGCTTCCTTTAAAGCCTCAGGTGTGCAGACGGGAAAAGGAGAAAGTTTTAGATTCTTTTTAATCATTCCAAATCGTTTTGGATAATTCGTATCATTTCAGGCTGTGTGCTTGCAATATCAGCGCGTTAGCCACACTGGAGAGGTGAATGTTAACGCGGCTTCACTTTACTGCAGCGCAGACTCTGCGTCCCTGTCCGACAGCCTTAAAACTACACGAAAAAGAGCAAATATGGTCAAAACACCATCAATACAGCGTGTAAAATGATTCCTTACTTGACTGTGTTGGCAAATTAATGTTTTCTGTATTTAAACGCTGCTCAATATCACAAATTTTAATGAATCTTGTCGCACGAGAAGATGAATTTGCTAAGGTGATAACAGTGTTAACCAATACCCTGCGGCTGCATTAATTATTCATATCATAGCGGTCGCAATGATTTCCCTGGTGTTGGCGCAGTATTCGCGCACCCCGGCCTCGGCTGGGGTCATTTTTTTCCGGGATATCACTTCTCCTGCTCTGATACCCAGTCACGCAGTACCTGCACATCATGTCGCCACTCCTGTTTCAACTCATCGATCCATTCAACAACATTGTCCCACCATGCCGGTAACTCCGGACTCTGAATCTGTTTCGCCAGCATCTGCAAACGCTGCAGCCCTACTGAACCCGCCGCACCTTTAATTTTGTGGCCTTCTTCAGCAATCCCTTTCTGATCTCGGGCCATCAGATTGGATTCCAGAACCGCAAGATAGTCTGGCATCATTTTTTCAAACATCGTCAGACTTTGGGTTATCAGACCGGGGCCGACCAGTTCGATATACTGTTCGAGCATGGCAACATCCAGCAGCATCCGACTTTTGTCGTCGCTGACATCAAGCGTTTCTTCTTCCGCTTCTGCCTGATAATCCCAGTACTTTTTAATCATCGCAGTCAGTGCTGGCACCGCAAGAGGCTTGCTAAGCACGTCATCCATGCCTGCGTCGAAGTACTCTTTTTTGTCTTTGAGAACATTGGCGGTAAGTGCAACCAGCGGTGGCAGATGTGTTCCCTGATACTGCTGGCGAATCGCACGCGAGACATCCAGCCCGGTCATATCAGGCAATTGAATATCCAGCAGCACCAGATCAAACTCCAGCGGGTCAAACATCGCCAGCGCCTCACTGCCGGTCATGGCGACCTCAACGCTACAGCCCAGCTTTTCCAGTACTGAGCGCGCCACAATCACGTTGAGCTCAATATCTTCGACTAACAGTACGTGCAGTGCAGGCAGTGGCAGGCTGTCATCCACACCTTCGTCCTCCACCTCTTCAGCAATACGCGGGGCTTTGATTTCAACGGTGAAGCATGAACCTTGTCCTGGTGCACTGTGAACCCGGATATCCCCGCCCATCGCCTGCGCCAGTCGGCGTGATACCGCCAGCCCGATACCGGTACCAGTTGCGGGTTTGCCGCCATGCTGGTCTTTAACCTGATAGTACATGGCAAAAATCTTGTCCTGCTCGTCCTGGCGAATCCCCATGCCGGAGTCCTGCACCTCGAAGCGCAGCGTCTCGTCCTGCTCATAGGTGACCCGCACGACAATTTCACCCTGTTGGGTAAATTTCACGGCGTTACCTATCAGGTTCCACAGAATCTGGCGCAAGCGGGTCCCGTCGGTGGAAATCATATGCGGTAGTGGCAGTTGCGGCGCGAGCACAAATTTCAGCCCTTTTGGCTGTGCCAGCAGGCCGGAAAGATTTTCCAAATCGGCCAGGAAGCCGGTGAAATCAAGCGGCTGATTATCCAGTTGCACTTTACGGCGTTCGATTTTGTCCACCTCAATGACATCATTAAAGATGTTGCCCAGCGTGATGGCAGAGACGTGGATGGTTTTCAGGTATTTCAGCTGTTCCTGATTAAGGTCGGTATCCAGCAGAATACGGCTCAGGCCAACAATGCCATTAAGCGGCGTACGAAGCTCGTGGCTGATCGTAGAGATAAAGGTGGTCTTCTCCCGGCTGGCGTTCTCTAACGCGTCCTGATAGCGCTTACGCTCGGTTATATCGCGGCCAAAACCCATTAGCCCGCTGCGCTTACCCACACGGTCGTAATAAGGCACTTTACGGATCTCGAAACAGGCTTTGCGTCCGTCGGGATATTGCAGCCACTGTTCATAGGTCAGCGAGACGTTGTGGCGGAACACTTTTTCGTCTGTTTCAAGCACCTTCGTTGCCGCTTCATCATCGTAGATATCACGCGGGGTCAGGCCGATCAGCTGCTTTTCGCTTTTGCCGGTGAGTAATTCCATTGCACGGTTACAGCCGGAGAACTGTTTATCGATGTTGCGATAGAAAACCAGGTCTGGCGAAGCATCCAGGAATGAGCGCAGGAAGGAAGATTGCTGCTCCAGCTCAATCTGTGCCTGCTCACGACGCGTCACCTCTTCACGCAACTTGTCCATCACCTGCTCACGAGCCAGCTCCGCCTTTTTACGGTCGCTGATCTCCTGATTCAGCTGCGTAATGGTCTCTTTCATCTGCTGATTGAGTTCCAGATCACGTGTGCGCATCTCTTCCAGCTTGTCCACCAGCCTGGCCAGTCGTTGTCGTGACTCTTCAAGCTGATCGACCACGACGGACAGGAAATAGACTGCCCAGGGCGTAATCAGCAGCCCGAAGAAGACCGAACGCACCACGTCAATACTCTCAACATGGCCCCGCAGCACCATCGTGACCGCCATCTGGACAATCATCGCCAGCACCACCAGCGCAGACGCCAGCAGCAGCGAAAACCTCACCAAACCCAGCTTGACCATTAAATCAACGTAGTACTGCGCCAACAGACGAATTTGTTTCATAACAACTCCCTGGATGAGAAACAGCCTCATAATAGCGCAGTTACCCTGCTGACGTCGCAGCACGTCGCAGGGAGAAGCGGGATAAAACGCCCTGTTATGGTGCATCCGCGCGGCCGATCGGCGACGTTAAGGACAAAGCGGTTAAAACCCTTGACTGACTGTGCCAAATGAATAATCTGTAAGGCCGCCAGCGAATCACCGATTTCTCTGTCCGGCCTTTTTTCAATATCCTGGCAGACTCCTGCTGCGCAGGCACACCTTTCATATATGCATACCCATTCATCTTTAATGATGTTTTACGCACGCTCATCCTGATTAATTTTTCTTATAACCAATGGCTGTTTCATTCAAATAGTCGGACATAAGAAAAACAGATACATGCTATGCATCAACGGTGTTGAACAGCATTTAATGCTGTCTAACACCCCGTCACCAGCATGGTGCAGAGATCTGATGCCTGCACTACAGTGAGTCAGTTCACATTTATCGGCCGATCGACGGGTGCCAAAGTGATACATTTTAAACCATAAAAATCATTTAATTCATAAAGTTATATACATTAAACACCTGATTACCCCGTCTGACCACGCCATTTGACCTGATTACGCTTTCCCGATAAGTTGGAAATCCGCTGAAAGCTTTCCAGACGGGCCATTGTCTCGGCATATCTATGCAACAAGAAGACTCCCGCGTGGTTTAAGTCATCTCCTTTAAGAGACCGGAAATCAGAGAGCAGCTCAATTAAGGACGTTTTACCGATGTCTGGAGAGAAATGCTCAGGGCTATGACGCGCGCTCGACAGAGCATGGCGATGAAAATGATAGCGCCCCAGTGCGCCCAGACCCTGAATCAGTGCAGGTAATGTCAAAGCAGTTTAAGGAGACCCTCAATGTCCACTAAAAAACCTCAATCCTATGGCTTGTATGATCCGACAGCAGGCAGTGACAGCTGTGGTGTAGGTTTCATTACGCGTAAGGACGGCGAGCAGACCCACGAGATTCTGCAGATGGCACACAGCGCTCTGTGTACCGTGCCTCACCGCGGCGGTATGTCCGCGGAAGGCGTCGGCGATGGTGCGGGGGTCAACGTTGATCTGTCGCTGCACTTCTTCCGCAAAATTACCGGCCAGCCGCTGGAAGCGGGTCGCTTTGGTGTCGGCAACTTCTTCGTGCCAAAAGATGCCGGGCTGCGCGCGAATGCCGAACGTCTGGTGGATGAGGCACTCAGCAGCTTTGGCCTGCCGGTGATCATGAAACGCGACATGCCGCTCGACAGTAGCGTGACGCGCCCGGCCGCCGTGCAGTTTCAGCTACCGATTTTGCAGTGGATTTTCACTGCGCCAGAGGACGTGGTCGACCAGAACGACTTCGAAAAACGTATCTACCGCGCCCTGCTGACCATTGAAGCCCGTGCGTTTACCGAAAGCGAATTTGGCGGTCTTTATCCGCTGTCGCTGTCATCACGCACCCAGGTGTTTAAAGCCCGTCTGAATTCCAATGAAGTGATCCCTTACTTCAAAGATCTGACCGATCCGGACCATCAGGTACGCGGGCTGTTCTTCCATACCCGCTTCTCCACTAACACCGATCCGCATACCACCATGGCACAACCGTTCCGCCTGATGGCGCATAACGGTGAACTGAACACTGACCGCAAAAACCGCATCGCCGAGTCGGCGCTGGCGCTGGCGCGTGGCAAGAAAATCGTCCGGCCAAAAGGCCAGTCTGACAGTTCGCGTCTGGATCAGAGCATCCACAGCCGTCTGATGGAAGATAACCTCGATCTGATCACGGCCGTTGTCTCGATGATGCCGCCCGCCTGGGAAAACGACAGTTCACTGCCGACAGAAGTGCGCGACATGCTGGAGTATTTCTCGCTGTATGAAGAGAAGAACGACGGCCCTGCAGCATTAATCTTTGGCAATGGCGAAGTCATTGGTGCTCGTCTGGACCGTCTTGGCCTGCGTCCACTGCGTTCAGTCGAAACGGCTGAGTATATCGGTGCAATGTCAGAAGCCGGGCAGATCGCGTTTCCACCTGAAAGCGTGTTGCGTCGTGGCCGAATCGAAGCGGGCGGCATGCTCTATTTCGATCATCGTGAAAAACGCAGCTACACCACGCTGCAGGCGCTGGAAAAACTGGCTGCAGAGAAAGATTATTCTGCGTTGCTTCACGAAGCGCGCGTCGGTCTTGACGATCTGCCTGAGATCCCGGCAGAACAGCAGGGTTCACCGTTGCGTTATCGTGGCGACCTGAAAACCTATCAGCGCTTTGTTGCCTACTACTACAACCAGGAAAGCTTCAAGTTCATGATGGACCCGATGCTGAACACTGGCGCAGAGAAGATCTCTGCGATGGGTTACGGCAACGCCATCAATGGCTTATCCGATCATGAAGGCGGCATGGCGCACTACTTCTCTCAGCGCTTTGCTCAGGTGACCAACCCACCGCTGGACTCTATCCGCGAAGTGGACGGTATGACGCTGCGCGTCGCGCTGGGCGCAAAACCGCATCTGGGCCGCAGTAAAGGCCGTCAGATTGTGGTGCCGAGCCCCATCCTCAGCCACCTTGATATGCTACGTTTACGTGAGCAGAAAATCGCGCCTTATGCCCGCTTTGAAATGCTCTATGAGCCCGTGATCGGTAAAGATTTGCTGAGCACCACGGCTAACGCGAATGCGCTGGAAAAAGCGATTGATGACCTGGCGCAACAGGTAGTGGATTTTGCCCGCTCTCAGGGTGGCATTGCCGTACTGACCGATCGCCACATCTCGTCGAAACACGCTGCAATCCCGATGTTGCTGGTGGTATCCGCCATTAACCAGCGTCTGGTGCAGGAAGGCCTGCGTCTGGATGTTTCTCTGGTGGTGGAGAGCGGCCAGAGCATCTCTTCGCACCACATTGCCGCCACACTTGGTTTCGGCGCTTCCGCTATCTACCCACTGGGCGTACAGATGCGCGCAGAGGAGAAATTTGGTGAAGGTGAAGAAGGCAACAAAGCCTTTAAACGCTATGCCAAAGCGGCTGAAAAAGCGCTGATGAAAACCATGGGCAAAGTGGGCCTCTGTACCGTTGAGAGCTACAGCAGCGGCGAGTTCTTTGAGCCAAACTTCCTCAACACCGATGATCCGGTGTTGAAAAAGTATTTCCCGAATATCAGAACACCGGTGGGCGGCGCAGGCTTCGCAGCAATCGCGGCGATGGCAGTAGACTGGCACCAGAGCGCACTGAAGATTCAGGGTGAATCTGAAGTGCCATTGCTGGGCCTGTTTAAAGAGCGTGCAGAAGGCGCGGGGCACTCTTACGGCACCATCGCCGTACGTACTTTCATCGACATGACTGAAGAGCCGATTCGCTTTGCCGACAAAGCGCGCGAAGAGGACAACTTTATCCGCCTGATGACGCTGGCAAAACTGGATAACGCTTTTGGCATCAAGCCCGAAACGTTCAAAGACAGCAGCTTCGAGCGCATCCCGGATGACGTCATCAACAATTTTGCCATTACTGCCGATTATCGTCAGTTCTCAAGCCTGATGTACGAAGAGCGTAAACGTCGTCCGGCGGCCCTGCGCGACATCCTGACCTTCCCGGCTGATTTGACACACATCGACAGCGAAGCGGAGTTCCGTCGCAAACTGGGACGCTACTCACTGACCAACAACGGCTTTGCGATTCGCGGCATGGTGTGTGAAGCGGTGGATGGCAGCCTGAATCACTTCATGCTGCGTCTGACCGATGCCATTGAAGGGCTGAAGCCTGAGAGTGAGCGCCTGCAGAACCTGTCACGCGCCCTGAAATTCCGCTTCGGCGACGATATTGAGAGCAGCGAAGTGGTTGAAGGGGGTCTGAAAGTGACCGCGTACGGTAAAGCGGCTGATTATCTGTCACGTATCTTCACCACCCTGCCCTCACTGCCGCTGAGCGACGTACAGCCAGCCTGTGAAATTACCCGTACCTTTGCCTCCGGGGCGATGAGCCACGGTGCGCTGGTCGCGCCTGCTCATGAAGCGGTTGCACACGGCACAAATATGGTCGGCGGCATGAGTAACTGCGGTGAAGGCGGTGAGCACTACTCCCGCCATGGCACTATTCGTGCCTCCCGTATCAAACAGCTGGCTTCCGGTCGTTTCGGCGTCTGGGCTGCCTATCTGGCAGATCCAATGCTGGAAGAGCTGGAGATCAAAATTGGTCAGGGTGCGAAGCCTGGCGAAGGCGGACAGTTACCGGCAGCCAAAGTCACGGTAGAGATTGCGGCTGCGCGTGGCGGCACGCCTGGCGTTGAGCTGGTTTCTCCACCGCCACACCATGACACCTACTCCATCGAAGATCTGGCGCAGTTAATCCACGACTGTAAAGCCGCGCGGGTGCGCGTTATCGTCAAACTGGTCTCGTCTGAAGGCATCGGCACCATCGCGGTTGGCGTAGCCAAAGCCGGTGCAGATGTGATTAACGTGGCGGGTAACACCGGCGGTACCGGCGCAGCGTCTGTCACCAGTCTGAAATACACTGGACGTGTAGCCGAAATCGGCATCGCTGAAGTCCACCAGGCGCTGTGCGCCAATGGTCTGCGCGATAAAGTCCTGCTGCGCTGCTCTGGCGCGCAACAGACCGGCAGCGATGTCGTGAAATCTGCCCTGCTGGGCGGCGACAGTTTCGAGTTCGGCACTACCGCGCTGATGATGCTGAAATGCGTGATGGCGAAGAACTGTAATGTGAAGTGCCCGGCTGGCTTAACCACCAATGCCGAAGCCTTTGATGGCGATCCACGTCAGCTGGCGCAGTACTTCCTCAACGTGGCGCATGAAGTGCGTGAGATCCTGGCACGTATGGGTCTGCGTTCTTTGCGTGAAGCGCGCGGTCGCTCTGACCTGCTGCACCTGATGGATCACCCGCTGGAAGTGGGCAAACTCGACTTACGCGCCATGCTCACCGTGGTGCCTGAACTGAAAATCGACAAGCCGGTTTATCTGGAAAAAGATTTTGAACTGGATGATGGCTGGATTGAGCAGCTGAAACTGTCGCTGGTGGAGCAGGGAAATCCTGACGTCGCACTGGGCGATGGCATCGTGCTGAATAACCGCAACAAAAGTGTCGGTGGTCAGCTGGCTATCGATATCGAACGCATGCTGAACCATCAGTTGAGCGCGGAGCAGTTAAACCTGATGCCTGCTGTCATGACTGACGATCGCGGTCGCCGCTATCTGGCGCCTGAGAGCGTAAAAATTTCCACAACCGGCTCTGCCGGCCAGTCATTTGGCGCATTCTGCAACGATGGCATGCAGCTGGCACACTATGGCACCTGTAATGACGGTGTCGGCAAAGGACAGTGTGGCGGCGAACTGATTGTGATGTCGCCGGGTGGCGGCGCGCAGGATGCCGATGGCAACGTGCTGATTGGTAACTTTGCGCTGTTCGGTGCAACTGGCGGACGTCTGTTCGTACAGGGCCAGGCCGGTGACCGCTTCGCGGTGCGTAACTCAGGTGCAACGGCCGTCGTTGAAGGCGTGGGTGACTTCTGCTGTGAATATATGACCAACGGCGCCATTCTAAACCTGGGCACCTTTGGTAAAGGATTTGGCAACGGCATGAGTGGCGGCTTTGCCTACCAGTACGATCCCTATGGTTCGCTGGCAAGCCACGCTGCCGGGGACTCTGTGCGGTTTGGCTCGATTGCCGACCAGGATGAGATGGCGCAGGTGCACAAGCAGGCGGTACTGACCATGCTCAACTGGCACATTGAGGCGACGAAATCGCCACGTGCTGCCTGGCTGCTGGAAAACTGGGAAACAGAGTGTCATCACTTCGTTTATGTGATGCCACGTTCGCTGCTGCTCTATCAGGATGGCGGTGAGATCCTGAAAGCCAAGAGCCGTAAAGATCTGCTCGAAGAGCTATCAACGGCGCTGTCAGGCCATCAGGTTGCCAAGTTTAAAGCCGCGTGGCGTCAGGGTAAAACCATCGCCAACGGTGCCGTACCAGCCTATGGCGCGACCGATACGCAGGAGATGTTTGTCCTGCTGAACAACTACACCGTGCTGAGCTTTGCGCAGCAACTGGCACTGGCAAAATTGCCGAAAGGCACGTCAGTTGAAGATCCGGCGGTAGAAAAAGCGGTGCGTAATCTGCTGATGACGGAAGACTTTTCGCTGGTCAGTAAGCTGCAGCGTCATGCCCGTTCCGCCATCGAGAGTTACAGCGATGACGAACTGGCGAGTCTGATTGGGACCAAACGCATGTCAGATTACAAAGCGGCGCTGACGCAACGTAATATCCGCTCCATGGACAGCCTGGCAACCTACGGCTGGATCATGTATCAGGATGCCTGTAACCGGGAAGTGCTGGGTCATCTGCCTGACTTTGAAGAGCTGTTTGCACGTGCGGCATTGCCGGAAATCGCCGCTGCGGTGGGTAAACTCTCCTGACAGTGATACTGATCAGGCTGAACTGAATATTATTAATTGATCATTGCCCGGATTAATCGTTGTACCGGACAGATGCAAAACCGCTCTCCCCTGCTGCAAAATCTGCGGCACGGGAAAGCGGAACGGCTGTCACACCGGACAACGCCACTGATATCGGGCGAGAACGGGATTGAGTAAGCGTACCCATGAAAATTCCTTATATTCCAGAAGATGCACCTTTTAATGGCGATCAGAAGTACTGGCTGGCTGGCTTTCTTGCGGGGCTTCACTCCCGTTTGCTGGTGTTAGAAGACAAACAGCAACCTGCCGCAGGTACGGGTGCAGCCGCGACCACGCAACTGCACATTCTGTATGGCTCGCAGACCGGCAATGCCGAAGCGCTGGCGCAGACCGCAGCAAAATCTGCCCGCGCGAAAGGGCTGGTTCCGGTGGTTCAGGCGCTGGGCGATGTCGATCTTGATGTGTTCGCCACCATGCGCCATGTGCTGATTGTTACCTCGACCTATGGCGAAGGGGAAATGCCGGACAACGCACAGCTATTCTGGGATGCGATTTCTGCCAGTACCGCACCGCGTCTGGAGCAGATGCATTTTGCCGTGCTGGCGATTGGCGATACCGGTTACGACGGCTTCTGTCAGGCGGGCAAGTTCATTGATATGCGCCTTGAGCAGCTGGGCGCGAAACGCGTGGTTGATCGTATCGATTGTGATATTGATTATGAAGAGCCTTCCAGCGAATGGCTGAACAGCTCAATGCCACAGTTTGCTGCCAGCGCGGGCAGCAGCGGCACCGTGCTGGAGAGTGCACCTGAAGCGCCTGTGATTCCTGGCAGCAATAAATCGAATCCGTATGCCGCCGCACTGATCACCAACAAGCGTTTGTCAGGCGAGCAGTCAGCAAAAGATATCCGTCATTTCGAATTCGACCTGTCGGACAGCGGTCTGAAGTATGAAGCGGGCGATGCGCTGGGCGTGATTCCGGTCAATGAACCGTCGCTGGTCAGCCTGCTCCTGACTCAGCTTAATGCTGATTACCAGACACCGGTGCCCGGCTTCGACCGCAGCCTCGGCGACCTGCTGACCTACCAGTTTGAGATTTCGGAGCCGTCGCGCAAGTTGATCGAATGGGTCGGACAGAACACCACCAACCAGGAACTGCGTCATGTGTTACAGCATGATGATAAAGATGCGCTGGGCGTGTGGCTGTGGGGCAAAGATACGCTCGACCTGCTGCAGCTTGAACTGACGCGCTCGCTGGCGGTGCCTGAATTCGTCGCTCTGCTGCGTCCGTTGCAGCATCGTGCTTACTCCATTTCGTCCAGTTCTAAAGCCCATCCTAACCAGGTGCATCTGACTGTTGCCTCAGTGCGTTATCACAGCGGCGGCCGTAATCGCGGTGGCGTCTGCTCCACCTATCTGGCCGAGCGTGTGCGTCGTGGCGAGAAGCCCGCTATCTTTATTTCACCCAATAAATCGTTCCGCGTGCCGGCTAACAACAACGCACCGCTGATCATGGTGGGACCCGGTACCGGCATCGCCCCATTCCGGGCCTTCCTGCAGGAGCGTCAGGCAACCGGCGCGCAGGGAAAAAACTGGCTGTTCTTCGGCGATCAGCATCAGGAACATGACTTTATCTATCAGGATGAATTACTTGCCTGGCGGGATAATGGCTTGCTGACCCGCCTGGATCTGGCGTTCTCACGCGATCAGGAGAAGAAGATCTACGTGCAGAGCCGGATGCTTGAGCAGGGTGCGGAACTCTATGCCTGGCTGCAGGAAGGGGCTTACTTCTACGTCTGCGGCGATGCATCGCGCATGGCGAAGGATGTGGATAACGCGCTGTATGAAGTGGTTCGCCAGTTTGGTGGGCTCTCCACCGAGCGCGCTGCGGACTACGTGGATCAGTTGAAGAAAGAGAAACGCTACCTGCGCGACGTCTACTGATAGCAAAGGTGTGCTGAAAGAAACCCGGCTTGCGCAGGCAGCCGGATTTTTTTTATCTCTTTTTTATGAATAACAGGCAAAAAAATACCCGTCGGATGGACGGGTATTCACGGCTATTTCACTACACGGAGTGAAGGGCGTCCGCCACGAGGCGGTGGATCGTCGTCAGGCGGTGTCTCGTCATCGCGGGCATCGTCAGGACGATCGCCATCAATCACGGACATCATGGTCTCTTCCTGACCCTCTGACGTCTCCTGCGTACCCAGCTCGTAAGCAGGTTCAGGCTCAAACATCGTCCCGGCACCGTTTTCACGCGCGTAGATTGCCAGAATCGCCGCCATCGGCACATTAACCTGGCGAGGAACACCACCAAAGCGCGCATTGAACGACACCTGATCATTCGCCAAATCAAGGTTACCCACCGCGCGTGGCGCGATGTTCAGGACAATCTGACCATCACGCGCATACTCCAGCGGCACCTGCACACCGGGCAGATTAATATCGACCACGAGGTGCGGCGTCAGCTGATTGTCGAGCAACCAGTCATAGAAGGCGCGAAGCAGGTAGGGACGACGTGCAGTAAGTTGCGACATTTCCATACGTTAAGCCCGGGCTTGCAGGCGCATTTCACGTTCAGCTTCAGTTAATGAAGCAAGGAAAGAGTCACGCTCAAATACGCGGTTCATGTAGCCTTTCAGCTCTTTTGAACCTGAGCCAATCAAATCGATGCCCATTGACGGCAAACGCCATAACAGCGGTGCCAGGTAGCAATCGACCAGACTGAACTCTTCGCTCATGAAGTAAGGGGTACGACCAAACAGGGGTGCGATAGCCAGCAGCTCTTCACGCAGTTGCTTGCGTGCTGCTTCAGCTTCCTGACCCGTGCTGTTCTCGACTTTCCGCATCAGGCTATACCAGTCCTGCTCGATGCGATGCATCATCAGGCGGCTATCACCACGGGCAACCGGATAAACCGGCATCAGTGGCGGATGCGGGAAGCGCTCATCTAAGTATTCCATGATGATGCGTGATTCATACAGCGTCAGCTCACGATCTACCAGCGTCGGTACCGTGCGATACGGATTGAGGTCAATCAGATCCTGCGGCAGGTTATCCATTTCGACCTGCTCGATCTCTACGCTGACACCCTTCTCCGCCAGGACGATACGTACCTGATGGCTGAAAATGTCAGTAGGACCAGAAAACAGCGTCATTACCGAACGTTTGTTGGCAGCGACAGCCATGAAAACCTCCAAGTTTGTTCACAAAAAGATACTGCAAATAGCCAACCACACGGCGACTCACTTGCTTATCGAACTCGCACGCAACCTGGTTAGCCGCGCCGTAGATACTGACGCCCCGACAGTGGGAAGGCGCATAACGCACCGGCCTGCGGGCGCAAAGTGACACAGAGTTTACCAGATTTTAGGCTACTTGTGGGCGTGGAATGAATGTTTGCAGGTAAATTGAGCGCGACGTTACGGTTTTCGCCGGGAGTTGAGGGGACGGCAGCAAATAAAAAACCCGCCGAAGCGGGTTTTTTGAGCCAATTGTCGCAGCCGGAGCTGCAAACAATTAACGCTTGGAGAACTGAGGACGACGACGTGCTTTACGCAGGCCGACTTTCTTACGTTCAACCTGACGCGCATCACGAGTAACGAAGCCTGCTTTACGCAGTTCGCCACGCAGTGATTCGTCGTATTCCATCAGAGCGCGGGTGATACCGTGACGGATCGCACCAGCCTGACCAGAAATACCGCCACCTTTAACAGTGACATACAGATCGAATTTACCAACCAGGTCCAGCAGCTCAAGCGGCTGACGAACTACCATGCGGGCAGTTTCGCGACCGAAGTACTGTTCCAGAGAACGTTGGTTAATTACGATGTTACCGCTACCCGGCTTAATGAATACGCGAGCGGTAGAGCTTTTGCGGCGACCAGTGCCGTAGTTTTGAGTTTCAGCCATTGCCTTTAATCCCGATTAAATGTCAAGAACTTGCGGTTGCTGTGCCGCATGGGTGTGCTCGTTGCCTGCGTAAACTTTCAGTTTACGATACATAGCACGACCCAGCGGGCCCTTCGGCAGCATGCCTTTAACCGCGATCTCAATCACACGCTCAGGACGGCGAGCAATCATCTCTTCAAAGGTCGCCTGTTTGATACCACCGATGTGACCAGTGTGGTGATAGTAGATCTTGTCAGTACGCTTGTTGCCGGTTACAGCAACTTTTTCTGCGTTCAGAACGATGATGTAATCACCAGTATCAACGTGCGGAGTGTATTCCGCTTTATGCTTACCACGCAGACGGCGCGCCAGTTCAGTCGCCAGGCGACCCAAAGTTTTGCCCGTTGCGTCAACTACAAACCAGTCACGTTGGACGGTTTCTGGTTTAGCTGTAAAAGTTTTCATCGAAAAGCTTACCCAAATTAAGTTACACGTTGGTGAAATCCCAAACGCTTAAGTAAACGAATGAGGCTCACACGACCATTTTGACCAGCAAGCCACCCCTTCGGATAGAGTTACTGGAACACAGAGGATTTGGGAAAAAAATCCTTTGCTGTAACGTGGGGTCGCAAGATTATAGAGAAGTCGGTTACAAAAATCGAACCCTATTTCGGTATTTATCCTGTTTATTCTCACGGCAGGTGCGGCAAACGCAGATACTCTTCGCTCTGCATCTCCTGAAGCCGGGATAAACAGCGCTGATATTCGAATTTCAGCCGCGTGCCCTGATAAATCTCGGTCAGTGACGTCTCCGCCGCGACTACCAGCTTCACATGACGTTCATAGAACTCATCGACCAGCGCCAGGAAACGGCGCGCCTGATCTTCGGTTTTATAGATCATTACCGGCACGTCATACAGCAGCACGCTGTGAAAACGGCGCGACAGCGCAATATAGTCATGCTGACTACGCCCTTCACCGCACAGGGTCTTGAAGTTAATCGCCAGCACGCCTTCGCTGACACCCAGTGTCGGCATCTGGCGGTGATTAATCTCCAGCACCGGCGCCGCTTCTGGCTGGCTGCCCGACAGCGCTTTAAACATCCGCGTCATTTCAGCGTGCGTTTCCGGGTTCAGCGGATAGTTCCACAAGTGTGCGGAGGTCAGCGTGCGCAACCGATAGTCGATACCGGCATCCACGTTCATCACATCACAGTGGCGTTTTATCTGCTCAATGGCTGGCAGGAAGCGTGCACGCTGCAGACCATTGCGATAGAGATCGTCGGGCGGAATGTTCGAGGTGGCCACCAGTGCGATACCGCGTTCAAACAGCGCTTCCATCAGCGTGCCCAGCAGCATCGCATCTGTGATATCAGAGACAAAAAACTCATCAAAACAGAGGATGTCCGTTTCGGCTTTAAATTTGTCCGCGATAATCAGCAAGGGATCGCTCTGACCCTGGAGCTGCGTCAGCTCTTCATGCACCCGCAACATAAAGCGGTGAAAGTGCAGGCGCAGTTTTCGGTCGCCAGGAATAGACTGAAAAAAGAGATCCATGACCCAGGTCTTACCGCGCCCGACACCGCCCCACATATAGAGTCCACGTACCGGTTGCGGCGTCTCGTTTTTTTCTTTGCCGATCAATTTTGACAGGCGACCCAGCAGGCCAGATGCGGCTGGCGCGGCAGATTGTTGCCGGGCAACCAGCGCCTGCTGCAGCGCGTCTAAACGGGTAATTGCTTCGCGTTGTACGTCATCGGGCCTGAATTCGCCCTGCGACAGCGCCTGCTCATAGCGTGCAAGCGGAGTTGAGGTTTGCATTGTTGTTTCAAAGTCCCTGAATGGTGTCTGATTCATACCACGGTTGCTGAAAAAAAGGCCGTTCTACACTAAGCCATGCTGCTCCAGAGTTCCACATCCATAAGATTAACGGGTATAGTGACTATTATTGAAATGGTGCAATGCCCTACGGAACAATGGAAATAACACGGGAGTCATTATGACCTGGGAATACGGGCTAATTGGTTTAGTGGTAGGTATTATTGTCGGCGCAGTCGCCATGCGTTTTGGCAACAAAAAGCTGCGTGAGCAGCGCAGCATGCAGTATGAGCTGGAAAAATCGAAAGCGGAGCTGGCTGATTATCGCGAAGAACTGACCAACCACTTCGCGCAGAGCGCGGAGCTGCTGGACAACATGGCGCGTGATTATCGTCAGCTCTATCAGCACATGGCAAAAGGCTCCAATGACCTGCTGCCAAATCTGCCTGGGCAGAAAAATCCGTTTGCGTATCAGCTGACTGAAGCTGAAGCGGATAACGATCAGGTCCCGGTGCAGATGCCGCGCGACTACTCTGAAGGCGCATCGGGTTTACTGCGTGGCGAGCGCCCTGCCCGCGACTAATCTTTTTGGGGCGCAGCCTGTCTGCGCCCACTGAATTTGCGAACCCTGACCGCAAACGACTGTCACATTGATTAATTCCTCCCACCTTTTGCAGCGAGAGCGTTGTAGCAATGAAAAAACAAGCACGCCTGTTTAGCGCATTAGCCCTGAGTATTGGGATGAGTCTTGCCGCCGCGCCAGACGCGATGGCAACGCTGCCAGCACAAATTGCGGGCCAGCCGCTGCCGAGTCTGGCGCCGATGCTGGAGAAAGTGTTACCCGCCGTGGTCAGTGTTCACGTGGAAGGCACCGATTCAGGTGCACAGGCTCAGGATATTCCTGAACCGCTTAAGCGCTTTTTCGGCCAGATGCCTGGCGGGAATAGCCAGCCTCAACCGTTTGAAGGTCTGGGATCTGGCGTCATTATTGATGCCGCCAAAGGTTACGTACTGACCAACAATCATGTGGTTAACGGTGCTGATAAGATCAGCGTACAGCTTGGCGACGGCAGCGAATATGACGCCAAACTGATCGGCCATGATGAGCAGACCGATATCGCGCTGATTCAGATTCAGGGCGCGAAAAACCTTACGCAGGTGAAAGTTGCGGATTCTGATCAGCTGAAAGTGGGCGACTTCGCGGTGGCGATCGGTAACCCGTTTGGTCTGGGACAGACCGCCACGTCCGGCATTATCTCTGCGCTGGGCCGTAGCGGCCTGAACCTGGAAGGGCTGGAAAACTTTATTCAGACCGATGCTGCGATTAACCGCGGTAACTCAGGCGGTGCGCTGGTCAATCTTAACGGCGAGCTGATCGGTATCAATACCGCTATTCTCGCCTCCAGCGGCGGAAACATCGGTATCGGCTTCGCCATTCCCAGTGATATGGCGATGAACCTCGCGCAGCAGCTGATCAAGTTCGGTGAAGTGAAGCGTGGTCAGCTGGGTATTAAAGGCACTGAAATGACGGCCGATATGGCTAAGGCCTTTAATGTCGATGCGCAGCGCGGTGCCTTTGTTTCTGAAGTCTTACCGCAGTCTGCCGCACAGAAAGCGGGCGTGAAGTCAGGCGATATTATTACGTCCATCAACGATAAGCCGATTACCAGCTTCGCTGAGTTGCGCGTAAAAGTCGGCACCACACCGCCAGGCGAACAGGTCAAACTCGGCCTGCTGCGTGAAGGGAAACCGTTAACGGTTACCGTCACGCTGGAGCAGAGCGCCCAGACTACCGCGAGCGCACAGCTGATGTCCCCTGCGCTTCAGGGCGCAACCCTGAGTGATGGACAGACGAAAACCGGGGATAAAGGCGTGAAGGTCGATACCATCGAGAAAGGCACACCCGCTGAGCAGGTGGGTCTGCAGAAAGATGATGTGATTATCGGTGTTAACCGCAACCGGGTTCAGACCATTGCTGAAATGCGTAAAATACTGGAGGGTAAACCGCCGGTGCTGGCTCTGAATGTAGTGCGTGGCGATGAAAGTATCTATCTGTTGTTGAGATAAACCTCGCATTACGGCGGACACAAGCACGTGTGTGTCCGCCGCTCTCATGCTATTCTCCCCTGCGATCTCCCCTGGCGTGATTTAACACCATGTTTCTTAAACTCTTGCGTGCCGTGGTGCTGGGCCTGATTGTGGCGGGTATTTTGCTCGCAGCACTGCCTGCACTGCGTATGGGCAGCGACGCCCTTTATAACCACGAAAATATTACCGACGAAACGCCCTTTAGCTTCAATCAAGGGGTGCGACGCGCCGTGCCTGCTGTCGTGAACGTTTACAATCGCAGCGCCCACACCAACAACAATCGTGGGATCACTACCCTGGGTTCAGGGGTGATCATGAATGTTAAAGGCTACATCCTTACCAACAAGCATGTTATCAACAATGCTGATCAGATCATCGTGGCGCTGCAGGATGGCCGCTTCTTTGAAGCGACGCTGGTGGGTTCCGATGGAATGACCGACCTGGCGGTTCTCAAGATTACGGCCTCCGGCCTGCCGGTTATCCCGATTAATCCAAACCGTCAGCCGCACATTGGTGATGTGGTGATGGCGATCGGCAATCCTTACAACCTCGGTCAGACGGTGACGCAGGGCATTATCAGCGCCACGGGCCGCGTAGGTCTGAGTTCGTCAGGCCGACAGAACTTCCTGCAGACCGATGCCTCAATCAACCAGGGTAACTCCGGCGGTGCGCTGATTAACTCGCTCGGCGAGCTGATGGGTATTAATACCCTGACCTTTGATAAGAGCAATGATGGTGAAACACCGGAAGGAATTGGTTTCGCCATTCCAACGGTCTTAGCCTCAAAAATCATGGATAAGCTGATTCGTGATGGTCGGGTCATCCGCGGCTATATCGGCATTACCGGGCGTGAGTTACCGCCGCTGCATGGACAGGGCAGCAATCTGGATCGGGTTCAGGGCATCATTGTCAGTGTGGTCACACCAGACGGGCCCGCAGATAAAGCCGGGATTCAGGCCAACGATGTGCTGCTCAGTGTAAACGGCAAGCCGGCCATTTCCGCACAGGAGACGATGGATCAGGTGGCAGAAATTCGCCCGGGTTCAGTGATTGAGGTGCAGGTGCTGCGCAACGATCAGAAACTGACGCTGCCGGTGACCATTCAGGAATTTCCGGACAATAGTAACTAGCTAAAACCGGAGCCAGGTCAGGGATGGCCCAGCTGATCGAAAAGAAGGCCGCCATCCATGGCGGTCGGCCTCGCCATCCTGGCTCGGACGCTTTGCTCTTCATCCGGGCCAACCCTTCCCCACTATTCCGTCACCGTTTGTGAATAACCGATTAGCAGCGATCCACCGGAAACGCGATCACGTCACTCAATGACTCCGCTTTCAACGCCAGCATGATCAGACGATCAACACCCAGCGCGACCCCCGAACAGGCTGGCATACCATGCGCCAGTGCATCCAGCAGATAAGTATCAATGGGATGTACAGGCAGGCCACGCGCCGCACGGCGACGGTTATCCTGCTCGAAGCGCTGACGCTGCTCACGGCTATCGGTCAGTTCACGAAAACCGTTCGCCAGCTCAATGCCCTTGTAATAGACCTCGAAGCGCTCAGCCACACGGTGATCTTCAGTACTGATCTCCGCCAGTGCTGCCTGGCTGGCCGGGAAATGATAAACGAAGCAGGGTTTATCCTGACCAATCTTCGGCTCCACGCCCAGCATAAACAGCAGCATCAGTAAGGTATCGCGATCTTCTTCTGCGCGCGCCAGCTCGCCTTCACCCAGCTTCTCAGCCGCTTCACGTAACTGCGCTTTATCCGCAGACAGCGGGTCCAGCTCCAGATGACGGATAAACGCCTGCTGATAAGAGAGCGACTCTGCGCTGTCACACTCCAGCACCTGCTGCATCAGATCGTCGACTTCATTCATCAGGCGGTACATGTCGTAATGCGGACGATACCACTCCAGCATGGTGAATTCGGGGTTGTGGTGACGTCCCGCCTCTTCATTGCGGAAGCTGCGCGCCATCTGGTAAATCGGGCCACTGCCTGCCGCCAGCAGGCGCTTCATATGATATTCCGGGCTGGTCATCAGCCAGAGATCGCGCCCCTGCGCCGCGCCAGGCCCGACAAAACGCGTCTGGAATGGCACCAGATGGATATCGGTAATCGTTGCCTGACTCATCGCCGGCGTATCCACTTCCAGCACGCCGCGATCGGCAAAGAAACGACGCACTTCAGCTAAAATAGCGGCGCGTTTTAACAAATTGGCGATGGATGCGCTTGGTTGCCAGCTTGCCGTTTCGCTCATGGTGATGACTCCTGATACAAATTAGGGTGGGAAGTCTACCTGCAATGCATGTGGCAAACAATCTCGCGCCTATGCTGCCAATAACAGCGTTTCAGCTTCTATACTTAAGCGGTTAAATCACAAAGGAATCCCACTATGTCTCCATGGAAAACAGTTGTTGCCAGCCTGAGTGCTTTTCTCTCAGTCGCCTGCAGTACCACGCCGCCAAAAAACGTCACGGTCATAGATAACTTCGACAGCCAGCGCTACCTTGGTCAGTGGTATGAGATTGCCCGCCTTAATCACCCTTTTGAGCGCGGCCTTGAACAGGTAACGGCAAACTACAGCCCACGTGATGATGGCGGTCTGAAAGTGATCAATCGTGGCTACAACGTTAAAAAGCAGCGCTGGCAGGAGAGCGTGGGCAAAGCCTATTTCACTGGTGAGCCACAGCGTGCATCCCTGAAGGTCTCTTTCTTTGGCCCCTTCTACGGCGGCTACAACGTTATCGCACTGGATCCCGATTATCGCTATGCGATGGTGTGCGGCCCGAATCGCCACTATCTCTGGATACTGTCACGCACACCGCAGCTGGAGCCGGGCGTCAAAGAGAAACTGGTTGAACAGGCACGTCAGAACGGTTTCCCGGTGGAAGAGTTAATCTGGGTAAAACAGAAATAGTGCAAAAGCTGGCAAGCCGGTACGAAAAGCATTTCGTACCGGTTGGAATAACAGGTTACTTCGTGCTGTTCTGAATCGCCTGGCCACCCGCTTCGACATCTTCACCGACGCCACGTGTTGTATTACACGCCGTCAGCAGAGAAGAGAGCACCAGTACAGAGAAGATTGCGGCAATACTTTTCTTTAACATAACAATGTCCTTTTTGATGGATGTAAAGTACAGCGCTTTAAGCATAGCCGGATTTACGGCCGTTGCTGCTGGCGGGACTCTAAAAAAGACAATCCGTTAGGTCATTTTGCCGCACGGGAAATGGCACCACCTAAGTGGGAGACGTCTTCGCCAAAACCGTGGAATGTGTTGCAGGCGCTTAACGCAGAAGAGACCAGCAACGCGAACGCGATTAATTTTGCCAGCTTGATCATTTTTTTCTCTCAGACAAGAAAAAGGCGCATCCGGAGATGCGCCTGCGAATCTTATTTCACGCGTGACACGTATTCGCCAGAGCGGGTGTCAACTTTGACCACTTCGCCCTCTTGCACGAACAATGGCACTTTCACCACGGCGCCGGTAGACAGCTTGGCTGGCTTGCCGCCAGTACCCGCAGTATCACCTTTCAGGCCGGGATCGGTTTCGATAACTTCAGCTTCGATAAAGTTCGGCGGCTGAACGGCGATCGGGCGACCGTTCCACAGCGTAACGATACACTCAGCGTTATCCTGCAGCCATTTCGCTGCATCGTTTACCGTTTTCTCTTCAACCTGGAACTGCTCAAAGCTTTCCGGGTGCATGAAGTGATAGAACTCACCGTCGTTGTACAGGTAGTTCAGGTTGGTATCTACAACGTCTGCGCCTTCGGCGGAGTCGGTAGATTTAAAAGTTTTCTCAACGCGAGAACCCGTCAGCAGGCGACGCATTTTAACGCGTGCGAATGCCTGACCTTTACCCGGTTTAACGAACTCACTGGATTCGATGGCATACGGCTCGCCTTCGAACATGATTTTAAGACCGGGACGGAAATCGTTGCTAGAATAAGTCGCCATGAAGGCCCTCTACGAAAATTGACACTGGTACTAAGCCAAAAAAATGGCACACATTGTAACCCTAAAAACACCTTCCAGAGAAGATTGGTTGCAGCAACTTGCGGATGTTGTCACCGAACCTGATGAATTACTGCGGATTTTAGCCCTGGATCAGCACACCGAGCTGGCTGAAGGTGCGGATGCGCGGCGTCTTTTCGCCTTACGGGTACCGCATGCGTTCATCCGCCGGATGAAAAAAGGCGATGCGCACGACCCACTGCTGCTTCAGGTACTGACCCGTCGCCAGGAATTCATCGATGCGCCAGGTTATAGCACCGATCCGCTCGATGAACAAAGCAACGTTGTGCCTGGATTGCTGCATAAATACCGAAACCGGGCATTATTGCTGGTAAAAGGCGGTTGTGCCGTTAACTGCCGCTACTGCTTCCGCCGTCATTTTCCCTATCAGGATAATCCCGGCAATAAGCGTAGCTGGCAGGCTGCACTGGACTATATCGCCGAACATCCCGAGCTGGATGAGATCATTTTTTCCGGCGGCGATCCTCTGATGGCCAAAGATCATGAGCTCGCCTGGCTGATCGCCGCGCTGGAACAGATCCCGCATCTCAAACGTCTGCGCATTCACAGCCGCTTACCGGTCGTTATACCAGCGCGTATTACCGATCAGCTCTGTCAGATGCTAAGCGATACCCGTCTGCAGGTGATTATGGTGACGCATATTAACCATGCGCAGGAGATTGATGAGGCGCTGCATGAGTCGATGACCAGGCTGAAGCGTGCCGGTGTGACCCTGCTGAATCAGAGCGTGCTGCTGCGTGGCATCAATGATAATGCCCAGACGCTGGCTACTCTGAGCAATGCGCTGTTTGATGCCGGTATTCTGCCCTACTATCTGCACGTGCTGGACAAAGTCCAGGGCGCCGCGCATTTCTTTGTCTCAGACGACGAGGCACGCCAGCTGGTTCGGTCCCTGCTCTCACAGGTCTCCGGCTATCTGGTGCCAAAGCTGGCGCGTGAAATTGGCGGTGAGCCGAGTAAAACACCGTTAGATTTGCAGTTACGTCAGGAATAAAAACGGCCAGCGCAAGGCTGGCCGGTTGAATACGGTAGGATGCCCGACTCACATTATGGGCACTTATAAACCTGGCCAGTCATTTTGCTGTCGAGTGGCGCGAACGCGGACAACAGATTCTGCGTCGGGCTGGTGGCACCATAAATCACGTTGCCGCCCATCTCGGCTGCACGATTGCGCAGATCATTGGCCGCACCACGCAGTGCGCTGGTTTCACCGCCTGCACCGCTCAGCCAGTTGCTCTGTGAGCCGGTGATATTGCCCAGAAGCTGACAGTTATTGCCAGGCTGCTGATCGGTAAACGTCACACGCTGCCCCGCTGAAGAGAGTTGCGTAGAGCTGCTGCAGCCCGCCAGCAATAACGCGCCAGCCGTCAGTCCGAGCAAGAGGTTAATCCGCATTGTAATCCCCATTTATTATCATCAGAGTCGGGTGGCAGCGTAGCAGAAAAAGATCTCTTTTTTCTGAACATTCATTGCCTTAATCCCGTTATATCATCTTCATATTTCATACTGTATTCAGGCCAGCAGAGTGGCGCGTCCCGGTAACTTACGATAATAAGTCCATCCGGCGAGGCGGCAGCAGTCAGCATGCAGACAGCGGAAGATATCAAGAGGAAAGACGAACGATTGCGACACTACTTATACTATTTTCCCGCCCAAAAGAAAAACCCCCGACCGTTTCCGATCGGGGGTTCTGTGATGACTTAAGCAGTCAACGGCAATTACATCATGCCGCCCATACCGCCCATGCCACCCATACCGCCAGCGCCGCCGCCTAAATCAGGTGCGTCGCCTTTAGGCAGGTCAGTGACCATACATTCGGTGGTGATCATCAGACCTGCAACTGAGGCCGCGTACTGCAGAGCAGAACGGGTCACTTTGGTTGGGTCCAGGATACCGAAGTCGATCATGTTGCCATACTCTTCAGTCTGCGCGTTGTAACCGTAGTTACCGTCGCCCGCTTTCACGTTGTTAGCAACAACAGATGGCTCTTCACCGGCGTTAGACACGATCTGACGCAGTGGAGATTCCATCGCGCGCAGCGCAACTTTGATACCGACGTTCTGATCTTCGTTCTGACCACGCAGATCCGCCAGCTGTGCTGCAACGCGAACCAGCGCCACACCACCACCTGCAACCACGCCTTCTTCTACAGCAGCACGGGTTGCGTGCAGCGCATCTTCAACGCGGGCTTTCTTCTCTTTCATTTCAACTTCAGTTGCTGCGCCTACTTTCAGAACGGCTACGCCGCCTGCCAGTTTCGCTACGCGCTCCTGCAGTTTTTCTTTGTCGTAGTCAGAGGTTGCTTCTTCGATCTGCTGACGAATCTGGGTGACACGGCCCTGGATTGTCGCTTCTTCACCCACACCGTCGATGATGGTGGTGGTGTCTTTGTTAATCACAACGCGTTTAGCCTGGCCCAGATCTTCCAGAGCCGCTTTTTCCAGCTCCATACCGATCTCTTCAGAGATCACGGTACCACCGGTCAGGATAGCGATATCCTGCAGCATCGCTTTACGACGGTCGCCGAAGCCTGGTGCTTTCACAGCAGCCACTTTCACGATGCCACGCATGGTGTTAACCACCAGCGTTGCCAGCGCTTCGCCTTCAACATCTTCCGCGATGATCAGCAGTGGTTTGCCTGCTTTCGCAACGGCTTCCAGCACTGGCAGCATTTCACGGATGTTAGAAATTTTCTTGTCAGCCAGCAGGATGAACGGAGATTCCAGTTCAATCGCACCGGTTTCTGGCTTGTTGATGAAGTAAGGAGAGAGGTAGCCGCGATCAAACTGCATACCTTCAACCACATCCAGCTCATCCTGCAGGCCGGTGCCTTCTTCAACGGTGATCACGCCTTCTTTACCGACTTTTTCCATCGCCTGAGCAATCAGCTGGCCTACAGTTTCATCGGAGTTAGCAGAGATGGTACCCACCTGCGCAATGGCTTTAGAGTCTGAGCAAGGCACAGACAGCGCTTTCAGTTTCTCAACTGCAGCGATAACCGCCTGGTCGATACCGCGCTTCAGATCCATCGGGTTCATACCCGCTGCGACCGCTTTCAGGCCTTCGGTGATGATAGACTGAGCCAGTACGGTTGCAGTGGTGGTGCCGTCGCCTGCAGCGTCGTTCGCTTTAGAGGCCACTTCTTTCACCATCTGCGCGCCCATGTTCTCGAACTTGTCTTCCAGCTCGATTTCACGTGCCACAGAAACACCATCTTTAGTGATGGTCGGTGCACCAAAAGATTTATCCAGAACCACGTTACGGCCTTTCGGGCCCAGGGTAACTTTTACTGCATCTGCCAGTACGTTCACGCCACGCAGCATTTTTACGCGTGCGTCATTACCGAATTTTACGTCTTTAGCTGCCATCTTTAAATATCCCTTAAATTCGTTTCGTTCAGTGAATTACGCGTAAAAATTACGCTTCAACAACGGCCAGAATGTCGCTCTCAGAGATGATAAGCACCTCTTCGTTGTCGATTTTCTCGGTTTTAGCACCGTAACCTTCATTGAAGATCACGACGTCACCAACCTTCACGTCCAGCGGCTTAACGTCGCCACTCTCAAGGATGCGACCATTGCCGACAGCCAGAACTTCACCACGGGTGGATTTACCGGCTGCAGAACCGGTCAGCACGATGCCGCCAGCTGATTTAGCTTCAACTTCTTTACGCTTGACGATGACGCGATCGTGCAATGGACGAATTTTCATTTGATAGCTCTCCTTTGAGAAGTCCAATCATTCAGTTTTGGGGTTGAACACCGGGCTGCATGGCTTCCGGCCTCGTGACCAGAGAGATAGGGCCGCCACCACCCACTTTCAAGGGGGCGGACAACAAATTTTTTTATCCGGATGTGATAAGTGGTGACTTTTTAAACAGATGATGGGGTAAATAAAAAACGCAACCCGGAGGTTGCGCTTTCAGAGGCTTAAACTGCGGTTAACGATCCTTGTGATCGTCATGGTGCTCAAGGCGATCGCTATTTTTACGCTCGAACTCGCCATCCATGGTATAGCCGCTGTCAGGGCCAGCACCCGGTCCGCGCCAGACGCGCAGATGGGGCATCAGTTTCAGCGTCAGATGCTTCTGTACCGGTGGCAGCAACAGCAACAGACCCAGCAGATCAGTGAAGAAGCCAGGCAACAGCAGCAGGAAGCCCGCGATGATCAGTGACACGCTTTTGATCATCTCACTGGCCGGGCTTTCATTACGCGCCAGCTTCTCCTGCATCAGCATAAAGTTCTTCATGCCCTGATTTTTGACCAGCGACACCCCGATGCACGAGGTGAACACCACCAGCAGCATGGTAAGCAGCACGCCCATGACGTGTGCCACCTGAATGAAGAGTGAAATCTCTATCCAGGCCAGAATAAAAAAGACTAATAACGGTATCCAGCGCACCGTACTCTCCTGTAAGTAGGGGCTGAACGGCAGCGTGCCGGTCAGCAGAAAGCATTCATCCTGAGGATGATAAGAAAAGAGATGGGCACCCGCGCCGCCATTTTCAACCGATCGTATCAAATTTATCCTGCGGGGTTAATTTTGTAACCAACTTCACATATCGTTAACCAGACTGCAGCATTAAGTGATCTGCATGCGTGCTTTTCTTAAGCATCAGAATATGATCGCACACGCCCCTTTGAAGACGGATAATATGTCGGCACGGGCACACCACGACAAAATAAACACATCCTTTGTGATGGTTAGCGGCAACAATAAGAAGGTTATCATGGCGAACAACATTCGTATCGAAGAAGACCTGTTAGGCATGCGCGAAGTTCCGGCGGATGCTTACTATGGCGTTCATACTCTGCGTGCGATTGAGAACTTTTATATCAGCAACAGCAAAATCAGTGACATTCCTGAATTTGTCCGCGGCATGGTGATGGTCAAAAAAGCAGCGGCGATGGCCAATAAAGAGCTGCAGACTATTCCGCGCAACATTGCCGATACCATCATTAAGGCCTGCGACGAAGTGCTGAACAACGGCCGCTGTATGGACCAGTTCCCTGTTGATGTCTATCAGGGCGGTGCCGGAACCTCGGTCAACATGAACACCAATGAGGTGCTGGCGAACATCGGCCTGGAGCTGATGGGCCACCAGAAAGGGGAATATCAGTACCTCAACCCCAACGATCATGTGAACAAATGCCAGTCTACCAACGACGCCTATCCAACCGGTTTCCGCATCGCGGTCTACAGCTCTCTGCTGAAACTGCTTGATGGCATCAGCCAGCTGGCCGAAGGCTTCCAGCACAAAGCTGATGAATTCCAGACCATCCTGAAAATGGGCCGCACCCAGTTGCAGGATGCCGTGCCAATGACCCTCGGTCAGGAGTTTCACGCGTTCAGCGTGCTGCTGAACGAAGAAACCAAAAGTATTCTGCGCACCGCTGAACTGCTGCTGGAAGTAAACCTGGGCGCGACCGCCATCGGTACCCGCCTCAATACGCCGGATGGCTATCAGCATCTGGCTGTACAGCGTCTGGCGGAAGTCAGCAACCTGCCAGTAGTACCGGCGGAAGATCTGATTGAAGCCACCTCTGACTGCGGCGCTTATGTGATGGTCCATTCGTCACTCAAACGTCTGGCCGTGAAGCTCTCCAAAATCTGTAACGACCTGCGCCTGCTCTCCTCCGGTCCGCGCGCGGGTCTGAACGAAATCAATCTGCCAGAGCTGCAGGCAGGCTCCTCCATCATGCCAGCCAAGGTCAATCCGGTAGTACCGGAAGTGGTAAACCAGGTTTGCTTTAAAGTGATTGGCAATGACATCACCGTCACGATGGCCTCTGAAGCGGGTCAGTTACAGCTCAACGTGATGGAGCCGGTCATTGGCCAGGCGCTGTTTGAGTCAATCAGCATCCTGACTAACGCCTGCTACAACCTGCTGGAGAAGTGCGTCAACGGCATTACCGCCAACCGCGCAGTGTGCGAAGCCTATGTCTTTAACTCGATTGGTATCGTCACTTACCTTAACCCTTACATCGGCCACCACAACGGCGACATCGTCGGCAAAATCTGTGCGGAAACCGGTAAAAGCGTGCGCGAGGTCGTGCTGGAGCGTGGTCTGCTGACGGAAAGTGAGCTGGACGATATCTTCTCGGTACAGAACCTGATGTACCCGGTTTATAAAGCCAAACGTTATACCGATGAAAACGAACAGTAAGGCTTAACCGACGCTGGTTAACCAAAGGCACACCGCGATCAAAACGGTGTGCCTTTTTTTTTGGTACACAGCACACCCCGGTTTTACCGATTTAATGTTCAGGAGTGATTCATGTTTGTGGTTGAGCTGATTATCGTCTTGATGGCGATCTGGTTGGGCGCACGTCTTGGCGGCATTGGCATTGGCTTTGCTGGCGGGATGGGCGTGTTGATCCTGACGCTGGGATTTGGCATGGCACCCGGCGCTATCCCGTTCGATGTGATTGAAATCATCATGGCGGTGATCGCGGCTATCGCTGCGATGCAGGTGGCGGGCGGCATGGATTATCTCGTCAGCCTGGCTGAACGCCTGCTGCGGCGTCATCCGCGCCATGTCACGCTGCTGGCCCCGCTGGTCACCTACCTGATGACGCTGCTGGCCGGTACGGGTCATACTGCGTTCTCGACGCTGCCAGTGATTGCGGAAGTGGCGAAGGAGCAAGGCGTACGCCCTTCCCGGCCGCTGTCGATTGCAGTAGTGGCTTCACAAATAGCGATTACTGCGTCACCGATTTCAGCCGCCGTGGTCTTCTTCGCCACACTGCTTGAACCGCGCGGTATCGGCTATATCACCCTGCTGGCGATTGCCATCCCCTCAACCATGGTGGGTCTCTTCCTGGCCGCGCTGGTGACTAACTTCTTAGGCCGTGAGCTGAAAGATGATGAGGTTTATCAGGCCCGCCTCGCCAAAGGCGAAGTCACGCTGCGTGGCGCCAGCCGTTACCAGGCAAAACCGGGCGCGAAAAAATCGGTGCTGCTGTTTCTGACGGGCATTGTGGCTGTGGTGCTCTATGCCACCGCAACCAGCGCCAGCGTCGGGTTGATCGTCAATCCACCGCTGCCGCGCAATGAAGCGATTGTGGTGTTTATGCTGACCATCGCCACACTCATCAGCCTGACCTGCAAACTCGACACCAGTGAGATCCTCAGTGCCAGCACCTTTAAATCCGGCATGAGCGCCTGTATCTGCGTAATGGGCGTCGCCTGGCTGGGTGATACCTTTGTAAAAGCGCATCTGGCCGAGATTCAGATGCTGGCTGGTGATACGCTAAAAACCTATCCATGGATGCTGGCACTGGTGCTCTTCTTCGCCTCGATGCTGCTCTATTCGCAGGCCGCCACCACCAAAGCCCTGATGCCCGCCGCGCTGCTGCTGGGCGTGACGCCGCTGACGGCCATCGCCTCCTTCGCCGCCGTTTCGGCGCTGTTTGTGCTGCCGACCTACCCGACCCTGCTGGCCGCCGTTGAGATGGATGACACGGGCTCAACCCGGATTGGCAAGTTTGTCTTTAACCATGCCTTTATCATTCCCGGAGTAATTGCCATTGCGCTGTCGGTGCTCTCTGGCTTCGTCTTCGGTGGGTTGCTGTTATAGCCCGCTCATCGTGTTACGGATGGAGCGTGCTATCATCGCCGCTCTTTTAAACAGGAGTCTCAGGATGAATGCTGTCGTTATCCTCTGCACTGCGCCTGATCAGGCCACGGCAGACCATCTTGCCGCCTTAGCGCTGGAGGCCAGACTGGCAGCCTGCGTGACACTGCTGCCGGGTGCCACATCCTGGTATCTCTGGCAGGGCAAAATGGAGAAGAGCAGCGAAATCCAGATGCTGCTGAAGTGCGACAGCGATCATCAGCAGGCGCTGTGTGAATTGCTTAAAGAAGCACACCCTTACGATGTCCCCGAATTGCTGGCGCTGCCGGTTCAACATGGAGATAGTGAATACTTGTCATGGCTGCACGCATCTCTCGCTTAATTACGCTTCTGCTGACGCTGTTTATCTGTCTGCAGGCGCACGCATCCCTCTTTTCTAATCCGGCGACCAGCCGCTTTGTGCCCGTTGATCAGGCGTTTACGTTTGACTTCGACCAGCAGGGCGCTCAGCTTAATCTGCACTGGAAAGTGAAATCGGGCTATTACCTCTATCGCCAGCAAATCCACATCACGCCGCAGAACGCGACCCTCGCGCCGCTGACGCTACCGGCTGGTCAGCCGCATGAGGATGAATTCTTTGGCAAAAGTGAGATCTATCCGCAGGACCTGACGCTGCCTGTGATACTGCAACAGGCGGGCACCGGTGCCACACTCAGCGTGACATATCAGGGTTGTGCCGCCGCCGGGTTCTGTTATCCCCCCGAGACGCGCAGCGTACCGGTGAGTGCGGTAGCAGCCAGCAGCGCACCTGCGCCGGTCAGTGCACAGCCCACGCCCGCTAATCCGCTGCCCTTTTCCCCGCTCTGGGCGCTGCTGATCGGCATCGGCGTGGCATTTACGCCCTGTGTGCTGCCGATGTATCCGCTGATCTCCGGCATTATCCTGGGCGGAAATCGCCACTATTCGCTGGGCCGGCTATTTGCGCTGGCGATGGTTTATGTTCAGGGAATGGCGCTGACCTATACGCTGCTGGGCCTGGTGGTCGCGGCCGCGGGCCTGCGCTTCCAGGCCGCGTTGCAGCACCCATATGTGCTGTTGACGCTCTCCGTGCTGTTTATCGTGCTGGCCCTGTCGATGTTCGGCCTGTTTACGCTGCAACTGCCCTCGAGCCTGCAAACCCGTCTGACACTGTGGAGCAATCGTCAGCAGGGGGGATCGCTGCCCGGCGTCTTTCTGATGGGCGCGCTGGCCGGCTTGATCTGCTCGCCCTGCACCACTGCCCCGCTTAGCGCTATTTTGCTTTATATCGCGCAGAGCGGAAATCTTTGGGCCGGTGCCGGGACGCTGTGGCTCTACGCGGTCGGCATGGGATTACCGCTGATCGCTGTAACCCTGTCTGGAAATCGACTGCTGCCGAAAAGCGGTCCGTGGATGCAAACCGTCAAAGAGGGCTTTGGTTTTGTCATCCTGGCGTTGCCAGTCTTCCTGCTGGAACGGGTACTGGGCGACGTGTGGGGATTGCGACTCTGGAGTCTGCTTGGCGTGGCGTTCTTTGGCTGGGCGTTCAGCGTCAGCCTGCGTGCCAGCAGCGGTAAGTGGCGCGTGGTGCAGATTGTCATGCTGGCTGCGGCGTTAATCAGCGCACGTCCGTTACAGGACTGGGCATTTGGCGGTCAGGCGGTACAGCATGCTGTGGCACCGCTGCCGTTCCAGTCCCTCCAGACGCCGCAACAACTCGATAGCGCGCTGCAGCAGGCACATGGTCGCATCACTATGGTCGATCTCTACGCAGACTGGTGCGTCGCCTGCAAGGAGTTTGAAAAATATACCTTTAGTGATAGCGCCGTGCGCGATAGCCTGAGCAAGGTACAGCTACTACAGGCTAACGTCACAGCCAACAGCGCCAGCGACAACGCGCTGTTGCAGCACCTTCGGGTGCTGGGCTTACCGACCATTTTGTTCTTTGATGCGCAGGGCCGTGAAATCCCCGACTCGCGCATCACCGGGTTTCTCAATGCCGCCGATTTCCAGGCGCATTTGCAGAAACTTACCCCATAAACAACACTGGACAGGTCATTGCCCGGCGAAATTGCCGGGCCTGCATACCAGAGGAGAGTCACTTGCAGCGTGAACAGATACTCGAGCATGCATTGAATGTGCTTGAACAGAACGGCCTCGCCGCCACCCTCTCATTGGAAACCCTGGCGGGAGAGACTGAATTAACGCTTGATCGGCTTCAGCAGTTCTGGCCCGATCGCGACGCGCTGCTTTATGATGCGCTCCGCTATCACGGCCAGCAGATTGAAACCTGGCGCCGTCAGATTCTGCTGGATGAATCTCTGTCGCCGGATCAGAAACTGATGGCACGCTATGAAGTCCTGAGTGAGCAGGTCAGCAAAGGCCGTTTCCCGGGCTGCCTGTTTATCGCCGCCTGTAGCTTCTACCCTCAGCCCGATCAGCCCATCCATCAACTGGCCGAGCAGCAAAAACGCGGCTCATGGCAGTTCACCCATGACATTCTGGTGCAACAGGAGCTGGATAACCCAGGTATGGTGGCCGATCAGATGGAACTGATCCTTGAAGGTTGTCTGAGCAGGCTACTGGTGAAGCGTAATGTGCAGGATGTCGCCACCGCTCAGCGGCTGGCGGAGGATGTCTACAACATCGCGCTGTGCCGCAAAAATGGCGCGCTGGCCTGAGGTTTTACCCGCTTTGACTGAAATTCAGGCAATCAGTCACGTTTCCTGGGGTTTTTTAGTGAAAGCCGTTGACGACCCGCGGCCTTTACGGTTTAATGCGCCCCGTTGCCCGAATAGCTCAGTCGGTAGAGCAGGGGATTGAAAATCCCCGTGTCCCTGGTTCGATTCCGGGTTCGGGCACCACAATTTAAAGAAACCCGCCTCTGGCGGGTTTTTTGCGTTCTGAAGCGAACCCGTTATCGAAGGTTCGATATACTCGCCACATCCTGTGGCTCGCCCTACGGGTCGCGCAGGCGCGCAATGCAAAAATGCTCCCGGCATTTTTGTCCGGGTTCGGGCACCAAAATTTAAAGAAACCCGCCTCTGGCGGGTTTTTTGCGTTCTGAAGCGCCAGATTCTACACCTCAACAATACTTTTTATGCCACTCATCTCCGCTAATGCCGATCCGCATTTCGTGCCTGACTCCGTTTGATGGTCAGTGATCTCTGGTGATGGGTCAGATCGCCCGCCATATTTCTTTGGGTAAACGGATGAATTAACGAGTTTCTCCCGCGCTTACTCTTTAGCGGTCTGTTTAATTGCCGCATAGCGGGCTATCAATTGTTTCAGGTGCATCTCCAGTTGAACTCTGGCTGTGACAGGCAAGGGTAAACCGGCAGGATTTGCGAACAACACGCGCAGTTGCTCCTCAGCCGGTATGGATCGATTAAATGACTGCATTGAGGAAAAGACCACTGACTTCAGCTCACTCACCGTCATATATTTTCCCTTCTTCTCATCCAGCCCGTTTAGCCTGTCACTCAATTTCTGTAGCGCTGTCATCCCCTCATGCCAGCCATTCAGGCGGTCTGTCGGTAGTGCTGCAGCGTTAAGCTGTTGCTGCCAGTGCAATGCCATAGATGTTGCCTGCTCTGGCCACAGTACCCTGGCCTGCTCAATCAACATCCGGCTATAGTCAATATTCCAGTCAGCAGGTAATTCATCCAGCCGGGCAAGCTGCTGCTGCGTCTGAGTGAGGAGTTCCTCGGGTAGTGGAGACTGCTGGCGTAATTGCGCCAGTTTGTCAGGCGCAAGAACTGCAGGTAATGGTGCCAGCGAGGCGGCAAGCTGAACCCTCAGCGGGGAAGGCCGTTGAATAAGGTGCCAGCTCCACAATGCGGCAGCGCTTATCAGCAGCATGGTACACATCCCGGCCGTAAAGGATTTCCACTGTTTCACCGGCGTGGGCACTGTCGCCAGCACATCCACATTCGGCTGCGGTTCCGGCTGCGCAACGTACACCCATTTCACTGTGCCGCCTGGCGTCTGGATATCTTCAGGCGAACCATCCGTAAGCTCTCTGGTGGATGCGGCAGCCGCATTCGTCACGGAAGCTGGCGACACAATACCAGACTGATTTTTTAACCCTGAACAGGTTGTATCATCACTGTTTTCCAGCCGGACAGCACTGTTGTGCAGCAGTGTTCGCAGGGTATCAAGCTGGCTCAGATGCTTAAGCTCCAGACGCTGTAATACTTCTCCCAGCCGGGTAAGTTTTTGCTCTGCATGATAAAGCTGGCTGAGGTCGCTGTAATTCAGCGGGATCATACGCATCAGTTGATGCAGACGCTGACTCAGACTGCTGAGAATTTCCATACGAGCATGGACAGGCTGAGGCCATAGCGCACCCCACTGGTGACTTATCAGGGCTTCCAGTATCGCCAGCCCTTCATTGAGACCGAATAATCCGGTTAGCTGCGTGCGGGCCAGCGTATACCAGGCCACTGTCTGTAGCTCCACTCCATTTTGTTCAAACAGCGAGAGGCAAAGTTTTTCGACATAATGCCAGTTAACATCAGGACGCGCCGGATGTGTCAGCTTACTCAGTTCATCGCGAAGGGCGGCGTAATCCGATAGCGTACGCGGATCGCCACCGGTTTTAATTTTACGTTGGGTGATGTCATTCATGACAGGTTGTCCATTTGACGGATCTGAAACAGTGGAAGAGGGTTTGTATAGGGAGTTGCGGATTCGCTTTCAGATTGTGTGATTCTGCAGAAATAGTGGTACTGACCGCTACGGCAGGAGCGCCAGAATCAGATTAAAAAACGTGCTTTCATCGAAATGCTGTACAGGCAGAGATAAAGCATCTGGCGACATAAAAGACCAGCCACCCGAATTACCTGACCGCATGCACAAACGCCCCAGGAACGTTATGCCGCCTGCTGCATGGAGCGTTACCTCCACACATCCGGTCACGCCCTGACCGTAAAGAAATAGCGGCATAAACTTTACGATCCTGTCGTCGTGACGCAGAACGATAGCAGAAATATCAAAAACCCCACCCTCCACCAGCAGGTCCGTCACGGATGTACTGAGCGTCTCTACCTTCAGTCCGGTATCCACCAGCCACACGCCGATCTGCTCCTGAAGCTGCGTCATTCGCAGGCGAAACTCCGCGATATCGGCCTGATTTTTGCTGGTAAACGAGACAGGCGCGGGTTGTCTGGCCCGTAGTTTTTTGAGGAACTGCGATTTTACTGTCATGGTGTTGCCTGACCTTACATACGGATTGCGGAGTCGAGATACTGCTGCTGTTTAAGATGGCGCAGGAGAACACGCCCTTCGGGCATAAACTCCGTGCCATATCGCACCAGTCCAACCCCTTTAAGTTCAGCGTCAATGGCATAGCGCAGTTCGCCGGGAATATTCTGCTGCTGAAGAACAACATCTATCTTTTTCAATCGGGGTTCATATTTGAGCAGCACGGCCGACAGCGTGCCCATCAGCTCATGGGCCGTTCCCGGCATCCCCTGCAGAATTCTGGTCATATCGGGCAGGCCGTAATCCGGCAGATGTGCAAGCGTGCCGGCACGGCAGTTAAGGATGCGCTGCATATTATCGAGTACTGACAGGATAAGCTGATTTTCCTCACTGACCTGGTTGAGACCAAGGCCACCGGTGAAATGGCCGGTGAGCATTTCATACAGCGAAGGTGTGTTATGTCCCTGGGTCATCAGCGGTCCTTAAACGGCAGTAGTGTCAGATGATTGTTACCCGCTTCCAGAATGCGCGGCTTATCGGGATCGAGGTCTTCACGCTGTAACACCCGCTTCCAGGTGTTGTCGACAGTATCCGGGTGGCGAAACAACCCCACCACCGCCACAAACTGCGCGTCGGCCTCCATCGGCATATTCAGGCTGACATCACCGCCCGGCTTCACCACCACATCACGGCTGGCAAGCAGGTCGGCTTGCAGAATGGCCTCTCCCTCTTTCAGCAGCTGTTGGTAGACCGTTTTGTCAAAGGTATTGCGGTCTTTCAGCTGGTAAACCCGGACCACCACCGGTTCAGACAGCGAGTTACTTTCCCGTGAATCGGTGTTCAGCGCTTCACGTGCGGTGAAATCCAGATGCAGCACATTAATCTTTTTATAAAACAGATCGTTAAATGCCGATTTGGTGCCCTCAGTGATGCCCTGCGTTACCCCGCAGCCCGTCAGACTGCATGCCAGCAGTGCAGGTAGCCAGCACGCGGGATTAATCAAATGTGTACGTAACATGTCGGTTTCCTTGTTGTGGTGTAGCGGGCTGCAGGCCGGTGTAATAGCCCAGTTCCGTGGTAAAAGTCTGCGGGATGTCGTCCGGCAGATTATCTCTCTCCACACCCAGTACGCCGTTCATACCCAACCAGAAAGGACCGTCGCCGAGCGGTGGAGCGGCCAGCAGATGAGTCCGGGTGGTCAGGGTGATTTTTGCCTTAAAACGCCAGCCAAGATAAACGCGCAGCATCACAAGAAAATCCTGATACAGCAGGCCATCCGGCTTCCAGTTTTGCGACTCCTGCTCATTATCTGTGGACAGAGCAATCAGCAACTGGCTGTTGGCATCCATCGCCTCTTCGCCAAGCGGCGTGTTACCGTCCAGCAGAAAATCGTTATCACCGTAAAACCCCAGAGGCTGACTGACCTCTACAGGCCGAAGACAGTAAGGACTGACCTGCACAGTGGTATCCGGGGCCAGCAAAGTCACCAGTCCCTGCATCCCCTCCTGGGTTTTACCGGGCTGTTGCAGCACACCCAGCAGCGCCAGAAAGCGGGAGACGGGTGTGGCAATATGGTTAGCGGTGCCGGGAATACCCAGCCCCACCAGACCCAGAAGCGACTGCGAAATGGTGTCGGTCCCGCCGGGCTCAAATGTGGCCGGGTAAGAATATTTACGCCAGATGCGGTAAAACTGCGTCAGGATGCGGTGGCTGAAGATATCCAGAAACCCCTGCAGCGCTTCATGCCCTTCACGGCGCTGAGTGATGTCATCAAGATAGGTGGTCGGCAAGGGGGAATCGACACCATACATCCCCATAAAGGTTGTTCGGATGAGCGGAGGCCTGCTGTCATCAGCCTCGTCATAGTCGACAGCTTTCAGTTCACCGACCGGAAACCCCATTCCCGGATGCGGTGCAAATCGCACCGGGTCATCCGCCGGATGGCTGGTTGAGCCCATTAGCGGCCCGCCGGGATTACGCTTCTCCAGCAGCTGACATAAACGGTAAAAGTTAATGCGATGAAGATCAGCTTCCAGTCGCGGGCTCAGCCGGGAATGCGGCGGTTGTGCTTCTCTTCCCATTGCAGGCGTTCTCCGGTCGGTTGCAGGATAATAATCAGGCGGTTAAACAGGTAGATATCGGTGTAGAGCGCGAAGAAGCGACTCAGCATCTCGCCAAATAAACAGATGTCGCCACGTCCGGCAAAACCGTGGCTGTCGAGCGTCACTTCGATCTGCACACCACGCACCAGGTAGCCCTGCTCAAAGCGCTCGGTTTCGCTGTGCTTCACGTCAATGATGGCTTCCAGGCGGCGGCGGTTCATCTCGCTGTCAGTCCACTCGTACAGCGCCAGGGTGCCGCGTAGCACGTCGGCGTTGTCCATCATTGACAGAAACCCGCTGCCGAGATGGCTCAGCACGCGCCAGTGAAAACGATCCTGTGCCGGGGGATAACAGGGCAGCGTCGGCGCGCAAAGGTTACGTACGGCGATGCTGGCCGAGGTGGTTTTCATCACCGTATCGAGAACCGTGCTCTGCAGCGCACGGCGTGGCAGCTGGCCGTTGGTGCCGGTGAGCGTCAGTGACAGACTTTCATCTTCCGGGACCGTATGGTTATCAAAGGCTTCGCCGCCGAGGATAAGCCAGGTGTTATGCAGCCCGGAAGGCCCCCGACGCACGCGGGTATGGTAGTAATATTCCGGCGCTTCATGCCGCATCATTCCGCCTTTGTGGCGAAACCCGGAAAATGGGACATAGGTATGCTGGCTCGATGACATCACCGAATCCACCGCATATATCTCGGTATGGCCATCCTGCACGCGCATCGGACGCAGCATATATTCAGTCTGCAGTGCGTTAAGCGTCAGCGGATCCGACTCCAGCGGGAACAGGTTGATTACCGGTACGCAGTTCAGGCGAAGGTGCTTTTCCGTAAAATTGAAATCATGCTCCCAGCGTTGCGCCAGTACCACATCGATTTCAAACCAGGGGAGCTCAGCCGGAAAGACCACTTTCTCCAGCCCACGCAGGCCCGTGAACATGAATTTCTCACGGAAGGTGAAATACTCCAGCAGTAACTGGTAGCCGCTGAAGCTGCAGTTTCCTTTCGGCCAGAGGGTATCGTCATCGCCAAATCCCAGCGCGGTGAAATGTCCGGCAAGCGGTCTTCTGTCCGTGTCACCCGGCATCCGTAGCCAGAACTGCGCCGTGTTCATGGTAAAGGCTTCATGCATGGCACAGGCCAGTGGTGCGTCAGCATTGAAGTAAAGGGGTATCTGTCGGAGATCGACCCGGCTCCAGTCGGCAAGATGGCTGCAGTTAAAGCGCAGGCTGATGATCGAATGCCCGTCAGGACCCGTCGATAATCGGGCATATTCCAGTGACAGCGGCTGAAGGATAATCTCTTTGGTAGTGCTATAGCGGCAGCGCGTGCCCTTCTCACCGACGGGCCGCGAGTTCACCTCAAAACCTTTTACAATGCGCATCTGCTCTTTCATTTCACGCCAGTCGGGCGTGAACTCCACTACCGACATCGACGGAATGGTGCGCAGGTAATGCGGCCATAGCAGGCTGACCAGTCCTTCGGTCAGCTCCGGCAGATCGTCATCAAGCTTCTCGCGAAGCCGGCCCATCAGGAAGGCAAAGCCTTCAAACAGGCGCTCCACGAACGGGTCACGCGCCCCCGCTTTATCAAGGTTGAGCATGGCTGCCTGCTCAGGGTGAGCACGGGCAAACTCTTCACCGGCTTCCAGCAGGTAGCGCATTTCAGCGTCGTAATAACGCAGAGTTAAGTCATCCATAGCATTTTATTCTGATTGGTCAGGGGAAGGTTCAGGCGAAATAAAAACTGACAAGATGGAAAAAACCGGTGCGGCAAAACAGAGCGAATCAATACGATCCATCATTCCTCCATGTCCCTCGATCATCGTACCGAAGTCCTTTACGCCGCGATCTCGTTTAATCGCGGACATGCATAGCCCGCCTGCAAAGCCCAGCAGCGTAATCACCAGAGAGATCAGCGCGGCCTGCCACGGTGCGAAAGGAGTGACCCACCACAGCAGTGCGCCCATACGCTCAGGCAGGTAAACGCCAGGCTAAACGCGACGCACGCCATCAGCGCGCAGACAATACTGGCAAGCGAAATCTGGTTCGGTGTGATGTTCATTTTCCCTAACCAGCGGGCACTGTTTTGCGCCCAGCGCTGGTCGCGTGTGGCAAGCGGGCGGCGTTCCTTACTATTTATTTCCATCAGATAAGCTCATAAAAAGAGTCAAAGGGGGGAGTCAACGGATTCAGCCGCAAAGCACTGCGCTGCCTGCCGGATCGATCGCAATCAGATCGGACAAAAGCAAATCCATCTCGGGCTGAAGTCGGGATTTATCGGTTTCACTGCGTGTGGCTTTCATGCGCAGCAGTCTGAGGCGGCGTGATTTCACTTCAAACAGCAGTGCGGGTGTCCAATGCGTGAGGGTAATTGCCTGTGCGGCACTGTCGAGCTCACTCAGCAGATGCAGGGCCAGTTCATTCCTGCCCTTCTGTTCAGCCACGCGAGCCATCACCAGACGCAGCAGCCATTTGTCTTTTGTGGCGTCTATGCCCGGGCGAGTCTGCAGCCAGTGAAGTGTGGCATCCAGACCATCGGTGTCCGCTTTCTCCAGCGCTTCCGGCTCAAGGGCCAGGATTTGGTTATCCATCTCACTGACGGCACTGATCGGTTCATCACGCCAGCCTGACATATCATCCAGTACGCTCTGATTTATCCAGTTCAGCGTGACCTCATCGGCAAACGGTGTACCGTCATTAAAAGCCAGGGTTTCAAGCCCGGTCAGGCGGCGCAGCAACCCTTTCAGGTCGGCGGCGATGATGTCTGCCAGCACATCCTGCCCCGACTTGATCAGGGCCTGGTGGATATACCACTGCAAATCCAGCCAGAGGTGATTGGCGCCACGCGAGAAGGTGCTGTCCGCCTGCTCCAGTATCTCTGACCAGCTCTGCTGCAGGTACAGACGTTTGAGCATGGCCCGCTGATCGGCCCGCGGCGGTTCGATACGCGTTTTCCCTTCGGCATCCGGTGCCGGAATCGTTCTCAGCGTGTCATGACGCAGGCTTTTCATCAGCCGGTGTGCTGCCAGCCAGCCGTCGGGCTGATCACGCAGATATTCCGTCAGGGTTCGGGCCTGGGCCAGCAAATCCTGACCAGAGGCAATACGACTCAGGCTCGGTGCGTCAGGTGCAGTGGTAAGCGTGGAGGCCTGGGAAAGTACTGTATTACCTGCATTCTGCGGCACCACAGCATCCACGCCACCCGCCTTTATCAGGCGAGATTCCAGCGCACTGTAAAGGGCATTCAGTTCCGGTCGGGACGCTTCAGGTTCAGCGTCAAGGTTATCGCGGATGATCAGCAGCGCGCCGGCGGTACGTAGTGCATCCTCGCGTACGACCTCCGGGTAGAGTGAGAGACTGTTCAGAAGACGGGGACCCGCGAGCCACTCCAGCGCGGCCTTCCGGCTGCGATCACGCTGTGGATGAAGCTGCATGCTAAAGCGCAGCAGTAAACCCGCCAGCAACTCAAGCCCTTCGGCAAAGCCTGCTTCCCCATCCTGATGCAGGCGCGCCCAGCAGTAATAAGTCGCAATCCGGATATCTTTGACCTCAGTGGTCAGTAACTTTTCAGCAAGCCCACATATCAGCCCGGTATCAATCCCGGAGAGTTTATTGACCTCCTCCCGGATACGCTGAAAATCATCATCATAGCCTGGGTCTTCTCCGGTCGGACTGACGTCACTTACCGGAGCTAACCAGGGGTGCCAGCTTTCTATCCGTGCCTGCGCCTGTCGCCGCAACTGAATTTCATCCGCCTGACATGCGGCAACAAGATTCTGCAAAATGCTCATTCGAGACCCTCCATGTCACTGTTTCCTGTATTAGCCATCAGCGCCTGCGCGGTGGCGGCGCTGTCCACACTGAATATCTGATCCGGCAGCGTGAAACCGCGCAGATCCAGCAGCGCCAGCGGCCCTTTTCCGAGTTGTGAGCGCAACACCCACTGCAGAGTACGACCGTCCGGGGCAGTGAAACTCATCATCCACTGGCTGCGGTCAAGCTGCTGGCGCTTGCCCTGCTCCAGCCAGCGAATAAACCCCCAGGTTCCGCTGTAGTCACCGAAGAGACGTGCCCCGGCGTTGACCGTAGTCCAGGTCAGCATGGTTCCCGGCTTGTAAGTGTCTCCCGGCCAGCGAAAGCTTTGCCAGTCAGCCATCTGGTTGAAATAGTACAGCTTTTGTCCATCAATGGTCAGTTGAGTTTCCACTACCTGAGGTGTCGGACGTGCCTGAAGTTCGAAGCTTATACCCTGACTGCCGTCGGTAAACAGAATGTCTGACAGCTGGCTCAGTTTATTGATGGCACGCAGGAACGTCGGGTTAAAGGTCAGCCCCTGGCTGTTGACCTTATCCGGTACCCACTGGCTACCTTCTTTGTGCAATACGCCGCTCAGTTCCGTGGTCAGGAAGCGTTCAATACGCCCGCTGTCCTTGCGTATAAACTCGGCCAGCATCGGCAGAGAGGCATCGCTTTTACTGGCGGCAAACGGGAAACGACCGTAAAAGGCAGTTTGCCAGTTCGCGACAACTGACCGGCTCCATTTGTCATTCAGACTGGCTGCCGATGGCTGAAGCACGGTCTCCCAGGCCTGGCTCAGTGGCTGCACAAACATCGTATTGCCAAACCCACTCCACTCTTCACCCAGACTCGCGGAAATCAGGCTGCCATACTGTTGAGTATCAGTGAGGTCCACGCTTTTACCCTGAAATACGGTTTGTGCCAGGTTTTGCATCATCTCCTGCGGATCAGAGGCACTGGCCACCTGTTGCAGGCGCAGACGCACGCGGGTGATACGGGTCAGATACGTCTGCAGACTCAGAGAGTTGTCCGCCGACATGACGTTGTTGCCCTTGTTTTTGCCCAGTAACTGCAGCAGTGGGCCGAAGGTCTCATCCAGCGGCCCCTGCGGGATGGAGGCGGACTGGTCGATTACAGGTTTGTCTTTCCCGCCTGTGAGGTCTTTAGCTGATTTGATGAGGGAATCTGAAAAGCCTTCGCTTCGCTGTCCGGTCTGCCCCTGCCAGGCGAGTGTGTTCATCAGGGCAATCAGTGGCGACTGGCGGACATCACTCATGAGCGTCAGCTGGTCGGTGACGTCCGCAATATTGTTTGCCGGGTTAAGCCGCAGGCTGTTGAGAAAGCTCAGCCAGCTGCCGGCAAAGTCGGTGAAGTAACGCTGTATCAGACGTGCTTTCAGGGCTTCCGGCGACAGGTCTGACGATACTGCTTTACGGGAATCGCTCAGTACCCAGTCAATTTCGTCACGGCGGGAACTGGCAGCCTTTTCTATAGCCTGCTGAATGCCGCCTTCCCAGGCCTGGCGGGTGAACATGCCTGGTACCACTTCATCGGTGGTGAACAGACGACGGGCATCGGTGCCGCTGGTCATGTCGTCCAGAGAGAGATCGGCAAAGTTACGACGTACGGATTTGAGCATGTTCTCATACAGCGTGCTTTCTGCATTGCGGCGACCAATCTGCTGCAACAGTACCTGACGACTCTGACTCACCAGTTGCGCATCCGGTGTGACTGTCCACTGTGGTTGCTGAGGCAGTTCATTCATGTAGAAAGCCCACAAGTCCGGGGAGAGGCTTTGCCACAGGCCGGTTGAAATGCCCATCCGCGTCGGCTGCACGTCTTTCATAATCCGGGCGTAAAACGCGCCATCGGCTTTATCCGGACGCGCCATCATTAACCAGGCTTTTAGCTGGTCATAGCCTGGTTTCGCCAGGAGGATCCGCTGGTCGCTATTAGGTGCGGAGTTTGCCAGCGCACTGAGTTTCTGCATCAGGGCCGTATTCGCTGGATCGCGTATCAGCCGGTTGTTCGCCACGCCGTACCAGGGCAGCATCGCGTCGAGCAACTGCGGGTTGTGATCCAGACCGAAGCGCTGATACCACGGAGCGCCATCGCGAATACGGTGGTGAAGGCGTCCCGCATCATTACGCAGGGCATGCAGAGCCGTGAGGTGGTAATCCGATACGGAAGGATGCCCGACCAGACCATGAGCCTGCTGCGCAACAGAGACAATCTGCAGACGATTAACTGCAAACGACAGCAGCATCCCCGCGCCCCATACGCAAAGGATGGCCATCAGTGCCCAGCCAGTCGTCTGTTCCCACGCCATACCGACGCGGCGACCACGTATGCGGGTACAGTCATCCACTATTCCTTGCCAGGTCAACGGCAGAATCAGCGCATGACGTTGTGATTCCGGGAGATATTTCCCGACGCCGGCAGTTGCATCACCGGTTATTCCCTCAGCAATATCAGCAGGTTTACTCGCAGGCAGGCTGAACATCAGGCCCCGCAGCGGAACGCGCTGCTGGGAGGCAGATAACCAGGGTACCAGTTGCTGAGCCCAGCGCCTGATACCGCCCTCTTTAAGGTGCTGACCCAGGCGCAGCAGAAAGTCGTGGCTGTTATTTTCCACAACCTGTTGTAAACCCTGTGTCTGCAAGGCAGGCAGCATCAGTTCCAGCTGGTGAATAATATCGTCTTCTTTTGCACGCGGGGGGAAGCTTGCCCCTACTGCCTGTTCCGGGCGATTCTCCTGCGGCCAGTGGCTGTCGCACAATTGCCACAACCAGACGGGCGCTGAGTAACGCAACAGTTCGCTGATTTTTTCCAGGCTGCGTAGATCGTTGTCACTGATTTGTGGGGTCAGATTAAGCGACTGCGGCATTACCCGGACAATACCGTCCAGAGGACGCCCGCGGCGCAGTTTACGCAGCGCGGTGTATTTTTCCTTATCGGGTTCAGAAGTCAGACTGCCGCCGTATATCAGGACGGTACGATTGCCTTCGAGCCACTGGTTTTCGTGAAGGCCCGGTACCAGCTGTTCGATTGCCGCTTCATCGCCAGTGATTAACAACAGACGGGTTTTACGCCGCCAGAAGAGGTTATAGCGGCGACGGAGATGGCTGCTGATGTCCGTGCTGAGAGTCAGACAGGGCATTCTTTTCTTTTTGACCGGTCTGGAAGAAGCCTCCCCCATCACTTTATCCCGTATCATTAAATGAAAAGCGATAAACCCCAGCACCAGTACGCAGAGCGACACTCCCCAGACAACAAAGCAGGCCGTCATGATTCGACGTATCAAAACCCATTCCGTGGAGAGATCTTCCCCCCAATACCACCACAGCAATCCACCTGCCAGCACAAGCAGCGTGATAGTGGCAACAAACAACACCGCCGTGGCAAGCACAGAAAATTCAGCGGGTTTATTTTCCTTCACCATAAGGTTTAATAATTCCAAGTGCGAGAGTATGAAGAGGGTCTTTGGCTATCCAGCCGCAGGGTTCTTGATAGTTTTTTGCGTAAAGGGCTGCCAGAACCAGCACGATAAGCATTTCCATATCATCGGGGTTGCCCCAGTTGAGGTCCTGAACGTGATGGGTCACATTCCAGCCGCTTTGCGCCAGGGTGGGCAGCGTCGGCTGTGAGAACAGCATGCAGGCGTCAGGCGGCTCTTCGCAGCCGCTTTGCTGCTCCGCTCGTTCGCAGGCTGCGGTTAAAACCTCTTTCCCGGCGATATCGTAAACCTCTCCACGGGTGAGGCTGACCAGTCCTTTCTGCGCGACCAGACACAGTGCAGCGGACTCACCGGCAGGCAGCACAGAATTAAATGAGGCCGCTATCGAATGACACCCGGCAACCAGAATGGCCTCTGTTTCAGGAAGCGTTTGAGCCGTTGAGGCAAGTGCAGACAGCGTCTCTTCGCCTTGCCATGCCTCCGGTTTTTTCGGCAGCACCACGTCCGGAAATGAAACCTTCATTTGGGTACAGAATGCATGCCAGGCATCCAGAGAACCCTGCCAGTAACAGCGACATAACTGTGGGAGGGGGGAATCTGCGCTTTGCGTCTGCCATTGCAGCACCAGCATTTTTGCCAGCAAAGCCTCGCGTTCAGTCACCGTATCGACCAGTGTTCGACCAATACGCAGCGCTTTCCCGCCCGGCTCATTTTTTATCTCAGGAACCCGATGCTCGCGTTTTAACAGCCGCAGCCAGTGTGACGTATCGGTTCCGGCCGGGCCCAGCAGCACCATTTCACTGAGCGCGAAACGGTGTCGATGCTGCTTCCACCAGGCCTGCTGCTGCTGCTCAACCAGTTGTTCATAATATCGGGCGTTATGGGCCGAAGTCCGGTAATACAGCAGGTGTATTAACCAGAGCATGCCCATCAGGATCACCGCGCCAGCCATTCCTTTCATGGCCAGCCCGGCACCGTTCCCGGCAGGTTGAAGCAGCGCACCGCCCCCACCGCACAGCAATATCATCAGCGCGCCCGCTGACAACCATCGCTTTACCGCAGGAGGACGCGCAACCCGATAGGGTGGATACTCCGGTAACGGTCTCATAGCTCAATGCCACAATCGGGAAAGGAGCTCACCAGCGTACAGCCACAGGCACAACGGTGACCGTGCAACGCCACCGGCTGTCCGTCCACTTCCGATAATGAACTGCCTTCGCTGATGACCGTCATCCCATGTTTATTGCACTTCACCGCATCGCCTTTGCAGGCAATCCCGTTACCGAAGAGAAGATAATGCCCGCCCAGCACTTTTCCACCGTACTCCCGCAGGGTATCGCCCTCGCGTATCACTGCTTTCATCCTTAATTCCTCCCTGAATCAGGGCTTTACAGTTGCCTTTAGATTTTCCGCCCAGATGGACTCAATCATCGATTTTGCCAGCGCCAGCCGCTGATCGCTGATGATCTGAGTTTGCTGTGCAACCACCGTGCCGGGCTCCATCGTTGGCGCCTGCAGCTGTGCGACATCAGACAGCATCGGTAATGGTTTACCGGAAAGCAGATCGATGGCCTGTTTTTCGAAATAAATGCCCCCCGCGGTACCGGCAAGCCCCGCAATTTTGCCCTTCACGGTTTTCTGTTTAATGATTACGGCCGCGCCTGCGGCAAGCGTCGCGGCGCCAACCACCGCCCCGGCAATCATCAACGGCGTCATCGGCTTACTGCTGCAGTTGCCGAAATAGATCATCCGGTAGAGGAAATAGCTGCCCCAGGGTTCGCGGGAGCCTAAGGCGTTGTGCATAAACCACGCGCGGGAATCATGAACCTGATCGTCAAACAGCGCGCGCGTCAGCCCGGCAGACCCGGTCGCGTTGCTCGCTTCTCCGGTCGCCGGGAAAAGCACGTCCTTGCGATCGTCACCCGCGGTTTTTATTTTCAGCCACTCACCGTACTGATTGTCGTTATTCAGCAGGAAGACGGCGTTACTCACTGAATCAATGACGGTAAACCGCCAGTTCCCGGTATCCGACCGGGAGAGGCCGCTGTAATCTTCCCTGAACTCTTCGGCGGCCTGGCGCAGCTGAGTTTGCGCCAGTGCGGCGTCGAAATCCTTCGGACCCGGCGGGAGCATCAGGAAGCCCTTTTCCGCAGTGTGGGCGGCTTTCATGGCCCGGCGAGTATCGTCAATTTTTCTCTTTGCTTCTTTCCAGTCTGCCTCAGACTGCTTTCTGACCAGCGGATCGCTGTCTTTATCCAGCCCGTTCGCCGCCGAATCAACATAGAAGCGCTGTGTTTTGTAGGTTCCAGCGGCATAGCGATTGATACGCCACGCGGTGATCCAGCCCATCTGATTTTCAAGGGCTTTCTCCAGGCTGACCGGCGCGCGTGGCGGATCGTAGTTTGCGGCTTGTTCGGGGGAGAGGGGTTCATCGTGAGCTGTAAGGCCGAGGGTTATTTCGCGCCAGGCATTGAAACGATTGATTAATATTTCTGATATATAAAATTCCCGTCCTAAATCAAAAGGCATAGTTCTCCAAGTGCTTTGTGCCAAATCCACAGGCAGCACTTCCTTAGGTACTTTTAAGGGGGCACCAGATCCGAAAGCAGAGGCATACATTTCATGTAGCGCTATTTGTGACAACAAATAGCCGTCGTTGTCTGCATTGGCCTTTCCCTGATCCCCCGGTGGATAGCCTCCCCCTAAATCCGAGTGCATTCCCGGATAAACTACCTCAAGGCTGTTCGCCGGATACCTACCATCCGGGCGGCGAATCGAATCCAGTGGAAAGCAGAGCCGCTGCTCATGAGAAGAGACCAGGTGGACGCACTTCTTAACCAACCCGCCGTAAGTCTTCTCAGCCGGCAGCTCCTGGGTCCCGTTCGCCCAGCCCATATGCCCTTCCGCCACCGGGGCGATATGCGCCACGCCCACCGAGGCAACGGTATCCAGCAGGCCAAGGAACTCCACGCTGAGCGGAATTTTCAGCCCCTCCACCGCCAGACACTGCTCAGGTTTGTCTTTTCCCTCTTCAGGCTTTGGCAGCAGCTCACTGAGCCAGTTAACAAAAGCCCTCGCCGCTGCTGCCCCGCGCGAGAAGCCGTACACGTACAGTTTGATCCCCAACAGCTTCGGCTTTCCAGGTTCAACAGGCACCAGGGCCTTTTGCAGATCTGGTGCCATCTCTTTCAGCAGGCTCTGGAAGGTCTCAAAACGGTTGGCCGCGCCGGTCAGCCCAAAGGACGCCACAAAGGTTGCCATTTTATTCACCGCGCTCCAGCTCACACTGTTCGACAGACTCTTCTTAGTTGTTGTACGCTTCAGGGCATCGATAATCCGCAGCAGACCCCAGTTGATGCGGTCCTCACCATAGGTCGCCGCCGCCAGCCCCACCATGCTGAAATCCAGATCGCTCACCTCGGGAAAAGGCGTCCCGACGCCGGGAATATAATATTTGTAGTATTTGTCATCGCCGCTGCCGTCAGCATCCAGCAACTCCTCATCGTTTACTACTCCCCCGGCAGCCCCCTGCCCGATAGTCGCGCGAAACAGACGGGCAATATTGGTGGGGTGCTTCGGGTCAGCAATATATAAGTCATGATTAAGATTATTGCCGGTACCGTCGAAAAACAGGCTGATATGCAACGTTTTACAGCACGGGGGCTCCACGCGTCGCCCGGCGACCAGGCACAGTTCCTGTCGCCAGGCCAGCTCGTGACTGTCCTGCTGCGCGCAGTTTGTACCGACCAGCGCAGCCTGAGTGGGTAAACGCCCCTGAGCAGGAAACACCGGCGGGAACCACGCCAGTTCGGTAATTATTTCGGACATACTCTGGGCTCCGGCATCTTAAGAGGCTCTTTAATCGGGTGTTCCGGATGGCCATAGTTCGCACAGCTGGTCGTCACTTTCACCTCATCACAGGGCAGAAAATGCACCGTGATCCCGCAGGTTTCCTGCCCCGTATAATCCGGTAAAGGTACCACCGCGCTATGCTGCTTATTCTGGGCCTTCATTTTTTTTTCCCAGGCCAGATACCTGACATCATCACCAAAGCCTGGGAAACCGTCCATATCGCCAACCCCGGTTTCCCAGTCAATTTTGACCGTCATATCCGGTCGCCATTTCGCCGGCACACCATAGCAGCAGCCGCCCCCGCCGCCCTGATACGGCCCGATGATGTCAATTCCCGACTGACCGTCGACGCTGAAATGGTTGATGGCCCATTTGGTATGGTTGATTGCCTCTATGGTTCCACCACCACCCCGGCTTTCCGCGTTCGCCTGCTGCTGGCTACAGCCCGCCAGCAACACGGCACTCAGTACCACGAGGTAATGTCG
>NZ_JSUT01000020.1:0-460 GCF_000816655.1 Pantoea sp. MBLJ3
CTCGCCGTGGCTGTGGTCGACAAAGTGGCCCGGCCAGTCGTAGACGTCCACCGAGCCCGGCACCGGCGACGCCGGGTTCTGCCGCGCCTGCAGCATCCACGCGTTCGGCTTGCGGAAGTCGTAGTCGTCGGTGCTGTAGATGCCCGGCGTCACGCTCTCCGCCAGCGACCACTGGCTGATGCCCTCTTCCGTCACCACGCCGCCCGACGGGGTGACGTGATAGGCGATGGTCTCATAGCCCGGAAACGCCTGATGCTGGTCCGGCGCGTCGCACAGCACCAGCGTATGTTTGTCCGCCTCGTGGCGGAAGAAGTAGTAAATCCCCTCCAGCTCCATCAGGCGGCTGATGAAGTCCAGGCTGCTCTCCTGATACTGCACGCAGTACTCCCACACCCGGTAGTTGCCCGCCAGGCGCGTCTCCACGCTGACCGCGTACTCCTTCAGCAGCGTCTGCACAATC
>NZ_JSUT01000021.1:0-3195 GCF_000816655.1 Pantoea sp. MBLJ3
AAAATTGAAACGACGTGTCGTTTTCATTCTCCGTAATAAGAATGAAAAACGCGACACGTTCGAGTCTCTCAAATGCTTGCAGCTCGCAGCGTTGTAAAACGCCTGTGGGTTGTGAGGTTAAGCGACTAAGCGTACACGGTGGATGCCCAGGCAGTCAGAGGCGATGAAGGACGTGCTAATCTGCGTAAAGCGACGGTAAGGTGATATGAACCGCTACAGCCGTCGATGTCCGAATGGGGAAACCCGGTGCACTCTGTGCATCATTGCAGCATGAATACATAGTGCTGCAAGGCGAACCGGGGGAACTGAAACATCTAAGTACCCCGAGGAAAAGAAATCAACCGAGATTCCCCCAGTAGCGGCGAGCGAACGGGGAGCAGCCCAGAGCCTGAATCAGCATGTGTGTTAGTGGAAGCGTCTGGAAAGTCGCAGGGTACAGGGTGATACTCCCGTACACAAAAGCACACGTGCTGTGAGCTCGATGAGTAAGGCGGGACACGTGGTATCCTGTCTGAATATGGGGGGACCATCCTCCAAGGCTAAATACTCCTGACTGACCGATAGTGAACCAGTACCGTGAGGGAAAGGCGAAAAGAACCCCGGCGAGGGGAGTGAAACAGAACCTGAAACCGTGTACGTACAAGCAGTGGGAGCCTTCTTTATGGGGGTGACTGCGTACCTTTTGTATAATGGGTCAGCGACTTATATTCTGTAGCAAGGTTAACCGTATAGGGGAGCCGCAGGGAAACCGAGTCTTAACTGGGCGTTAAGTTGCAGGGTATAGACCCGAAACCCGGTGATCTAGCCATGGGCAGGTTGAAGGTTGGGTAACACTAACTGGAGGACCGAACCGACTAATGTTGAAAAATTAGCGGATGACCTGTGGCTGGGGGTGAAAGGCCAATCAAACCGGGAGATAGCTGGTTCTCCCCGAAAGCTATTTAGGTAGCGCCTCGTGAACTCATCCTCGGGGGTAGAGCACTGTTTCGGCTAGGGGGCCATCCCGGCTTACCAACCCGATGCAAACTGCGAATACCGAGGAATGTTATCACGGGAGACACACGGCGGGTGCTAACGTCCGTCGTGAAGAGGGAAACAACCCAGACCGCCAGCTAAGGTCCCAAAGTCATGGTTAAGTGGGAAACGATGTGGGAAGGCACAGACAGCCAGGATGTTGGCTTAGAAGCAGCCATCATTTAAAGAAAGCGTAATAGCTCACTGGTCGAGTCGGCCTGCGCGGAAGATGTAACGGGGCTAAACCATGCACCGAAGCTGCGGCAGCGACACTATGTGTTGTTGGGTAGGGGAGCGTTCTGTAAGCCGTCGAAGGTGTGCTGTGAGGCATGCTGGAGGTATCAGAAGTGCGAATGCTGACATAAGTAACGATAAAGCGGGTGAAAAGCCCGCTCGCCGGAAGACCAAGGGTTCCTGTTCAACGTTAATCGGAGCAGGGTGAGTCGACCCCTAAGGCGAGGCCGAAAGGCGTAGTCGATGGGAAACAGGTTAATATTCCTGTACTCGGTGTTACTGCGAAGGGGGGACGGAGAAGGCTATATCAGCCGGGCGACGGTTGTCCCGGTTTAAGCGTGTAGGCGGAGGGTCCAGGTAAATCCGGTCCCTTATTAACGCTGAGGCGTGACGACGAGGCACTACGGTGCTGAAGTGATAAATGCCCAGCTTCCAGGAAAAGCCTCTAAGCATCAGGTAACACAGAATCGTACCCCAAACCGACACAGGTGGTCAGGTAGAGAATACCAAGGCGCTTGAGAGAACTCGGGTGAAGGAACTAGGCAAAATGGTGCCGTAACTTCGGGAGAAGGCACGCTGGCGCGTAGGTGGAGGGACTTGCTCCCCGAGCCGAAGCCAGTCGAAGATACCAGCTGGCTGCAACTGTTTATTAAAAACACAGCACTGTGCAAACACGAAAGTGGACGTATACGGTGTGACGCCTGCCCGGTGCCGGAAGGTTAATTGATGGGGTTATCCGCAAGGAGAAGCTCTTGATCGAAGCCCCGGTAAACGGCGGCCGTAACTATAACGGTCCTAAGGTAGCGAAATTCCTTGTCGGGTAAGTTCCGACCTGCACGAATGGCGTAATGATGGCCAGGCTGTCTCCACCCGAGACTCAGTGAAATTGAACTCGCTGTGAAGATGCAGTGTACCCGCGGCAAGACGGAAAGACCCCGTGAACCTTTACTACAGCTTGACACTGAACATTGAGCCTTGATGTGTAGGATAGGTGGGAGGCTTTGAAGCGCGGACGCCAGTTCGCGTGGAGCCAACCTTGAAATACCACCCTTTAATGTTTGATGTTCTAACGTAGGCCCGTGATCCGGGCTGCGGACAGTGTCTGGTGGGTAGTTTGACTGGGGCGGTCTCCTCCTAAAGAGTAACGGAGGAGCACGAAGGTCAGCTAATCACGGTCGGACATCGTGAGGTTAGTGCAATGGCATAAGCTGGCTTGACTGCGAGAGTGACGGCTCGAGCAGGTGCGAAAGCAGGTCATAGTGATCCGGTGGTTCTGAATGGAAGGGCCATCGCTCAACGGATAAAAGGTACTCCGGGGATAACAGGCTGATACCGCCCAAGAGTTCATATCGACGGCGGTGTTTGGCACCTCGATGTCGGCTCATCACATCCTGGGGCTGAAGTAGGTCCCAAGGGTACGGCTGTTCGCCGTTTAAAGTGGTACGCGAGCTGGGTTTAGAACGTCGTGAGACAGTTCGGTCCCTATCTGCCGTGGGCGCTGGAGAATTGAGGGGGGTTGCTCCTAGTACGAGAGGACCGGAGTGAACGCACCACTGGTGTTCGGGTTGTCATGCCAATGGCATTGCCCGGTAGCTAAGTGCGGAAAAGATAAGTGCTGAAAGCATCTAAGCACGAAACTTGCCCCGAGATGAGTTCTCCCTGACTCCTTGAGAGTCCTGAAGGGACGTTGAAGACTACGACGTTGATAGGCCGGGTGTGTAAGCGCAGCGATGCGTTGAGCTAACCGGTACTAATGACCCGTGAGGCTTAACCTTACAACGCCAGAGGCGTTTTTGAGAGACACGATTAGTACCGGTTAGCTCAACGCATCGCTGCGCTTACACACCCGGCCTATCAACGTCGTAGTCTTCAACGTCCCTTCAGGACTCTCAAGGAGTCAGGGAGAACTCATCTCGGGGCAAGTTTCGTGCTTAGATGCTTTCAGCA
>NZ_JSUT01000023.1:0-493 GCF_000816655.1 Pantoea sp. MBLJ3
GTTCCGGATTGTTAAAGAGCATAATACTTCGCAGCACACCGTTGCCGGTACGCTCTGAAGTATTCAGAAAAAACAGATAAACGGTATGGTGGAGCTAAGCGGGATCGAACCGCTGACCTCCTGCGTGCAAGGCAGGCGCTCTCCCAGCTGAGCTATAGCCCCATACAGTTACTGCAGAGACCACTACTACCACTCAACCGAGTACACTTCGTGAGAAATGCAATTCGTGCTCAGGCAAGGCATGTTTCCGCGAAGCATAGTGAACTATGCGAGCCGGAGACATAACGCAGCGTGAGTGCGAATTTGGTAGGCCTGAGTGGACTTGAACCACCGACCTCACCCTTATCAGGGGTGCGCTCTAACCACCTGAGCTACAAGCCTGTAGAGGTTTTTTCTGCTCGTTACTTTTTATCAGACAATCTGTTGTGGACACTGCGCGGGAAGGTATCTTCAGGTAAGGAGGTGATCCAACCGCAGGTTCCCCTACGGTTAC
>NZ_JSUT01000024.1:0-715 GCF_000816655.1 Pantoea sp. MBLJ3
CGACATTACCTCGTGGTACTGAGTGCCGTGTTGCTGACGGGCTGCAGTCAGCCGGCGGCGAAAGCCGGAACCCGAAGCGGCGGTGGCGGGGTTATTGTCGCCATCAACCATACAAAATGGGCAATCAACCATTTCAGCGTCGACGGTCAGTCGGGTATAGATGCTATTGGCCCCTGGCAGGGGGGAGGTGGTGGCTGCTGCTATGGTGTGCCGGCGAAGTGGCGGCCGGGTATGACGGTCAAAATTGACTGGGAAAGCGGAGAAGCCTCAATGAAAGGCTTTCCTGGGTTTGCAGATACGGCTAAGTATCGAGCATGGGAAAAAGAAATGAGTGCTAATAATCGCCAGCATAGCGCGGTGGTAACGGTACCGGACTATACGGGGCAAAAAACCTGTGGGATCACGGTGCACTTTATGCCCTGCGATGAAGTCAGGGTGACTACAAGCTGCGTGAGCCCTGGCAGACCAGGCTATCCAATTAATGAGCCGCTGCAGATGCCGGAGCCAAAAGTATGTCCGAAATAATTACCGATCTGGCGTGGTTCCCGCCGGCGTTTCCGGCTCAGGGGCGTTTACCCATTCAGGCTGCGCTGGCTGGTAAAAACTGCTCGCAGCAGGACAACTGCGAGATTTTATAAAGCATTGAATATCAAAGTTTTTCTACGGAATCGGCAATAATCTTAATCACCGTCTGGCCTTTATTCCCCTTTTGTAA
>NZ_JSUT01000025.1:0-804 GCF_000816655.1 Pantoea sp. MBLJ3
CTGCGCGAACGGGCGCTGAGAGGTTTTCGCTCGCTAGCCAGCATACTGACGCTGAGCGGGTTCCGCCCGCCAGGCGTGGGGGGAGTTTTAGTTCGCCTGAGCTGGCGGACGTGTTAAGGGGCGTACGCCCGCCCCTTAACAATCCCGGCGTCCGGCTGCCTGCGCGCCCCGCTTTGCGGGGTGCCTTCGTCACGCCCTGCGGTCCGAGGACCGTCCGGACTCGCCATCCCTGGCTCGTTCCGTCCTTTCGCCGACGTCCTGTCGGCTCATCCTGGCCTCCGGTTGTTCCTCAGCGCTTCGGACGCCTCTGGTAAAACCCCTGCCTGCGATTTCTTTTTGCTTTCTGTGGTGCGGCGCTGTCTGATGGACCGAAAGCAAAGCTAATTTTGAAAACTTTCAGCGACAATGAATCAACATTAAAAGAAGAGATAAAAGCGGGGAAAGGGAGGCCGTCAGAACCGCTGAGCGGATGAGGGATTTCAGGACGAGCGACAGGGATGTCGCGAAGAGGCGGGTTCGCGCCAGGGATGGCGCGTCCCGACGGTCCGTGAGAAATCCTGAAGAAGCGAAGGGACCGCGAAGCGGCGGTGAAGCAGGCCGGAGCCCGGGGTCAAGGGGGCGCGGCGACTGGCGCCCCCTTGTTGGTCGCCTGCAGAGGCGTGACTGAAACTGCCCAGCATGCCAGGCGAACGAAACCTTCTCAGCGCCTGTTCGCGCAGCGAACCATCGGCCAGGCGGTCGGAACCCGCTCAGTGCCAGCTCGCTGCCAGGCGAACGAAACCTTCTCAGCGCCCGTTCGCGCAG
>NZ_JSUT01000026.1:0-309 GCF_000816655.1 Pantoea sp. MBLJ3
TGAGAGACTCGAACGTGTCGCGTTTTTCATTCTTATTACGGAGAATGAAAACGACACGTCGTTTCAATTTTCAGCTTGTTCCGGATTGTTAAAGAGCAAATATCTCAAACATGACTCGTAAGTCATCTTTAAGATATGTGGGCAACACCTTTCACCTGTCACCAAGCAGGTGGCGTCCCCTAGGGGATTCGAACCCCTGTTGCCGCCGTGAAAGGGCGGAGTCCTAACCGCTAGACGAAGGGGACACGATTGTGTCACGACTTCGCAGCCGTCCTGCTCATTATTTTTTATCAGACAATCTGTGTGGAC
>NZ_JSUT01000027.1:0-468 GCF_000816655.1 Pantoea sp. MBLJ3
GGTATCAAAGATACTGCGAAATCAACCTGTACCGGTGTTGAGATGTTCCGTAAGCTGCTGGACCAGGGTCAGGCAGGCGAAAACTGTGGTGTTCTGCTGCGCGGTATCAAGCGTGAAGACATCCAGCGTGGCCAGGTTCTGGCTAAGCCAGGCTCAATCAAGCCACACACCCAGTTCGAGTCAGAAGTTTACGTTCTGTCTAAAGACGAAGGTGGTCGCCATACTCCGTTCTTCAAAGGCTATCGTCCACAGTTCTACTTCCGTACAACTGACGTAACCGGCTCAGTAGAGCTGCCAGAAGGCGTTGAAATGGTCATGCCTGGCGACAACATCAAAATGGTTGTTACCCTGATCCACCCAATCGCAATGGACGAAGGTCTGCGCTTCGCAATCCGCGAAGGCGGCCGTACCGTTGGCGCGGGTGTTGTTGCTAAAGTTATCGCATAATTACCGATAACGTTTGACGCA
>NZ_JSUT01000028.1:0-420 GCF_000816655.1 Pantoea sp. MBLJ3
ATCAACCATACCAAATGGGCAATCAATCATTTCAGCGTCGATGGTCAGTCCGGCATTGATGCTATTGGCCCCTGGCAGGGGGGAGGTGGTGGCTGCTGCTATGGCGTGCCGGCGAAATGGCGGCCGGGAATGACGGTTAAAATCGACTGGGAAACGGGGGTTGGAGGCTCAAAGGGATTTCCGGGGTTTGCAAATAGGGAAAAATACAATGTTTGGCGAAACAAGATGAAAGCCCAGAATAAGCAGCACAGCGCGGTGGTACCTTTACCGGATTATACGGGGCAGGAAATCTGCGGGATCACGGTGCATTTTCTGCCCTGTGATGAGGTGAAAGTGACGACCAGCTGTGCGAACTATGGCCATCCGGAACACCCGATCAAAGAGCCTCTTAAGATGCCGGAGCCCAGAGTATGTCCGAAA
>NZ_JSUT01000029.1:0-597438 GCF_000816655.1 Pantoea sp. MBLJ3
TGCTGGGATTCAAATCATTTGGCGAACGCAGACGATACTGGCTGGCATTGAGTTAATGCACATGATACGCAAGGGTCAATTTCATCATTCAGCCAACAGTGAATTGTCACCGGCAGAGCAATTTTATCTGTTGGCTGTTTAATAAATCGGCAATGCCACTTTTGCTGACTTGTCTACGCTAATGCGACAGAGCCGTCACAGCGGCGCAGCCATTACCCATGCCTTTCTCATTTCGCTTCTCATAATGGTCGCCTGCCTGACTATCGGGGCAGCACTGTGTACCCGGCTTATCCGGCTCGGATCGCTCCGCGAGCCCGGCCCGCGTATCCCAACGGTAACTAGCAGGCTCAGCTGGCTGCGTTGCAGCGGCCAGCTGATAGACTCTCTGTTTTCACTTAAGTGGTGCACAGCCTATGCATGGGAATCTGATCGCTTCTTCAGTCCGGAACGACAGAAGAGTGGCCACTATTTCAGCAGTCATCGATCAAGCAGACAGGGCAACAGACCCAGTTCGCATTAAGTGAGCAGCAGATGCGCCATCACTGATATCAACCTTACTGACAGGCATCACACACTTATGGAAGGAATTGCGCCGCGAGGCCCGGAGTAATGGTGCATTTCAGAGCCCTGATCGACAACATTGCGTCATCGTCCATTACAGAGCTGGTTAAAAAGCATGCTAAAGCGGGGTTGGTTAAGCTGGCGCAGTAACAAAGCTAACGGGGTGCTTTAATCGGTCAAATGAACTGCACCTCATCAGTCAACAAGGCTTGTAAAAATTTCACAGGATTACGGCCAAAACGCAGTTAAATGGTCTGGTTTTAACAGGCACGTGATGCCTGGACGAAAAAAAATGGGGCCCTGAGGCCCCATGCTACTTAGCGTTTCTTCGGCGTCTGTTATTCAGGCAGGGCGTAAACCACCACCTGATCACCCACCTGATCTTTCAGGATGGTATTACCACCCGCGACAAACGCCACATACTGACGGCCTTTGTACTCGTAGACCGATGGGTTAGCTACCGCAGGGGCTTCTGCCTGATCGGACCATAATTCTTCGCCGCTCTCAACAGAGTAGGCGCGAACTTTTGCATCCATTGAAGCACCGATGAAAATGACGCCACCCGCCGTGACAGCCGGGCCGCCAATCGTCGGGGAGCCCCAGCTTTCTGGCATAAAGAAGCCATACTGCTGTGATGCGCCAACAGGACGACGCCATTTCACGTCACCGGTGTGCATATCAATTGCGACGATTTCACCAAATGGCGGCTGCCAGCACGGCATACCCAGCCAGTTATTAGCAACCATCAGGCGCAGGCCGTAGGGCGCGCCTTCCTGAGGGGCAAAACCGCTTTCATTGCCGGAACCATTATCCGCTTTTTCATAATCTTTGCGGCTGTAAAGTTTCACATACTGCACAATGTGAGAGGTGTTAACGATAGCAATCTGTTTTTGTGGATCGAACGCCACGCCGCCCCACTGTACGCCACCGGCACTGTCCGGGTAGGTCAGTGCACCTTCGCCTTTGGTCGTTGGCGGCGTATACATACCCTCATAGGTCAGCTTATCCCACAGTCGTGAACACTGACCGGCACCCACCACATCCGCCAGTTTCCAGATTGCCGGTTTTTTCGACTGATCGAGCAGCGGCGCAGGTTTGGTTGGGAATGGCTGGGTTGGCGAGAGCACTTCACCCTCTACGGATCCATCACCCTGAGGTACCGGTCGCTCTTCAATCGGCCAGACATCCTCGCCGGTCAGACGGTTAACCACAAACAAAAAGCCCTGCTTTGTGGCCTGAATCAGTGCCGGGATCTGTTTACCGTTGACGGTGATATCCATCAGCGTTGGCGCAGAGTTGATGTCGTAATCCCATACATCGTGATGTACCCACTGGCGGGACCAGACAACTTTACCGGTATTAATATCCAGTGCCGTGGTCGAGGTACCTAGTGGAATAGGCGCGGTGCGGTTACCGCCCCAGTAGTTAGGAGACGGCGACGAGACAGGCAGATAGACCAGACCGTGCGCCTCATCGGCAGACATATGCGTCCAGACGTTAGCCGTACCGGTGCGTTTGCGAACCTCCGCCGGAATGGCTTCAAATGTCCATTCACGTTTGCCGGTCTGCGCGTTGACGGCAAAAACGGTGCCTGGAGGGGCTTCAGCATAGGCCCAGTCTTTACCTGCCCAGCCAATCAGAAGATGGTTACCGACAACCGTGGGTGGCTGTAGCACCGACAGCGGGTATTTGGCATTCACAGTGTTCCACTGATTAAGATCTAATATGCCATTTTCCGCAAAATCGCTGCACGGCTTACCGGAATCTGCATCCAGCGCAAAAAGTTTGCCATCCACGGTTCCCATGTAGACGATCTTCTGACAGGCCTGGCCGGCAACCGGATTTTTAGCCTGCCAGTAGGAGACGCCACGGTTTTTCAGAACCGGCTGAGTCAGCGCTTTACGGGATGATTTAGTGTCATAGTGCCACTTCTCTTTACCTGTGCCTGGGTCAAGCGCGATCAGGCGATCAAACGGTGTACCGATATAGAGTGTCTGATTGGCAAAAATGGGTGTTGCTGACCAGACGGTAGCGGGTGTATCGCCTTTACCATCGGAGACATCGCCGGTATGAAACTCCCAGACTTTCTTCAGTTTGCTGACGTTGTCAGCGGTAATCTGTTTAAGAGGACTGTATTTCTGCGCATTCAGCTGACCATGAAAGCTGTCCCAGGTGGCAGAGGCGGGCACCAATGGGGTGGCGGGATTATCCGCAGAGACGACATTTTCTGCACTCTGCGTACCGCTTGATGCTTCATCTGTCGTTTTTGTCGTGCCTGGAGACTGTTGATTGGCCGCCTCAGCATCGACTTTTTCGCGCGCACCCATTGAGGCTTCTGCGGCTTTATCCTGCGCATGGAGAGTGAGCGGCGCAAGCAGCAGCGCCAGTGCCGTCATACTGACTTTCATGAGTGGAGAATAGTGATTGTTTTGCACAGGGGGTTCCTCAGGCGTTGACACGATGGCGGGCGGAGTGATTGTTAAGTGTAATCAGGCCAATCAGGCCGATCACCATCGCTGCGGTAATGATGTACTGATGCAGCAGCGCAGCAGCAAAACCGATACCGATCAACAGGAGTAAAGTCAGCACCATTAACGTAATGCGGGCACCACGCGTGGATGCGCCACGCAAAAGAAACGTCAGCAACGCCAGTACTACGCTGGCAATAGCCACACCCAGCGCTCCGATGGTGCCAGTCACGCCGGTCAGTGGTGTGAGCCACGCATACAAAGCGACCGCGAAGCCCATCACGGCGGCGAGTAGCAAGAGTAAGCCGCCCAGGCGGGAAGGTTGAGAGTGCATCATACCGGTAAATCCTTTTTGAATTCGATCAGTCATTAAATATGGCGCACTGACGTAATTTTGCGGATTATTTTTCCTGAACCCGGTAAAGGGAACTATTCACGCAATCCACACAACGATTATTGGTCACTAAATATCCTGTCGGCTGGTGAGCGCCCAACTGTTTTCCCTGTTCTTCTGTCTTTCAGCCCAAAGTGGTCAGAGAGTACGGGTATCGACGCGGAATTGCGCGTCTTGAGAAGGCGTATATGAAAACTATGCTCATCACCACAGCCGGAATCAGGTAATACAGACAGCAGTGTTTTATTTCGACAGGAGAAATGATGTTATGCAACGGATAATTAAGACATCGCTGTGCCCAAATACAGGACGTGCAGGCGCATGACATCTTAAATAAAGGGCAGCATAAAGATCAGTAAAGCGCCGGAGTGAAATGGCCGCTGGTGCGAGCGGCCATCATTATTCAGGGAACGCTTTGTATCAGTAACGGTTTACCCATCCGTTGAGCGTGTGAGGTTTTCCCATTGATCTATTTCCCGACCTAATGCGGCGAGATCCTGCCGTACTAACGTTAATGCATCACTGCCTAATAACAAATGCCTGGGTGGGTTCTGACTGTTAATTAATGTCAGGATGGCGTGAGCAGCCTTGACGGGATCTCCGGGTTGCTTACCACTTTTTTCCTGACGTGCCTGACGAATGGGGTCGAATAAAGCGTCATAGTCCGGGATACTGCGGTCGCTGCGCACCATTGAACGCCCGGCCCAATCCGTGCGAAACGAGCCGGGCGCCACGGCAGTCACATGTATATTAAAGGGTGCCAGCTCTTTGCTTAATGTCTCCGATATTCCTGCCAGTGCAAATTTGCTGCCACAGTAATAGCTTATGCCGGGCAGCGTAATGAAACTGCCCATTGAGGTGATATTAATGATGTGTCCACGGCGCCGATGGCGCATTCCCGGCAGGACAGCTTTGATCATCGCGACTGCGCCAAACACATTCACGTCAAACTGCCGTCGCATCTCAGCGAGCGAGGATTCTTCCAGAATGCCCTCATGGCCATAACCGGCATTATTTACCAGGACCTCAATGGGCCCGACGTCAGACTCAATCTCATTGACTACTTTATCAATACTCTCAACGTCCGTGACATCAAGCAGTCGTCCAAAGGCGCGCTGTGCATCGAGCGCCTCAAAAGCCTGTCGGGCTTCGCGGTTGCGCACAGTACCGATGACGCGATGGCCTGCGGCAAGTGCTTCCCGTGCCAGCGCGAGACCAAAGCCACTGCTGACGCCGGTGATTAAAATGGTTTTTGCAGATGTCATAAAAAGAACTCCCATACAGTGTGAAGGTTGCATGGTATTCTCAGTATCGCCGCATTCTTAGGCCGTATCTTCTCTTTTTCTTGCCTGATTTTATGAGGTGGCGGGATGTCAGGAATCATTTCTCTGGTGAAAACACTTGCGGTGCAGGAGGGATACAACCTCACTGCCTTACCTGATGTGCGCATTTTGCGCTCCGATCGATCGCTTAGCAGAACGCCTGTCCTTTACGATCCGGGCATTGTGATCGTCTGCCAGGGCAGTAAATGCGGTTATTTCGGTCAGCAGACTTATCTATATGATGAGCAGCGCTATCTGGCGGTTTCAGTGCCCGTACCCTTTGTGATGGAAACCGACGCGTCGGCAGAACATCCGTTACTGGCGATGTATCTGCATCTGGACTTTCAGCTTGCCGCTGAACTGATGCTGCAGATTGAGAAGCATGGCACCCCGCATCCCTCGGCAGCGCCGCAAAGCATGATGTCGAGCATGATGGATGACAGGGTAAAAACGGCTGTGCTGCGCTTGCTCGAAGTCCTGAATGATCCGCTTGAGGCGGAGATCCTGGGTCCTGCACGCCTTCGTGAACTCTATTTTCGCGTGCTGACAGGCGTACAGGGCAACGCAATGCGTGCCGCGCTGGCCTTACAGGGCCAGTTTGGCAAAATCGGCAAAGCGTTACAGCGCATCCATGCCACTTACGCGGAGCCGTTAACGCTGACACAACTGGCGATGGAGACGGGAATGAGCGTACCGACGTTCCATCATCATTTTAAAGCGATAACCCGGATGCCGCCGATGCAGTATGTGAAATCGATACGCCTGCATCAGGCGCGCATGCTGATGGTACGCCAGCAGATCACCGCGGCCGCCGCGAGTTATGCCGTTGGTTATGAAAGCCCGTCGCAATTTAATCGCGAGTTCAAACGCCTGTTTGGCTTGCCGCCAGCAGAGGAGATAAAACGTATGCAGCGTCATTTCGTTGTCCCGCCTCCGCAGCCAGCGTCGGTATTTGTTTCATCGCATTAAGGCTTTCTCAGCACCGCGGAATAGGGCGTGCGGATTGGCACGCCAGTGATCTCATGTGGATTAATGGCCACCCATTATCCGTTCAACCTCTTCAGGTTTGTCATGCACACCAAAACGGTCAATGAGCGTGCGGGTTGCGTCGTTCATGCCCCGGATTTCCACTCTGGCACCCTCGCGGCGGAATTTAATCACGATGCGGTCCAGCGCGTTGATCGACGTAATGTCCCAGAAATGCGCGAACGTTACGTCAATCACCACTCGTTCCTGAGTTTCCTGAAAATCAAAGTGGCGGGTAAAAAGATCTGCTGAGGCAAAAAAGACCTGGCCTGTCACTGTGTAGGTTCGGGTATCACCCTCCAGTGACGACCTGACTGTCATAAAATGGGCCACTTTTGTGGCAAAGTTCAGTGACGCAATCAGCACGCCGGTCAGCACACCAAACGCAAGATTGTGGGTTGCCACCACCACGACAACGGTCGCCAGCATTACGATGCTGGTTGAAACCGGATGGGTCCGCAGGTTCGTAATTGATCGCCATGAGAAGGTGCCGATGGAAACCATAATCATCACCGCAACCAGCGCCGCCATGGGTATCTGAGACACCCAATCGCGCAGGAAGATCACCATCAACAGTAGCACCACGCCGGCCGTGAGAGTGGAAAGCCGCCCCCGTCCACCCGACTTCACGTTAATCACTGACTGACCAATCATGGCGCAGCCCGCCATGCCGCCAATAAATGCCGTACAGACGTTGGCAATACCCTGCGCCTTGCACTCGCGGTTTTTATCGCTCGGGGTGTCGGTCATATCGTCCACAATAGTGGCGGTCATCATGGATTCCAGCAGCCCTACAACGGCAAGGCCGGCGGAGTAAGGCAGGATTATCAGCAACGTATCCATGTTCAGTGGAATGTCCGGGATAAGGAACACCGGCAGGCTATCCGGCAGCTTGCCCATGTCGCCTACGGTGCGCACATCTAAATGCAGCCACATGGAGATGGCGGTCAGCACCACGATGCAGACCAGCGGGGAGGGAAGGGTTTTATTGAGGTAGGGAAAGAGGTAGATGATTGCCAGGCCTGCGGCGGTGAGCGCATAGACGTGCCAGGTGACGTTTGTGAGCTCTGGCAGTTGTGCCATAAAGATCAGTATCGCCAGCGCATTGACGAAGCCGGTCACGACCGAACGGGATACGAAGCGCATCAGGCTGCCGAGTTTCAGGTAGCCGGCGAGCAGCTGCAATATGCCGGTCATTACCGAGGCAGCAAGCAGATACTGCAGCCCGTGGTCCTTAACCAGCGTGACCATCAGCAGCGCCATTGCGCCGGTTGAAGAAGAGATCATCGCCGGACGGCCGCCAAAGAAAGCCATGACGATGGGGATACAGAATGCGGAGTAGAGTCCAACCTGCGGATCTACGCCAGCGATAATAGAAAAGGCGATCGCTTCTGGAATGAGTGCGAGCGCGACAACAATACCAGCAAGGACGTCACCACGGACGTTGCCCAGCCAGTCCTTACGCGTCGAGGACAGCAGCATAGTAATTTCTCAGATTTTGAATACAGTCAGCCCGGGAGGGCAAAAAGTTTCAGGTACAAAAAAGCACATCCGCAGACGGGATGTTTTCGAGTGTGCGACTGAGATTACTCAGTGCGACAGGGGAGGGTGAAGACTCAGGGTGGCGTAAGACGCATGATTTTTGAGTTCTCCTTTAAGGCAAAAAGGTGCCTGCAGGACTGAATTTAGCCAGCAGAGACGGTGGAGGCTGCGCTGACGGTGATGTCCGTTCTTATCCGGACAGGCAATCAACTATAAACGAAAGGGATGTGAGGTCAACATTTGAGCGCGCAGAAGGGTGTCGGTGACAGCCGCAGAAACGGGCATGCAGGTACGCGCCATCCGGGGCATAGCACAGTAATATGTGAAACCAGCTGAACAATATATGTGGAATGATGCATGTGTGTTGACGGCACAGAGATAGAAAGTCACACTGTTTTTTTACCCCTGTTATCGGGAGCTCTATCATGCCCCAGCTTTCTCCTCTTCAGCTCTTCAAAGGGCTGTCGGACGAAACGCGTTTAAACCTTGTCCTACTTTTGCGCGAAAAAGGCGAACTCTGTGTGTGCGAGCTGACGCTTATACTGAAAGAAAGCCAGCCCAAGATATCGCGGCATCTCGCTTTACTCAGAGATACAGGCCTGCTGATTGACAGGCGAGAGGGCAAATGGATTCATTACCGGTTGTCACCTCACATGCCCGCCTGGGCGGCAGCAGTGATTGAACAGGCTTATCTTTGTCAGCGGGATGACATTTTGGATCTCAGCAAGCAGGCTGAACGGGACAACGTGACCACTAACGGCAAATCTGTCTGCATTTAAAAATTTTATACATACATATATGTTTTTTCATATGTATTTTGAATTGCTGTGCCCGTTATGACAGGCGCAGTATTAAAGGAGAGTGTATGTTTCTGGCGGGTGCAGTTTTTATCCTGACACTGGTACTGGTTATCTGGCAGCCGAAAGGGCTCAGTATTGGCTGGAGCGCCGTTATTGGTGCTGCGCTGGCACTGCTCACCGGCGTGGTGCATATCGATGATATTCCGGTTGTCTGGCAGATTGTCTGGAATGCCACGGCCACGTTTATTGCGGTCATCATCATCAGCCTGCTGTTAGATGAGTCTGGCTTTTTTGAGTGGGCGGCTCTGCATGTTTCCCGCTGGGGAGGCGGCAGAGGCAGACTGCTGTTCACCTGCATTATTTTGCTGGGCGCGGCGGTGGCGGCGCTGTTTGCCAATGACGGTGCTGCACTTATCCTGACGCCCATCGTCATCGCTATGCTGCTTGCGCTGGGTTTCAGCCCGGCTGCCACGCTGGCGTTTGTCATAGCGGCCGGCTTTATCGCGGACACGTCCAGCCTGCCGCTTATCGTGTCGAACCTGGTCAACATCGTGACGGCGGATTTCTTTAAGCTGGGCTTTAGTGAGTATGCGTCCGTCATGGTACCGGTGAATATCGCCTCTGTTGCCGCCACGCTGGGAATGCTGCATCTGTTTTTCCGCAAAGAGATTCCGGTCACCTATGACCTGACCAGACTGAAGCTTCCACGGGAAGCTATTCGTGACAGGCGAACCTTTAAAGCCGGCTGGCTGGTTCTGCTCCTGCTGCTGGCCGGCTTTTTTGGTCTGGAGCCACTCGGCGTGCCGGTTAGTCTGGTTGCGGCGGTGGCGGCATTTATCCTCTGGCTGGTTGCCCGAAAAGGGGCGGTTATTGATACCGGTAAAGTGCTTAAAGGTGCGCCCTGGCAGATAGTCATCTTTTCGCTGGGCATGTACCTCGTCGTCTATGGCCTGCGCAATGCCGGACTCACGGATTACCTATCGGCTGCACTGAACCGGTTTGCGGAGCACGGCGTCTGGGGTGCGACGATGGGTACCGGTTTTCTCACAGCCTTTTTGTCATCAGTGATGAACAACATGCCAACGGTCTTAGTCGGAGCGCTCTCCATTGACGGCAGCACCGCTCAGGGTGTGGTGAAGGAGGCGATGATATATGCCAACATCATTGGCTGCGACCTCGGCCCGAAAATCACTCCGATTGGCAGCCTGGCAACCCTGCTGTGGCTGCACGTTCTGGCACAGAAAAACATCAGCGTCAGCTGGGGCTATTACTTTCGCATGGGCATTATCATGACCCTGCCGGTGCTTTTTGTGACGCTGGCCGCGCTGGCCCTGCGTCTCTCTGTTTAACCTTAATCTGGCGCTGCGTGTACGCACCGTCTTAAAGGAACATCGCTAATGACTGACATAACTATTTATCACAACCCGGCCTGTGGGACGTCTCGTAACACCCTGGCGTTTATCCGCAACAGTGGTGTAGAGCCTTTAGTGATTCTGTATCTGGAGACGCCGCCGACCCGCGACGAGCTGCAAAAACTGATTGCAGATATGGGAATAAGCGTGCGCGAATTACTGCGCAAAAACACGGAACCGTATGAGCAACTGGGGCTGGCAGAGGACAAGTTCAGCGATGATGAACTGCTTGATGCCATGCTGGCTCATCCCGTCCTCATTAATCGTCCGGTGGTGGTGACGCCGCTCGGCACAAAGCTTTGTCGTCCGTCGGAGGGGGTTCTGGAGATTCTGCCGGACCCGCAGCAGGGACCTTTTACCAAAGAAGAGGGTGGGAGCAATCAGTGAAACATCAACGCGTCTGATAACGTTAACGTGGGCATCTTCGGTTACGCTTCAGGCAGACCTGAGAACACCTTGTGGGCATGCATCAGAGCGGATACGGCAGGGCCGCAGAGAGCGATGTTATCCGCAGCGGATAAAAGCGCGAAGGTAACCTGACCGTAAAACGGCTGGTTACTCTCAGTTTAATTGTGAAAGGTTCTCAGTTAATGATAAAAAACCCGCCATCTTCAGCGGGTTGAACAGTTAAGTCGTTCAAATTCTATTGCAGACGCCAGCTCCAGCAGTGAAGTGGCACATTTCAGCCTGGAAGAAAACGCAAATTCTGCAAGACGAATTAATAATAAAACAGATTAAAGCGCTGACTCATCAAAAGCTTTGCCAGTTCTGATCACCTGCTGCCGCGACGGCAGGACCCGTGCGCAAAACGGGTGCGGCCGGTACCGGGCGGTTTACATTGCTGTGTGATGGCGACGCAGGGACAGACAATGAAGCGAGCGTGAAAGTATTGACCAGCTGGTTAAGTGACGCTGCCTGCTCCATCAGCGAACGTGAGGCTGCAGAAGCCTCTTCAACCAGCGCGGCGTTTTGCTGTGTTACATCGTCCATCTGATCCACGGCTTGATGAACCTGTCCGATTCCCTGAGACTGCTCACTGGCCGCCACGGAGATTTCATCGACCAGATGAGTAACCTGACGAACGGCATCGTTCATTCTGGCAATATTTTCGCCCACACCTTCTGCCTGTGCTGAGCCAGCCTGAACAAAGCCCATAGACGATTCGATAAGCGCTTTGATTTCACGCGCTGAAGACGATGAACGCTGCGCAAGATTGCGGACTTCACCGGCCACGACGGCAAAGCCACGACCCTGCTCACCAGCACGGGCAGCTTCTACAGCGGCGTTGAGGGCCAGAATATTGGTCTGAAAAGCAATCCCCTCGATCAGTGAAATGATATCGGTGATTTTCGATGAGCTTCCCCGGATATCGCTCATTGTTGACAGCAGAGTGTGCACACGACCTGCACTGTCTTCTGAGATTTCATGCGCATTTTTTGCCAGCTGGCTGGCAAGACGCGTGTTTTCTGCGGTCTGACGAACGGTCTCACTCAACTCAGACATGCTGGCAGCCGTTTGCTCCAGTGAGGCAGCCTGCTCCTCAGTACGGGATGAGAGATCTTCGTTACCGGCAGATATCTGCGCCGAGGCTGAGCTGACCGACTGAGCAGAAGCTTCTACTTTTGAAAGCGAGGCTGAGACATTGCCGATGAGCTGATTGAAGGCCTTCGCGGTCATGCCGATTTCATCCCGGCGTGACTCGTCCACCCTGAGGGTAAGGTCAAGCTTCTCGCTGGCTGTTTCCATGGTCTTCCGCATACCATTCAGCTGACTACGGATGGCGAAAATAGTTTTCAACGCAAAGAATGCAAGAATAGTGATAGCCAGCGCGGAGCCACCCATCAGGCTCCAGAGTGTCACCTGATAACTCCGGTCGTTCTCAATTCTCAGGGCTTTACTGATGCCCACATTAAGCTGCAGCTGTTTCTTGTAACCTGCAATCAACTGGCGTGCCCATTCGCCAAGGCCGTCATTACTTTGAAGCGCGCCTAGCGCAACAGCGTCATTCTGTGCGCGTGAGCCAGCAAGAAACTCCGGAAGTGAGGCGTCAATTTTTTTTATGGTAGAGAATGCATCCTCAGTTAACTGCCGGTCTTCCTCATTGGAAATGTCGTTGCTGAGGTAAAACTGATTCATGGATTTGATATTGCTGATAGTTTCATCAATTTTTTTTTCAACTTCAGCCTGGCGCCGGGGTTCTGTTGCACTCTGGTGGCGGTACAGCCAGATAATTAGCGTATTACTGTCGTCAATCAGTTTGCCCAGATCCAGAAGCGATGGAACCGTGTTTTCCTGCACATACTGAAAGCGGGACTGAAATCCGCCAGCAACGAAGACGGCCACAATAACCATCGCGACCAGCGCGGTAGAGAGAAGTGAAAAGGTGAGCAATAATCGCTGTGTAATTGTCATCTTTATTCCTGCTTTTTTAAGTGGTTAATGATATGGGCTGTCTATTTGAAAATATTCAGCATATCTATCGGCATAAAGATGAACTTAATTAAAAAAAAACTGATGTTTCAGGTAACTGAATTGCAGTGTCTTGACTGGCATAGTCGTTTTCGGGAACAGAAATACAGGTAGGGAGTAACGTCTGCTTCTGGCACAAAGCGAACATTGATGGCATTAGCCATGAGAGGGTGCAATTGTCATACTGGACACAATTATGATTCTGTCCAGACCATGCAAATTGAAATCACAGGAAGAATTATGGACATCCAACTCACAAGCGTTACCCCGGACAGCCCAGGATTTGCTGAGTTAAGATCGCAGAGCATGGCTGAAGGATTTAACATGTTACGCCGACTGCAAGATAACTGGCTTAGCGGACAGAATCGCTTTGATAGACCAGGAGAAAAACTAATTGGGGCATCTATAGATGGATTAATGGTTGGCGTTTGTGGACTTAACATCGATCCATTTACCTCAGAAACTGGCATCGGACGTCTGCGACATCTCTATGTAGACTCAGGATGGAGAAAAAGGCAGATCGGCAGTGCCCTGCTCAGTGAGATAATTAAGGATTCTGACCGCTGGTTTGATTTTATCAACACAAACGCTCCTCCATTGGCATTCATTTTTTATGAACGAGCTGGCTTTGTTGCTTTAACTGGCATAGAAAAAGTCACCCACCATCTCTGCCTCAGAGACCTAGCGCGTTAATACAGTCATCTTGTGGATTGACCACATATTCTGTCCAGTGAACCTTTTTTACAGGAATGCCGGCCAGGGTATAGTCCTGGCGTAATCAAACCGTAAATCAGAGACATTACATTAAATCCATGCCGCCTGGACACACTGCGTTTCTGAGCAGGTTTGCAGAACGGCGACTGGAAAATCTTCAGGATATCAAAGGAACTGACTGGCAGCTTTGAGCGAAGAGCGGACCTGTAGGCTAAGAATGTAGGCTGCAATACCATTATGCTGATTTATTGTGCAGTGAGGTATCCTGCATCCTGCATCCTGCATCATGTTAATGAAGACAATATTCATAGCGATTAGCCAATCGGCATTTTTTCTGAAAGAGAGTATGTTGAACTGTCTGCTTTGATTAGAGTTTCAACATTCATAAAGTCCTCTGTTCTCTGCCTGCCAGTTTGTCACCTGAACATTCAATCACCGTCGTACTGTTCTCTTGCTACCCGAAAATAGCTGGAGGAGGTGATAATCCAGGACCATAAAGGTAACATCCGCATAAGCATTTCTTTTCCCATATGGGTAATCGCATAAACCACCCGGGGCAATTTTTCCTCGTAATCACAGCGGGATATAAGCCCGTCCCGCTCCAGATGGCGTAATGTTCGCGTCAGCATTCTTTGAGTGACATCCGTAAGGTAGCGGCGTAACTCACCATAGCGAAGAGGTCCGCTGGTACCAAGAATATGCAGCACGCCCAGCGACCAGCGATTACCTGCATGCGCCAGGATCTCACGTTTCAGTCCCTCATCATCGTTGCTTAATTCTTCACAAAACTCCTTTGAAAATTGCAACAGTGCTTCCCGTTCAGACTCCATATCACCTCCGGTATCATGTGTGTGCCTAATTGAACCAGGCTATGTCAGCTGTCAGGATGACGTTTTAATACAACAGGAAGCAAGAATGAATTTCGACATAAAACCTATAAACACTGTTCTTATACTGGGTGCTGGAGAGCTTGGTATTCAGGTACTGAGAGCGATGAGCAATAAAGCGCAGGCGCATACTCATGTAAAAATTAGCGTGTTACTCAGACGCGAAGCCGCTCATGCTGTTTCTGGTTCACGCAGGGCACGGCTGGATGAACTGATGAAGCTTGGGATCGCTGTGGTGGAGGGCGATCTGCAGGAAAACAGTATTGATGAACTGAGTGAGCTATTTGCTTCTTTCGACGCCGTCATCAACTGCAGTGGTTTTGTTGGCGGCCCGGGAACGCAGATAAAAATTACGCAGGCGATATTGAAAGCGGCTGTAGCTCGCTACTTTCCATGGCAGTTTGGCGTTGATTATGACGTTGTGGGTAAAGGCAGCGGGCAACAAGTCTGGGATGAACAGCTTGAAGTTCGCCACCTTCTACGCCAGCAGAATGTGACAGGATGGGTCATTGTATCTACAGGTATTTTTACCAGCTATCTGTTTGAGCATGATTTTGGTGTGATTGACGCAAAAAGTAAAACTGTCTGTGCTCTGGGAGACTGGCAGCACGCCGTAACGCTGACCACACCTGAAGATATCGGCCAACTGACAGCGGACATTTTCTTCCATCAGCCCACTTTCCAAAACGAGATTATCTATATTGCAGGTGATACGCTTACTTATAGTGAACTTGCTGATTTAATGCGTGACCACTGGGGTGCTGAAGTAAACAGAAAATTACTGGACAGGCAAAAGCTCCAGGATGATGTGCAACATAATCCGCAGGATGTCGGGGCAAATTACCGACTTGCTTTCGCACGGCCTGACGGACTAGCCTGGAATAAGAGCGATACTTACAATCAACGTCAGGGGATTGCAACTACAACGGCCCGTCAGTGGCTTGCAAAACAGCATGGAATGTAGCAGTCCGGTACTGACAAAAGCACAACATTACGCGGTGCGTGCCAAAGTCTGATACCGATGTCGTTAATATATTGCTCTATATTTCACCGAAAAAAATTTCCTGGCAGTTTTGCTGACAAGACGATTGGCCCAAGTATGCTAAAAAGGCCAGAACGTAAAGTGATGGCCCTAACTTAGTTAGGGAGGGCCTTTGTATTGGATCAAGGTTTTAATGTCCGCTTCTGGCACAAAGCGGACTGATGCATGGCCAACGTCCGCTTAAGGCGAGGAGCTGACGCTAACGTTATTTTTTAAAAATTTGGTTTGTATCTTTTTGCATTAGTCTGTAGTCGAAAAATATTGCGTCGGTTATTTACCCTATGTTTTTCTGAACATTGTAATAAACGCGCTGCCTGAGCCGTTTTCTATGGGGAAAACTGCTTTTCACCTGCGCCTTCGTTGAAAAGCCCGGCGACCCAGTCAGCAAAAGCACGCACGGCGGGAGAGAGAAAACGCTGATGCGGATAGAGCATCGTCACCGGCACGGAGGGTGGCTGCCAGTCCGCAAGAACCTCGACCAGTTTGCCTTGCTGCAGATTCTTTGAAATCACATTCTCAGCAAGCTGCGCCAGACCAAAACCCTCAAGACACAGTCTGATGTAAAGTCCCGTTTCGTTGACGGCTGTATCCCCCTCAACCGGAACAGAGAAGGCCTCAGCGCCTCGTATAAAACGTAGCTCATTAGTGCGTCTTCCCGAACCGGAAAAGTAATGAATCGCCCTATGCTGCGATAACGCCTCCGGCGTCTCAGGAATACCGTATTCCCTGAGATAGTCCGGCGAGGCGCAGGTCAACCAGCGAAAACGGCCAAGCGGACGTGCAACCAGTGTGGAGTCAGTTAATTCACCGGTTCGTATGACGCAATCCACACCTTCCTGCACAAGATCGACTTGCCGGTCGCTCACACCAATCATCAGGTAAATATCCGGATAAAGTCGGTAAAAGTCTTTCAGGTTGGGCAGGACGATGAAATGCGCGATCCCACCGGGCATATCAACTCTCAGGCGCCCACGGGGCCGCCTGTTCGAATCAGCCAGACTGGCTTCAGTATGTTCAATTAAGGCCAGAATCTCCCGGCATTGCGCCAGATACTGCAGGCCTTCAGGCGTAAGGCTGACCCGTCTTGTCGTGCGGTTCAGCAGACGCACCTGCAGGTATTTCTCCAGGTTTTTAATAGTACTGGTAACAGTGGAAGAAGGCAGTGACAGCGTTTCTGCCGCGCGTACAAAGCTCCCGGCCTCAGCAACCCGTATGAAAATCTGCATAGCCTGAATCCGATCCATCATCCTTCCCATGGGTAAAAATTGAGTCTGATTATTCGCAAATTATGAATTATGAAAACGGTTTAAGCACCTTTTTCAGGATAATGGCGTGGCGTATCGTTTCCACATTGATCAGGAAAGAGGGAAGTTAATGACCGGGTATATCAGAAATATTGTTAGCAATCAGAATGTCACTTCACAGGCTATGTTGATTCGTGGTGCCACGATACTGAGCATGGACGAGAGCGTCGGTAACATTGAGCGCGGTGATATTCTCATCAACGGTTCAACGATTAACGCTGTGGGTCAGAACCTTGACGCTCCGGGCGCTCACGTCATTGATGCCAAAAATATGATTGTCATGCCGGGTATGGTTGATTCCCATCGTCACGCCTGGGAAGGTCAGCTGCGCCGCATTAACCCTAACGCCACCTGTCTGGACGACTACAGCAACGCCACGCACTTCTCGTTCGCTAAATATTACCGCCCTGCAGATATCTATGTCGGTAACCTGCTGACGGCGCTGGGTGCGATTGACGCGGGCATTACCACGATGATTGATAATTCGCATAACAGCCGCACCGCAGAACACGCCGATGCCGCAGTCGAGGCCCTGTTTGATAGCGGTATTCGCGCTATCCATGCTTCCGGCGCACCGGTTGCGGGTGAATGGGATAATGCGCACTGGCCTTGCAACTGGCAGCGTCTGCAGGAAAAATATTTCAGGGATAATCCAGAGAGTCTTGTGACGCTGGGCGTCATGGCTCAGCTGGATCCGGAATTGTGGGCTGAGGCCCGCAGACTGGGGCTGCCGATTGTCACCGAGTTCTTTGGTGCTGAAATGGCCTCCGAGCTCGAATCACTGCATCAGCAGGGTCTTCTTGGCCCGGACAATATCTTTAACCACTGCACAGCCCTGCCTGATGAGGGATGGGAAATCCTGCGCGACGCCGGTGTCCGGGTCAACGTCTGCCCGCGCTCAGATTCGCACTATGGGATCGAAAGCGGGATGTTCGCCATTGAAGCCGCGCAGCGTCATGGCATCAATCCTGGACTTAGCGTGGACAATGAAACGTCTTACAGCACCGATATGTTTACAGAAATGCGCGTGGCGTTCTATCTGCAGCGTGTGATGGGTATGCATAAGCAGCACTGCTGTAATTCAGAGCATTCGCTGACAACGCTTCCGGCTGCTAAGTTGCTGAAATCGGCAACCGTTGATGGCGCGTTTTGTGCCGGACTGCAGGACAAAATCGGGAGCCTGACGCCAGGCAAACAGGCTGACCTGATCCTGATTAACGCGACTGACCTCAACCTCTATCCAAACGGGAATGCGTTTGGCACGGTGGTGCATGCTGCTGAACGCAGCAACATCGATACCGTGATGATCGGCGGTCGCATCGTCAAGCAGAACGGCAAAGTGCTGGGTGTGGACAGCGAGCGCCTTCGCGCAGCGATTGACGAATCACGTGAGCACCTTTTTGCGGCAGCAGGGTATGAACCAGACATCTTTGCGGAAAAATTCCTGCCACCTATTCAGTCTGACTGACAGAGACGAACAGCATGATTATTCGCCGGCTTGCAGCATTATGTCCTGTGGAGTTTCGGATCAACCAGAACCATCAGCAGGCCAGCGAAGTGCTGGGCGTTGAACCGAATATTGGGGACAAACTTGTCAGCCCGCAGGTACGACAGTGCTAAAGACCTGGAGCCTCACACTTGACTTACAAGACTTCATATTTTTGATTAATTGTCAGAACTTACGGATCAGAGTCATCTGAAGTGCCTCCCTGGCAAGCATGGCTTCAGCGAGCAGCTTCCTGAGGCGTGTATTATCCTCTTCAAGCGACTTGAGCTGCTTCACTTCAGGAACCGCCAAGCCGCCAAACTTCTTGCGCCAGGTGATAAAATGACGTCGGGAATAGCTTTTTACGGCAGAATTCACCGGAAGAAAAAACAGCCTCATCTGAGCGGAGGATACTGATGATCTGTTCGTCGGAAAAAGCTTCCTGGTAGGGGTGTACGCAGGTGGCTTATGAGGACATCACTTACATCGCCTGTGTTAATCAGCGGAGGGCAGGTCAGCCTGTTTATGCAGGAGGTTATATTACAAAAGCTTTTCTGGTTTAAGGATAAGGGATGTAAATCAGAACTGCTAATTTGACCTTTATCAGCTAATACAAAGCTGGTGGCGGGGTAGATAGTTAAGCACGGGATTTTGCCTGCGATGTTCATGGCCGTACGGTGTGTTGTTAACCAATCGGCCAGAAAGTATGCAATTGACGCACTTCCTGACCGGCTTAATCATTAAATTACAGGCTGTTTTGCAGGAAATTATTATGTCATCAGACCTTTCTGATGACGTTAAAATACCGGCAACAGATCAAACTCGCTCAGCGCCCATGAAAGGATGTTCAGGGCGGCGAATACCATAATCATGCACAACTGAAGCCCGTCCCACTGGCTGCGCTGATAGCCTGAGTCATGACGGGATCGCATTTTCAGATGAAGTAATCCCGGAACAATCACTGCCCATACTGTCGCGATTAGCCCGGCATAACCAATCGCCCTAACAAACCCATCCGGAAAAAGCAGAGATAAACTCAATGGCGGCAGGAACGTGATCGCTGTGGCTTTGAGGCGGCCCGTTCTGGTCCAGGGGAGAGTCAGGCGGTCACTGATGTAATCCACAAGGCCCGCTGTCACCCCCACGAACGAACAGATAACGGCAAAATGCGAAAATATTGAGAACAACAGCGACATCCCGGCGGTATAACCGCGCAGACTAAACGCGTGCATCAGCGCGGCAATGTCGCCGCCCTGGCTGGCAATTTCCGGAAAGGCTGAGCGCGGAAGGTTACCCATCGTGCAGATTATCCAGAAAAGATAGATAACCAGCGCCACGGCGGTGCCTGTGTACAGGCATATTTTCACACGTCGATGATCGCCATTGTAATAGCTAATCAGACCAGAAATGTTTCCATGATAACCGAATGAAGCAAGGCAGAATGGCACGATGCCTAACATATAGGGCCAGTAGGATGCTGCCGGATTCTGACTGTCCAGCAGGTAGTCGACATTCACGGTGGTAAGTAATCCACCAAACAGGATAAGTAACAGAACAATTTTAGTGATGAGCAAAACAGACATTATCCTGCCAATGCTGCTGGTGCCTAACCAGACGATGGCAGCCACGGTCAGGCTTAACATAACTTTGGCTTCGGATGATGAAACCGTTTTGCCGGTCAGTCTGCTCAGTGAGTGATCATAAACAGGCCCGACCGCTGAAATATAGGCGTATGTCAGAATGCCCAGCACGAAAACCAGGCTCAGGCCATTTACTTCAGCCCAGTTACGGCCTAATACATCACGGACGATTTTGTCATAGCCGGTTTCCAGAGGGTAATGCTGGCTCACACGGTGAAACATCAGACCACTGATTAACATACAGACCCAGCTAAACGTCAGTATCAGTAACGCCCATCCAAACCATGCCCCGGCCATCACGACCGGCAGGACGAACATGCCTGCACCCACCACGGTGCCGCAAATGATGGTCGCTCCCCAAAATACCGAAGGAGAACGCCTTGAAATTGCAATATCTGACATAGGGGTTCCTGAAGTGAAAATTTAGCGCTGAAGGATAGCCTCTATAGCCAGGGCATGGCTAATTAACTGACGATCTTCTTTCGGCAACCCATCTGACGATAATCCTACTGACAAATGTCCCCGGCCAGTAACCGGCATTTTATGCTGGGCACACCTGTGCTGCTGGCAATGTCGGTGTTACGAATAAGTTTATTGGAAATATCAGGTAGACCGGCATTACCGATTCGTGGCACTTCACACCACAGAGTCGGATAGACTCAGCCGGTAGCCCTGATCATGCAGGCAGATGAGGGATAACAGCGGGTTCACCCATCACTGCTGCGTCGGGTAGCGACAAGTTGCTGACTGTCGGGGCAACAAATCCAGGGGTATCTTTGGTGAGGGATATAGGAACAATACCCCGGCTGAATAACTTCCCTGCGAAAATGCGCACATACCGGCAGCTACCGATGCGATACTTCCGCCGCTGCTTATAACTACCCGCTCCCGGGGAAATCAGCGACAAAGAGCACCTAAGCAACAGGTTTCACGGCGGGACTGAGCGCTGATTTCAGGCATAGATTATGCAAAATCTGTGGGGTTCAGAGGCGGGCAGGGGGAGTTTAACAGGTTTAATACTTGTTTAGAGAAAGTGTGCTGCTCCGAAGGTCAGGGTTCGCTTTGAGCGATAAGCGGACGTGAAATAGTATCGATAGGGACGTTCTGCTATATCAAATATAACGATACGCTCGCGAACCCTTGTTGGTGTTGATTTTTCAGACAGAAGTGCAGGGCAATATAAACCCCAGGTTTTTAATGCAACCAGCCTATCCACGTTTTACTTTTTTAATTGCCATTTTTACTAACCAATACATGGCTAAAGCGTAAAAAGCGATAACGGTCACAAGGGAAAAGAACGTAACCGGATCCGTACCGGCTTCGTATACGTCATCCTGATAACTGCCGAAAATTTGATGAGAATGTTCAACGAGCCACGCCGTCAGCGGATAGAGTGGCATCCCGTAACGCGATACCATAAAGGCCGCAATAAAGCAGACGAAAAACCCGCTGCTTTTCTAGCGAATTTTGCTGTTTGCAAAATTACTTTCTCCCTGAACGTCAACGTAGCCGTATGCCATCAAGCTGTTTCGCGAACCCGGCTCGCGAATTGTTTTTCTCCGGAGCAGCGCCTGTCTTACCGTATAGAAATCAGTGCGCCGCACGAAGGTGATACACCCTTCACTTTCTCCGGAGCCGTCTGGCCGAAGAGGATGCAGGCGGAAACCGCCGCGGGCAACGCCATTGATGAAGATGGAAACACTCATCGTTTCCGAATTAAAGAGCGCAAACCATTCAGAATGATTTGAGTTGTTCCAGGTGTCGACGGCCTATCCTCTGATCCGGTTAGCGATACTGCCTTCAGGACGCGGAACAATCCAGTAGCGCCCGACCGGAATGGCACTGTTAGGCTTGTAAGTACAGTTTGGATCATTGGTATAAGGCTTTTGGCCGGAAAATACCGGGAAGGTACCCACGCCGTAAACGTGTAGCTTTGCTTCGCCGCCGCCCTTTGTCAGATCGTCGTAGGTCATTCTCTTTAACTGCATTAAACGCTCCCTGCAGGTTATAAGGCATGCCAGTGAACCGGGCAATGCTACCATTCATTCATAGAGAAGTTAACGGGCAGGCGGGCGCTTGACAGCCAGTGTTCTTCTGCGAGCCAGACAGCATTATTTATCATAAGACTATTTGCCGCATCCCGTCATAGGCATTCGGCGCGATCCTTCAGCACAAATACGTATGTCCGCTTCTGGCACAAAGCAGAAGTGCGTCTTAGGCAAGGTCCGCTTTTCAGCAAGTCGCGGACGTTGCTAAAAGCGTTCTGTATGAATTAACAGGGAGCAGGTCAGTCGCCTACATCACTCTTACGCATAAAAAGATAAAGCCTGAGGCATGCATCTGCGCGAGCATCCAGATGCGGTTTTTCTCACCTCCTCCAGCCAACTAACCCCCACACGCCGACTTCGATAATGACGTCGCGTAGCCCCGCACCGGTTAAATCTGACGATAGAGAAAGTAATGTTTTTACTGATGATATGCCCTAAAATCATGATCGTTCAGTCAAAGCGATGGCTGCAATCAGTTGCATAGAATCATAAGCCGTGAAACCGTAAAGCTGCATTGCAAATATTTCTACAAAATGAGGTCAATTTGAGGCCTGAAGACAAGCAGCTACGGAGTGACTGGCATGAGTGAATTAGTGACAATGGCTTTGAGGGCCCCACTTAATGACGAATAAACAGGGTGTTTTGATTGTTAACCTTGGAACACCAAATGAACCAACGCCTGCTGCGGTTAAGAAATTTTTATCTAAATTTCTGCATGACTACAGAGTGGTCGACTTACCGAGAATCATTTGGTGCCCCATTCTACATGGCGTGATTATCCCATTACGTGCAAAGCGAGTGGCGAAATTATACTCTTCGATTTGGATGGAGGAAGGTTCCCCTCTCATGGTTTACAGCGTCAGGCAAGCCCGTGCGCTTGAAGAAGTGACAGGTTTGCCCGTCGAGCTGGGGATGAGTTATGGCGAGCCGGGTATAGGTGGTGCAATTGACAGGCTACTGGAAAAAGGCGTCGATAAAATTATCGTCATTCCTTTGTATCCCCAGTTTTCATCTTCGACCGTTTCTTCTGTTTGGGATAGCGTGAGCCGTCACCTGCAGACAATGAAGAACCGCTATACACCCTCCATAAATTTCATCAATGACTATGCCGATCTTCCTGCCTACATTGAAGCGTTAAAAGCATCCGTTCTGGCATCTTTCGAAGCTAACGGCATTCCAGATGCATTGTTGATTTCATATCATGGTATACCGGTAAGGTTTGTCAAAGAGGGGGATCAATACCAGGAAAGATGTGAGTTAACGACAAAGTTACTCATTGAAGCAATCAATATGCCGTCATTGAAAATATTGATGACGTTCCAGTCAAGATTCGGCAGAGAGCCATGGTTAACGCCTTATACTGATGAGACAATTAAAAATCTTCCGAATGAAGGAATAAAAAGCCTGCATGTAATCAGCCCGGGGTTCGCATCAGACTGTTTAGAAACGCTTGAGGAGCTTGATGAGCAGAACAGGGAGATTTTTATGCATGCGGGTGGTAAATCGTTTACTTACATACCGGCGCTTAATGATAAACCGATTCATATCGAGATGCTGCGACAACTTGTGAAGCTTAATCGGTTTCAGGCATGATTTTCACATTCTTGTGAGCAGGATGTTGCAGGTGTCAACATTCATAGTGAAACCAGAAGTGGGCCCTCCCAGACATGTATTTGATACGTGCCGGGACGGCCTTATAGGGGCCGCCTGGAAAACCCGCTACGCCAGCTGCAAGCAACTGTCTTATACGTGGGTATGAGTCGAAGATTATTCGAGGGCAGGTCAGCTATAAGCGAGGAGCGGACATTGCTAACAGCGTTCTGTATGAATCAGCGGGGAGCAGGTTAAACATCGCCTGCTCCCCGTTAATTAATCCTGAGTCTCGTTAAAATTGCGTCCTGTTCAGGCAAACACCCGCGTCATTTACTCTACTAGCGCCACTGCCCGGATTGGCGAAGCCGATGCACCTTTAATCCTGAGCGGAAATGCCATGAAAATAAATTCGGAAGGCAAGGCTTGAAGATTAGCCAAATTCTCAATGATCAGGCAATCAGAGCCGAGAACGGCAAGGTGAGCCGGGTATGCTTCATTATTATATCTGTCCAGCGACATGGCATCTGTACCGAAAACAGTAACGCCTTTTTCAATCAGATAATCTGCTCCTTCGCCTGATAAGCCTGGCCAGTTTTGTAAAAATGGCGCATGGTTTGGACGACAGCTCCACTTCTCATCATAACCCGTTCGAAATATCACAATATCTTCTGCAATGATTCTTCCTTTATCAGCTTCCCAGGACTGGATCATTTCTACAGTGATGTCACTGTTCTCTGCCAGATGCGACATATCCAGGCAGCGACCCCGTCCGGTGAGCTGGCGCACGTCAATCTGCTCTATAGTTTTTCCACCTTCAATGAAATGAACAGGCGCATCCACATGAGTACCGCAATGATCGCCGAGGCTAAGTTGACAGTTATAATTGCCATCACCAGCAATGTAGTCTTCGGCACGGCTGCAGAAGAATTTTCCATGGGTTGGCCAGACTGGCATGAACTCTTCATAGAGATGGTTTAACTCAATGAGTTTATGGTGACGTAATAAAGTGATCAGATCGCTGGTCATATCAGGCCTTTTTCAACGTTACTGTTTCTTTAATGAACCAAAGTGGAACACATGAGATAAGTAATACCGCGACAATAACCAAATAGTGCACGGTGAAACCGTAGTTGTGAATAATCCAACCACTAATGGGTGCGACCAGAATACCAGCGATGCCAACTGCGAGGCCGATCATCAATCCCATGCTGGACGCTGCAGCACGAGGAGATGAGTCGATAAGTAAAGCATAAGCCACAGGGTAAGGTGAGTTGCGGAACAGGCCCCAAAAGATAAGAATGGCCCAGCCAAGTGTTGCGGAATGGATGAACATGCAAAGCGCCGCTGCCAGAATCCAGCCCGTAATAATGATGCCCAGAGAGCGTTTACGCCCTTTCAAATCCGAGAAGCTGCCCCACAAAATCTGCCCAATCCAGCCAGTCAATCCGGATGCACCAGAGATGATTGCTGCGGTCGAGAGGTCGAGTCCAACTTCACGCGTCAGTTGCAGCGTCAGAAAGTTAGCTATCCCCATCTCTGCCCATGTAAAACCAAAAATCAGCAGAATACTCAATTGGCAGTTGCGGTTTTTCAGGCAAGATGCGGCATTAGCCCATACCGAACTCTTTTCAATGGTGTTCTGCAATGATTCCGTAACGGGCGGGGTCAGCTTGTTATCAACAATCCAGTCATTAACCCTCTGATGATTTTTACGTGTACCAACGATTAACTGTGCCACTAAAATAACTAAGCCAATCAGTGGAATAAACAGAAATGCTTCACGCCAGGTCGCAAAAGCCAGAATGGCTGCGATCAGGATAGGACCAATAAATTGTCCTAGCGGAAATCCGGTATGATGTACTCCAATAGCAAATCCACGGTTCTCTTTCTGCCACCACTCCCCGAGCAGAGCAACGTTTATCGGTTCCGACCCCCCGGTTCCCATGCCCATTGTGACACGCAGCACCTGAAACGCTCCCAGCGTCTTACAAAAGGCAGTCGCCACACCTGAGATAATTTCCACAAGCACCGTTACGCACCAGCTGTAACAGCGCTTATGCCCGGCACCTAACCAGTCTGAGAACAAACCGAAAACCACAGCGCCAGCTAAGGTTCCAACAAAGCTAAGTGAGTTGAGCCAACCTGCCTGAACTTCGGTCAGGTTAAATGACTGCATTATTGCCGGAAGCAGAGTAGGAAGTATAATCCTGTCAATTGAGTTCATCAGGATCGCAAGAGTCGTAATGACCAGCATCCACCAGGAGAGAGGATGCGCTTTAGGGAGAAAACGATATAGCCCGGTGCGCGGAGCGTGTTCACCGTCAGTCCAGGTCTCTTTTGGCGACTTTTTCGTCTGTTCAGATGTGGAAGTTGTCATATCTGGTGCCTTAGAAAAATATTTATTGTCAGCAGCCCTACTGATGCCGCTGGCGAGCCCAGCCCCTATTTGTAGTTATTATTGTTATGTTTAAGGAAACAATAGATCAAAATTTAAACACCTTGGTAACATAGCTATTGCGGCTACTACCATACAAGTAGCTTGCAGTTGATACTTGACCTTGATCACGGTTAATCACTGATTAAATAAAAAAACCATTAAAGAGATCACATAACTGGACTGATTTGTCGGGTGATTTATAACCAGGCAGGCTGTTCAGGTATTAAATTGAGTTTAAAGCAGTAAAATCCGAGTGTCCGCTTCTGGCACAAAGCGGACTAACTTGATGCAAGGTCAGCTATGAACGAAAAGCTGACGTCAGAGTATTAGGCTTGCGACTACGGTAATGGCTGTCAAATTAAGTAGGCGTTTTAAACGGTTGAGGAAAACGCCCACGGCAGGTAAAAATCTGGAATATAGCAGTTAATTATTTTTCTTAAACTCAGTCCATTCTAACCATGGAGCGAGAACAAGAATTTTTATCTGGCTCGCACAAAAAAATGTACTTTTCCCTGCTTCAATATGAGAGCAGGTAACCCCTCATCTTCATGAGGGCTTAGGTGAAACACTACCCAAGAAGGAAGATGTCGGCTGACCTGTTGTAAGAAGGCATAGCTAAGACGCAGGCTGTCAGCCTTGGAATGCGATGACAGCTTTTCATAAACCGGGCTTATGTAACTTCCTTTTATTCCGTCAAGCCGGATCAAATAGCTTTTACCTGTGCCATTTGCGTTGATAAAATCGGGCGTGGAGACAATTTTTTCCGGATCATGGAAAGACGTAAAAAAAGTGCAGTCAGGACGGTTTTGGTGTTCCGATACGTAATATTTGTCCGTGGAAACTTCACACCCAGCATATGCATCTTCAAATTTGACAACCAGATAACGCCCGTCATTATCCTGAAAGACATATTTAGCCAGCCAAAAAGCGTTACTTTTCCCTTTACGCACATCCCCATAAGAGCGCCCCGTTTCCTTCAAAGTGCTTATTACCGCTTTCTCCAGTGTGTCCGAGAGTACCTGAGATGCCTGAGCGGGGGTGGAAGCAAGTGCTAAAGGAACCCATGCCAGAATTCCATCTTTAAGCCAGTCTTCAGGCCCTAAACCCACAGAAACAAATTCCATCAGGGGGGTTAAAGACACCGAGCCCTCGTTAAACCCGTTAGCTTTAACCACAGGAAATGACAAATCAAAGTCGGTACGAGTGAAAAGCAACTTTGCATTGGGGCTGACCTGAGCATCATAATACGGGGTCATACCCGACGCATTATTGATATTCCACGCGAGGCTATGATCACTTTTATAAGTGTATTTTTGGCTCGAAATATCACGGACCTTTGTACAGCCAGAAAGTATTAATAACAAAGTCAAGATAACCAGATATCCAGGTAAACGACAAATCATTTCTATCTCCATATAATCCATCACGTGAATTCTGTTATCGGCAGCTATTTAGAAATATTTAGCTAGAGCTAGTTGAGAATTAGTGAGTTTTACTGAGCTTCTTTCCTGAAGAGAAAAACTGGCACTGGAGAGAAATTCAGCCTCTTTTTGGCATACAGCCGCCTGACGTGGAGGCACATTCCGCTTAGAGCGATGAACGGATGTTATTCGTTTTTTTGTTGTTCGTAATCCAGCAAGTGTTTATCTAAAGGATAAGCAGTGCCAAAAGAGTGAATTTCTCCATTATCTTTATCAATTATGAACGGTGCATTTCCCGCCAACTGAGCAGAAAAATCACCCGTTTCCAGATACTCTTTCGATTGATAACAATAGAACCAGCCTTCTGAAAAGCGGCCATGAAGTGTAATGACGACTGGAATGTCAAAGCCTTTAAGGTAATCCAAAGCTCTGTCCATCGCATTTTGATAAGTAATCATTATTTCATTCTCAATCAATAATGTCATGTGAACTAGCGGGTTTGACCAGCTCCCGATAAACTAATATAGCACGATGTATGCAACGTCAGCTTCTGGCACAAAGCGGACAGTGTGACTCTTGCAAAGGTCCACTATGAGCAAGAAGCGGAAGTACGCAGTTGTTCTGCAACAGATAAAAATTTTGTTAATGTCGCCGCCTGTTCATTAATCGGGAGCAGGTCAAAAAATGTCCACTTGACCTGCTCCAGGAACAAAACGCCGCAGTCAGATGCGATTCTGTGTGGGTTCCTTTTAAGGTATCTCATCCGAAAATCGTGCGTTGATCGCATCACGTTCATAGCCCTGTGGTTGGGTCAGTATCTGGTATAGATCAGGACGTCGCCCGTGGATCCAGCGACGCCCGGTACTCATGGCAAGCAGGCTTAAATCCAGTTCAGCGCTAACCATTAAATCTTCAGCAGCCCAGGTTTCATTAATGACTCTGCCATAAGGATCAAGGATCATGGCATTGCCTGTGCGGACCTCGTCGTCATCTGCGCCGACACCGTTACTAAAGATAAGAAATAACCCGTTGTCGTGCGCACGGGCAGGAAGCCAGCGCATCAGCCATTCCCGACCGCTTGCCCCTTTGAATGCAGCAGTAATCTCTTCCTTTCGGGTTTCCCGCTCCGCCCAGAGTGTTAGCGGAATGGGTTTCATCGCATGAGGGCTGCGGGAATCGGTACCGCCTGTCTGATGTGGCGCGAGAAGAATATCTGCACCCAGCAATGCCGTAGCACGCACGTTTTCCACGAGATTATTGTCCCAGCAAATCAGGATCCCTGCCTTTACTCCCCAGGGAGTATCAAAAACGGTAAACCTGTCACCGCTGCTGATAGCCGGATGCTCAAAGGCATGAAGTTTACGGTGCGTCTGCATTGAACCGTCCGGCATACAGGCAACGTATGCATTATAAAGGCGGCCATCTTCAGCTTGCTCAATTAGCCCGGCACCAATAATCATTTGATGTTTTAGCGCCAGAGTGCGAATTAATTTCAGGGAGGTACTGGTTGCAATCGGTTCTGCAAGCGCATGAACCTCCGCGGTGGTGAGTTTTGGTACATGCCAGTAGCCGGTGATGCACATTTCCGGAAACGCGAGGATCTTCACCTGCTGAACAGCCGCCTGCTCAATAAATTTCTCCATTATCAGAAGATTATATCTTTTGTCATTTGCCTGATGCTGAAACTGTACGGTTGCAACTTTTAAAGACTTAAGCTCGTGCATGATGTTTCTCCAGTTGTTGTTGAAACTGGATTACATAACAGTTTCCAATAACTGTATAATCAAAATATTTCCATTTTCGATAACCTTCTGGAATGAAAAAGTGAATATCCGATTGCTTCAGGCCTTTTCGATACTGGCTGAAAAAGGAAATTATGCCGACGCTGCACGGGAACTTTGTATTTCACAACCCGCTTTGACCAAACAGATCAATCTTCTTGAGTCAATGGTGAAGGTGTCACTTTTTTCACGGGGCCGTCATGGCGCAACACTGACCGCCGGGGGCAAACGTCTGTTGCCAGAGGCTAAAAAAGTGCTCAGGCAAACCCAGTTATTTATGCAGCAGGCAGGGCGGGTATCAGCTGGTATTGAGGGGCATATAGACGTAGGGTTTGGCCTTTCAAGCTTCTATCTGGCACCACGCTGTATTGCTGAATTTCGCAAAGAGTATCCGGGAATTGAGATGTCATTGACGGATCTTCCCTCCTTCCTGCAATACGAACTTCTGCAAAAAGATGAGCTTCAGGTAGGCTTTGTCAGGGTACCGCCACCGATAGCGCTTGATTACCTGCCATTATTTACCGATCGGCTGGTTCTGATTGCACCCGCAACACCGTTGTTATCATCGTCTGCTGCTGACTGGCTAAAAAAATTCCCTTTGTTACGTCTTCATACTGAACGAGGCCAGGGTTTAAATATGCAGATTGATCGTTTCCTGCATGATAACGGCCTTTTTATATCATCCACCCAGCTGGCTGATGATATACAAACTATTGTCGCGTTGGTGATCGCGGGTGCGGGTGTTGCCATTCTCCCTTATAGCGTTGTTCATATCGCCCCACCGGAACGGACTATTATTCCGCTAACAGGTAAGTCAGTAAGCTGGGAAATGGGTGTCGCCTGGAACGGAGATAGGGAGGATGTCACGCGGGATAATTTTATTGCCAGTATAAGAAAGAGTATTGCGGCAGAAAATAAGTGAGCGGTCTGACATTTTCTCTCGGCCTGACGCTGGGCAATGCTAATAATGGGCTGCAGGGAAAGACTGATACGCATTTTATTATGTCCGCTTCTGCCACAAAGCGGACATGCGCGCTAGCACTCTGTCTGCTGTGAGACTGGAATTTAATGGGTCACAAACGCTATTCTTAAAGAAGTTTGGATGTCGCTATGAAACGAAGAACGCAAATTGACTCCCTGTGCCAGGTGGATCGTTTTCCGGTTTAGCTTAACAGGCGCGGGGTCAGATAATACGTAAGCGTTCTTCTGAAGAGCCCACATTGCGTATCAGCATAGATGGCATAGATAGTGGGCTCATCGTTACGAACCGTTTGCAAAAGTGATGCATTCCTGAGTGTAAAAGCACATGCACGATCGGGCGCCGCTTCGCATTGAGGGCGCATGCGGCAAAGCTGCCCGTTCATGGAACCGCATTGCTGGCAGTTGCTAAGCCGGCAGAGGTCCGAACGCGCGGTATGAGTCGACCAGTGCATCGTAAAGCGAGATATCTGAGCGACTTCTGGCAAAAAGCTGGGCACCAACAATAGCTGCGAAAATTGCGCGTGCTCTGGATTCACTCTCACTTGATTCGCACACCTCCGCAGCCAGCAGAAGCTTGTTTAGCCACGCAATATTGACATCAGCAAAGGTCTGGATTTCTTTGGTCAATTCAACAGGTAAATTATCTTTTTCAGCGCCCATGAAACTGCCCAGACAGAGACGATTGTCGGCCTCAAGCGATCTTCGGAAGATTTCAGGAAAGCGATGCAGAGCGTCAAGCGGAGAGGGACTTTCTGATTCGATCATCTCAAGTGCAAGCGCGCCATCCTCCCAATATCGTCTGGCAACGGCAACACCCAGCTCGGCTTTGCTTGGGAAATGGTAGTAAATACTCGCCGCTTTGATACCAACCTCTTGCGCGAGGTCGCGGAAATTCAAACCATTGTAGCCCTGAGATTGGGCAATTTTCCTGGCCGCCAACAAAATGGCTTCCTTTGAGTTCGTGCTCATCCTGGTGCCTCCCGACCTGGTAGGATCTTTTAAAGTGGTAAGCTTATTTTATAGCAAACCCCTAACGGTTGACAGGTAGATTATCAGTTAGCGCAATGAGTTCACTCCTTCCAGAGGGTTCATGCAGATGTCGTTCCATCATAATCGGGCAAGCGGCATCGACAAATGACGCTATCAGGCACAAGGCGGTGACCGGGAAAGTCAGGGAATGGCGATCCCGGCGTACCGGAGTGTTGATTGAGAAGCGCTTACTGGGCTGGCGAATCCAGCTCAGGAATGCCGCTGTTGCGATCAGAGTAGGCCGCCTGGAAAGCGGGACGTTTTGTCCAGCGCTGCCAGTACGCATCTAAGAACTCAAAACGCTCGTCCAGTGGAGTGGCATTGACCGGGAATTTCGAGAAGGCGATCGCGGTTGCCAGCGTTATGTCCGAAAAGGTCGGTTCATTGCCGCCAAGCAGCCATTCGCGGCCGTCTGAAAGGTGGCGATTGACCAGTGCGGCGTGAGCCAAAGCTTCCTTACGGCAGTGTTCGCCCCACGCCTCATTTTTGGTCAGTTCCAGCTTAAAGCCGAGACCGGTGTGCAACACGTGAAACGCAGTAACGATGCGATACAGAATATGCACCCACACCCGGTTATCCCACATGTTATCCAGACCCTGTTCCAGTGCTGTCTCCCCCATGATTCTGCGACCAGGATAAACCTGGTCCAGATAACGGACGATGGCAGCCGTTTCGGAAATGTAACTACCATCTGTCAGTTGAAGGGTGGGCGTTTCGCCCCACGGGTTCATATTCAGGTGACGCCAGCCACGCTGTTCTCCTACAGGAGACATGTCATAGATGGTCTCATTAAATTGGTCAGCGATGCCCTTTTCGTGCAGGAACAGGCGTAGACGCTGAGGGTTCGGAAAAGCTGAAGGCGAGGTGAAAAGGTGAAGTTTAGCAGTCATGGTCAATCCTTTAAGTGAGTGGCTGGGATACCTAACTAACGCTAGGTAAACAAACCTTAGCGGGCAACCTGACGTACGTCAATACCTATCTAACATTTGTTAGGTAAATCGTTTTGTGTGTCTTTCCGGTTGATACGATATCTCACCGCGTGCATCGCTGAAGGCAGGGAATAGGATGAGTCCAGAGGGTAGGGCGAATACCAAGACTGGTAAGGTCTGATACATACAGGTGTAAGGGTGCAATGCAATTTCGCGATTGCTGTCGGCAGTTCAGGGTCCGCTAAGAGCGAAAAGCGGACCTGGGATTGAGGCCGATTACGCATTAGTAACCGGACTCCAGAAGAGTTAACTTTGCTTGTTCTGGTAAAGATCCCAGCTGTTGCCGTAGATGTCTTCAAACACAACGACCATCCCGTACTCCTCCTCTCGCGGCTCCTGGCAGAAATGGACGCCTTTCGCCTTCATAGCGTTATAGTCGCGCCAGAAGTCGTCAGTCTGCAGGAACAGGAATACCCGTCCGCCGCATTGGTTGCCGATAAAGCCTTCCTGCCGTTCGTTTGAAGCACGGGCCAGGAGAAGATTACAGTCGCTTTCCGGATTCGGCGTCACAACGACCCAGCGCTTACCCGGCTGCGGCGTGTCTTCTACCAGCGTAAAGCCCAGCTTGTCGGTGTAGTACTCAATCGCGCGGTCATAGTCGTCGACCACGATGGCCACATAACCCATGCATCTTTTTTGCGTTCTCATTTCTGCTCCATCAGGTTTCAGACACAGCTGTCTTGAAACAACTTTTTAACACAGCCGAACGCTACTAGTTGCATTGATAAGTCCAAAATAATAACGTCCGCTTCTGGCACAGAGCGGACTTCCTGTGCCTTGAAATGATTCGCGGTTAACTTAATGTCGTGTAGAGGCTTCATGAAAAGCACAGGTCTCAGTAACCTGAGACCAACCCGTGGCCCGCCTTACATCAGCTATTTCCCTGTCCGAAAACAGCGAGCAGCAAATGAAAATAAAGAGGTAATGTCTTTCTGACAACAACGGGAGGCAGATATGGGTTTTAAAATTTCAGGGCTTAATGCTGAACCCTTTATTCATCTTTTTAAGCAGGACGAAGACTACTTAAAACGTCACGGCGCTTTAAGAATAAAGGTAGACAGCCATCCCGGTTATCCTGACAGAATTTCACTGCGAGATATTCCTGTCGGTGAAACAGCGATTTTGCTCAATCATACTTATCAGCCAGCCTACACTCCTTACCACGGCTCCCATGCAATTTACCTGTGGGAGGGATGTAATGATCAAGGTATATACATCAATAAAATACCAGAATCGATAGTTGCCAGGCTCCTTTCATTAAGGGCCTTCGGTGAAAACCATCTGATGTTACAGGCAGATATCTGTGAAGGTGCGGATACGGAAATGCTGCTGAAGCTTTTTTTCGACGACCCGTCAGTGAGCTATATCCATATTCATAACGCAAAACAAGGATGTTACGCCTGTCTTGCCGAGCGTTTATAGATAAGCCTGCAATCCGGACTCTTGAGGGAAAAGTAAAATGAAGATTACTGACGTTGTAAAACCTGCCCAGAAGTCCGCTTCTGACACGAGGTGGACGGAATCAGATGAACGTCAGCTAAGAGCGAAAAGCGCACCCTGACCTGCAGGATGGTTATCAGCCAGTGTAGTTTCTGAAGTTTAAACTGCACATAAGATGACGGCAGATAACGATGATTCGATATGTCCCTCTGAAAGGCAGGAGTACTATAAACGAAGTATACCTACTTACCGGTTTTGCTCGCTTCGTTATGGACATTCTGCCCGATTGTGGCTGTTAATTTGGACCCGTCTTAAGCTTCCCATATCCTGACAGCATTACGGTTGCTTCATCCATCCGCTGACGGTCGAGTTTATAGAACACCCAGTTCTTGATACGTTTCGAGGTCACTATTCCGGCCTTGGCCAGGATCTGAAGATGGCCTGTCACGGTAGGCTGACTGAGACCAATCTTTTCGGTGATAAACCCGACACACACCCCATCCTCGACCAGATCGCCATCCTGCTGTTCCGGAAAATATGACCTGGGATCGGAAAGCCACTCCACCACCACGAGCCGGTGCTCATTGCCGAGAGCGCGGAAAAGGTCTGCCATTGATGTTTCAGGATTGTTCATATAGCCAACCTCCTATATAGTTATTTTCCTATATAAACTCTGAGGTCATATTATGACAAACCACACCCAAAGACCAATGGACAGTGTCACGCTGAAGGCGATTTATGCTGCTTCCGCGCGCATCAAAACAACGGTTTGCAGAACCCCGCTGCAGCTTTCGCAGGCGCTGTCTTCTCTTGCAGGAGCAGAGGTCAGGCTCAAGATGGAGAGTCTTCAGCATACGGGTAGCTTTAAACTGAGGGGGGCTGCAAACGTCATTGCCAGTCTTAATGCAGACCAGCGCATTGCCGGCGTCATTGCCCCGACGGCGGGAAATCATGGACTGGGGCTTGCCTGCGCGGGTCACGCAGCAGGTGTACCGGTGTCCATATTTCTGCCCTATTCAGCAGACCCGATTAAGGTCTCAGCAATGAAAAGCTATGGTGCTCAGGTTACGTTCTTTGAAAATATTGAAGAGGCGAGACAGGCCGCGATTGTGGCTGCGCAGGAGTCCGGCGCGACGTTTGTCTCCGCCTACGATAATGAGCAGATGATAGCCGGAGCCGGCACCGTCGGTCTGGAAATAATGGAAGACTGGGCAGACGCTGACGTCATTCTCGTAAATATTGGCGGCGGCGGGCTGGCGTCAGGTATTGCGACGGCCGTCAAAGCTATCAACCCTGCAGCCGAAGTGTGGGCAATTCAAAGTGAAGCCAGCCCGACTTTTGCACACTGGAAAGAGGCTGGCCGAACGATCCCGGTTGAATTATCCCCGTCAATCGCCGAAGGCATCAGTGGCTATATTGAGCCTGAAGCAATAACCTGGCCCCTTGTACGCGACCGCGTTGATCGTGTTCTTATTGTTTCAGAAGCCGGGATCAAAGCAGCGATGCTGTTAATGCTGAATCAGCACAGCCATGTTATTGAACCTTCGGGAGCACCTGCAATTGCGGCAGTCCTTCGTTATGCAAAAGAACTGAGTGGACGTAAGGTCGTCTGCGTGGTTAGCGGCAGAAATATATCGGGTTACCGTTATCTGAAATTAATGAATGAGGCCACACTCTGACGACACGCAGCAAAGGTGCAGGCAGGAAACAGAATAGCACGCAGCCGGTGTGAGAGTGAGAATTGATAAAATATCACGCCCCCTTCTTTACTTAGATCGATATGCGAACTTGCCCTAAAAAGCGAGGTCTGCCCCGATTATGTTACTCTGTGCAGAAGACCGGGCCTCATCTGAACGCAGTCTGTCAAAATAATTACATTGTCCGTACCTTCTCTCCGAAGCTAAATAAAATGAGAATAATATGAATAAAAGCAGTCTTAAAACCTTTCACCTGTTACGTATTCTGATGCTGACGTGCGTACCCATGTTTTTACTGGGTTGTGCCAGTGCATTATGCCCTTTTGGCAGCTTTGAAGGCACGGTTCCGGACTTTAAAAATAGTTACTGGAGATCCACTGAAAAACATCCGGCTAAGTCTGATGAACAAGTCCAGGAAGAATGCACTCATGCTGCCGACGCTGAGGAGCAACGCCTTTCGCAGGTCTATCTGCAGTTGTGTAAAACCGGCCAGTTAACCGCCGAAAATCAACGATTTGCACAGAAATTACTGGTCAATCCACTCTATTCTGGCTTGAAATCAGCAAAAGCCGTACCACAGGATAAGTCCGTTAATACAGTTGAAGCCCAGCTGAGACGGTCGATTTCTGGGAGCGATAACGCTAAGTATTTCAAAGAAAATTGTGGCTATTACATTGAAAAAAACGCAGCCGAACGGACCAGCACCCTGCTGGGTTTACAGGCAGGGGATTACAAAAAGGAGGTTTTTAAACAGTGCATGGCAGAAAATCATATGGCGCTCATTGTTCCACAGACTGAATTCAGCCGGTGCAAGTCGATAGGATGGTAAACAACCCAGGCCTGACCTCTACTTCAGGTGAACAGGTAAAATGATGACATTGGCCATTTACGCTCCTTACCCCAGACAAACAGTGCTATGCAGGCAGATATAAAATTAAATGCGGGCTTTGCTATAGAATGCATGAGCCCGGAACAACATTAAATATGCTGAACAGCGTTCATGCCAGGCGGCGCGTTCGCCGTTTACCTTCGGTCTGCACTATCTGATGTATACGCATCATTCCCAGTAAACCAGGTAAGCAAGTGCAGCAGCTGAACAGAAAGCATAGGGGCTTAAAAGCAAAATATCCGAATAAGACGCCTCACATATCCTGATAACAGGCCATGCCAGTATAAACAGCCACATGAAGAGCACAGAGTACACAATACAAAAGCTCCCCTTCAGGGCGGCATCAGGATAAAATCGCTTCGAAATCATCGCTAATGGCATGCCGATTATCATTGTTCCCATCGTGGTCCCAATAATACTCATCGTAACGATGAAAAAATAAATAAATATGAGGCCCATTACCGGTGCACTGTCTTTCCCCAGGGAAAGATAGATTAAAACCAGTAATGAACCCACGAGACTACTAAATGTTGCTGATATCACAGATATCCTAATCCAGTTATCGTCAATAATGTTCGCCATAACTCTCTCTTTGTCTGAGCAGCTTTATTGATGCACCGTACCCGCTAAAATTTTCGGCACGAGGCTTGACTGCAAAACAGGCTTCAGGCACAGCATCCTCATGACGACCTGCGACGGGCATCCTGACAATAAGGACATAACGCCGCCAGTCAGTTTTTTTGGAGCAGGCCAGCATGATTGTCATCCCTTTTCCTGGTGAGTTTTATTCTACGAGCCTTTTGCATGTGCCATAAAAATTTTTAAGCATAACTATCTAATTCGAGTAAGGCGACAACATCTGCTTATGGCACAAAGCAGACCTACGTACTGCAAGGTCCGCTATGAGCAAAAAACGAAAGATCGCAGGACCTCTCTGATTGATAAAAACTTGCAACGCAGTCCCGTAATTTTCCTCAGGGATTAATAAATATGCATAGCTCTCACGCTGGATAATCAGAAATATTTCAGTCAGGTCAGCCTTAACTATATGTTTTAATGAGTAAACTAACTTCGCACTTATCGTGAAGTACTACAGCAGAGATTTCAGATAGTTTGGTGCTTAATTTTTAAACTCAGCAGGTAACTTCATGATAAGAAGAGTGGATCACGTCGGTTTTTCAGTTAAAAACATTGATGAGTCATTATTCTTCTGGACTCATATTCTCGGAGGGGAGTTATTACGCGAAGGGAAAATGTCTGGGCCCATCATTGATGAAGTTACAGGCGCAAGGGGGGCTGATGTACGAATGGCGTTGCTTGAGCTGGCTGGCATCAAAATTGAATTACTCCAATACGATAACATTAAACAGCCAGCAGAACCCTCAGCACCCTACATCCCCGGCTATGCTCACCTTGCGTTTATAGTTGAGGATCTGGATACGCTCTTGCGCAAAGTATCGGAGTATGGCTGGAAAACACCAGGTAAACCTCAGACAGTCTTATCAGGTCCCATGCAGGGAACCAGAGTAATTTATTTACAAAGCCCCGATGGACAGACGCTGGAGTTGATGGAGCACGGTCAATGAAGTCCACCTGGCATAGCCCGTTATCGGCTTATTTGAAACATTGATCTTTGCAATGTCCGCTTCTGGCACAATACGGGCTCACATCAGGACCGGCGATTTGTCCTGGCGAAAACCCTTTTCTTATCAGGCGTGAGAGTTCGCCTGGCCTCTTTCTGTCGACCTACATGCCCAGACTGGCCAGCAGGTCATCCACATCATCCTGACTGGCAGGCGTTTCTGATGCGGAAGCGGGTTTAGAAGGCGCATTACGTTCGGCGCTGCTATGTGAGCCTGCGTTATCACGGATGACCTGTATCAGTTGCTGCTCCGCCTGGTTCAGCACGGCCATCATTGCCTGCACAATTTGTCCTGTGAGATCCTGGAACCCCTGCGACATCATTATCGCGTGCAGTTGCTGTTGTGTCAGACCCGTGACACGAGGGACGTCATTCAGCAAGGCAACGGTATCTGTAGCTAATGCCTGGGTCTGTTCTTTGTCTGACAGCGTCCCGGAAGTGGCATCCCAGCGTTGTGTGAGTTTCTCCGCTTTTTCTCCCAGCTCAGTTTGCAGCGGCTGCGTGATTTCCACGCTGTTGATTACGCCCTCTGCTGCTTCGCGGGTCATTGTGACGACATAACCCAGCCTTTCACGGGCGTTCGGAATGCTTCCCGCCACATCGGCAATGGTTTTATCAAGCCCCAGCTGTTGCAGACTGTCGCGAAGCTGCCGCAGGATGTGGCCAGCACGCGCCGTAATTTCGCCAATTTCCTGATGCTTACTATAAATGTCGGATGGTGACATGGATGTTGTTTCCTGCGTACAGAGTGTCGATACCTGAGGTTATCGGCAGCTCTCGGCAGATTTTTAAATTTCCCAGGAATTTTTCCTCAGGTAAAAAGTGACATGATGACAATGAGGCGGCATTGGCTGAACGTCATCAGGCTGGTGGAAGCGAGAAATAACCCTGATTAAATCGTCAATGGGTAACATATCGTCCAGTTATAGTTGACCCTCGCCAATTTTAAATCCCCGGTAACATCGCCAAAATTAACGGCCTGGCGTTCAAAAATATACTGACGCTGAGAGGTGGGTAGAAAATCGGCGCCGTAGCGCAGAAGGGTGCTGTGCCAGAAAGGGGCGGGTAATGGGCTGCCACTGTGACGCAGCTGCAATTCATTCTTCCATTGAGAATTCAAAACGCTTTCGCAGAAGGACTGGCGCATAGCGATTGCAGTACTGTCAGGGATTCCCGCCAGCAACAACTGGCTGGGCAACGCAACCAAGCGAAGGTCTCGTATAACGATTCGCTTTGCATCAAATCCAGTCCAGATCTTCGTCAATTCTGCCACTTTTCCTGGCAGTGGCTCGTTTTCGTTCATGAACGGCAGAGTCAGGGGCAGGAAGGTAAAATGGAAACCCTCCGGGGGAAGAACATCAGCAAGTGGGTCATCTTTTGTGAGCTGCTGCAATTCACCAATAAGACGCGAGGCATCCAGAGAAACAGGGGGCTGTATACCCGAGGCAAGAGCCAGCCTGACGGGATCGTAATAGTTTCCCTGTTTAATATCCCCAACTCCTGCATTTTTCGCCCAGATGGCGGTGGTGTTTTCGTTTGTTGAACGATAGAGGTTTTGCAGACTCATCGATGACAGACCTTTTGGAATTAGAATGAATACAGGCTTTACCCTGCTATTTCTGCCCGGTATTTTACGCTATTCAATTAATTATTTAGTGTTCACCTGCCCTTAAACAGACAACGATGGGACAGATCAGGACAACATAAAGCGGACGCATAGAATCCATCCACTCTCTCTGATATTGATGACGCTAAAGCACGTCTGTTGAGGGAGAAAAGATGAATTTTTTTAGCAGTAAAGAATTTACTGGCTCAAGAGCATGGGACTCACTGCATATTGCCAGCTTTGATAATGTCAGCGTGAAACTTCACTGGACCGATCAGCCTTACAAGTGGCACATCAACGATGGACAGGAAGTTTTTGCTGTCATGGATGGATGCGTTGAAATGCAATATAAGGAACAGGGCGAAGTTAAAAGCCGTGTTCTCAACGCCGGTGATATCTTTTACGCCAGTGAAGGAACCGAGCATATCGCGCGCCCACAGGGCATCGCACGCGTGCTGGTTATTGAAAAAGAGGGCTCGGTTTAATCAGAGTGTTTCTTTATCGGGTCAGGCCTGATAATCCGTGACGAAACGGGATATCTCCTCTCCCAGACTGAGCAGAAATGATTCGCGTGAAGGATGGGTATCTATTATGTGCGGCGGCAGCGTGTTCATAAAAGTAAAATGGCCCGCATCCTTAACCACGTAAACATCAATTACCTTTTCTGATTCTGATTGCATAAACAGCGCTTGCGACGGCGGTGTCAGAGTGTCCTTTTCGCCTGTCCAGATCTTCACCGGCACATTGAGGGATGCGAGTGCCGAGGGGGCTTTAAAAAAGTCCGCCGCAGGCGCTAACAGGAACAGTTGATTTAAAACCTGACTGCCTGCAAACGTCACCTTCTCTCCGGCTCGGGTCCACGCCTCCGCGCCGACTTGCATCAACAGAATCACGGCGCCGAGGGAGTGCCCGACACCGGCAATCGATTCATAATCATGACCAAAATTATCCAGAGCGAGGGCAAGCCTCTGGCTACGATCCAGCAGGTCAATCTTTGAGGGTGTGGGTGAGGTCAACCGATCAAAATGCGGTGCGACCACCGCAATACCATTCCGGTTAAAGGTCTGCAAGAGCGCCAGATGACGCAATGGACTTCCTCCAGCACCGGCTGCGAAAAGGATGCATTGCCTGGCCTCTTTCGCCCTTAATAGCGTGACCTCGAAATCCTTACCGGCATGCCGGATGACAGCGGTTTCCACCTTCTCGCTGTAAATCATAAAGCCGACTCCCTGCTGAAACATGAGTCCCGTGATACTAACCCATCGCGTGTGAAACGATAGTTTTTGCCCACTCCGGAACCCGGCCTTGCAGCTTTGCTGCGCTTACTGCGACGCCTCTGCCAGTAATGCCGCCTGCACAGCAGGGCGCGCGCTGATCCTCGTCCGATAAGCCACCAGCGCTGGCCAGCGCGCCAGTTCAATGTTGAAGAATTTGCACCAGCCCAGCACGGTGTACAGATAGGCATCAGCAACGCAGAACGACGCTCCCATCAGAAAGGCTTTATCGGCCAGCGAAGTCTGCAGATAGTCGAACCGCCGGAACAGCTTCTCGCGAAAAATCGTCAGAACATTTTCGGGCAGGGACGTGTTAAACAGCAGCGCAGACCCCGCATGAATTTCACTGGTAATAAAGTTAAGCCACTCCTGCAGACGAACCCTCTCCCAGCTTCCTGCTGGCGGTGCCAGCTTGCTTTCTGGTTTCAGGTCAGCGAGATACTGCACAATCGCTGGCCCTTCCGTCAGTATCTGCCCGTCATCCAGTTCCAGCGCAGCGACATAGCCTTTGGGATTGATTGAGCGAAAGTCATGCCCGTCAGCGGTGAGCTTGCTCCTGTTATCCACTTTAACCAGCTCAAACGCTATTGCCAGTTCACGCAACACGATGTGGGGCGAAAGCGAACAGGTATCCGCGGCGTAGTAAAGTTTCATCTTTTCTCCGATAACATTAAAAGCGGGTAGCGTGTGTTGTGCCTGAATACACTGTGCTCAGTCTCACTGTTGCTGTAAAATTAATGTTTAATAAATTAACTATAAGCCTGGCTACTGATGACTATGATGAATCTTCAACACTGGCGCCTGCTGGTGGCGGTGGCTGATGCCAGTAACATCTCGCGCGGCGCTGAAGTGACGGGCATGACCCAATCTGCTGCCAGTCAGGCGATTGCCCAGTTAGAGTCCTCGCTGGGGTTCCCGTTGTTCGTGCGGGAGCGTCGTCAGATCGGTATAACCGCCCTGGGTGAGCAGGTGATTGAACATGCCCGAACGATGGTGGCGCAGCTCAATGCTATTCGCGAACTGGCTGATGCGCACAGGGGTTTAAAAGGGGAACGTATCCGGCTTGCCAGCTTCCCCTCGGTCACTTCTACACTTTTGCCTGGCTTGCTGCGGAGCTTTAAGCGTCTGCATCCGGACATGGATGTGGTGGTGCTTGAAGGGACTGATGAGGAAGTGGAGGCGTGGCTGGCAGCAGACACCGTTGAGCTTGGGGTGGTGATGAACCCCGCGCCCGGACGTGCTGACGTGATATTAGGACAGGACGCCTGGGTTGCGGTGATGCCTGCCAGCTCTTCGCAGGCTAGCGCGAACGGCATCACCCTGCAGGAACTGGCAGACCAGCCCTTTGTGCTTGCGACAGGCGGCTGCGTGGTGAATGGGAGAAGCCTGATCGAACAGGCAGGCCATCAGCTTACCGACGTGCGGGTAAAAGTCCGCGACTGGATCAGTGCCTGCCTGCTGGTGCGAGAAGGGATGGGGGTTGCACTGGTGCCGGAATCTGCTCTGCCAGCGGAGCTGCGCGGCCTGACCGTGCTGCCGGTAATCCCTGCGGTACACCGTGAGTTCGGGCTGGTCTGTTCACGCGCCGGAAAAGCTTCTGATGCCACGCAGATACTCCTGAAAGGCGTGCGAAAAGGGCAGGGACACCAGGCGGCATGCTGATCAGGCGGAACAATCGACATCACTCAGAATTCGCGTAAATGGTCGAAAAGCGGTAAAGCCGGGGCAGATTCACAAGTAAAGCGCCTTGCTCGCCCAGCGTCTGCTTCATTAAGCTTCAATCGCTTTTGTCATTCCGGCCACGTCGGGATCGGGTGAGGTAAACAGGATAGCCAGGCAGCACAAGGGCAGTCACCGTCATCGCGGGCATGCTGGCACTGCTTGCGCTTTTAAACACGATCGGTCCTTTCTTTATGTGGTCAGAAATACAGACTGGAAATGGATATTCGCATTGGCTCCCTTATCAGCTGCGATGAGGGAGCCGATGACAAACGGCTTATGCGCTTGGCGACGCTTCGGCTGATTCTTCTTTCATTAACGCCCTGACCGTCTGATGGCGATGCCAGTAAAGGCCGAGAGTATTTTTAAAGGCTTCAATCTCTTTCTTCAGGCCAGGTAAGGGGATCTCACTGCGCTTTTTACCTTTAGCGTTCGGCTGCTCATGCTGTAGGTAGAGCTTATCCCGGCCGAAATTACGAATGACATTGATGTTTTTTACGTTATCCCACTCCAGCAGTTCGGCGGTTTTCGGTGACACGATGCCCTGCCAGGTGATGACAATCTGCGAGCCATCTTTAAGCGTGTAAGGCACATTGGGGAAATGCTTCAGCACCAGCGCGGTTTCCATCTCACCCTCAGGCTGATAACGCCAGGCCAGGCTTTCCTCATGCACTGAAGAGAAGTCGCGTTCATATTTCTGCCACAACTGCTGCTCGATCTCGTTGGCAACCGGCATCAAATCAACCCAGCTCTTGGCCGGGAAATCGGCGGCGACCGCTGCATAGTCGGCTTCGTCGATGTTGTATCCGACGTTGCGCATCCTTTCTGCCAGCGGCGGGTGTGAGTCAAAGGGGTGCGGCACATTCTGTTCGCGGACAACGCTGATAAAGTCCGGAGACGCGACATGCTCAGGCAGACCGGCAGCGATAGCTTTACTGATCCCCAGTTCATTTTCATGCAGCGTCCGGTTATTAAAGAAATTGCGCTCAACTTCACTGCGGTAACTGGCATAGGCGGATACTTTGATCAGCGATTCGATAATCGCGGCGGGGGAGACCAGCGTTGAGGCATTGCGATCCGCCACAAACTCACGTTCACGGCTGTTGCGCTGCCATGCCAGCTCAAACAGCATGCGATAGAGGTAAAGCGGATAGTACACGATCAGTGTTGCCAGATTCTGACCCATCAATTGCATGTAGAGGTCAAAGCGATGCAGCTTCGGTCCCAGCAGTGCGCCGGAAGCGGTGTCACCTTCATGCAGGTGTGTCAGCTCATGGACCATCACGCCATCAGCCTGCGCAACGGTGAGCTGACGCAGCAGCGGAATGCTGACATAGAGTTTACGACCGGTAAGCGGGTGTCCGTTTACGCTGAGTGGGGCTTCCGTCACGTAAAAGTTGGTATCGATGCCCGCAACGATATGATCGGGGGGCGTGGTGCCGACTCTGGCGGCCAGCATATCAATCTGTGACCAGAGTGCCGGAGCGGCTTCGCGGGTCACGACTTCACCTTCAATACTCTCTTCCGGCGGGAGTTTTTTGAAGATGCCTTTAATCATGTAATACATGCCGGCCAGCACCAGCAGGCCTACGGCCATCACCAGCTTTGGATAGTAGGTTTGCGTGAAGAAAGCGGTACCCCAGAATGAGAGCCAGACCAGCATGCCGCCCTGAACCATAACTTCCAGTGAACAGGCCAGCATCAGGAATTTGCGGGCCAGCGCCAGACTGATCACCTGTCCCTGGCGGCTTTTAAAAGCCAGCGCACTGAACAATAGCACCATTAGCAGGACAACGCCGCTGCCGATCAGCGTCCAGAAAGCCACTTTATCCATCATGTAGAACTGCCACAACTCGGATTGCGGTGCGCAGACGGCGTTTTTGTAATCCTGCAGATTTTCATCGACCGGGCCGCAGACGCTGGACGGCGGGTTCTGCTGCAAAAATGTCTGCAGTTTGCCGGTATCCTGATGTTGCTCCTGCGCATCGTTCATAAAGAACTGGGTGTACTGCTGATCGAGTTGCGCATTGCCGTATTCAGCAAAAACCAGAGTAATAACAGGTACCAGAAACAGTGTGAACAGCAGCCAGAGAAATACCTTCAGATAACCCTTTTTCAATTCCGTTAATGATTTCAAAATAATAACATCCTATATGTCAGTGAAAGGGAGAAGCTGCTGACATCAGGAAGTTCTCAACAAGAATATCCTGGCCCCGACTATGCCGTGCGGGGCACGTAAGCGCTTCAGAGAGAGTGTAATGAGTGCAATGAGATTATAATCCAGTCTGAACTCATTTTGAAAAGCCCGGAAAATATTTCTGGATGTTTTTCATTGCCCGTTCGCTATTCTTCGGGCGGCTCACGTTGCTCAGGCATAACACCGATAATTTGAGTTAAAGTTTATTATTTATTTTGGTCAGCCTCCGCCATGAAGTTTAAAAAGCTGCCTTCCTGCTGACCCTATACCAGATTTTATATTTTGCCAGTTGCGCTGAAAAAAATTACCAGCGCATCCCTTTAAAGGGGTTCCAGCCGTTATCGCCTTTTCGCTCTTTCAGGTAATAATTGTAATTCGTACTCATGCCGTACAGTGCATTAAAGCCATAGGCCAGGCCGCCCTGAAGATACCGTGGGAACTCCATGCCCGCTATCGCTAAAGCGATGATCAAAATAACATAAACAGCCATCATAATTAAAATCAGCATGATGTTCTTTTTCCACAGGCCGAGTACAAACAGATAAATCGGGCCAAAAATGAAGGCAATTAAATTCATGTTCACTCTGAATTTTTGCCTGAAAGGCAGTTGCTTCAGTGCCTGTCTGAAGCCGGGTGAACTGGGAGCACCATAACGGTCGAAAAAATCAAAGCGGGCCTGCCACCTCGCACTGTATTCTTTAGATCTGTTCTCTTTACCATTATTTTCAGTGAGTTGTTCCATATCAACCTCCATGCTTTACACGAAATCTGACGATCACCATACTGTTTCATCCGGATGACAGCGGCATAAATGTCTCCCACCTAAACAGCCGATGCAAATGTTAAAAACAGCGATATCACAGCCGCGATTCATTCAAACTAAAATAATAGCGCAGTGCAACAAACAGCAGTGCCGCATCCGGCGAGCAATATTAATGGCACACTGGATCCGGGATAAGCAACAACCTCAGGAAATAATCCTGGCGGCATCAGGCGTTTTATAACGAATCGGGCTGATATGCCCTGAACGGGGCAGGGAGAATATTAGCACCAAAGAAAATATCGCTACAATGATAAAAATATGTTAATTTCAAGAAAATAATTTCTCGTTCCTCACCCATCTATAGGATATAAATATGATCGCCTGGAGCGGAGTCGGGTTTTTTGTCGCACTATTAATTTGTGCTGCTTATCTGCTGTGTAAATGGGTGCTGGATTTTTATTACTACGATGGTTTTTTTGTCGCGCATTTATGGGCGACAGGCGCAACGCTCATCGTTGCTGCCCTCTTTTGTGCGCTCTTCGTCTGGGCGCTCCGGCAGGAAAAATGGCTGGACTCCATCGCAACGGCGACCAAAAGTGAGCCGATGATGGCCCCCGAAAAAACCCACAACTTCTTTTTTATCCCCGTTCTTTACTGGCCGATAATTTTGTTATTGCTCGGTTCAGGGATCTGTATTTACGACCTGACCCGATAACGCCTCTGCCTCGCCGACACCCGATTCGGTGTCAGTGAAATGGAAATAGCCACTACACGAAGGAGTTCACGGTGAAATTACGTCAATCATTAAACATTATGGGTGCGCTCTGCCTGACGGCTGCACTTGGCAGCGCCCCGATGATCGCATCAGCAGCCGAAGCGAAAACAGCACAGGCTGCAAACACGCAGAATCAGACGATCTCGTTGCTGGATGGCAAACAGACTTTCAACCTGCAGGGTTATGAAAAGCAGCCTGTTCCGGGCGGTGGACCCGGAACCATGTATGTAAACAAGCAGGAAAAACGCGTGTTGATCATTGGCGAAGAAGAGATCCCGCTGATTGCGCGCGGTGGCAGTGACGCTGATTTTCTTGAAGGCGGGAAGTCTATCAAAGACAAGCAGAAGCAGGCGTCACCTTCTTATACGGTGATCAGTGAGAAAACTGAGAATGACAATGGTCTGCCCGTTTATCACGTTGAAGCCACTGACAAAATGGGGGGTAATGATGTTCAACAGGCGACGCTGCTGGCGGTTGCCAACAAGAAATTCTCCGTTATTCAGGTGGTTTCAAATCACAAAGATAAAGCTGGCCACCTGAAAGCGGTTAATAACATTCTTGGTAAATAAGCCGGGACAGCGGGTCAGTAAGAGAAGGGATTACGGGTGAGTCATGCGTTTACTCAGCCGGTAATGCCTTCTCTGTCCCCGGTTTTTTCCAGGTCTTAAAACATAAAAGGCCGTTTCCGGCCTCTCGTTATCTCCCCCAGATACTCACTTCAGGCCGCACGCACCTGAGGCATTTCAATATCCGTACTGATGCGTGCGCCCTCGGCATCAAATACCATGCAGTGATGCGGATGGAAAGACGGACGCAGCGTCTGGTAAGGGCGGAAATGCACATCACCCGGCAGCAGCATTTTGAAGCCGTCGTGGCCATGGCTCTGACCAAACAGATAGGTGTTGTTGCCGAGTCGCTCAACCACCTCACAGTGGAAGTCGATGTTCAGTGGCGCATCGCCGTTGATCTGTAACTGTTCCGGCCGGATACCCAGCGTGATCTCATCACCGGGCTGCAGCTGACGGATTGGTGAGGGGAGTTGCAGCCGGTTTTCGCCGTCATTTATCAGGGCGACCAGCCCGGAGGGGCCACACTGCTCCACGCGCGCGGGCAGGAAATTCATCTTAGGTGATCCGATAAAGCCCGCGACAAAGCGGTTAATCGGGTTGTAGTAGAGTTCCATGGGCGAACCGACCTGTTCCACCTTGCCGTAATTCATCACCACAATCTTATCGGCCAGCGTCATCGCCTCCGTCTGATCATGTGTCACATAGACCATGGTGGTTTTCAGCTCCTGATGCAGCTTAGCAATGTGCAGCCGCATATCGACACGCAGTTCCGCATCCAGGTTCGACAAGGGCTCATCAAACATAAACACCCGAGGATTACGGACAATAGCGCGGCCAATCGCAACACGCTGACGCTGCCCGCCAGAAAGTTGTTTAGGTTTACGATCCAGCAGATGCGCCAGCTGCAGCGTCTTCGCCACCATCTCGACCTGATGCTGAATCTGCGCTTTTGGCAGACCGTTTACTTTCAGACCGTAGCCGATATTCTCCGCCACCGTCATATGGGGATAGAGCGCGTAACTCTGAAACACCATCGCCACGCCGCGGTGCGAGGGTGCGACATCATTCATCACCTCATCCCCAATCAAAATCTCGCCTTCACTGATCTCTTCCAGACCGGCAATCAGCCTCAGCAGCGTGGATTTACCGCAGCCTGATGGACCGACAAAGACGGCAAATTCACCGGCCTCAATATCGAGCGCAATATTTTTCAGCGTTTCTGTTTTACCAAAGCGTTTGGTGACGTTTCTCAATCTGATACTGGACATGCTAATCCTCACAACAAGATGTCTGGCGGCTAAAATGTATGACGTATAACAGTTGATCATTTTTCACGTCAGCCCTGATGGTGCCTGTGCTGACTATAACGTTCAGCCAGAGTGCACCCTATCGCTGTTTTTGATTTCTGTAATACCGATCACACATTGGTGCAAACGGGCTGGAGCGCAGCACCTGTTCCGCGTAGTTTATGGCTCAAATGCGATACGTTATTCACTCTTCACATGCCTGATAAATCCTTATTCAGCGTGTGTCTGAAAAAAGAACAACAGCAAATGACAGCTAAAAATGTCATACCTTCACACGAGGCCAGCAATGAAAATTAAAATCAACGTTACGCTACTCCTGTCAGCATTGATGCTTAATCAATCCGTCTGGGCCGCTCAGCAACTTACCGTCTGGGAAGACATTAAAAAGTCAGACGGCATTAAAACGGCGATCGCCGATTTTCAGAAACAGTTTGGCGTTGAAGTGAAAGTACAGGAGATGCCGTTTGCACAGCAGATCGAAAAGCTGCGCCTGGATGGTCCGGCAGGCATCGGACCCGATGTGCTGGTGATCCCCAACGACCAGCTTGGCAGCGCAGTCGTGCAGGGCCTGCTGGCACCACTGAAAATCGACACGGCAGAACAGAGCGCCTACACCCCGTCAGCGATGGCGGCTTTTACTCAGAACAACGTGGTCTATGGTGTCCCCAAGGCGGTTGAAACGCTGGTGCTGATCTACAACAAAGATCTTTTGCCTGCGCCGCTGAAAACCCTGGATGAGTATCGCGTGTTCTCGCAGAAGCAGCGCGAGGCAAAACAGTATGGCTTGCTCGCGAAGTTTGACCAGATTTACTACAGCTGGGGCGTGATGGCGCCAATGGGGTCTTACATCTTTGGCAAAGACGCTAAAGGCGCGGTTAACACCAAAGATATCGGGCTGAACACGCCAGGCAGCGTGGAGGCGGTGACTTACCTCAAGCGCTTCTTCAGCGAAGGATTGCTGCCAGGCGGCATCATGGGCGACAACGGCCTGAACGCTATCGACTCCCTGTTTACCGAGAAGAAAGCGGCGGCGGTGATTAACGGGCCATGGGCGTTCCAGCCCTATCAGGCTGCCGGTATCAACTATGGCGTGGCACCGCTGCCACTACTGCCCAACGGCAAGCCAATGAGCTCCTTCCTGGGTGTAAAAGGCTATGTGGTGTCCACCTGGAGTAAAGATCAGGCGCTGGCGCAGAAATTCCTCACCTTTATTAACCAGCCGCAGTATGTGAAAGAGCGCTATCAGAAAACGCAGGAGATCCCGCCCGTTACAGCATTGATGAACGATCCGATTATTAAAAATGATGAGAAGGCCAATGCGGTCGCAGTGCAGGCGGCACGTGCGTCAGCCATGCCAGGCGTACCAGAGATGCAGGAAGTGTGGGGGCCGGCCAATGCGGCGCTGGAGCTGAGCGTTTCAGGCAAGCAGGAGCCAAAAGCGGCGCTGGATAACGCGGTGAAGCAGATCACCATGCAGATTGAAGCGATGCAGGCCAGCAACCAGTAATGCGGGTTCGCGGGATAACCGTACAGGATAAGGATCAGAGTGTGGCTATATCTTCCGATGAACATCTGGTGACGGCTAAGCCGCCGCGTCGTCATGCGACCACCGGTGCGCTGCTGGCACTGCTGCCTGGCTTTGGCCAGTTTTACCACCGCCAGTGGGCGAAAGGGTTGTGCTTTCTGATTCTGCTCAGCAGCTTTACCGGCGTCTTCCACGATTTTCTGCGTGAAGGATTCTGGGGGCTGTATACGCTGGGTGAATCAGTTCCGCGCGATAACTCCATTTTCCTGCTGGCTGAGGGGATTATCAGCGTGCTGATTGCCGCTTTCGGCGTCGCGGTATGGAGCGTGTCTGTGCGCGATGCGTGGGTCAATGGCGCCAGGCGCGACAGGGGCCAGCAGCTTAACAGCGTGCGACAGCAGTACCAGTTACTGCTGCGCGACGGCTTCCCGTATCTGATGATTTCGCCGGGCTTTATTCTGCTGGTATTCGTGGTGGTGTTTCCGATTCTGTTTGGTTTCGCCATCGCCTTCACCAACTACAACCTCTATCACACGCCCCCGGCGAAGCTGGTGGACTGGGTGGGGTTCAAAAACTTCATCAACATTTTCACGCTGTCGATCTGGCGCTCCACGTTCTTTGACGTGCTGCAATGGACGGTGGTCTGGACGTTGCTGGCGACGACGCTGCAGTGCACCGTGGGCGTGATGCTGGCGATTCTGGTGAATCAGAAAGACCTGCGCTTTAAGCCGCTGATCCGCACCATCTTTATCCTGCCGTGGGCGGTGCCGGGCTTTGTCACCATTCTGGTGTTTGCCGGGATGTTCAACGACAGCTTTGGGGTGATCAACAACGCGATTCTCGACTTCTTTGGTATCGCGCCTAAAGCCTGGATGACCGATCCGTTCTGGACCAAAACGGCGCTGATCATGATGCAGACCTGGCTGGGCTTCCCGTTTGTGTTTGCGATGACAACCGGCGTCCTGCAGGCGATCCCGGATGACCTTTATGAGGCCGCCATCATGGACGGAGCCAGTGCCTGGACGCGGCTGAAAACTATCACGCTGCCGCTGGTGCTCTACGCCATTGCGCCGATCATCATCACGCAATACACCTTCAACTTTAATAATTTCAACATCATCTATCTGTTTAACAACGGCGGTCCGGCCGTGGCGGGGTCGAATGCCGGCGGAACCGATATCCTGGTGTCATGGATTTACAAGCTCACCATGTCGTCGTCGCAATATGCGATTGCCGCCACTATCACCATTTTGCTGTCGATTTTCGTGGTAGGTCTGGCGCTGTGGCAGTTCCGCGCGACCCGGTCATTCAAACAAGATGAGATGGCGTAAGGAAGCAAGTATGGCGAAGTCCGGCAGTATTAAACGCGAAAGGTGGATACGCCTGTCGCTGACCTGGCTGGTGGTGCTGGCCGTCTCGACCATCATTATTTATCCGCTGGTCTGGACGGTAGGCGCATCACTGAATGCAGGTAACAGCCTGCTCAGCAGTTCAATCATTCCGGAGAATGCGTCGCTGCAGCACTACCGCGACCTGTTCAATGGCACGGTGCCGTATATGACGTGGTACTGGAACTCGATGAAAATCAGTTTTCTGACCATGGTGCTGACGTTGATCAGCGTCAGCTGTACCGCCTACGCCTTTTCCCGTTTTCGGTTTAAGGGGCGGCAGAACGGCCTGATGCTGTTTCTGCTGCTGCAGATGATCCCGCAGTTTTCGGCGCTCATCGCCATTTTCGTCTTGTCGCAGCTGCTGGGATTAATCAACAGCCATCTGGCGCTGGTGTTGATCTATGTCGGCGGGATGATCCCGATGAACACCTATCTGATGAAGGGCTATCTCGACTCGATTCCCAAAGATCTGGATGAGTCGGCGCGCATGGACGGGGCAGGTAATTTCCGCATCTTCGTGGAGATCATCATGCCACTGTCGAAGCCGATTCTGGCGGTGGTGGCACTGTTCTCTTTCACCGGGCCGCTGGGTGATTTTATTCTCTCCAGCACCATTCTGCGAACGCCGGAGCAGTTCACGCTGCCCATTGGCCTCTATAACCTGGTGTCACAAAAAATGGGTGCCAGTTACACCACTTATGCAGCGGGCGCGGTGCTGATCGCCGTGCCGGTCGCGGTGTTCTATCTGGCCCTGCAGAAATACTTCGTTTCCGGCCTCGCCTCAGGCAGTACTAAAGGATAAATCATGACGCCAAAAACATTGATTCTCGCCCTGGCACTGGCCTGGGCGACACCGCTGCTCGCCGCCGATCAGCCGGTCATCGCCTCTGCCGGGCCGTGGCCAGCCGATTTTATCAAGGGAGCAGATATCTCATCGCTGGCTGAGCTGGAGAAACAGGGCGCAAAATTTTACAACGCGAACAATCAGCAGCAGGACGCCATCGCCATTCTGAAAGCCAGTGGTATCAACACCATCCGGTTGCGACTGTGGGTCGATCCCACCGACGGCAGCGGTCACACCTACGGCGGTGGCGGCAACGATCTGGCGACCACGCTGGCGCTGGCGAAGCGGGTCAAAGCGGCGGGAATGAAGCTACTGCTCGATATTCACTACAGTGATTTCTGGACCGATCCCGGCAAGCAGTTCAAGCCCAAAGCCTGGCAATCGCTGACCTTTCCGCAGCTGGAAACCCAGGTGCATGACTACACGCGCGACACCATCGCCCGCTTTAAAGCGGAAGGTGTAATGCCGGATATCGTGCAGATTGGTAACGAACTTAACGGCGGCATGCTCTGGCCAGAAGGTAAGAGCTGGGGCCAGAACGGCGGCGAGTTTGATCGGCTGGCGGGTTTGCTGAAGGCCGGTATCAGCGGTTTGCGCGAGAACCTCAGCGATCCGCATCAGGTGAAGATCATGCTGCATCTGGCCGAGGGCACGAAAAATGACACTTTCCGCTGGTGGTTCGATGAAATCGTTAAGCGTGATGTCCCGTTCGATGTGATTGGTCTGTCGATTTACACCTACTGGAACGGTCCTGTCAGCGCTCTGAAAGCCAACATGGATGATATCTCCCGGCGCTACAACAAGGATGTCATGGTGGTGGAGGCCGCCTACGGCTACACGCTGGAAAACTGTGACAATGCTGAAAACAGCTTCCAGGCCAAAGAGGAGAAAGCAGGTGGCTACCCCGGCAGCGTCGCGGGTCAGGCGGCATACCTGCATGACCTGATTAAGGCGGTGCTGGCGGTGCCGGACCATCGCGGCAAGGGCGTGGTCTATTGGGAGCCCGCGTGGATCCCCGCACCAGGCAATACCTGGGCTACACCTGCTGGCATGAAATATATCCACGACGAATGGAAACTGGGAAACGCCCGCGAAAACCAGGCGCTGTTTGACTGTCACGGCAAGGCGCTGCCTTCGCTGCAGGTTTTTCATTAACGCTTAGCGCTAACGCTAATGTCTTCCTCTGAGGAACAGGTATGAATAAATTTCCCCCGCTCAGCGCCCGGGTTAACCGGCTGCTGCATGGTGCTGACTACAATCCGGAACAGTGGGCGCATCAGCCGGGTATCATTAATGACGACGTTGAAATGATGAAGCAGGCGAACTGTAACGTCATGTCGGTGGGTATTTTCAGTTGGGCGAAGCTGGAGCCGGAAGAAGGCCGCTATGAATTTGGCTGGCTGGATGAGGTCATCGACACGCTGTGGCTGCAAGGCATTTCGGTATTTCTTGCAACACCCAGCGGGGCACGTCCGGCCTGGATGTCGCAGGCCTATCCTGAGGTGCTGCGCACAGGGCGCGATCGCGTTCCGGCGTTGCATGGCGGCCGCCATAACCATTGCATGACCTCGCCGGTTTATCGTCAGAAAGTGCAGGCGATGAACAGCAGGCTGGCGGCGCGTTATGCGCACCATCCGGCGGTGATCGGCTGGCACATTTCCAATGAATATGGTGGTGAATGTCACTGCGATCGTTGTCAGGAGGCCTTTCGCGGCTGGCTGCAGCGCCGTTATGAGACGCTGGAGGCGCTGAATCTTGCCTGGTGGAGCGACTTCTGGAGTCACACGTACAGCGACTGGTCACAGATTGTGTCGCCTGCGCCACAGGGTGAGATGTCGATTCATGGCCTGAATCTGGACTGGCGGCGGTTTATGACCGATCAGGTGACTGACTTCTGTCGTGAGGAGATTAAACCGCTGAAGCAGGCCAATCCCGATCTGCCTGCTACCACCAATTTTATGGAATATTTCTACGACTACGATTACTGGAAGCTGGCACCGGCGCTCGATTTTATCTCGTGGGATAGCTACCCGATGTGGCACAACGAGAAGGATGAGACCACGCTCGCCTGTTATACCGCGATGTATCACGATTTGATGCGCACCCTCAAGCAGGGCAAGCCGTTTGTGCTGATGGAGTCGACACCGGGTGCGACCAACTGGCAGCCGACCAGCAAGTTAAAGAAGCCGGGTATGCATATTCTCTCTTCACTGCAGGCGGTCGCCCACGGTGCGGACGCGGTGCAATATTTCCAGTGGCGCAAGAGCCGGGGTTCGGTCGAGAAGTTTCATGGCGCAGTCATCGATCATGTCGGTCATCTGGATACGCGCACCGGTCGTGAAGTGAGTGAACTGGGCCGGATGCTGGCCGCTATGACGCCCGTAATGGGCAGCCGGGTCGAGGCGCGTGTTGCCATTATTTTCGACTGGGAAAGTCGCTGGGCGATGGACAACGCTCAGGGGCCGCGCAATCTGGGTCTGCATTACGAGCGCACGGTAAACGAGCATTATCGGGCGTTCTGGGAGCAGGGTGTTGCGGTAGATGTGATTAATGGCGACAGCGATTTCAGTGGTTACGATCTGGTGATTGCACCAATGCTCTATATGGTGCGCGACGGTTTCGCGGCGCGTGCAGAGCAGCATGTTGAACGGGGCGGGCATTTCGTGGCCAGTTACTGGAGTGGCATCGTCAATGAGAGTGACCTTTGTTATCCAGGCGGTTTCCCGGGTCCATTGCGGCCGCTGCTCGGTATCTGGTCAGAAGAGATCGACAGCCTGACCGACGAGGAGTTTAACGGCGTGCGCGGTGTGCGCGGCAATGAGCTGGGGTTGAGCGGACCTTATCAGGCCAGAGAGCTTTGTGAACATATTCATCTGGAGGGTGCGACTGCGCTGGCCAGTTACGAGAGTGATTTTTATGCCGGCACCCCGGCGGTGACGATGAATCGGGTCGGTCAGGGTAAAGCCTGGTATATTGCCTCGCGTAACGACCTGTCATTCCATCGGGATTTTTATGGCGCGTTGATTAAGCAACTGGGATTACCGCGTGCGCTGGCGGGTGAGTTGCCGCCGGGCGTGGTGGTTCAGCGCCGAACTGACGGTGAGCAGGCGTTTCTGTTTGTGCAGAACTTTACCGCTCAGACGCAGCAGCTGTCGTTGCCCGCCGGGCTGAGTGATTTGGTGGATGGCATGAGTGTTGGGGAATCGCTGACGCTGGGGGCGTGGGGGTGCAGAGTGTTGAGCGGACCTATGGCGCAGGGAGCGGTATAACCGGAGGCAGCCAGCGGTCAGGGGCAAATTTAGTGGCGGTGGCAGGCCGTTTGAGCACAGGCGCAGAGGACCAGCGCCCTGGGCAAAGACGCAAAAGAGGCCGCCCCTGTCCGCTCAACACAGGCTATTACGCACCTCATCCCTGAGGTGCGTCCGTTACCGGTCCAACGCGTTGCGTTGTTCAGAAACGCTCCCGGCGTTTTTGTCCATGGCCCGTAATGCTTTGCTACAGGCACTGGCCCCCATCGCTTATGGTTTTGGCGTTGCCTGTTCTAAGGTCTGAATTTAACTGTTGATAGGGAGCCGGTTTTTTAGAGGCTGCTAACAGGATAGATGCAGGAAGCGTGTATATTCAGTGAGCGTTCCCAGGCATGTCCCCCGCGTTTTCATTAATCAGTCGTGAGTGGCGGGCCATTGCCCGCCTTTTTTATTATCTGAAGGAGAACAACATGTTGAGTCTGAAATCGTTTAAGCAATATTTCAGTCGGCAGCCGCTGACGGTGGAAGAGCTTGAGGTAGACAGCGCACTACTGGAGCGTCTGGTGAACTGTTTTGGCGGGCGTGAGAATATTCAGCAGGTTGACGCCTGTTTAACCCGGCTACGGGTAAAAGTAACGTCGCTGAAGGCAGTTGATACGGCGGGATTACAGAAAGCGGGGGCGATTGGCGTGGTGATCCTGGGGCATGAGGTACATGCAATCTTTGGTAAGCAGTCTGACCAGTTGCGTCAGTTGCTGGAAGAACGTTTCTTTAAGCCAGAGCAATAAACCGCTGTAAAAATATGATGCAAAAAAATGGATAACCGTCGCCGGTTATCCAAATAAGCCCCTGCATAAGAGCTTAACAATGATCACAATGAGGAGACTGCTCTGTTACCACCAGGCTTCGACCTGTACGCCGAAGTTCCAGGTGTTGTTACTGGTGTTGTCTTTGAAGCTGTGTCCGTCTTCTGAATCATTCAGGTAAGAAGCAAACAGACGCAGTTCCGGACGAGACATAAATTCGGGACCGGCTGCCAGGCCCAGCGCCAGCGTATATTTCTGTCCCGCCGCTTTATAGTCGCTGCCCACTTTATTCTCATCTTTCTGCCAGAAACTGCCGACTTCGCCGATACCACGGACATACTGTGTAAACTGATACTGTCCACGGCCCACCAGCGACAGCAGCGTACTTTTGCTGGTCTGCGCGGTGATATCATCGGCTGAGCCCCAGGTGAAGACCTGATTCAGGGAGAATTTATCGGTTATCGGCAGCAGGCCGGTATTGATCACGCGATAGCCGGTGGCATTGCTGGTATCGTTCCACATGTCATACCAGCCGCCGCCCTGCGAGATCATGTTTTGTGCCAGGCCTTTGTTGGCATACTGGAACACCAGTTTCTGATAGCCACCCCACATATCCTGACTGATCTCACTGGTGAGCATAACGCCGTTATCCGCGTCATACAGGCCACCATATTCTTTCTGTTTGTTCGTGGTGTTCGGCATGGCGTAGTCAACACCAAACTCGGTCCAGGCACCGCTCCAGGGTTTCCAGCCGGCATAGCGAAGGTCGAGGTAGTTAATGTTGACGTCGTTATCGCCATCCACGCGGTAATCCACATCATTGGCGTCGCCACGAATCCACGCAAACGAGATAGCGCCCGGACCCAGGGTGTAGTTTTCGATACCGGCACCTGAACCGGAAATATTCCAGTATTTGGTATCAATGATATGCAGATCGTGACGCTGGTAGTAGCGTTTGCCGCCCCAGATCACGGCATCTTTGTCACCCGGCACCAGTCCTTTTATCTGCAGGTTCAGCTGACGTAAACCAAACTGCGCATCATCGCCGAAGGTGGTTTCGTTATCGTTTGAGCCGTCGGAGAACATGCTGACCATGGTGTCGACATAGAAACTCACGTCGTCCTTTTTGTAGACCTCGCTGCCCAGCTCAACCTCGCCATAGGTGTCGGCTTCGTTGCCAAGACGGCCAACCTTGTTTTTTTGATACTCTTCAATACCGCCATCCTGCGATACGCCCACGCCACCACGCAGATAGCCATGGAAATCAATGTTGTCGATAGCGGCATAGAGTGTCGGGGAGGTCAGGGCCGCAGCAAGCGCCACAGCAGCAGTACGTAACCTTGTTTCCATGTTATCCTCAATTTTTATTTGTAATACGTTCACATGACAGCGGCAGTAAACGTCTTTTGTCAGATGAGTGACAAATAAAATCGCGATAATGTGTGACGCACTGCAAATAAAGCGGCGCTATTTGTAACGATTAGTGAATTGGATCACCAAATTTTACTATGTGAAGGTATTACTTTTACTTTTTATTTCCGCAATGTGACTGCGGCAGCCTGGCTGTCACTGCGGCTGTGATACCATGCCGACTTCGGTCATCAGGGATGCGAATTATGAAATCAAAAAATGCCACCTTAGAGGATGTCGCCCGTCATGCTGGCGTGTCGTATCAGACGGTTTCACGGGTTTTGAATAAGTCGGCAAATGTCTCGGAATCAACGCGGCGCAAGGTGGAGCACTCCATTGAGACCCTGCGTTACGTGCCTAACAGACTGGCGCAGCAGCTGGTGGGTAAGCAGAGCACCACGCTTGGTCTGGTGACAACATCGCTCGCCCTGCATGCGCCTTCTCAGGTGGCCGCCGCCGTTAAACGTTATGCCAATGCTGCGGACTATCAGGTACTGATTGCGATGATTGATGAGAACGTCAACCAAAGCCTGCAGGACTGTATCAATGAACTGAAGTCTCAGCGGGTGGATAAAGTCATTATCAACGTCCCGCTGGAGAGTGCTGACGCAGAACAGGTCGTGGAGGAGAATCAGGACATACTCTGTCTGTTCCTGGATGTTGATCCCTACAGTTCGGTGTTTAACGTTTCGTTTAACCCGGCTGACGGTACTCGCGCCAGCGTCAAATATTTGTATGAGCAGGGGCATCGCGAATTCGCGCTGCTGGCCGGGCCTGAGCAGTCGGTCTCTGCCAATCTGCGGTTGAAGAGCTGGCTGGATACGCTGGAAAGTTATCGTCTGAAGCCGGTCAGTGTCAGCCACGGCAATTGGGATGCGCAGAGTGGTTATAACGGTGTATTGCAACTGTTGCGGGAAGCGCCGGAATTCAGCGCGCTGCTCGTGGGCAATGACCAGATGGCGCTGGGTGTGCTGAGCGCACTGCATCAGCGCGGCGTGGCGGTGCCAGGGCAAATTTCGGTGATTGGCTACGACGATACCTATGAAAGCGCCTTCTTCCATCCGGCGTTAACCACGGTATCGCTGGATCTGGATTTACAGGGTAAAGAAGCGGTGTCGCGTCTGTTGTTAGCCAGTGAAGAGGATGATCAGCGTTCCTCTTCCATCCTGCCAGCAAAACTGGTGGTGCGCAGTTCAACCGGTAGCGCCGGGCAGCAGCAGCGGGATTTAAAGCAGATTGCCGAACAGTTGCGGCTGATCGCCAGCCGGCTTGAGTAACCCGACAATTCCTGAAGATAAAAAAGCACAAGAACGCACCGCTGCTATGCTCAGATCAGGATAATTATTCTGAATGTCGGACAGATTGCCCGATTATCTGATGCTGTCGTGACGTGCATTTTGATTCGCGCTAAGGCACTCCGATACATTCAGCCCGATTTCATTGGCTTCAGGGAGTGACATTATGCTGTGGCTCGAACAGGGACTTTACCTTCGGATTGAGGAGTTAGCGCATGGCCCCAGGCCGCTGCCGCTTTCGAGTGGTTTTACGCCCCAGACGGCTTATCGGGCGCTGGGCTGTTTTAACCCCTCCGAAACTTCAGATGCTTACTACATTCTTTCAAATGACCGCGATGAAATATGGTTTATCTGTAATCGTCATCTGAGAACCGTTTTTCTTGATGCCAGTAACACCGCATTTCGGGTAAAGATGCAGGAGCCAGCAGAGAGTCTGCCGGTGCTCTCCGCCGCGCCCGAGGGTCATAACATCTCTTTTGAGCGCTCAGTCTGATTTCGCTGTCTGCGAACCATGACGCACCAGAAATATAAAAGCCGCCATTGCTGGCGGCCCTGATGACATCTGTAAAAGCGTGACCTGTAAGTCTAAGGGTCGCGCTTTTTAATTTTCGGTTGCCGTCTTTATCGCCGGTCGCTGTGGCAGTACGACCATACAGGTGATAATGATCAGTGCCAGTGTCAGCGAGGCACCGTATCGACTCAGCGCCAGTCCACCTGCGGCAAGGGGTTTATCCAGAAAGTCGCCAACAACGGCACCTAAAGGTCGGGTCAGAATAAAGGCTGCCCAGAAAAGCGCTGTGCGGGAAAGTGACGTAAAGCGACTGGCAGCCCAGATAATAGCAAGTGCCCCAACAAACAGCAGGATCCCGCCATCGTAACCCAACCCTTCGGTGTCTGCCGTCCAGTCACCCAATGCTGTGCCCAGTGTTTGTGAGAACATAATGGTGACCCAGTAAAAACACTCCGTGACCCCATTGTTGACTGAGCTTACTGCGACTGTGCCGCAGGTAATTTTCCACAGGAACAGAGAGAGAACCAGTAGTGTGCTCAGTAGCAGCGTGCCCCCTGTATAGCCAATGTTCAGCGAGCGATCGGCAAAGTCTGCCATCGTCGTGCCAACTGTGGTTGTGGCGACCACGGTGAACCAGTAAATCCATTTATTGAAGTTTTGACGGTTAATCTGCACCACCACCGCGACCAGGAAGATGATGGCAAATATCAGTGTCCCGGTCAGATAACCCAGATTCATCGACATGGTCACTGCATCACCACCGGTTTCACCCAGGGTTGTCGCTGCAATTTTGATTAACCAGAAAGCCGCGGTGACGGCCGGAACTTTGCTTAGGGAGTGAGAGGCTGTGTTGTTATTTTGCATGAGGTCGTGCTCCGGAAAAGCCCAACATGGGCTAATATCGCAGCGATTCTATGAGATTAATCTTAAGAAAATGTTAAGCTGAAGGAATGAAAAAGATTTTCCCTAACAGGATTTTTAACGTGGCGTGAATCGGGAAGGGCGTTTTGAAATGAGACCTGAATTTCAGATGAAGTGCCCACATCACGATGTAATCACATGTTATTTTTTATCCGGACGGAAAGCTGGTTTTCGTGACTGGATGCGGGTAGTCAGACATGCGCAAATAAAACTCTCTGACAAACATCCATCTATAAGCAATAAAATTAAAGAATCACAGCACGCCAGCACAGTGTCTCAGATTACCGTCAATCTCCTGTTGTGAATGCCGTAAGGGCCAGCCAGAGTGACTAATCCCTGTTACAGGAAGAAAGGGACGGTGCCGGCGGCGTAAAGGTTTTCAGCTAAGCTGTCCCTCCAGCGTTTCAGTCCCTGATATATCAGGGATGTGACTAAAGATTCTGTCCCGATGCGCCGATATACTCAGGCTGATACTTCTGACACTGCATACTGTCATGGACGTTTTGCGCAGACTCATAGGGAAAGGGTGACTCAAAAACGGTAGCCGCAGTGGCGCCGGTTTAAGCCAGTGTTTATGGCGGGTATTTTTGCAATGATAAACCTGTTCCCAGGCCTGTTTTAGATGCAGGCGGGGACTTAAGGTTATAATCAGGTGTGTAGCGACGAGTATTGCGCACAGTTAATATCGTCAGCAACATCGGAGTCGGCCACCATGAACACAATGATCAAACCCTCTTTTACCGCTGTTTGGTCTACTGACGCCCAGGGTATCTGCATCACCAGTCAGGCAAGCCCGGCGGGTATGATGCCTGAACTGAAAGGCGTGACGCTGAGTTCATGGCTGAGGCTGGCGCAGGCTGACGACGATGCGAAAGTTGCGCAGAAACTGACTGCAGCGCTGGAAGAACTCACGCCTTTTCATATCGAAGTGCCTATTCACTGTCTGGACGGTAAGACGCGCCGTGTCCTCTTGTCTGGTCTGCCGGATTCCCTGCCAGGGCGATCTCATCTGCAATATAACGGCTTCATTCTTGATGTCACCGGACAGCGTAAAGCGCTGGAGGATGCGCTGCGCACGGCGGCAGAATATCGTCTGTTAATTGAAAACAGCACCGATCTTATTGCCCATTGCGATGCGGAAGGCCGCTACGTGTCGATCTCACCTTCTTATAGCGAAATGATTGGCTGGACCGCCGAAGAGGTGGTGGGCAGGTTAGTACTGGATTTTCTGCATCCCGACGATCATGACGCTGCCACTGAAACACTCTCATGCATCTTTAGCGGGGGAGTATGGCCGGATGTGGTGGAAGTGCGCAAACTGCATCGTGACGGTCACTACATCAATCTGGGCACCAAAGCCTGTGGCGTCACCAATCCTAATACGGGAAAAAACATTGGTGCCGTACTGGTGTCGCGCGACATCACGCGAGACAAAGAGCGGATGCGTGATCTTGAGAAGCTGGCGACCCTGGACACGCTGACTGGCCTGCATAACCGCGCCTGGATCATTGAGAAAGTGGGCGGCATGCTGTCTCAGGTGGAGGATCAGGCCTACACCACAGTGATGTTTATTGATCTTAACGGCTTTAAGGCGGTAAATGATCTGATGGGGCACGCGACGGGCGATGCGCTATTGCAACAGGTGAGTCAACGGCTGCAACGCTGCATGCGTCCCGGAGATTCCGTAGCGCGACTGGGCGGCGATGAGTTTGTCGTGGCAGCGAAGTGTCATAATCGCGAAACCGCATCTGCTATTGCTCAGCGTATTATTGACAGTCTGCAGGCGCCATTTGCTATCAATAATATGGATGTGCGCATCGGCGCAGCGATCGGTATCAGTCTTGCCCGCTTCGGTACGGTATCGGCCAAAATGTTATTCGAAAATGCGGATAAGGCGATGTATCAGGCCAAAGCACGGCGTGATGGTTCTTACCAGTTTTTTGAGTCAGCAGCGCCTTAGCCAATCAGTAAGCTGGCGAGGAACGCTCTCTGAATTCTCCATTTCTCTTGCTCCGGCGAACAATCATCATACGGTGTCATCACAGTAGCCATAACGCCGTCAAGCCTGGCTGATTAACCCCATTCCTGTCAGACACTATGCCCGTCCTCTCCTGTTATCCGGGAGAAGGCCAGATCGATATCATGCCCGTCGTGTGCCATCGAATCTGCCTGCCGGATTCGCGTTACGGGTATGCTGCCGTGAACGGCTTTCATTGAAGCTATACACCCCTCCTTTTCCAGCCACTCTTCTCAACGGTGTAATAATCAAGCTTTTAGCCGTGAATGTTTCCAGGTTATTTCATTTTCCTGTCATTTTCATTCTTCACGCTGTGCGTTTCCCTTCATGGATTTTAGAAATATGAAAATAAAAGCGATATCTCTGGTTACCAGTTGTGTGCTCTCTTTATCCACATTCGCGGCGCAGCCGCAGGTGGAACGCTACATCGTCAGTTTTCCGGAAGGAACGCGTGTCAGTTACAACGGCACGTTCGCCAGTGCATTTCCTCAGGGGTTGCCAGTGGGCATTGGCTCCGGTTTGTTATTTACAGGCAAGGAAGGGGATGTGCTGACATTTGAAACGGTCACCGATCGCGGGCCGAATGCTGATTCGCCTGATGTGGGTAAGAAAGAGTCAAAAATCTTTGTCACGCCAGACTTCGCGCCACTGCTGATGAGAGTTCGGGTTCAGAACGGCAAAGCTCAGGCCACGGATGCCCGACCGTTGCATGACAATAAAGGCAGTATTAATGGATTGCCTTTACAGAATGACGTCATCGGGTCAACTAATGAAATCGCGCTAAGCGATATGTTGAAAGTGCTGCATGGCGATAATCGCGGTCTGGATACAGAAGGCATTACGCCCGATGGAAAGGGCGGGTATTGGCTCTGTGATGAATATGGCCCGTTCCTGATTAACGTTGATGAGCGTGGCACAATTCTGGCCATTCACGGACCGCAGGCCGCAGAGGGAGAGAAAGCTCTGGCGGGCGGTCTGCCGAATATTCTCAAATGGCGTCAGCCAAATCGCGGCTTTGAAGGGATCACCCGCATGCCGGATGGGCGCCTCATCGCCGCAGTACAAAGCACGCTGGATATTGACGGTAAAAGTAAAAAGCAGGCGCGATTTACGCGTCTGGTGAGCTTTGATCCGGCGACCGGGAAAACCGCGATGTATGGCTACCCCATCGACAGGGGGGTTTACAGTAAAAACAGTGACGCAAAAATTGGCGATATTGTGGCGATAGACAATCAGCATATCCTGTTGATTGAGCAAGGCAGCGACAAAAACGACACAATGCGCAACCTTATCTACAAGGTCGATCTCAGCCCGGCTACCGATCTTACAGCCTTTGATAAGCCGGGCGACTATCCGGAATTTAATGACGAGAAAGCGCTGGCGCAGCGCGGTATTAAGCTGGCCGATAAAACCCTGGTGGCCGATTTACGTCAACTCGGCTGGCAGCAGGAGAAGGCTGAAGGACTGGCGCTTATCGACAGGAAAACGCTCGCGATCGCCAATGACAATGACTTCGGCGTGAAAGCGGTCATGCAAAATCCGGTTAAAGGTAAGAAGCGTAAAGATTATCAGGTGACCGGGCAGGGGACGCTCACGATTGATGATAAGCCCGTGGCAACGACCATTGGCCTGAAACCCTTAGAGAAACCTGAATCGGACAGCGAGTTGTGGATTATTACGCTGGCAGAGCCGTTGCAATAAACGCTTTGCTCACTCAGGGCTGCATGCCTTTACTGCAGCCCCTTAAAGGGCAGCAATAATGGCGGCTTCCATTTTCCCGGGCGTGGTGTTTGGGGCAAATCGTTTGATCGGTTTGCCGTCGCGCCCGATAAGGAACTTAGTAAAGTTCCATTTAATACGCCCACCCAGCACGCCGGGTAATTCCTCTTTCAGGTACCGAAAAATCGGATGGGCTGCGGCGCCATTAACCTCTACCTTGCCGAACATCGGGAAACTCACACCATAGTTGATGTGGCATGTCTGCGCGATCTCGTCGGCTCCGCCGGGCTCCTGTTTACCGAACTGATTGCAGGGGAATCCCAGCACCACCAGTCCCTGAGCAGCATACTTTTTATAGAGGTCTTCAAGACCTGCGTATTGGGGCGTGAATCCACAATGGCTGGCGGTATTCACCACCAGAACCACTTTGCCTGCGAAGTCGTTCATTGAGATAAGCTCACCATTGAGGCTGGCGGCCTTAAATTGATAAAAGGGAGACATGTCACCCTCCTCTGAGCAAAACCCGGTATGCGTCAACAGTAGCACAGCACGAACAGCGGAGGGAGATGGTGCCCGGCAGAGAGTGCGCTCACAGACCCGTAATCCTGATGCCAATCTCTGCCGCCAGCGTACAGAATGATCTTTCGCTCCCGATGAGAGTCGGGGGCTATTCCTGCTGAACCTTAACCACAACTTTACCTTTTGCACGCCCTTGTTGAAGCCAGTCAAGCGCCTCCTGAGTTTTAGTGAAAGGGAAAACTCTGTCGATCACCGGCTTAATGTGTTCCGCTTCAATCAGGCTGGCTATATGGCTGAGCTGATTGCCATCGGGACGCACAAAATGAAAGGAATAATGCAGGCCACGTTTTTTTGTAAGCCGCACAATCTTACGGCTCATCAGGCCCAATATTAGCCGCAGGACGATGTTCAGGTGTCTGGCTCGTGCGAAATCAGCGTCTAAAGGTCCAATCAGAGAGACTATTTTTCCACCGGGTTTTAGGATCTGCGTGGATTTCTCAATGGCATCCCCACGGAGCGTACCGAGAACAACATCATAATCCTTCAGCACCTGTTCAAATTCCTGTTTTTTATAGTCAACCACTTCATCTGCACCCAGCCGACTGACCCATTCCACATTAGCCGTACTGGTCGTCGTTCCTGTCTTTGCGCCAAGATGTTTCGCCAGTTGAATCGCAAAGCTGCCGATGCCTCCTGAACCTGCCGGAATGAAGACCTTCTGTCCCGGCTGCAGAGAGGTTCTCTCTGTGAATGCCTGCCATGACGTCAGACTCACCATCGGAAGCGAAGCCGCCTGAACGAAATCCAGATTCTTTGGCTTTATTGCGGCGTGACTTTCATGAACCCGCGCATACTCAGCCAGAGAACCGGTACCGGTGTCGAAAATGCTGGCGTAAACCTCATCACCCGGCTTAAAACGCGTCACGCGACTCCCGGTTGCGACAACCACACCCGCCAGATCGCTGCCGAGCGTAGCGGGCAGCTTAAAATGCAAAACCGGCTTGAACGTTCCCGCAGGGATCATGTTATCGATGGGATTCAGACCTACGGCATACACCTTCACCAGGATTTCTTCATCGCCGTGAGAAGGATAATCGCTCTCTTCAAACCCCAGTTCAGGTGATTTTCCGTAGCGTTTAAACGTAAAAGCTTTCATCGTTCGGGTTTTCATCATTCATTTCTCGCATCAAGCTGAAGGCTGTTTCGCACAACTTTGTCGAGCAATGAAGCGGGCGCAAAACGGCGGATAAAGTTGAGTTTTGCAGCCAGCGTTCCTGCTGTATAGCGTATTTTTGGCCGTGCGCTCTGCGCCGCGTTAACCACGACCTCTGCCACCACCTCAGCGCTTTCTGCTGTAGCCATTGCCTTACTGACCACCTTCGTTAACTTAGCCCGAATGAGTTCGTACGCTTCAAGCTTTGCGTCTGGTTCTATATTGTGAGCTTCAAACTGCGTTTTTATGTATGCCGGTTCGATGACGGAGACCCTGATACCCTGTGTGCGCAGTTCATGATCGAGTGCGCCCGAGTAACCCTCTACGGCATGTTTACTGGCGGCATACAGGGCGACATAGGGCAATGGCACGATGCCGAGAATCGAACCGATGTTAATAATGCGCCCACTGCCCTGATGGCGCATGTGGGGCAGCACGGCCCGTGTCACTCTTACAATACCCATAAAATTGGTGTCGAAGATCTGCCGCGCCTGCTCAATAGAACTCTCTTCTGCGGCTGCTGGAGAAACCCCGAAGCCCGCGTTGTTCACCAGAAGGTCGATTCGGCCTTCCCGCTGGATTAACGCCTCAATGGCAGCTTTAACCGACGCGTCATCCGTCACATCCAGTGGCAGTAAGGGAAAAGCGTGTTCACCTGCCGCCGGACCACGCCGGCTTGTGCCATAGACCCGATAACCCGCCGCAAGAAGTTTATTAGCAGAGGCTTCGCCAATTCCTGAAGATGCGCCAGTCACAAGTGCTACACGTATTGGTGTCATGATGAGTATGACCTTAAGTTTGCGTTTGGATTTTTCTGCAGGAAAAGAGACGCAGCCGCAGATTAATCATTGGCTTCACTCTCAGCAGAACCCTGATGGAGGGTTCCGCTGAAATGACTTTTATTACAACGTCTTGTAGCGTTCAGCTGCTTCATCCTGTCTGATGTCAGACAGCAGCCCCTGACGGGCGGTATCAAGCACATCCCAGCGCTCAGCATGATGCAAAGGCGGAATCGTCACGAGCTCGCGGCGGTCAAAGCCTGCCAGAGCGGCGTCAACCAGTTCGCCGACTTCCATCATTTTCGGCGCGTTAGTGATGTCGATACCGGCGCGATTCCATATTTCGGTGTAAGTCCCCGCCGGAAGTACCGCCTGGATATAAATCCCTTTTGATGACAGCTCTACGTTCATTCCCTGAGACAGGAACAGAACAAAGGCTTTGGTTGCGCCGTAGACCGTCATAGCAAATTCCGGGGCGAGTCCAACGATTGAACTGATATTGACGATTGAACCTTCTCCGGCGTCGGCAAAACGGGTAGCCGCAACACTGGCAAGTCGCGTCAGGGCGGTTACGTTTAAGGCGATAAGCTTTTCCATGGAATCCGGTGTTTGCTCGGTAAAACTGCCGGACTGAGCGATACCTGCGTTATTGATAAGAATACCTATCCCCGCATCTTCACGCAGGCGCGCTTCTACTATGGTTAAATCACCAGCTTGAGTCAGATCGGCAGGCAGAACATCCACGGAAATGGTGTGTTCCTCTCGCAGCCGTTTCGCAAGGGCTTCCAGTTTTGTTTTATCGCGAGCAACCAGAACAAGGTCATGTCCACGGCGGGCAAACCGTTCTGCATAGACCGCACCAATACCTGCGGATGCCCCGGTGATAAGAACTGAAGGTTTTTTCATCATTTTATCTTCTTTGTTAGTGGGTAAGAATCGCCGTCGGCGAAGTATGTTAAGCACACCCAGGAATTTATTCGCTGGTATCGTTTAGTGACGGATAATCGGTATAGCCTTGTGCTCCACCGCCATACAGTGTTTCAGGATTGAGAGGGGCCAGAGGCGCGCCCGTCTTCATTCTTTCGACTAAATCAGGGTTAGAAATGAAGGGGCGGCCGAACGCGAATAAATCGGCTTTATCCTGTGCAAGATGCTCAGATGCCAGCGCCAGGTCATAGCCATTATTAGCGATATAGGTGTTTCTGAAGCGGCGACGCAGCGACGTGTAATCGAACGGCGTTGCATCACGGGGACCGCCCGTTACGCCTTCGACGACGTGCAGATAGGCGATACCTGAAGCATTAAGCTGGTCTGCCACATAGTCATATTGTGGCTGTGGATCGCTGCATGAAATCGCATTGGCGGGAGAGACAGGTGAGATGCGAACGCCCGTACGCTCTGCGCCGATCTCATCTTTGACGGCCTGCACGACTTCCAGCAGCAGGCGCGCACGATTCTCTACAGAACCGCCATATTCATCGGTCCGCAGGTTGGCACCATCCTTCAGAAACTGTTCCAGCAGGTAGCCATTCGCGCCATGTATTTCTACGCCATCAAAACCGGCGGCAATGGCATTAGCCGACGCCTTTTTGAAGTCAGCGACAATCCCGTTTATTTCATGCAGTTCAAGGGCGCGGGGTTCAGAGACGTCAGCGAATCCGTTGTTCACAAAGGTCTTAGTTTCAGCGCGGATGGCCGAGGGTGCGACTGGTGCAGCGCCGCCGGGCTGTAAATCGACGTGTGAAACCCGACCCACGTGCCATAGCTGTACAAAGATGCGCCCACCTTTCGCATGCACTGCGTCAGTCACTTTCCGCCAGCCGTCAATCTGCGCCTGGGTGTAGATGCCAGGCGTATCCTGATAGCCCTGCGCCTGCTCAGAAATCTGCGTGGCTTCGGTTATCAGTAATCCTGCCGTGGCACGTTGCGCGTAGTAAGTCGCTGCCAGTTCGCCCGGCACCAGTCCTGCTTCGGCCCGGTTACGCGTCAGCGGAGCCATCACTATGCGATTTGCCAGCGTGATGGACCCCAGTTCATAAGTTTGAAATAGCGCGTCATTGGTCATGATCATTCCTCGGTGAAGTAACGGGCAAAAGTACTTTTTTAATGATGATGATCGTAATCATTAATGTCAACTGGTTTGATTATGATCATCATCAATGTATAATCAGGCTCTGTGTCAGGAGGTAAAATATGAAAGTGTCCAAAGAGCAGGTTCGTGAAAACCGGTTGCGGGTCGTTGAAACCGCGTCAGCGCTTTTTCGCGAGCGTGGTTATGATGGAGTAGGCGTTGCAGAACTGATGTCAGCCGCAGGGTTAACACATGGCGGGTTTTATAAGCATTTCGGGTCGAAAGCTGATCTGTTAGCCGAAGCGATGCGCTGCGGTTTTGCGCAATCCGCAGAAAAAACCCAGGGTGTGAGTCGCGAAACGTTTATCGAATACTATCTTTCCAGACAGCATCGCGATGATAGAGGAAAGGGATGTGTCATGTCGGCTCTGGGGACTGATGCAGCCCGTCAGTCTGAATCCATTCAGGAGACATTTGCGGCCGGGCTTGAACGGCAACTGGCTATTCTGGAATCAGAAAAAGCAACGCGCGCAGAACTGATCAATACCCTTGCGCATCTTGTGGGTGCGATAATGCTTTCGCGGGCCTGTCCGGACAACTCCGGGCTCGCTGACGAAATTCTGGACGTCTGCCGGACGCGTTTGCTTACGCCGGATGAAGATGAACATTGAGTCCCTATTTTTCCGCTCCACTGGTATGAAGCCACGACGCACTGACGGGAGTGTTCAGCTTGCTGGCGTGTAATTTATAGCAGCAGGCGTGCGAAATCAGGACCTCCTGTTCCGGATTTCGTACTGGCTGATGGATATAAACCTGCCGTCCATCTCCTGAACCAGCGACTCACGTTCAGCCGTTGTCGCGAAATCCAGGATACAGGCTCATTCCGCCATCGATAAATAGCGTTGTCCCATGAACGTAGTCAGATAAATCGCTGGCAAGCCAGACGACGGCATTCGCCACGTCTTCAGCTGCACCGATGCGCCCGTAAGGAATGAGTTTCAATAACTCTTTGCCTGCCTCGCCCTGCGTCGCTTCCTCGTTGATGGCCGTGGCAATAGCGCCGGGGGCCACGGAGTTAACGCGGATGCGATCTTCACCCACTTCCTGTGCCAGGCTTTTCATCAGCAAATCAACCCCGCCTTTTGACGCGGCATAGTTGACGTGTCCGGCCCAGGGAATAAGCTGATGAACCGAACTCATATGAATAATTTTTCCCACCGCGCGGCTGAGGTGAGGGCGGTGCTCCTGGCTGCGGAACTGTCGCAACGCAGCGCGCGCGCACAGGAACTGGCCGGTGAGGTTGACGTTAATAACGGTGTTCCAGTCCTCAAGCGTCATCTCAATGGAGGGCGCATCCTTCTGAAGACCTGAGTTTGCGACCAGGATATCCAGTCTGCCAAATTCAGCAATCGTCTGGTCGAAAAGGTTCTGCACGTCCGCTTCTTTCGATACATCTCCTTTAACTGCGATGGCACGTCCACCGTCTGCACGGATGTTTTCAACCAGTTTCTCTGCCGGTTCCGCCTGACTGTGGTAGTTAACCACCACACAGGCACCTTCTCTGGCGAGAGCTTCAGCACAGGCATAGCCGAGACCTGAGCTGGCGCCGGTGACCAGCGCAACCTGATTTTTGAGAGAAAAGATCATGAGGCTTCCTTAATTCAGTCAGTAATGGGCATCGTTAACCCGGCAGGCATCGTGCAGGATGGAATGGCGTTTGTTCGCTGACACGTTGACGTTCAGGCACTCAAACGCGGCTTAGCGGGTCAGCCGGATGCGATGCCTGGGCCTGAGTCACTGAATTATAGATGCGAAATTTAGGATTAGCAGCGATGACGGGCTTGACTGACGGGATCTTCGTTGCACAGGCTTTGCAGGAGCAGTGCCTGCGGGCAGGAAATGTGGATTCACCCTGGCTGGTTTTCTGGCGGGCAGGTCAATTGACTGCCCGATGCTCAGCTGAGTAACCGGGAGGCAATGCCCTGATGCCGCAGACAGCGGACGCCCGCTTAACCGGCGATGGCCGACCGGCAAAAGGGCCCGGCCTGAAACCGCCATCCTCAGCGAGGCCGGTGTCATCATCTATTCAGGCATTTTCTTAATAGGATAAGTCACGAGTGGTTTGATCTCCTTCAGCACAAACATGCTCTGCATCTCTTTGATGCCGGGTAACCGGCGTACCACGGACATGGCAAAATCGGCGTAGGAGTCGAGATCTGACGCCACCACCTGCAGGAGGAAGTCAGCATCGCCACCGATACTGTAGCAGGCCACCACATCCTCCAGCGCAGTCACTTCCTCTTCAAATTTTCGGGCCTCGGCTTCGCTGTGACTGTCAATGACGACCCGGATGAAAACCATCACGCCCAGACCAATTTTTTTGCGGTCAAGTACAGCACGGTAGCCCTGAATGACTTCATCTTCTTCCAGCTTGCGAACTTTGCGCCAGCACGGCGAGGCTGAAAGGCTTATTTTCTGTGCCAGCACCTGGTTCGTCACGCGCGCATCATCCTGCAGGATTTCAAGTATTTTCATATCTGTCGGGCTAAGGGCCATGCGGGAAAACTCCTTTCTACAGAGAGGCTTTAGAGGGTTATTTTTACCTAATTATCCGCATCGGGTAAATGATATAGGTAACAATTTTCTGCCCCGCTACGGCATAATACATTCATCTTTCTAATGAATATTATCAACGGAACAAGGAATGAACGGATCCTATGTTAATGCACATCGTCATGTTTACGCTGAAAAGTCCGTGGAGTTGGTCATCCCTGGAGACTATTGATGCAGAGAGAGCCACGCGTGCTCACCCGGATCATATTAATGAAATAAAAGGTTGGAGCTGTGGCAGGAATATCACCCGACGCGACATCGCAGCGGATTTTGTCGTAATTGGCCTGTTTGAGAACCGCGAAGATTTGAACGCCTATATTATCCACCCTGACCATCAGAAAGGCGTCGCCAAATGGAAATATATTGCGGACTGGAAGGTGGTTGATATTGAATTTCCCGGCGACTTTACATTAAACCGTGGTTTGCTCTCTGTACTGAATACGCTTTCGCACGCACATTAAGATCCATTCCAGAGAAGTGAGGAATTACGATGAAGTTCGACGCCAGTCAGCATCGCTGTACGATTATTATTGATAAAGATCTCCCGGCCGGTCTTGCCATGAACGCAGCAAGCGTTATCGGAATCAGTTTTGGACGCACGGTCGATAATCTCGTTGGACCTGATATGCAAAGCCTCGATGAAGTCAATTACCCCGGTGTTATTTACGCGCCTCTCCCGGTGCTACTGGCTTCAGGTGATTATCTGCATGAATTACAGGCCAGTGCTGAAAGTGATGATGAGATGTATGTCATGCCATTCAGCGCACTGGCACAGTCGTGTAAAACCTATGAAGAGTATGGCGAAAGAATTTCGTCTGTGAAAAGCGAGAATATTGAGCTGGTCGCCATTGGCATTATCGGCCCTAAAAAGAAGCTGACCCGAATGACAGGGAATCTGCCGCTCTACAAATAAATCATCTTAAAGCGCGTTAAGCAGCCGATCGCATAGCGATCTCACCCTGCATGCCTGCCTGTTTTTATTTTAATTTATCCTGACTAAGGAAGAGAAGATGTACGCTATTTTTAAAGAACGAGTCATCGCGCAGGCGAAGGAGGTTTATTATCTGCATAGCGCCTTCCATGCGGGTAATATCAGCCTGAATGAGCTTGGTCTTCATCAGAATAATAAACTGCGAGAAGTGGTGAAATATGTTGCAGAGCATTCACCCTTTTATCGCGAACATTTTAAAGGTTTAACCTCTTCCGATATTGAATCATTAACTACCGCTGGTCTCACGTCTCTTCCGTTCACGACTAAAGATGATCTGAGAATGCAAGGCGCAGCGCTGGCATCTGCCCCCCTTCATCAGAGCTGGATTTATTACGAAACGACAGGCACAACGGGGAAGCCGACGCCGTGCCCGCGTAATGAAACCGATTCGGTGCATAATAATACGCCTCTGATTATTCATTACCGTAATATCTTTGAGCAAATTGCGCCCCATCATGTGGTGGGCGTCATGGGGCCAACAGAACTTCATTCGACCGGGGATACCTTCGAGGATGTATTCCGCAGTCTTGGTTACAGCGTCGTCAAAATGTGGCCGCGTTCGCCCGTCGTGGGAATGAAGCGGGTAATGGCATTAATTAATGAACTGCAGATAACCGCACTGGTCTGTACGCCCGCCGTGGCGATTGCTGTAGCGCGTTTCATTAAAGATTCGGGCGGGGACCCATCGGCAACCAGCGTGAAGCTGATTCTTACCGTGGGTGAATTGACCACGCCACCTCTGTTAAGAAACATAGGTGAGATCTGGGGGGCAAAAGTCTATAGCTGTATGTATGCCTCACAGGAGTCTTCTATTCTTGCCGTGTGCGCACAGGATAGTCACCTCTACACCGTCCCGCTGAACAACTACTACGAGATTATCAACCCTTTCAGTGGCGCAGCCTGTGACATCACCACGGGACAGGGGGTAGGTGAGTTAGTCATCACGCATCTCTATAAGGGCCAGAAACCGCTAATCCGTTACCGTACCGGTGACATGGTACGGTCAACCTTGATGCCGGATGGCAGCCAGAGAATTGTGCCGATTGGTCGTGTTCGCGATGTCCTGACGCTCAACGGGCAGGCTTACTGTGCCTGGGACCTTGAAGCCGCGCTTCTTGAAAAACTGGAAGGCTGTCTGGATTACGCTATCCAGATTGACAACCGCGAAGGGAGAGATGTGCTCAACATCACGGTGGAGATGTTTAACCGGCAAGCCGATGTTTCTTCGTTACTCAGCAACGTCAAACGGCATATTGAACAGAACATTGCCGGTGTCAGCATTCACCTGATTGATGGCGAAACCAGTCGCGTAACCGGCACCTCTGCAATGGTGAGCTGGAAAGCGGCACGTATTCATGACCTGCGTCCGGCGGCAGATAACAGCGATCGTGACGCGGCACTTGCGCTGATTAATCGGGGATTTGAATGATGACAATCAGTGACGCTGATAAACGTGATGAAACCCGGTCACCTCACCATCTATGGAGCTACCTCAACGGCGAGTTTATTACCGCCGATAGCGCGCTGTTACCGGTTACCACCCAGGCCTTCAATTATGGCACCGCTGTGTTCGAAGGTATTCGTGGTTACGCGCATCATGCTGATAACACCGTTAATGTGTTCCGTCTGGACGATCATATTAACCGGCTGATTCAGTCAGCCTTATTACTGCTGATTGATGATCTACCCGAACCTCAGGCGTTAAAGGCGTTAACGCTGGCGCTTCTGAAAAAAAATGATGTCGAAGACGACTGCTATATCCGACCGATAGCATATAAACGTCATCTTTTACCTGGCACCGGATTTGGCGTAAAGCTCTCCGGCGTCAGTAGCGGGCTTTCGGTTAATAGTCTGAATATGCGCGCCTATATAAAGCAGGGGGGGGGTGAAGTGTACGGTTTCAGGCTGGCGTCGCATTGCCGATAATTCTATTCCCGCGCGGGCTAAAATTACCGGCAGCTACGTCAATTCGGCTCTGGCAATGGAGGCGGCTCATCGTGGCGGATATGATGACGCCATAATGCTTAACCACCACGGTTACGTTGCCGAAGCGACCACATCCAACGTGTTTATTGTGAAAAACAGGACGCTCATTACTCCGCCGGTTACCGCTCATATTCTGGAGGGTATTACCCGCAGCACCGTCATTGAACTGGCTACAACCTGCCTTGATCTGCGTGTCGAGCAACGGGATATATTGCCTTCAGAACTCCTGACGGCGGACGAATGTTTTTTAACAGGCACGGGCGTCGAAATATCGCCTGTCATTCAGATCGACCATCGCAAGCTGAATAGCATGGATGAGAAAAGTATTTCCCTGTCTGTTAAAGGTCTGTATGAAAAGTTAGTCCGCGGTCAGTTAACTGCCTTTAATCACTGGCTGACTCCTGTCTGTTAATTCATTAATTTAGGTGAAAAGATGCGCCATCATTTTATGGATATGGGCTTAACGCATGTTGTGAATTATCCCATTCATACTTTAGGCCCTTCAGGAACAAGCAGCGAATATGCCTCACAATTTTTCCATCGCTGGATGGGTGATCATTATTCTGACAGCTCTCATACGATTCATCTTGATGACTCCTATGAACTGGCAAGAAAAAATATTGATGAAGAGAACGGGTTATTAATTGTCGCCAATGCGTACCCTAAAATTAACGATTTTTATATGGACACCCGTCTGAAACTCTTAGCAACATTCCTTTATGACACGCCTCTTTATGTGCTGGTTGCTAACAGGGTTTTACCGGACAGGCCTTTGACGGCTGCCTCTCATCCGGCGCCTGTTCCATTGATTGCCGAATTACTCCCGGCCGGATTACGTATTGCAAAGATTGTTGAGATGTCTTCTACCAGCGCGGCAGCACAGGCGGTGGCCTGCGGTGAAGTGGATATTGCGTTAACAACAGAAATTGCCGCCAGACTGCATAACCTTAATTTTATTTCGCGCACCCGCCCGATACATATGCTCTGGTCTGTTTTCGCCTCAACGATTCGTAAAGGATAAAAAATGACAATGTTTAAAATGCACACACTTGAAAGTGCACCCGCTGCCAGCCGCCCTTTGCTGCAAAGCTCCATTGACGGTTTCGGCTGGATTCCCTGGCAAAGTGCGTTCATGGCAGAGTCGCCCGCACTGCTCGCTTCTTACCAGTTCGCCCATGACGCCTTCTCTCAGTGCTCGCTGACAGAAGAGGAGCGGGCCGTTGTCTGGATCACCACAGGGCTGCTCAATCAGTGCGCCTATACGGTTCAGGCGCATAGCTGGATTGCGCAGCATAAAGGTGTATCGGCCGACATCCTGAGCAGGCTGACTGAGCAACCTGAAGCCCTGCCGGCGAAGCTGGCTGCGTTATACCACTTTACCCGCGACGTTGCTCTGGCTCAGGGTCAGATATCGCACAACGCGGTTAAGGCGCTTCTGGCTGCAGGGTACAGCCAGCAAAATGCGCTGGATGTGGTGCTTGGGGTCGCCCAGAAAACCATGTCAACGCTGCTTAACAGCATGGCAGATACCCAAATCGAACCGCATTTTCAGACCTTTTCGTCGCGATAACCACGGACATTCACCATGCAATTTATCCATCGTGAGCAGGTTGAGCAGATTTTATCGTCTGCGACATGCCTGCAGTTGAGCCGGGAGGCGTTTACCCTGATGAGCAGGGGCAAAGTTAAACAGACTTTGCGGAGTGTTATCGCTTCTGAGCAGGGTTCCCTGATGGGCACCATGCCCGCTTACATTGAGGATGGCCCCTATGCGGGATTCGGGCTCAAAACAGTCAGAGTCGATTTCAATCATCACAATCAGTCTACGTCCCATGAGGGGTGTATCCTGCTTTACGATGCCACTGATGAGGGCGATATCGTGCTGGTTGATGCCGCGTCTGTGACAGAATTACGCACAGCCGCCGCATCTGCACTGGCTACGGACCTGCTTGCTCACCAGAACGCAAGCCATCTGGCAATCCTGGGAACAGGGGTTCAGGCGCGAAAACATGTTCAGATGATCATGGCCGTTCGTGCAATCACGTATATCTCAGTCTGGGGAAGAAGCCGGGCTGGCGCGGCGCAGTTTGCAGCGTGGTGTCAGCACTATTCCGGGCTGCCCGTTACGGTTGCGGAAACGCCTGCTCAGGCCATCGCTCAGGCGGATATCATTTGTACGGTGACAGCGGCAAAAGCACCGTTTCTTCGCGCCAGCGATCTGCCTGCGCGCTGTCATATCAATGCCGTGGGGGCGTCTGCCCCCGGCTTTCAGGAAGTGGCGCCAGATATCTACACGGCGGTCAATCTGTATTTGGATTCCAGAGAGGCCGTCTGGAACGCCTCCTCCTGCCTACTTAAGGCAAAACAGCAAGGATTATTACTTCAGGACGCTTCAGGCACGGAAATAGGCACCCTGCTGACCTCAGGCGATCGTCCTGACCTCCCTGTGTCACAGAGAACGCTGTTTAAGTCCGTGGGGCTTGCCGTGCAGGATCTGGTTTTTGCCCGGGCTATCGTCGCCGGAAGCCGGTCCGCTATGAACAATACGCTGAAATAACTTTTCGTCCTCTCTTTCGACAGGAATCACTATGTCAGGAACTGCTCAGATACTCTCTTACATGGCTGCATTGGGACTCGCGGCCGCCATTCCGGGGCCGGGGATGACCGCATTAGTCGCCCGTAGCGTCAGTGGCGGTCTGATGACCGGCTTTACGATGCTGGCTGGCCTCATTCTTGGGGATTTGATCTATTTATCGATTGCCGTCTTTGGTCTGGCGGTAATCGCGCACAACTACACATCCATTTTTACGCTGATTAACTGGGCTGCTTCACTCTATTTATGCGTGCTGGCATGGCAGTTCTGGTGCCACCAGCCGCAGGCGATAAACATCAATCAGAAAGCGACAAAACGGGAACTGGCATCGGCGTGGTTTTCCGGGCTGACGATTACGCTGGGCAATCCGAAGACCATCGCTTTCTATATGGCGATATTACCTCTGGTGATCTCGCTGGATAATGTCTCGTTGCAGATGTGGGGGGGAATGCTGGTGCCACTAACCGTATTTGTCCTGCTCTGTATTGGCGCAGTTTTCATTCTGGCGGCGCTCAGAATACGCCACCTCCTCACCAGCGAAAAAGCGCAACGACGCCTTTTCCGATCGGCCGGTTTCATTATGATGCTGGCCGCGGCAGGCATGGTCATTAAGACGCTGTAAAATCCGGTGGCTCCGCCTGCCGGCAGGGGCGGACTGGCACGTCTGTCCGGGATTGGCGGCAGTTGCGAACCCGACGGTCAGCGGCAGGGGCGGTAAGACGTGCGGCTGACCTGTCGCCTTGATATCAGCTTGATCGCTTAACGCCACGCCGGTGGCCGTCAGGCTGCAGGGGGGCTAGGCTGCACAGCCTGAATGCTGCGGGAAACGGACAGCAGCTTGCGGCTGCGGGATAACACATAGTTAACGCTGCACGGTTTCTCTGGCCGCTGCCAGCGCAGCAGCTGGAGGGTGATAAGCCCCGCAGCAGTTCACCGACTCACCCTCATGGAAGTTAACCGTCCTCCGCAGGCCTGCGTTACTTAACCTCTGCTTCCCTTTCGCGACGATCAGCGTCCCTCCTGACGATTACCGTTAATCAGCGCCAGAGATTCCCCGCTGCCTGCTCATTTACGGCATGCCCGTCACATAAACTAAAACTGCCTCATACTTTTCTGTGACAAATAACACAACCTGATTACATCTTCCGGCGGAGAAGATTTTTTATCGTGATAATAGTTTTACTGAGTACATTTATGTTGTACTGGGTACAACAAGGCGCTTTGCGCTTAGCGCGTTAAGTGATGAAAAAATTGTGAGGATCATCATGTCTGAAAAACAGCACATCACGACTTTCTCTGCCGATATTGAGCAGCAGACCGTTAAGAAGGTGGTCTGGCGCATTTTGCCCTTCCTGATTATTTGTTATCTGATTGCCATTATCGATCGCGGCAACATTGGTATGGCTTCGTTACAGATGAACGAAGATTTAGGACTGTCGAAAGCGGTATTTGGTTTTGCGAGCAGTCTGTTTTTCGTCGGTTACTTCCTGTTCGAGGTTCCCAGCAACCTCGCCATGCAGAAAATAGGCGCAAAAATCTGGATCTCCCGCATCATGGTGTCCTGGGGCATCATCTCGGTTTGTACCGCCTTTGTAGAGAGCGCCAATACCCTCTATGTACTGCGCTTTTTACTGGGGGCCGCGGAGGCAGGATTTTTCCCGGGCGTGATTCTGTATCTGACATACTGGATCCCCGGTAAGTACCGTGCCCGCGTGATTGCGACTTTCATGGTGGCTATTCCTGCAGCGAATTTTGTTGGATCGCCAATTTCTGGTCTGATTCTGTCACTGGATGGCTGGCTGGGCATGCGTGGCTGGCACTGGCTATTCATCCTGGAAGGCATTCCTGCGGTGATTCTGGGGATTGCGGCCTTCTTCGTATTAAGCAATCGTCCCACCAGTGCCAGCTGGTTAAATGAGGAACAAAAAGCGTGGCTGAACAGCACCCTTGAAGCTGAAAATGCGAAGAAGAAAGCCATTGGTCACATCTCTCTCTGGCAATTGCTGCGTCACAAACATATCTGGGTAATGGCGCTGATCTATGCAGGTGCGTCTGCGGCAGGCTCAACGCTAAGCGTCTGGTCTCCGCAACTGCTTAAATCGTTTGGTCTGGATAACCTGACCACCGGTTTGATCAATGCAATTCCATATGGTCTGGCATCGGTTCTTATGATTGTCTGGGGCAGAAGTTCTGACCGCAGCGGCGAGCGTCGCTGGCACACCGCGTTAACGCTGTTTCTGATTGCGGGTGGTTTGCTGTCCGCCTTCATCACCAATAGTCTGACCGGCAGCGTTGTCATCCTGTCGCTGGTTCTGATCGGCGCGTATTCGATGAAAGGGCCTTTCTGGGCACTGGCATCGGGGTGGATGTCATCCACTACCGCTGCTGCGGGCCTTGCTGCAATCGGCGCGGTGGCCAATCTGATTGGGGGAGGACTGATGGTTAACGTTTACGGCATTATTAATCAGGCGACCGGCAGTCATACTCTTGCCATGGTACCACTGGCTATCCTCTGCGGTGCTGGAGGTATCGCTGTGCTGGTCATGGGCCGTAAAAAAGAGTCGGCGATTAACGTTGAGAATAACGCTTCGCCAGTCGGCAAATAATCTCACCAGGCCAGCAGACATTAATCAAAATGTCTGCTGGTCACACCGCCCGGCTTTTTATCCTCGTAACTAACGCGCCGCTTGCTGCAGACACCTCAACCAGTGAGAACTGCCTGATAGCCTCAACGCTAAAGTGCATGATGAAACCAGCAACAGAATACTGCTGCACATCCTTCTGGCGGGTTTTAAAAAGTCTGAGAGAAGTGCACATGAACCTGCGCTGAAACGACGACAAAACGATCTGACACTCATCCTCGTCCAGAAAGAGATCAGTAACAATCTGACAAGAAAATTCCTTTCCTCATCTCTACTGACTTAAACAATCTCAGGCTAGTTTATCCAATTAAAATGGATATACGGAGCCGCTAAACGTGTTTACATCCTCTCTGAATCATTCAGCATGCGGGCTTATAGTTATATTGACGTTAGGGCTGGCAGTTTCCATACCCAATGCGAACGCGGTTAACGCTGAAGAAAACCAGCAGATTAACGGTCTTGTCAGAGAGCCACTCATGCTACCTGTGACTTTACCAGAGGGTAAGCCAGCACTCCTGGAAGCTTTCGTGACGCGACCCGCCGGAGATAAACGCTGGCCTGTTGCCCTTATCACCCACGGCACGGCGGAGACGGCTGAGTTCGATCGGCTGGAAATGAACCCGAACTGGATGTCAGGAATGGCACTGGCATTCGCCCGGCACGGCTATGCGGCGGTGGTCGTTATGCGTGAAGGTTACGGGTATTCAAGCGGCGGTGCTGAATATACCGGCAGTACCTGTGTTGAGCCGCGGCATGATCTTGCCGGAAAACGGGATGCTGACGACCTGCTGGGAGCGCTCAACGCTATCAGGCATGAGCCCTGGGCATCCCATCATTCAGCCATTCTCGCCGGGATGTCAGCGGGGGGTTTTGGCGTCCTGGCTACGGGGGCCCGCCAGCCAAAAGGGGTTCAGGCAATCATCAACTTTGACGGCGGGCGGGGTGCCGGAAAGGGTGGGTCGTTGTGTGACAGAGCCGGGTTACTTAAAAGCTTTGCTTCCATGGGCGCCACTTCGCGCATTCCTTCGCTTTGGCTCTATTCGCAAAACGACACATTATTCCCGCCTTTCACCGGCATCTCTTTTTTCCATTCTTATACTTCAGCAGGTGGTCTCGCCAGCTTTATCGTGATGCCACCTTATGATACTAACGGTCATACTTTTATAGAATCCGCACCTGAAGATTTCTGGTGGCATCCTGTCGCTGAATTTCTTCAGAAACAGCGGTTGGCATACAAGGCGATAGTGGCGACACGCATTGAAAGACTGCCTCTGCCGCAGACTCTCAATAGCGCCTCAGGAACCTTAGCATTCAGAAAATATGAATCTGCACAGCTTTATGAAAAAGCATTTGCTACCGATGTCAGAGGTGTTTGGGGGGTGTCTTACCGGGCGCGCACAACGAAAGATGCTGCTGCGAGGGCGCTTAGCAACTGTCAGATGTATGAGCATACCGCGAATGTGAAGTGCAGGATTTATGCTGTCAATAACACCCTCATGCCGTGATAAAATTAAATGGGTCAGTAACGTGATTCCTCGGGTGGAATGAACGTCTCTGCATATCGCGGATGTATTCTCATTGATCAGGTTTACAGGAAGGGTGTACGGCTTAATAAAGACACCTTCCCATGACCGGGATGTTTAATTGTTAAAAAGGAATAGGTGTGGAAGTAATTGCAGAACTGTGTCCTCCAGAGGAATGGGAATCAATGGTGAACATTTTTACTGAAATGGAAGAATACTATTACGGTAAAGGAATTATTCATGAGTCACTGTTGAAAAACTATCTTCATACTCAACTGTTCAGCACACTCTCTGGCACACAGGTCATCAGGGCGCGCTGTGGTACCCACATCGTTGGGCTGGCCTGCTGCACTATTCTTTATCCTTCTCCCCGGTATAGCGGTGAGTTTCACATCAAAGAACTTTTCGTCTCTCAACATGAGAGAGGCAAAGGGATTGGTAAATCACTCATGCAGTTTATGGCGCAACTTGCCCTTAAGCAGGCGTGTCTCAGCCTGAGCTGGAACGCAGAAAAATCCAACCATCGTGCAAACCGTTTTTATCAGTCACTCGGCGGAAAGATCAACGACAGTATCGTGAGTTATTCTCTGCAGGGTGACTCCCTGAGAACACTGGCTACTGAAGGTTAATCAGATCCTCACAACGCTGACCTGAAGAGAAGATAATCGGTAGCACGCTTTCATGAGTTGTCAGCCGTTTTCAGGGAGGTCAGCACGATCGCCACGGGTTGATGGATGCGAAATCACAAGAAATTCCACAGGAAACCCGCTGTCATTTCTGGCCTGATGCTTTGCTCCCGGCGGGATTTCGAGTCCTTGCTGAGCCTTGATGTCATGTTTCTCACCCTCTGACTCCATGGTAAGAACACCACTGAGTACAAAGAAAAATTGTCTTGAGACGGCGTGCCAGTGGCGTTTTTCAGACGTGCCTGGCGGCATCTTTTCATGAATCACCAGCATGTCCTGGCGATTTAACAGATACCAGCCGTCGCATTCTTCACCCCATACATAGTGCTCTGCGTTTTCCTTAGAAATCATCCTTATCGTCCTTTTAGCTGAATCTAATGAGTGCCTTCAGGATGAGATACAGCACTGAGTGAGTCATGTCTAATCTTTGACACTCAGAATTACGCTGCTGGACTTCCTTCCTTAAGCGTTACCGCCAGAACATCCAGAATGTTACGTGCTGCAACAGTGCCCATCTTCACGTAAGAGTTATCACTGACGCCGCCGATGTGTGGCGACAGAATTACGTTCTCAACATTCTGCCAGATATGTGGTGCCGTGAGGGGTTCTGAGTGGAAACTGTCCAGTGCGGCCCAGGCCACGGTGCCATTCTTCAGCGCCGCGCTCAGCGCGTCATCATCAATGAGTCCGCCGCGTGCGGTGTTCACCAGAATGGCGCCTTTTTTAAACAACGCCAGTTTCTCTGCGTTAATCATCTGGCGCGTCTGTTCGGTGAGCGGGCAGTGCAGCGAAATGACGTCAGACTGTTGCAGCAAATCGTCAAGTGAGGAGGACTCACACTCATCAGGGAAGGTTTTGGCAAAAGGATCATAGGCGAGAACCTTCATGCCAAAAGCCCGGCCAATGCGGGCAACGCGACCACCAATTGCGCCCAGCCCCACCAGTCCCAGTGTTCTGCCTTCCAGCTCAATGGACTTATGGGTGGATTTATCCCAGTATCCCTGACGCATACGCTGATCCAGCGTTATCACCGATTTGGCGCAGGCCAGAATCAGCGCCCAGGTATGCTCGGCCACGGCCGCTGCGTTGGCACCCGGCGCGGACTGGACACTGATATGGCGTTCTGCCGCTGCTTTTTGATCAATAACGTCAATACCGCTGCCATGTTTGGAAACCACCCGCAGGGCAGGTGCGGCGTCCATGATGCGGGCGTTGATTTTACCGTAGCGGACGATAATCCCCACCGGGTTGTGCTGCTGGCAGAGCTGGAATAGCGTGTCTTCGTCAGGTTGCTTGCCAGCATAAACGATGCGGAATTCAGTCAGCAGATTCAGCGCCTGCGGTGCCAGATCGTTGCCGGTCACCAGAATGACGGAAGATGATGTTGTCATCACAGTGTCTCCCCCTCGTGCAGCATGCCTGCGATTTGAAGCGATTTCTCTAACCAGGGTGCGCGCAGGTCGCCATCACGAATGGCTGCAATGCGGCCGGTCTCAAAATCCAGTTTTTTCTGTGCCAGTTCGAGCAGCACCGGAACGGCTTCACGCGGCAGAACCACCACGCCATCAATATCACCAATGACAAGATCGCCTGGCTGAATGGCTGCGCCCGCCACAGAAACAGGGAAGTTAACGCGTCCCGCAACAGATTTAGTCGGGCCGCAGGGATTCAAGCCTGCAGAGAAAACCGGGAATCCGTTTGCGCTCAGTGAATCGGCATCACGCACCGCACCATCAATAATGATTCCGGCGATACCAGACGCTTCAGCCTGAGTGGACATAATTTCCCCGATTAAGGCACAGCTGATATCGCCTTTGCCATCGACAACAATCACATCACCTGGCTGAGCAATTGCCAGTGCGGCGTGAATGGCGAGGTTATCGCCTGGCCTGACTTCAACGGTAATTGCCGGTCCGGCGACTTTCATCGTCGGGGAGACAGGTTTAACGCGACCATGCAGCGTTCCACGTCGTCCGGCAACATCAGCGAGTATCGCTGCCTGATACTGCGCAGCCTGTTTTACGAGCTCTGGCGCGACACGGATGATGTCGCGATTGATAAAGGTATTCTCTGCATTAGGCATAAATCATTCCTCGTTTGTTTTACCAGGTACAATCATGTTGTACAATATAAAACAACTATATCTATGTTAATTCCGATCGCACCAGTGTTAAGCGTTCATTTGTGATGTAAATACGATGTGAATCACAAATTGCGCGGTAAACTGCCTGCCGTCGCACACAGGAGGACGTACCGATGGGGAATGAAGGCGTAATTGCCGTAGAAAAAGCGCTGGCGCTGCTGGATTGTTTCAAACCTGGCGAGGAGTCGCTGACGCTTACCGCCCTGGCGCAGCTGTCGGGCTACCATAAAACGACGGTTTATCGCCTGATGAACTCACTTGAGCGCATGAACTATGTGATTCGCCGCGACAATGGCGTTTACACTCTGGGGCCCAGACTGCTTTATCTGGGCAAGCTCTATGAGCAGTCCTTCCATCTGGCGAGTATTGTTCAGCCTGAACTGCATGCACTGGCGACCGCGACGGGCGAAAGTGCCTCATGGTATGTGATGGAAAATGAGCAACGACTCTGCCTTTTCAGAGCCGAGCCGTCGGAAGGATTACGCGAAACGCGTCTGCCGGGCACCTTTCTGCCGCTGGATAATTCTGCTATCGGACAGGTGCTTCGCTACTGGGGTCTGAATGAACCTCTGTTTGACACTGCGCCTATGCTTCCCCTGTTCACGTCAGGTATACGCGATCCGCATATCGCGGCGTTCTCAGTACCGGTGTTTGGCGAAGGTGACAAACTGATTGCGGCGCTGGCACTGACCGGGCCCGCATCACGCCTGACGCAGACAACGTGTGACGGAGGATTGGGTAAACTGATGAAAGAGGTGGCCAGCAGGCTTTCGATTAAATCAGGCGCGCACAAAGTGATGTGCGATAACTTTTATAAAATTTAGCGGTCAGCTTAACCCGCCTGCAGCGAGGCTTTTATACACGGATTTAACCTACCGGCGTTAAAAGCCTCGCTCTTGTCATGAAAAAATCCCCACTTCCCCACCTCAACATGAATTTCCTTCATGTTCGTTGAAATTTAATCACTTTTTTTCAACCCGGCGTTGAGGCATAAAGTAAGAATTGTTAATAACTTTGAGTCATATGAATGCTTGTAAAGGGATAGCAACGCTGGATAAACCCTTAAAACAACCATTCATCTCAGCGACCAGGATACCCGATAGCGATGAACAATTTAGCCTTTACCCTCAAGCGCATTCGTTTCGACGAAAACTATAATCCTTCGAAAAATACGCGGGCGACGACTAACTTCGCTAATTTAGCGCGCGGCGAAAAACGTCAGGAAAATCTGCACAACGCCCTGGCGATGATCGACAATCGTTTTAACGCGCTGGCGCACTGGGACAATCCTAAAAGCGATCGCTATTCTGTTGAACTTGAGATTATTTCTGCTGAGCTGAATCTTCGCCCGGAAAGTTCCGACGAGCTGTTCCCGGCGATTGAAATTCTTAAAACGCACATCGTGGATCATCAAACCGGTCAGCGCATTGAAGGGATTGTCGGCAATAACTTCTCATCCTATGTGCGTGATTATGATTTCAGTGTCGTGCTTGCAGAGCACAATAAAGGCCAGTCAGAGTTCAGTCTGCCGGATGATTTTGGTCAGCTGCACGGCAATATTTTTAAAAGCTTTGTCAACTCAGCGGCCTATAAAGAGAGCTTCAGTAAATCGCCGGTTATCTGCCTGAGCGTGTCGAGCAAAAACACCTACGTGCGCACCGGTAACCATCATCCGGTACTGGGCATCGAATATCAGCAGGATGCGCCTTCCCTGACTGACGTTTACTTCGGAAAAATGGGTCTGAAAGTGCGCTTCTTCATGCCGCAGGGCAGTGTTGCGCCGCTGGCCTTCTACTTCCATGGCGACCTGCTCAGCGATTACACCAATCTTGAGCTGATCAGCACCATCAGTACGATGGAAACGTTCCAGAAAATCTATCGCCCGGAAATTTATAACGCCAATTCTGCAGCCGGACAGTGCTATCAGCCCACGCTGCAGCATCAGGATTATTCATTAACCCGCATTGTTTACGATCGCGAAGAGCGCAGCCGACTGGCCGTCGAGCAGGGCAGGTTTACTGAGGCGCATTTCATCAAGCCTAATCAGACACTTCTCGCACAATGGTCTGCTGAATTCGTTCTTTGATTAATTAAAACCAGAAGGTCACCTGCTATGAAAACCTTATTACCGACATCCACCGCGGGCAGCCTGCCTAAACCTTCATGGATTGCGCAGCCAGAGGTGCTCTGGTCACCCTGGAAATTGCAGGATGATGAGTTAGTTGACGGCAAAAGAGATGCGCTGCGTCTGTGTCTGGACGATCAGGTTCGTGCCGGTATTGATATCGTCAGTGATGGCGAACAGACCCGTCAGCACTTCGTGACGACGTTTATTGAGCACCTCAGCGGTGTGGATTTTGAAAAGCGCGAAGTGGTCCGCATCCGTAATCGTTACGACGCGAGCGTCCCGACCGTGGTGGGTGAAGTCTCACGTCAGAAGCCTGTGTTTGTCGAAGATGCGAAAATCCTGCGCAAACTGACCGATCGTCCTATCAAGTGGGCGTTGCCGGGGCCGATGACGATGATCGATACCCTGTATGACAATCACTACAAAAGTCGTGAAAAGCTGGCCTGGGAATTCGCAAAAATCCTGAGTCAGGAAGCCAAAGAGTTAGAAGCAGCAGGCGTGGATATCATTCAGTTTGATGAGCCTGCGTTTAACGTCTTCTTCGATGAGGTGAATGACTGGGGTATTGCTGCGTTAGAGCGTGCCATCGAAGGTCTGAAGTGCGAAACCGCCGTTCATATCTGTTATGGCTACGGCATTAAGGCGAATACCGACTGGAAGAAAACGCTGGGTACAGAGTGGCGTCAGTATGAAGAGGTATTCCCAAAACTTCAGCGTTCGGCTATCGATATCGTTTCACTGGAGTGTCAGAACTCGCGCGTTCCGATGGACCTGATCGAGCTGATTCGCGGTAAAAAAGTCATGGTCGGTGCTATCGACGTGGCAACCCATGAAATTGAGACACCTGAAGCAGTGGCAAACACGCTGCGCAAGGCGCTGCAGTTTGTGGATGCTGAAAATCTCTATCCTTCTACCAACTGCGGCATGATCCCGCTGCCGCGTCAGGTGGCCAATGGCAAACTGCATGCGTTGAGTGCCGGCGCAGAGATTGTCCGCAGAGAGATTCTGGGAAAATAAACTTTTCCTGAGCAGGCTCAGTCCGGCTGGCGATTCGCTAGTGAGAAACCAAAAGCCGGACTGAGTAGTATTCCCTGTGCTGGGAGTGGGTTTGCACAGGGATACGTGTCAGCATTAAAATTACGCTACTACCTATCTTCTGCACCTTCTCTTTTCCCGCCAGCCTCATCGTTAAAATATCTTCTTACCTTATCCCTTACTCATATCGTCATGTTATATCTGTTGTTAAAGCTGATATTGTCAGTCAATCATCAGGTAAAAGGATCGAAGATGAATACAATATTTGAGTGGCGCCATAACCATTATCTGATCAGTACCGACAAGAAAAAATCAGACCAAAAGGCTAACCGGGAGAACTATATCTGGACGATTACGCGGCCTGATATCTATGCCGGGAATAATCGTTAAATAACCACGGCTAAACAGCGATAATCCGTTCAGATACAGCGCGGTGTAAATACATCATCAAGCATGGATATCTGCCAATAAACGGATCAGACTGGCCGCAGGACGATCACAGCGTATCGACACGCCTTGCTGGTGCTATTTCTGAAGACACAATCAGCTGGATCGCCCAGTTCCAGACAGTCGCCAGACGCCATTTCATACGTGCTGGAGCCGGCTTCGAAGGTCAATGACCCTTCCAGTACCCATATAAGCTGACGTCTCGAAATATACGAGATAGCGGGCATCGGCACAGCGGTATTGGCCGGCAGTTCGACACTGACCAGATCGACCGGCATCTCACCCGGTGAAACGTGCCGACGCAAATAGCCGGTTTCAGGATCCTGCCATACCGGCTGATTTTCGTGCCTGACCAGCGTTCCTGTCTGAACTTCGGTCTGGGCCAGAAGCTGCGAGATGCTCATGTCAAAAGAGCCCGAAAGCCGCGCTAACAGCACTGCCGTCGGGCTGCTCTCTCCACGCTCAATTTTGTGGATCATCGCCCGTGATACACCGGAGTGACCTGCCAGGTCAGTCAGTGACCAGCCGCGCTTTTCTCTTTCCTCTTTAACCTTTAATCCGATCCGGATATTCAGGCTATCTTCTTTGCTGGACATTTCATCTAACATAATGGATAGCTATCATTGTGTACAATTCATCTACTTTAGTGAATGGGCAAAGGGGTGTCTACCATGATTATTCGTGCGGCTATTGAAAGTGATGCTGATGTGATTGCTGAGATTTATAACGATGCGGTGCTTAACACCACGGCTATCTGGAATGAAAGCAGGGTAGATGTCGCGAACCGCATCGCATGGATACACAGTCGTCAGCAGGCGGGTTTTCCTGTGATAGTCAACGGACAACGATGAAAGCGTGCTGGGATATGCCTCATTCGGTGACTGGCGGCCCTGGGATGGATATCGCCACACCGTTGAACATTCTGTTTACGTTCATAATCACGCGCGGGGACAAGGCATAGGTGATGCCCTGATGCGGACGTTAATTCAGCTTGCCTGTAAGAGCAAAAAGCACGTGATGGTGGCGGGCATTGAATCGGAAAATGTAGCGTCAATCACACTGCATAAAAAGCTGGGCTTCACGGAGGCGGGCACCATGAAAGAAGTCGGCAATAAATTCGGGCGCTGGCTGGATCTGACATTTATGCAGTTGCGTCTGGATGACCGCAAACATCCATGACTATCACTGCCTGAAAGTTAACGCGCGCATGTGATGGCGGACATCCTTTGGAGGCTGAACGACATCGTGTGAATGAATTGTAAATTCATACACCAGCCGATATAACAGACGAATAACCACGCATCACCGAGGCAATGATGGCGCTTTCACACGAGTTAGTCCTGATATTCACCACCTATCTTGTCGCCACGGCCAGTCCCGGGCCGAGCAATATGGCCATTATGGGCACGGCAATGAAAAAGGGCAGAGGTGCCGCACTGGCGCTGGCGGCGGGGGTCGTGAGTGGTTCAATGATCTGGGCGCTGCTGGCCGCCTGCGGTGTGCTGACCGTGCTGGCAACCTTCGCCCAGTTACTGATTGCGTTAAAAATCGGCGGTGGATTGTATCTGCTCTGGCTGGCGTTTAAAGCGGGCAAATCAGCATTACGCCGCACGGAAACCAGTGACTTTACCGCCAGTGATGAACGTGTTGCCTATGGCAGGCTTTTCCGGCAGGGAATACTGATGCATATCGGCAATCCCAAAGCGATTCTCACCTGGGTAGCCATTATGTCATTTGCACTGAAACCGGATGGGATGGCGTCAACGCTACCGATTATTATCTGCGGCTGTGCGGCCATTTGCATGTTTGTCTTCGGCGGATATGCTCTGCTGTTCTCAACTGCCGTCATGAGCGCCTTTTACCGTCGGATTCGTCGAGGACTCGATGCGCTGTTAGCCTGCTGCTTTGGTCTGGCAGGGTTAAAACTGATATTCAGCCGCAACTCGTGACCTTTAATGATGAGTGATAGAATTTTGCTTCTGGCTTAAAACCTGAAATGATCGGGTAATTTCAGAATCCCCACTTACAAGGCAAAAAAATGCAAGGCGCATGTCTCTGCGGAACCGTGACTTTTGAACTATCGATTACACCCAGGCACTTTTATCGGTGCCACTGTTCACTCTGCAGAAAGCAAAGCGGAACCGGCTACAATCTTGCAACGCTGGTGAATGAGACAGACTTTAGCTGGCTATCCGGTGAAAGCCAGATCGCTTCCTGGCGTAAACCGACCGGTTATCGCAACGATTTTTGTTCCAGCTGTGGTTCGACCGTACCTAACGCGCTGCGTGACAGGCCCTATATCTGGATCCCGGTGGGTTTACTCAATGAACCTGCCGATATGCAGTGCATCGGAGATTACTGTACCGATGACGCGATGCCCTGGGACACAACCCGTTCAGAGACAAATCATGCCGGGCCTGTTGAGTCGCTGAATGCGCTATTGGCGAGCTTAACGTTACTGGATTAATAACAGCAGCCATGGTCAGTTATTCGTAAACGTTAAGCCCCAAAATTCCAGACAGGCATTCACATCAGTTGAAGAATGCAGCAGAAGTTTAGGGAGCCTGACATCGTCATAAAGTTTCTTATGGCGCTTTCTGTTCTTTGGGGCAGTAAGGATAATATATTTCAGCATATTCAGGGTTATATGCTCTTTGCGTATTCCGAGACCGCCAACTCGCGGCGTGAATGAGTAGCATCTGCGAATATACCGAAACAGCGCCACTGGCACTTTTACATCCAGAAGAATGAATCCGGTGGCGCGCGCGAGACGTTCTTCAATACATTTTGTGTAATTTCCATCCATTACCCATTTTTCCTGACTCACCGCGGCAGCGTGCAAGCGGAGAAATTCAGCTGGTGCTCTGGGAATCCATTGGCTTCCCGGAAGATGGTGAAGTTGATCCAGATGAATGGCAGGTAATGCTGTTTTGTGGGAAATAGCGTCCGCTAAAGTCGATTTTCCGCTGTTCGACGGGCCCATAATACAAATGCGCGGTCCGAGCGCGTCTAAAGAAAGTAATGTGGTCACAATATTTTCCGGGATTATTCTGTCAGGAAAAAGATAAATGAGTACAGCTCTGATAGCCATCCGCATACCGCAATGATGAGATTCAACGGGTAAAAAGCGTGTAAAAACGCCACCAACGGTAAAGGTCCGGGAACAAAAAGCACAGATTACACATTTACAAATTTAAATGTGTAAATATAATGGCGCCTCTTCACACATCAGAGGACTTTTTGTTATGCCGTCACTTTTTACCCCCCTGAACCTGGACGATCTCAAACTTCGAAACCGCATTGTCCTGCCGCCGCTGACGCGTTGCCGCAGTGAACAGCCGGGCAATATTCCCGGCGATATGATGGTGGAATACTACCGTCAGCGTGCCGGTGCGGGACTGATGGTCACTGAAGGCACCCAGATTGAGCCTCGCGGGCAGGGCTATGCATGGACGCCGGGGATCCATAGCGACGCGCAAATCGCGGGCTGGAAAAAGGTTACAGAGGCGGTACATCAGGAAGGTGCCACCATTTTCTGCCAGCTCTGGCATGTTGGCCGCGTGTCACACAATGAACTTCAGCCAGGTAAACAGCCACCGGTAGCGCCTTCAGCCATCGCAGCCGATAACGTCCGGGTATTTATTGAAACCGGGCCAGGCGCGGGGATACTGACCGCACCCAGCGAGCCACGGGCACTGACCACAGAGGAAGTTAAAGAGATCGTTGCGCTTTACCGACAGGCAGCGGAGAACGCCAAAGCAGCCGGTTTCGACGGCGTGGAACTGCATTCCGCTAACGGCTATCTGATTAACCAGTTTATTTCAGAGCATACTAATCTGCGTACGGATGAATATGGTGGCTCAGCGGAGAATCGTCTGCGCTTCCTGCGTGAAGTCGTTGAGGCCGTCAGCTCGGTCTTTGGCAGCCATCGCGTGGGCGTCCGGTTTGCCCCTCTGTTTTCGAGTACTGACGAAGAGCGCGTTTATCTCGGTCTGGTTGAAAGCGATCCCCATGCCACCTACATCCGTGCCGCTAAACTGTTGAATGAACTTGAAGTCGGTTATCTCTCCATTGCCGAAGCGGACTGGGATAATAGCCCGGACATGCCTGAAAGTTTCCGCGTTGCGCTGCGGGAAACATTCCGCTCTCCGATCATCTATTCCGGTCGTTACACGGCTGAAAAAGCGCAGCATGTACTGGAAAAAGGCTGGGGCGATCTGTTTGGTTTTGGTCGTTCATTTATCGCTAATCCTGATTTGCCTGCACGCATTAAATCAGGTCATCCGCTGAATGAGGTCGACCACGCCTCTCTGTATGGCGGCACGGAGAAGGGTTATACTGACTATCCTGTTTTTCAATCCTGATACTCTGTGAGGCGGCATGTCCCCCGAAAATGCCCTGAAGTTACTGTCCAATCCAACCCGAGTGGCAGTGCTGAAGTGGCTTAAGCATCCTGAAGAAGCGTTTGCGGGCTATACCCAGCTCTATCCCTTCGATCAGTATGGCGTCTGTGCCAGCCTCATACAGGACAAGGCGGGCTTATCACAGCCCGCCACGTCGTTATGCCTGAAAGCACTTCACAGTGCCGGGCTGGTCGAAGCCAGCAAAGTGGGCAAATGGACCTATTATCGTCGTGCTGAACCGCGTATTCGTGAAATCACCGACGTGCTGACACAATCACTGCAGGCGCTGTAAGGCGACTGCAGTTTAAACACCCTCTCATTGCCTACTGCTAACGCATTGCATTTGACTCTGGCGCAAAACCTTGCCTGTCCCCTAAAATTCTTAGCAGCCATCCTGTGCGCGCTTGACGAAGCTGCCCGCTTCACTTACAACTAAACCCGTCAGGGGAGTCTCGCCAGAGAGACTGAGAGGCTAATAGCGCATCGCGCGGCTTAGCGACCCTTAGAACCTGACCCAGTTGATACTGGCGTAGGAAGACGGGTATCGCATCAGATACTTGCCGCAGGGGCGCATGCACGACGCCTCTGCCTTTTCCCTCCGTATCACGGGTCTTCGTTAACGTATAACGAGGCCAAAGTGAAATATCTCATCCAGAATCTCTCTCTTCCTCGCCGGTGGACATCATGAGCCGCTGGTCGGTGCTTGGCAGTGGCGTGGCCGGGCTGTGCGTCGCCACACTGCTGATGGAGCGGGGCGAAACCGTCGAAATCATTACGCAGCCTGACTGTCGTGCCGCCTCACACTGGGCGGGTGGCATGCTCGCGCCCTGGTGCGAAGCGGAAAGCGCGCCTCAGCAGGTGATCGATTGGGGCCAGCACGCTGCAGGCTGGTGGTCGCAACGTGTTGATGGCGTGGAACAGCAGGGTACGCTGGTGGTTGCGCCGCCGCGTGATAGCCGCGAATTGACGCGCTTCGCCAGCATGACGGAAAAACATGAGTGGGTCGTACCGGGTGATATCGAACCGGCGCTGGAAAATCGCTTTACCCGTGGTCTGTATTTTGCGGCGGAGGCGCATCTCGATCCCCGCCTGGCGTTGCAGCAACTGCGTGACAAATTACAACAGGCTGGCGTGCCCTTACACAGTGGTGAACCCACCGGCACCATCATTGACTGCCGTGGCATTCACGCCGCGGATCAGCAGCCCGCGCTGCGCGCCGTACGGGGTGAAATGCTGATCCTCCAGACGCATGACGTTCAGCTCTCCCGTCCTGTCCGGCTGCTGCATCCTCGCTTTCCCTGCTATCTGGTGCCCCGAGCAGAAGGGCACTTCATGCTGGGTGCCACCATGGTCGAAAGTCACGACAGCAGTCCGATTAGCGCCAGAGCCATGATGGAGTTGCTAAGCGCCGCTTACAGTCTGCATCCGGCGCTGGCTGAAGCGCGGATTGTGGAGAGCGGCACCGGCCTGCGCCCTGCCTATCCACAGAACCTGCCGGAGGTTCGTTTTGAGAATGGCCGTTTTTCGCTCAATGGGCTGTATCGCCATGGCTTTTTGCTGGCGCCGATCATGGCTGAAAACCTCATGCTGCAACTGACTCAGGAGATGACTCATGCGAGTTCAACTTAATGGACGCACGATTGAAACCGATGCAGGCACGCTGGCGGAACTGCTGCAGGAGCAGCAGATCGACCCGCGCTCCGTCGCCGCCGCGCTGAACGGTGAGTTTGTGCCGCGAAGCCGGTATGCCAGCCAGCAACTTGAGGCGGGTAATCAGCTGGAAATCCTGTCACCGATGCAGGGAGGTTAATGATGTTCTATCAATTTGCGCCGCAATCCCGCTTTCTTCTGGGTACTGCTGGCTATCCGTCTCCCGACATTCTGCAGCAGGCGATCGACGCCTCAGGTGCAGAAATCATTACTGTCAGCCTTCGACGGGAGGGCAGCGAAGGGGGTGCCTTCCGCACGCTACTGCAACAGCTCAACAAGCGCATTCTGCCGAATACAGCCGGTTGCCACACGGTAAAAGAAGCCGTGACAACGGCGCAAATGGCGCGTGAACTGTTCGACACGCCATGGATCAAACTGGAAGTGATCGGCCATGCTGACACGCTGCAACCCGATCCTTTTGCACTGGTTGAAGCCGCGCGCATCCTCTGTGCTGACGGTTTCCAGGTTTTTCCCTATACCACCGAAGATCTGATTGTCGGTGAAAAATTGCTGGAAGCGGGTTGCGAAGTGCTGATGCCCTGGGGCGCGCCAATTGGCTCCGGTCAGGGGCTGCGCAATATCGAAGGGCTGCGCACGATGCGTGCGTGGTTTAAAGATGTGCCGCTGATTATCGACGCAGGTATCGGCTCACCCGGTCAGGCGGCGCAGGCTATGGAGATGGGTTTCGACGGTGTGCTGCTCAACACAGCGGTGGCAAAAGCAGGCGATCCGGTGCGGATGGCCGGTGCGTTTGCTGCTGCGATTTATGGCGGACATCAGGGATTCCAGGCGGGCCTGATGGAGCAGCGTGATATGGCCTCTGCCTCTACGCCCATTTTTGGTCTGGCAGAGTTCTGAGGAGAGACAATGGCGCGTTATCAGCGACAGACCATGTTGCCTGAAATTGGCGAAGCGGGGCAGCAGCGGCTGGCCAGGGCAAGCGTGCTGGTGGTGGGCGCGGGCGGCCTCAGCGCCACCCTGCTGCCGTTACTGGCAGGTGCGGGCGTGGGATTTATTCGTCTTTACGATGGCGATCGTGTTGAACTGCACAATCTTCACCGGCAGACGTTGTTTGGTGTCGGCGATGTGGGCGAGCCTAAAGCACGCTGTGCGCAGCGTGCGCTGGCGCAGCGAAATCCTGACTGCCTTGTCGAGGCGCATTCACACCTGCTGAGCGCCAGTCAGCTACCGCAGGCGCTGGAGGGAATCGATCTGGTGGTGGATGCGGCGGATAACTTCGCCATTACTTATCAGCTTTCTGACGCCTGCTATCCGCGCGACCTGCCGCTGATCTGCGCCTCGGTGCTGGGGCGTAAAGGGTATGTCGGCGGATTCTGCGGCGGTGCGCCCGGCTATCGCGCAGTGTTCCCGCAGTTGCCCACAGCCTCGGGTAACTGCAATACCGCTGGCGTAATGGGACCTGCGGTGGCGACGCTGGGTGCAATGCAGGCACAGATGGCACTGAGTGTATTACTCAGGCTGATGCCATCGCCGCTTGGCTGCATGATCCAGTGTGACTTTGTGGACTGGCACATCAGGCAGTTTCGCTTCGATGATGCACCTGAGCCGGACACGCCTGGCACGCCTTTTATCGATCGTCTGATGCTCAGGGATGATGACTGCGTTGTGGAGTTGCGTAGTCTGGAGGAGGCGTCTGAAAGTGTGGCTGATAGGGTGTTACGGATTCTGCCGCAGCAGATAGCAGCCTGGCAGCCGCCATCCGATCAGCGCGTGGTGCTGGTGTGCGCCAGTGGCATGCGCGCCGCCCAGGCGGCGGATAACCTTGCCGCGCGGGGCGTTACGCGGCTGGCGCTGATGGCAGCGAATACGCTGTAGGAGGCGGGTTTAAATCACCTCGACCAGCTGGAACGTCTCGAAGATCAGCTCCATTTCGCTGTGGAAATAGCCTTCACGTTCGAAGTAGCGCTGATGTTCCTGTCGCCAGTAGTCGAGGCTGAGATCGCCTTCACCCTCCAGCATCGCCATCTCTGGCGTCACGCGGTCAAAGCGCGTCAGGAAAAGTCCGGTCGTGCGGATAACACACACCGGCTGCTTTTCGCCGTTCAGAACAATGCTGTAACCGCCCGGCTGAGGCATGGCATCCTGCTCCTGCCAGCTCCGCAATGAACCGCAGGTAGCCACCTTCTTTCCGGCAATAATCAGCGTTGCAAGCTCGCTGGCTAATTCCGGAGAATCACCAAATGCATCTGTAAATGCACCCGGATATTTGTCCTGTATCTGTTCAAGCGTCATTGTCATCTGCAAATCCTTAGTGAAATAAGCGCCTGACCAGCATAACTGCAGGCCAGCGGCGCCGTTTAGAGGATGTAGCAACGGCTCAAACGCTGCTAATAGCCGTACAGCTTACCCGGCCTGCTTACGGGAAAACAGGCATAATTATCAGGACATTGAAAGAGATGGCGTACTGGCTCTCTTAGCGGTGGTTTAAAGCCTGGCGCGGCAACGGCGGCCGCGCACGTAAAACTAACGCATCAGAAAGCTCGACCAATGTTCGATGTCGTCACCACTGCTGATTTCAGGTTGTACCAGACCATTGACCATAAAGGTCGGGGAAACGTGGATACCATTCTGACGAGCATACTTGCAGTGCCATTTAATCGCGTTCTGCAGGTCAGGCTGATCAAACGCGGCGCTGGCATCTACGCCACTGTACGCTTTAAGACGGTCCAGAATCTGGTTTGGCGTGGTATCGCGATTCGGGCCGGTGCAGTGGTCGGTGAATTCGAACTCTTCACGATGATCGGCCACCGCCTGCATCACCTTCTTCGCTGCGTCTTTACTTTCGCAGGCGGCGGCAAGGATATAGCGGACAATCAGCCCGGAATAAAGATGCCATGGCTGAGATTGCAGCCGGATCTTCACGGTGATTTTATCTTCACCTGCGTGCGCCAGTAATGCGTCTAATTTATTGAATGCACGCACCGAAAAAGGACAGGTAGGTTCCAGGAAAACTTCAAACACTTCGGGGCCATGGCCCCACACCAGGACATCAGCATGCTGATACATCGGTCACTCCTAAAAGATAAACAGGAAGGTAAGACATATACTCTGGCAAATCCTCTTTATTTCAGCCAGTTGAGAATCAGCCGCAATTGTTACAAAAATCAGCAATCAATCACTGACTGGCGCGTAACAGGAGACAGGCAGGTCCATTGATCGCTAGAATTAAAGGCAATAGCATTCTCATTATCTGACTCTTTATCGTCAGCTGAACTGAAGAGCGCTATAGTTACCCGCAGAGTTTGCTATCTGCATGATGAAGCCATCTCTGCGACTTTCCTGCTGATCGCCTGCCCCGAGCCGATAAGCGTTAAAAGAGGTTAATTTTGCATACCGATCTCACCTGGAAAACTCTGCATCGCGTCATTAACCAGACGATCTCAGACATGCTGGACGAGCAGCAGAGTATCAATGTGTTGTCACTCCGCGCCCGATTGCATGAACTGGCAGAAAAAGAGGAGGATGAGGTCATGGTCTTATGTTACTGGCAGGCGAGTAAAATTTTAATGCGATTGCCCGCCACGGTAACCGCCAGTCAGTTAATGGTTGCTGCACGTCACGCGTTTCGCACACCAATGGATCACGATTTAACCTGAAAGATATTTCACGCACGAAGGTGCCCGCCCCGTTCCCGTTATCCTCTGTTTATCTCCCGAACGCGGTTTTCCCCAACTTCTGTTAAAATTGAACCTCTGCGCCACTTTGCAGGATGCATGCTCGGGAGAAACTATGTTGTGGATTTGGAATGCCCTGATTGTTCTGGTCACCGTTATCGGTATGGAGATAACGGCTGCACTGGCGCACAAATATATTATGCACGGCTGGGGTTGGGGCTGGCATTTGTCTCATCATGAACCCCATAAAGGCTGGTTTGAGGTTAACGACCTTTATGCAGTGGTATTCGCCTGCCTGTCGATTTTGCTCATTTATCTGGGCAGCACAGGTGTCTGGCCGTTGCAGTGGATTGGCGCGGGGATGACGCTTTACGGTTTGCTCTATTTTATCGTGCATGATGGCCTGGTTCATCAACGCTGGCCGTTCCGCTATGTTCCGCGCCGGGGTTATCTGCGCAGACTTTATATGGCGCACCGCATGCATCATGCTGTACGTGGCAAAGAGGACTGCGTCTCGTTTGGTTTCCTTTATGCGCCGCCGTTGTCAAAACTGCAGGCGACGCTGCGGGAACGTCACGGTGTTAAACGGGGCGCTGCCAGAGGTAAGCGGGACGTGGAGCAGGATGCGCCATCCGGGAAGTAACCGCCTGACCTGATGCCGCCACCAGCATAGCCAGTTTCTCGGGTGTGCTGGTGGACTGGCGTTGATCCCACGCCTGTGAACCCGCCTGAACCACTTTCATCCCGATTTTACGATACACCTGTTTAGCAGTAGCAATCGCCCACGCTGAGCGCAGAGGCAAACCGGGCAGTCCGGCTAACGACGACTGGTAATAGGGCTCGGCCGTCTCTACCAGCCGACGGGCCACGCGACTCAGTGCCTGGCGATTATGCGGGTCAGCCAGCGTCTCTCGTGTCAGACCCGCTTCAGTCAGCCACTCGGCGGGCAAATAGCAGCGTCCCGCTTCAGCATCTTCAACGATATCGCGCGCAATATTGGTCAGCTGAAATGCCAGCCCGAGATCACAGGCACGATCCAGCGTGGCATTGTCTCGCACGCCCATAATCTGCGCCATCATCAGACCCACCACGCCCGCGACGTGATAACAGTAGCGCAGCGTATCATCCAGCGTCTGATAGCGTGTCTCGCGAACATCCATCGCAAAACCTGCAAGATGATCAAAGGCATAAGCAGGCAGAATGTCATGCGCCATCGCCACCTCCTGAAAGGCCGCAAAGGCAGGTTCATGCATCTGTGATCCGGCATAGGCCTGACGCGTTTTCATCTCCAGCTGCGCCAGGCGCTGTTCCGCAGATTGCAGCGACGGCGTATTGTTACTGAAGCCCAGCACCTGATCGTCAATCACGTCGTCACAGTGCCGACACCAGGCGTAGAGCATCAGCACACTGCGTCGTGTTTTGGCATCAAAAAGCTTCGATGCCGTGGCGAAGCTTTTTGAACCCACTTCCATGGTTTCTACGGCATGGTCGAGCAGTGACGGACTGTTCAAGCCAAATCCTCCAGCATTAATCCTGCAGTGGCTTTGGCCGAACCAATGACGCCCGGAATACCCGCGCCCGGATGGGTGCCTGCACCGACCAGATAGAGATTTTTGATCGTCTTATCGCGGTTGTGCGGCCGGAACCAGGCGCTCTGCGTCAGGATCGGCTCCACCGAGAACGCCGAGCCCTGATACGCATTCAGCTCATCGCGAAAATCAAACGGCGTGAAGATGCGGTGCGTCACGAGCTGACTGCGCAGGCCCGGCATATAGTGCTGCTCCAGATAGTCGAAGATACGATCGCGCAGGCGCGGACCTTCAACACTCCAGTCGATATCGGCGGTGCCGAGATGCGGCACGGGCGCCAGCACGTAATAGCTGCCGCAGCCTTCAGGTGCCAGTGACGGATCGGTCACGCAGGGCGCATGCAGATAGAGTGAGAAGTCCTCTGCCAGCGCGTCTTTGTTGAAGATCTCATCAATTAATTCGCGGTAGCGCGGACCAAAGCAAACCGTATGGTGCGCCAGCTGATCATGATGATGATTCAGGCCAAAATAGATCACAAACAGCGAGTTACTCATGCGCTTATTCTGCAGGGTTTTCCCCTGCGCCACCGATGCCGGATGCTGGCTCAGTAATTCGCTATACGTGTGAACCACATCCGCGTTAGAGGCGACCGCACGGGTCGGGAATACCCGCCCGTCATCCAGATGCACGGCGGTAATTTTATTTTCCAGCGTCTCCAGACGGGCAACGCTGGCATTCAGCTCTACTTCCCCGCCCAGATCCTCAAACAGCTTCACCATGCCCTGAACCAGGGCGCCAGTGCCGCCGCGTGGGAACCAGACGCCCCATTCACGTTCCAGTGCATGAATCAGGGTGTAAATTGACGACGTGGCAAAGGGATTTCCGCCCACCAGTAGCGAGTGAAAAGAGAATGCCTGACGAAGATGTTCATCTTCAATGTAGCTTGCCACTTTGCTGTAGACACTGCGCCACGCCTGTAACTTTGCCAGCTGAGGTGCAGCACGCAACATGTCGCGGAAAGAGAGAAACGGCACAGTGCCGAGTTTCAGATAGCCTTCCGCAAACACCGCACGGGAATAGTCAAGAAAGCGCCGATAGCCTTCAACGTCACGCGGGTTAAACGCAGCAATCTGTGCTTCCAGCGTTGGCTGATCGTTGTCATAACTGAATACCTTGCCAGACTCCCAGCAGAGGCGATAAAACGGCTTGACTGGCATCAGCTCGACATAGTCAGAGAGCCTTTTGCCCGCCAGCGTGAACAGCTCTTCAATGGCGCTCGGATCGGTGATTACCGTTGGACCGGCATCAAAGGTGTAGCCCTGATCCTCATAGACATAAGCCCGGCCGCCAGGCTTGTCACGCTGTTCCAGCAGTCGGGTGGGAATACCGGACGCCTGAAGGCGAATGGCCAGAGCCAGACCACCAAAGCCTGCGCCAATTACTGTCGTTCTATTCATTGCATCGCCTGTTGACGGTGAGGAGTCATAATAGCCTGTAATGCCGCCAGTACGGGAACCGGTGGCTTGCCGCTTAGGATACGCAGCCGATCAGACAAAGTGAGTTTTCCCGCATAAAAACGGGCGATCAGATTTTCGGGAAGTCCGTAAAAACGTTGCATAACCTGCCAGCGCTGGTCAGCCGGACCCGCGAGAAACAGCATCCGGTTTAGCATGCGGAAGAAGCGCTGCTGCTGCCAGGCCTGACTGGCGAAATGCGCAATGGTGGCGTGCAGGGTTTCAGAGGTAAACGTCTGCATCTGAGCCAGCCGGTCAGCCAGTGAAACCGCCAGTGGCAGAGAGTAGCCGGTGGTAGGATGAAATAACCCGGCACGCAGACCACTGCAGGGTAAATCGCGTTTATGCCAGAAGGCAGCCACGTCGCCGGTCAGTGTAATCGGTAACGCGCCTTGCTCTTCTCGCAGTAGCTGATTCAGTTTCCAGCCCTGCTGCGCGGCATAGTCACGGATATTCTGACGGGCGCGATCGCCTTCCAGCGTGGCGTGGTCAATATAGTGGGTATCTTCAATCAGCAGTGTATCGGCAGAAAACGGCAGGCTGTAGACAAAACGATAGCCTGCCTGCTGATCCACCGTCGCATCCATGATGATCGGTTCAGTCAGTCCGTGTGGTTCACTGAGCTGCCACTCCTGCCCGACGAACGACTGGAAGCCCATACGCAACGCGGTATCGGACTGATAGCCACGACCATCGATCACCGCGTCAGTGTCCAGTACGCGGCCATCCTCCAGCGTGACCGAGCGTGAAGCAATGTTCGCCACTCTGGTGTTTAGCAGCAGATCCGACGCAAATCTGTCACGAATGACCTGCGCAAAACGCTCTGCGGTTACGCAAAAATAGCCACTGTTCAGGGAACGATGTCGTTGAGGAAAGCGCACTTCATAACCGGGCCAGTGATGAACGACCAGTGGCGCAATCCAGTGATGCTGTGTTTCAGTCAGATCTTCCGCATGAAATGACCAGGTGTGATGCGCGCCTGGCTCATTTTCGGCATCAATTAAGAGAATGCGCAGGGACGGCCGCTGCTGACGCAGGCGCAAAGCAATCAGGCCGTTTGCCAGTCCCGCACCCACCAGAATAAGATCATACCGCGGCATAATCTCTCCTCTTAAGCACCGGTTTACGGGTCAGCATCGCCTGTTCGACAATGTCCGCTGCCAGTGTTGTCCCGCCCGCCTGACGAAGGGCGGTGCGCAGCGTTTTCATCTGCTCAACGTAACTTTCATCTGCCAGCAAGGTCTGGAGCTGGCGGGCCATTGAGTGGCTGGTGGTAAAGCGTGATGCGCGACGTCCGATACCGTGCCAGACCACTCTGGCCGCAACGCCTGGCTGATCAAAGGCCAGCGGGATCGCCAGAAGCGGCGTCAGGTGGTTAACTGCATCCAGCACCGTGTTCATCCCGCCGTGGGTGATGGCCAGATCGGCCTGCGCCAGAGCCGCTGCCTGATCGGCAAAATCGACCACCTGAACATGGCTGGCCTGCGCGAGCTTCTCCGCCTGAAACGGTGACAGGCGACCGCAATGCGCCAGCAATAACTGCGCGTCAATCTCCTGACAGGCACGGACGATGGTTTTAAACAGGCCGTAGCGATGACCCTGCAGGGTGCCGAGTGAAGCAAAAACCTTCGGTTTGTCGTCCTGCGTGAAATAGCGTGTCTTCGACGCAGCCGATGACGATTCCGCAGCGCGCAGAGGTCCAACCGCGTGGAAATGGTCGGGCAGGGTCTGGCGGGGAAAATCGAGTGCCGGGATAAGCTGGCTGATCTGTGCCAGCGGTGAAAAACAGTGATGCAGTTTTTCGCGCGGTGCTAATCCCATTGCATGAGCATTGCGGGCGATCACCCGATCGTGACGCCGCATCAGCCAGTCGTAGATTTTTTCACTGGTGCGATAGCGTTCGCGCGCCTGATCTGTCCCTGCATAGTCAAATGGCATCACGGCCAGCGGAAAATCTGCCTCACGGTTTAGCGGCAGCGCACAGGCAACCGAAACGAAAGGCAGATTCAGAAACTCTGCTGCCAATGCACCGGCAGGTTCCATCTGATCGACGATGACGCCATCGATCGCCAGCGTGTTCAGCACCACCGGCAATTCGCGACAGAGCATATCGGTGCTGCGCGCCATCTCATTGATCAGTTTCAGCATCGACGGGCCAAGAGGATGCGCCGCCAGCTGCAGGGTATGCGCCAGACTGCCCGCGGGATGCGAGGCTAAGCCCAGCGGGAAAAAGCCAATTCGCCGGTCAGTGAGAAGCGCGCTGACGTCCGTCTGCTGGATAAAGGTAATCTGGTGTCCGCGCGCGATTAAAGCCTGGCTAAGATGCTGAAGCGCCTGCACATGGCTATAAAAGGGCGGTGCGATGACCGCGTAGTGGCTCATGCAGCATCCTTAACTGACGGCAGCGAGTTTTTTCTCAAACCAGGCCTGAACAAAATGATGTGTGGAATAACCGTCCTGACAGGCCGAGAGCAGATGCTCGCTGGCGCAACGCAGATGGTCTCGCAGTCGCGTTTCCACTGCCTGAGGCCCAAGCAGATTCACCAGCGTCGATTTACCCTCATCCTGATGGGTATCTTTGCCGGTATCGGCCATGCCGTCGGTAAGATCGTCCAGCAACTGGAAAGCCTGACCGAGATTCAGTGAAAAACGGTGCAGCTCTTCGCGGGTCTCTGCAGATGCTTCTGCCACAATGGAGGCCATCTGCATTGAGGCGCAGAACAGCGTGCTGGTTTTATAGTGATTGGTCATCAGAATGGCATCAGCACTGCGTGGTTTGTCACCCTCTGAGAGATCTTTGAATTGACCCTGCACCAGTCCCTGCATACCGACCGCATGGGATAACTCCGCGACGGCGTCTGCTCGGGCGGCCGCTGTTAAGCCTTCTGCCATGGCGACCACGCCAAATGCCTTACTCAGCAGTGCAACCGCGGCCAGAATCGCCACATGTTCGCCATACTGACAGTGAATGGTCGGCCGTCCACGACGCAACTGCGCATCATCCATGCAGGGCATGTCATCCAGAATCAGGGAGGCGGCATGGACCATCTCCACTGCACAGGCGAGATCAAGCAAACCGGCGGGCGTGACGTCGCAACCGAGATCGCGCGCGGCCAGCAGCAGCAGCAGCGGACGAATACGCTTTCCCGGTGCCAGCGCACCGTCGCGCATTGCAGCGCCGACCAGGTCACGTTCACTTTCAACCGGTAAAAGCTGGTCGAGCCGTTGCTCAATCTCGTTCAACAGGCTCGCAGCCTCACTGCGGTTGAAATTGACGTGTTGTTCTGCACAGACCGTCATCATGGCTGTCCTTATCTACAGAGGAAGTCACAGCAGGTCGAAATTCTTCGATGCCATCTTCAATAATCGTCCCCGACTGCCCTTGCATAGTGGGCAGGTTTTCAAAGAACGGCGGGTAATTCCATTACAACTAAGCGTAGTTCACAGAGATAAAAATGTCGGTAAATTCAGCAGCATTCCGTGTTTAACGTCGATAATTAACGGGGCATTCTGCCTGAATCAACCCAGTAATGCGCGCAGCGTTTTTATCACGCTGGCGACATCCTCGTCAGATAATGCGCCATCTTTGGCGAAACGCACAATTCCCTTCGGATCAATGACGACCACTGACGCGTTTTCCGGCAGAAGATGCCAGCTGTGAGCGGTAACGCCACTGCTGTCGATAATGAATTGCTGCCATGGGTCAGCCTTTTTACTGGACGCAATGCTGCGCACTACAAAAATGGCACTGCCGGGCAGAGCATCGTCAGTATTGACGATGGTGGTGGTCTGGAAACGGTCTCGCGGCAGTCGGGCCTGCTGAATGGCATTGATTAAAGGCTCGCTCTGATCTTTCGCAGAGAGACGACCCGCCACATGAATCACCAGACGCACTTTTCCGGTCAGAGTCTGACTATTCCAGCGCTGATAATGAATGTCGCCCTGTTTCAGCACCATTTCGCCTTTGTCGGCGACATAGACGGTGGGGACAGGAAAACCCGTTTTCAGGGTGTGGGCAGTGGCGAAACCCGAAAAAAGAAGGGCTATCATCAATCCATAATGGCGCACAGGGTCCTCACTTCTTTTTGGTTTACGTAGGCCAGCTATCTCATCAGCAGGCAGAAGATTAGTATCACATCTATGTTTCAGATCAATAAAGGCATTTAATAACTGGAGTCAAAATAGCGGGGAAGATCTGATTACTGGAGGTGTGAAATGAGTACAACACTGATGACGCTACCTGAATTTGCCCGTTATATTGGCATCGCAACCCCAACGCTGGCGCGCGCCTTTTGCTGTCGGGGATCGCTGGGAGGCGTGCCGCTGCCACAGGCGCTGGATGATGCCCCGCTGACGCAGCGTCACTGGCTGCGCGACGATGTCTGTCAGTTTGATCATGCCTATAAACGGGTTCAGGCGAGGCAGCAACGTAAAACGCTTTAATCAGCGCGGGGATAGTCCCGCGCTTTCTTATGCAAAATTATCGGGCTTCACCAGGAAACAGACCAGATTAGCCTCACGGTCGCCCACGATTTCAATGGTGTCATCCAGCCCGCTGAATGCGTCTCCACGACCCAGACGGTGATCGCCCACGCGGATAATGCCTTCAAGCACGGTGAGATAAGCGACAAATCCCGGCATTGAAGGCACATTGAGCGTATGGTTGCGCGCCAGCAGCGTGTCGTAGATATAGACCTCCTGACGCAGTTCCAGTGGCGCGTCAGACGTTTCTGGCCCGGCCAGTTCAGTCCAGCCGTTGGTCATAATGCCCTGGTCGCGTTCCAGCACCTGAGTCATCGCTTCCCCGCCCGGCTGTGAAGGCCGAATCACGGCCTGCAACAGCTCCGCTTCATACAGCGGCACCGACTCTTCGTACTGAACACCTTCACCCGCATTGACCACCATCACTTTCTTTGCAGAGAGCTGTGTGCGCTCGCCGTTGCTGTCCTGATGTTGCATCGAACCGCGCCAAAGGTAAGTGAACACTTCTTCATTCTGATGCTGCTGCATCGGAATCCGGGCATCCAGTTTTAACGACATCAGGTCAACACTGATCAGCGGGCTCAGGGCAGCGCCGGGCCGCTGGCGACGAACGGTGAAAGGACCGTACTCAAAAAGTTGCTCAGGATTTGCTCGCACAATGTTCATGATTAGCTCTTAAATAAAGTGACCAATAACAACGATCATAGACCTCAGACGTAAAATGAGAAGCCGGGGGATTTGCCCGGCTTCGTCAGTTATTTTGAATAATAGACAATTTGCCGTGCTGGCAGCCTACTTGCCCTGTTCGTCACTTTCACCCAGAAAGAAATACCAGAGTGGAATCGACAACAGCCCGGTAAAGACGGTGGAGTAGAGCAGGATCATCATCGCCTGAGTGATATACATAGTCAGTGACCAGTGGCTGAAAGGGATCTGATACTGATCAATCACGCCACCAATCATCGCATTTGCCATTACCGAGATGACTATCAGCGCCAGCACCGTGACGCTGCGCAGAAAATAACGCATCTCTTTACGTTTACCGGCGAAGCGCGACTGAACGATAGCCAGCGGCGACTGCTTATCCGGGGCGATTTCCACCTGAACGATAGCGGCTCGCTGCGCACTGCGCCAGCGCTGAATATCCAGCAGAATCAGCACTATCAGGCTGACACCCATAACGGGCAGGGCATAGCCCAGGGCCAGCATGACAATCAGACTGGTACCCTGTGCGTAGCGCGGCAGTGACAGCCAGGCGGACAACAGCGTCTGCGATGGGCTGAGCTGAGGAACAGCCGGGCGACGTATCCACCACATGCGGTAGCCCAGCACAATCATTGTGCAGAGACCAAAGCCAAACAGCGCCAGAATCAGCTGGTTGGGCAGGCCAAACAGCACGCCCATATGGGCATCCACGCCCCAGCGGGTCAGTTTCGCCACCAGCGGGAAGCTGGCGAACTCAACGCGATCGACCACGCTGAAATTAACCGGATTGATGGAAACTGCATCGACCTGGCTCGGCCAGCTGCGATCAATCTCTGACACTGTCCATGCCTGTTCAGCGTTCTTAGGCTGGCGCAGTTCCAGTTTCGTGGCGTGAAGTCCGGCCTGACGTGCAGCCGCCAGGGCCTGATCCCAGCTGGCATTCGGCTGATTCAGGATCACCGGCGGCGCGGTTTTCGCTGGCATGGTCATCCCGGACATCGTCATTCCTTCCATCGCACCGCGATGGTCAGCATGGGGATCGGCGGCTTCGGCAGGAACGTTACCATTCAGCGCGGTGTTAACCTGCGGCGTTGTCCAGCCGAAGTCGCTGCGCATCTTATCAATGTTGTTGCCCGCCCACTGTGACCAGGTCAGCCCCGTGACTGAAAAGAACACCAGGCCGATGGCCAGAATCAGACCCAGCGTGACGTGCCAGTGACGCGTTGCTGCAAAGCCACTCAGCGCTTTTTTACGGTGTCGTGGTGGCCGCGTGCCGGCCCATAAAACGAGTCCACCCAGCGCGGCGACCCACAGCCACGAAGCCGCCAGTTCACTGTAATTGCGACCAAAATCTCCCAGCAACAGGCCGCGATGCAGCTGATCCAGCCACATTCGCAGCGGCAACACACCGCTGGTGCCATACACCGTCATATCGCCTTTCACCTGCAGGGTGTAGGGATCGATAAACAGCGAGCGCGACTCAGATGGACCCAACTGAGGCTCAGCAAACTGCACCCGGGTTGTATCCAGCGGGCCTGGTGCGGGACGCACGGCGTAAATGCGCGCGGACTCACCGGCACGGGCACGGGCAGCGGCAATCTGAGCTGACAGCGGTTGTGCGACACCCTGCGCGTCAGTGGTCAGGGCATCGTGGTAAATCGCCTGTTCCAGCTGCGGCGTAAGAACGTAGAGCGTACCGGTGAGAGCGGCGACGAAAATAAATGGCGCAATAAACAGGCCAATATAAAAATGCAGGCGGCGAAACAGGTTAAAAACAGTGCCGCGTGGTGCAGGGGACATTTCCCGATTAGAGGACATAGCATTCCACACTTTTCAAAAGACAAAGGCGATCTGGTGACGTTGTCACGCAATCGAATCAGTTAGCAGTCGGTGTGACGCAAAACAGGGTGGCGCACGCGGTCGGTGAAGGCGCAGTAATCGTCGCCATTGCGGCGGATTAATGGCAGAAGGAGGCGGGGCGCGGCTTATCAGGCACATCCACCAGATGAACGGGATAAAGACCCATAGCATCAGCGGCACATGAACCAGCAAATCGCAGTAACCACAGGCAAAGCCCGAACCCATCATCATCCCGTGATCCGCCATCGCCATCTCGCTGTGATGATCCATCATGGGCATCTCTGCGCTCATGGCAGAGGCATCCTGCATCATGGCGCGATGTTCAGCCAGATTTTTAGAGATCATCGGGGCAACAAACAACAGCAGCACGGCCAGTATCGCAATACCGGCTGTGAGTCGCTGTCGGATGTCAGATCTCTGCATGATTTTAACAGGCATTTGGGGTCAGAATTCAGGGCGGCAGTGTAACGCGAAGGGGATAAAAGGGTTAAATAAAGTGGCTTCTGTAGCGAGAAAATTCGCACTCTTTGAACATATTCACTTTAATTTCAGCATCATTTAACGTAGTTGTTACCACCAGAACACATACAAATAACATTAATGTTTCGGCTGCAGTTAAACCGAACCCAAAAAGGATTAAGAATGAAAATTGTCATGCTGGATGGCGACACGCTGCCTGTTTCACTGCCGACCGGAAAGCAGAATGCTGACTGGGAAATTCGTGCACAGACTTCGGTCAGTGAAATCGTGTCGGCGCTTACGGGCGCCACGGTCGCGATCACCAATAAAGTGCCGTTGCGTGCCGACACCTTAAAACTCTTACCCGATCTGCGCTTTATTTGTGTCGCGGCGACCGGATATGACTGTATTGATCTCGATGCCTGTCGTACACGCGGCATTGTGGTCAGTAATGTTCCTGGTTACTCCACCCAGAGCGTTTCAGAGGCGGTTATCGCCGCGATTTTTGCCCTGCGCCGTCAGATGATGGCTTACGCCAGCAATACCCGCATCGACTGGCCGCAGGCTCAGCACTTCTGTCTGCATCGTCAGCCGATAGGGGATATTGGCGGCGCAATGCTGGGTATCGTGGGCAAGGGCGACATTGGCCAGGCGGTCGGCAGGCTGGCTAAGGCGCTGGGTATGCAGGTGCAGTACGCCGAACGTAAAGGCAGTGACAGAGTGCGTGAGGGTTATGTCAGCTTCGAACAGATGCTCGCGACAAGCGATATTATTTCGCTTCACTGCCCGTTGAGTGACAGCACTCGTCAGATGATCGATCGTCATGCGCTGGAGAAAATGAAATCGCATACGCTGCTGATCAATACCGCGCGCGGCGGACTGATTAACGAAGCCGACCTCGCTAAGGCGTTAAAACAGGGTGTCATTGGGGGGGCGGCGCTGGATGTGCTGAGCAGCGAGCCGCCCGCGCCCAACAATCCGCTGCTGGCGGATCTGCCAACTCTGCTGCTGACGCCGCACATTGCCTGGGCGAGTCGCAGCGGTGTGGAGAATCTGGTGACTGGCGTGATGGCCAATATCGCGGCCTTTATGCAGGGCGAGCCGGTTAATGTGGTGAGTCAGGCCTGGCGGAAATAGTTTTAATCTCTGATATGCGTTGATATTCAGAGCAACCTCGTAGAATTCAGGTGACACGTTTTACAGTGGTTATTAATCAGGCTATTAGTTTCGTTATCTCCATCAGTGACTAAACGTGCGTGCGCGACAGGAATTAGCGCCTTTTACTGGCTGACTCAGCCGTTGTAAGCGCTTCAGGAACAGAAAGGATTCTGGCCAGTGAAAAAGAAGAACAGCACGCCCACACCTCATGATGCGACATTCCGGCAATTTCTGACTCAGCCGGATATTGCCCGGGATTTTATGGCGCTGCACCTGCCGCCGGAGCTGCGCGTACGCTGTGATCTCAGCACCCTGAAGCTGGAGTCGGGGTCGTTTGTGGAGGATGACCTTCGGCAGTACTTCAGCGACGTGCTTTACAGTCTTAAAACAACCGCTGGCGATGGATATATCCATGTACTTATTGAGCATCAGTCAGCACCTGACAAACACATGGCATTTCGGCTGATGCGCTATGCAGTGGCAGCTATGCAGCGCCATCTGGAAGCCGGGCATAAGACATTGCCGCTGGTGATACCCATCCTGTTTTACACCGGCAGACGCACGCCCTATCCCTATTCGACCCGGTGGCTGGATGAGTTTGATGACCCGGTGCTGGCGGACAGGCTTTACAGCCACAGTTTTCCGCTGATCGATGTCACGGTGATTCCTGACGATGAGATCATGCAACACCGCAACATGGCGGCTCTGACCCTGTTGCAAAAGCACATCCGGCAGCGAGATCTGACAGAGCTGATGGACAGGCTGGTATCCATTTTGATGGCAGGCGATCACTCTTCATCACAGGTGATATCGCTGGTACACTACATGGTACAGGCGGGCGAAACATCAGACGCCAAAGCCTTTGTACGGGAGCTGGCACGGCGTGTGCCCCAACACGAGAACGCACTTATGACTATTGCACAACAGCTTGAGCAGATAGGTCTTGAGAAAGGCATCGAACAGGGCATCGAACAGGGACGAAAAGAAGGTGTTCGTGGCGCGAGCCTGAGAATTGCGCGTAACCTGCTGATGAATGGTATGGATCGCAACACGGTTATGCAGATGACCGGTCTGAATGAAGACGATCTGACACAAATTTCACACTAAGATATTTTTTGCACTCTGATAATTACTGGTGCCTCACATCGCCAGTGCGCGGCACCCTTCAAATCAGACGGCTTTCCCAACATCCTGAAATTACGCCGTGTTTTATGACGGCGAGCTAAATATTCTCGCTCAGCATCAAAATATCGAGCGCCCCAGCTTATCAGTCAGCAATTCCAGCACAGCGGTTCCCGCCAGTGAATTACCCGCGCTGTCCAGCCCAGGTGACCAGACGGCGATGCTCATCTCGCCGGGAATGATAGCAATAATTCCACCCCCCACACCTGACTTAGCTGGCATTCCGACGCGCCATGCGAACTCGCCTGCGCCATCGTACATCCCGCTGGTGATCATCAGTGCGTTTATCTGTCGGGCCTGACGTGGCGTGATCATCTGACTGCCATCCAGCGTTTTTCCCTGATTCGCCAGGTAGATAAAGGTGCGGGCCAGCTCAATGCAGTTCATTGAAAGTGAGCAATAGTGGAAATAGGTCTGCATCACGCTGGTGACATCATTATCAAAATTACCAAACGACTTCATTAACCAGGCGATGGCTGCATTACGGGCCGAGTGTTCAAATTCAGAACGGGCAACATGGCGATCATAATTAATATCGGGCTGCTGACTGAGCTGACGCACAATTTCCAGCATTCGCTGCCGTGGTGCGGTCAGACGGGTTTCCAGCAGATCGCAAATCACCAGTGCACCGGCATTGATGAAAGGGTTACGCGGCTTACCCTGTTCCAGCTCAAGCTGCACCAGCGAATTAAAAGGCTGACCTGAGGGCTCTTTGCCGACCCGCTGCCAGATTTCGCTGTCGTCATAGCGCGTCAGTGCCACAGTGAGTGAGAGCGCCTTTGAGATCGACTGAATCGAAAAGCGCGTCTCAGCATCACCTGCCTGAAAGAGCGTGCCGTCACGCAGGCAAACCGCAATCGCCAGATTGTCGGCCGCCACATCCGCCAGCGCAGGAATATAGTCAGCCACCTTTCCCTGATGGACCAGCGGACGTACCTGGTCCAGGATCGCCTGCAGCAGAGCATTATTCAGTTCAGACACTTACCTTCTCCCGTCGATTCTTGCTGTCCGCATCCGCGACCAGCGAATCATTAATTGATAGCGGCTGGGCCGCAGGTTCAGCTGATAGGTTTTGACTGCGCTGCCAGCGGAGCCAGCAGCATCTGTAGCAGGCTCAGCAGGGCCAGTACACCGAAAGGCAGCGTCCAGTTACCGCTCTGCTCATGGAGCACGCCGAAAAACAAAGGGCCAAATGCCGCCAGTGCATAACCCACACACTGCGCCATGCCCGACAGTTGCGAGGCCTGGCGGTGATGCGTGGCTCGCAGATTAAACAGCGAAAGGCAGAGCACCAGTGATGCGCCTGCGCCAAGGCCGGCCAGTGTCAGCCAGATCATCGCCCACTGTGGATTGAGCAATAAACCCAGCATGCCGAGGAAAATGCCTGATGAGGCAATGAATGCAGTGAGCCGGGCGTCTTTAACCCGCTTCAGAACCACCATACAGCCCAGATTGGCAATGATCGCAATCGCCTGATACCAGAATAGCAGCCAGCCCGCACGGGTCTGACTGAAGCCATTGTCCTGAGCAAAGACAGCAAACCAGTCGATCAGGGTATAAAATGCCAGCGACTGCAGCGCCATAAACAGCGCGATCTGCCAGCCCCCGGCTGATTTCCAGGGATGACGATACGCGACGGGCGCATCGGTTGCCGCGACTGTTGACTGCCGCTGACGCAACAGCGGCAGCCAGACAATCAGCGCCACCAGCCCGGGCAGTGCCCAGACGACCAGCGAGAGTCGCCAGCCGGCCGATGAAAGCTGGCTCAGCGGCACGGCAATGCCTGAAGCCAGGCTGGCAGTGATCGACATCGTTGCAGCATAGAGACCAATATATTTAGCGGTGTGGGCGGTGAAATCGCGTTTAATCAGTGGCGGCAACAACACGTTGGCGGCGGCAATGCCTGCGCTAAGCAGCAGCGTTCCCCCCCACAGTGCTGCTTCGGCGGGGTGCCAGCGCAACAGTGAACCGGCCGTGATCAGACACAGCGCACCCCACAAACTCCGCTCCAGCCCAAGCTGATTTCCCAGCCAGGCGGCGGGTGGGGCGAGCAGTGAAAAGAGAATAAGTGGAATAAAATTAAACAGGCCCGCTTCACCGGCAGTGAGTCCAAACGTCTGACGAATATCCTGCAATACCGGGCCAGCGACAGTAATAGGTGCGCGAAGGTTCGCGGCAGTAAGCAGCAGGACGAACAAAAAAAACGTAGCGCTTGAAAACGCAGTAAGAGATTTAGCGGCGTGTTGTACAGGCATCATGGCAGGGATCATCACAGGCAGCAGTGCTGCGGGGGCGTTGCTTGACGTTAACGCTTACGCATCAGAATTGATGTCTGGACGCTACTCTACTGACCGGTTAGGGGCGTGTAAAGCCTTGTAATGCTATGAGATAGCGCAAATGCGATCTCGCAGCACTGTTGGCCGTTTTACCGATCAGTGAAATTCAGGTTCAGGGAAGTGACCGCAGTCATTCTGGCTGGGATTGGTGCCGGGCTGGCAGGTCTGCTGACGGGTTTCGGCTGCGGGAACTGGTTTTTCAGCGTGCCACGGGGCGCTGGCGCTGCATGCACTGAGAAGTGAAACCAGAATCATCACACTGACAACGCGCATAGCCGCTCCTTATTAACCGTCACGAACAAAGTCACGTCGGTGATCGCCGGTTTGCAGGTCAGGGACGTCTTACCTGAGTGTGGTCGCTAAGGAGATTCTGTCAATTAAAACAGCGCAAACATCAGGGCGACAGGAAAACTCATCGGCCAGGTCGCACCGACTAAAAAGGCGCTCAGCAGTTTGATACTCAGCTTATCTTTTGCGATGAAGAACGTGATCAGCGTAGCGACCAGTGCAACAACAGCATAGAAAATGAGCATTCCCTGGTACAGTGTCATCGTAATCTCCGCAGCGTCATTAAGGTTTTCGCTGCGCATGATGCGGATTTTTGTGATCCAGATCAAGAGGTGCGCGGTTTAGGATCTAAAGAAATCATGGATTAAGCGCGCAATTCGGACGCTGAACTGCACTATCACATCAGGCGATTTCAGGCTGAAACCCGGCCGAAAAATGCCGCTAAAACCTTTGCGGCCGCCGCAAATGCATTCCTACAACCGCTGGCGAATACTTCTCTGTTATTCGTTTGCAGGATGTAAAAAGCCCGCCAGCGAGTGCGGGCAATATATTACAGCGCCAAGGGGTGTGACTTAACTCTGGTGATATAACGCCATCACTTCCTCCAGGTCCGGAGTCCGTGGGTTGCCGCCAGTGCAGACATCATCCAGCGCCGCCTGTGCCAGTGCTGGGATATCCACTTCTTTTAAGCCCACTTCACGCAGCGAGCGGGGAATACCCACATCGCGACAGAGCTGACGAACCGCGGCGACCGCCGCTTCCCGCGCCTGATCCAGCGATAATGACTCGACCTGTTTTACACCCATTGCGCGGGCAACATCGCGATATTTTTCGCCTGTGCAGGAGGCATTCCACGCCATCACCTGCGGCAGCAGAATAGCGTTCGCTACACCGTGCGGGACGTTATAAAACGCGCCAAGCGGGTGTGCCATGCCATGCACCAGACCAAGGCCGACATTGGAGAAACCCATACCGGCCACATATTGTCCCAGCGCCATCTGCTCAACCGCCTCAATATTTCCTGCCACCGATTTGCGCAGTGACTGGCTGATAATCTCAATGGCTTTGAGGTGCAGCATATCGGTCAGGGGCCAGGCGCCGCGTGTGATGTAGCCTTCAATGGCATGGGTTAAGGCATCAATACCCGTCGCAGCCTTCAGCGAAGCTGGCATGCTCGCCATCATCTCCGCATCAATGATCGCCACTTTCGGAATGTCATGAGGATCGACACAGACAAACTTACGGCGCTTCTCTTCATCAGTAATGACGTAATTAATCGTCACTTCTGCGGCTGTGCCTGCCGTGGTCGGGATGGCGATGATTGGCACACACGGATGGCGGGTGGGGCTGGCGCCTTCCAGACTGCGGACATCTTCAAACTCAGGGTTATTAATAATAATGCCGATCGCCTTGCTGGTATCCTGTGGTGAGCCGCCACCGATGGCTATCAGGTAGTCGGCACCTGACTCTCTGAACACCGCAACACCCTTCTGCACAACCCGAATGGTAGGATTCGGCACCACCTCATCATACACCGCCCAGTCAAGCTGATGGTGCGCCAGCAGATCAGTCACCCGTTTCAGCGCACCCGCCGCGACCAGCGCTTTGTCAGTAACGATCAGTGCTTTTCGCATCCCGCGACGTTGTACCTCTTCCGGCAAATGGCGCAAAGCACCAGCACCAAACCAGGCGGTTTCATTGAGAATCATACGTTGGGTCATTAAAACATCCTCTGTTAACAAATGAATTTTTAACATCCGTGATCTCCGGTGGATGTTCTGCGCAGACCCTCTCACTTTCAGGTAAAGACATTTGATAAAAATCAATCAATTATTAAAAATCGCTGCGCCTGTGCCCGCTGGTTTTCGTGCGGTATGTCTGAAATCAGGCTATAGACCTGTTGATGGATTTCTCACAGTCGTCAGTGGTATGTAACACTGCTTCATCAGCAAACCCGCATGCCTATGAGGAAAGAATACATGACCCGATTCGTAATGAATAAAAAGGATGATCTCGTCGACAGCGCGTTAGATGGCATGATTTACGCCAGCCCGTGGCGCAATCTGGTCCGGTTGCAGGTCGATCCGCGCATTCGCATCGTGATGCGTAATGACTGGCAAAAACAGCAGGTCGCGCTGATTTCCGGTGGCGGTTCAGGCCATGAACCGGCGCATGTCGGTTTTATCGGCAAAGGGATGCTGACGGCGGCCGTCTGTGGCGATGTGTTTGCTTCTCCCAGCGTGGACGCGGTTTACAACGCCATCATCAATATTACCGGTGAGGCAGGATGTCTGCTGATTGTGAAAAACTACACCGGGGATCGACTCAACTTCGGTCTGGCAGCAGAAAAAGCGCGTAAAGCGGGATTCAGCGTCACTATGGTGATTGTCGGTGATGATGTTGCGTTGCCCGATAACCCTCAGCCACGCGGCGTAGCGGGCACGTTGCTGGTGCATAAAGTGGCGGGCTTCGTCGCAGAAAGGGGGGATGACCTGGCGGCGGTGACCGAGGCAGCAGAGGCAGCCAGTCTTGCTATCGCCACTATGGGCGTTGCGCTCTCAAGCTGCCATCTGCCGGATGAGCAGACCGGCCAGCGGGTGCCAGACGGCAGCGTTGAAATGGGGCTGGGGATTCACGGCGAACCGGGTGTTGACGTAATGCAGACGCAAAACAGTCAGCAGATTGTGCAGCATCTGCTGGAGAAAGTGGTGCCGGACAACGATCAGCCACGCGCGCTGTTAGTCAATAATCTTGGTGGCATGTCCGCGCTGGAGATGAGTCTGGTAACGCGGGACCTGATTGAGTCGCCGCTCAGCCGGGGCAGTGATTATCTGATTGGCCCGGCTCCGCTGATGACTGCGCTGGACATGAAAGGCTTTTCCGTCACCTCCATGACGTTGACACCGCTGTTCGAGGAGGCAATCTGCGCGCCGGTAGAGGTCAGCGGCTGGGTTCCGGCTGTTAAAATTGCGCCTCTGCAGCCTGTTATTGCCCCCAGAGAGGCAACAGCACAGACGGCCCAACCCTCTGATAACCCGACGGTGGCGGCTTTCGTTGACAGCATCTGTTCAACCCTGATCGCCAGCGAAAGCGAGCTGAATAAACTGGATGCCCAGGTGGGCGATGGCGATACCGGCTCGACCTTTGCTGCAGGTGCGCGTCAGATCCAGCGTGAATGTGCGGATAACAAGCTGCCGTTAAATGCCTTGTCCGAGCTGCTCGCGGTGACGGGTGAGCGACTGGCGACGGTGATGGGCGGCTCCAGCGGCGTGCTGATGGCGATCTTTTTCACTGCTGCTGCGCAGCAGCTGGCCGAAGGGGATGCGCTGCCCGCGGCTCTGCAGCAGGGTCTGGAAAAGATGAAGCAGTATGGCGGGGCACAACCCGGGGATCGCACGCTGATTGATGCGCTGCAACCGGCTATCGAGGCACTGGTGGCGGGTAAATCGCTGGCAGAGGCGGCTGATGCGGCACAGCAGGGCAGTGATGCAACCGCCAGCATGGGGAAAGCAAAAGCGGGCCGATCATCTTATCTTAACAGTGCTAACCTCAACGGCGTGTCTGATCCGGGTGCCGTCGCGGTCGCCAGAGTCTTTGCGGCATTAAAAAAACTTTAGTGCTGTGACGACGCTAAACGCCTCTGAAGAAAGGCCAGTAACTGGCGGTTTACTTCGCTGCGCTGACGGTGCTGCGGGTAAACCGCATTCAGGGAGAGCGGGGACGGCAGATAGTCGTCCAGCACGGTCACCAGTTCACCGCGTTGCAGGGCAGTCTCAACGATAAAGGCGGGTAACAATACCAGTCCTAAGCCTGCCAGTGCGGCATCACGCAGGACCTCACCATTGTTACTCACCATCGGCCCCTGCACCGCCAGCCACTTCGGTTTACCATTCACCTGCAATTCCCAGCCATTCTGACCTTCACGTCCGTAGCGCAGACAGGCGTGTTGCAGCAGGGCTTCTGGCTGCTGCGGTGTGCCTGCACGTTCCAGATAGCGGGGGCTGCAGCAGATCACCCGTTTCAGCTCGCCGAGCGGACGGGCAATCAGCGTTGAGTCCGCCAGGGTGCCGATGCGTATCGCCATGTCCACGCCTTCGCCAATGACATCCGCATAGCGATCCGCCAGCTCAATCTGAAACTGCAATGCCGGGTGGTGGCTGAGGAACTCGGCGATCAGCGGCGACAGGTGGCTCATACCAAAGGACATCGGCATATTAATGCGGAAGGTGCCACGCAGCGCCTGCTGCTGCTCAGACACTGCCAGCTCTGCTTCCTGAATCTCATCCAGAATGCGCTGAGCATGTTGCGCGAACAATAAACCTGCATCGGTTACAGACAGCTTACGGGTATTGCGTATCAGCAGTCGTACTCCCAATGACGCCTCCAGCGCGGCCATGCGGCGGCTGACATACTGTTTCGATAACATCAGATGCTCAGCCGCTGCAGTAAAGTTGCCAGCATGCATCACGGCAACGTAAATCCGAAGGTCTTCAATCTGCATAGTGTCCACTTATCGGTGACAGTGACGATGATTCAGGCGAAACTTCAGCCAGAGGAGTTAACTTATATCGGGTAATACGCCATAGGGCAACGCGTCAGCACTATCAGCCAGCGCGACGGAGATCATAGATTTGCCGTTTTCTTACTCCTGAACGGGCGGTCAGTCGGGTCAATCGTATTAAAGCCGTTATAGTAAACAGGCAGTGACGCAATCCATCCGGGACATAATCTCTTGATTAATCTGATAAGGAGTAGCTGGTGAAAAAATTACTCTGCGCGACGGTGCTGGCCGTTTTGCCAATGACCACGCTGGCGGCGTCGGTGTTTACGCTGCAATCACAAGACTTCAGCGATAATGCGCTACTGGATAAAAAGTTTGCCGGTGCCAATAAAAGTAACCCTTCCTGTACCGGTGAGAATATTTCTCCTCAACTCAACTGGTCTGCTGCGCCTGCGGGAACCCGCAGTTTTGCGCTGCTGATGACCGATCCGGTCGGGGCCAAAGGGCTGGGGGTCACGCACATGGTGGCCTATAACATTCCTGCCAGCCGCACGTCGTTTGCGCAGGGGGCGCTGACAAAGGGCAAGGATTATACCGGTGGAAAAAATACGCCAGGCACGCTGCATTATTACGGTCCTTGCCCGCCAGCAGGCAGTGGTCTGCATCACTATAACTTTGTGCTGATCGCCACCGATTTACCGGTGGGGCAGCTGAAAGCGGGGTTAACCCAGGCAGAGTTGGTTGCCAAGCTGAAAGGCCATGCGCTGGGCGCGGCCAGCACAGTGGGCCGCTTCAGTAATGAATAATCTGCACCCGGAATAAAGAAACGCTTGTGGCACGCGTAAGGGCGGTTAAATAAGGTGGGCGGAGCGTCCGGTCGCAGATAAAAAAACACCCTGCAGAGCAGGGTGTCAGAACACTTATTTACCCGCTGTCGCGGCGGGTTTATTTCGTTTGCGCAGCTTGTCGATTAATCGATGTGCTTCTGCCTTAGTCGCCACCGCAGGGGAAGAACCGGTCAGCGGCTGACGGGCCGTCTCGCGAACGGTCAGAATAGTCAGCAGGCCAATGATACCCGCGCCCATCATGTAGTAGGCCGGCATCATCGTGTTTTTAGTGGTATCCACCAGCCATGCGGTAATCAGCGGTGTGGTACCACCAAACAGGGAAACTGACAGGTTAAAGCCAATGGCCAGCGCACTGTAACGGATATCGGTGGTGAACAGGGCTGGCAGCGTCGAAGGCATGGTGCCGCTGAAGCAGGTATGCAACACACCCAGAATCATGAGTCCGCCAAATACCGCCCACATATTCCCGGACCCGATCAGCATAAAGCTTGGGATAGCGAGGAGAATCAGGCCCACCGCACCAAAGGCAATTACCGGACGACGACCAATACGGTCAGTCCAGCGACCCCAAAGCAGCGTCAGCGGCATCATCACAAACATCGCCACCATCACCAGAAGCAGGCCACTTAACTCTGGCAGACCCAGTATCCCGGTCAGGTAGCTCGGCATGTAGGACGTCAGCATATAGTTAGAAACGTTAAACAGCAGCACCAGACCAATACACTTCATCATCGGCGCACGGTATTTGCTCAGCATCTGCATCAGTGTCAGACGCGGTTTGCTCTGCTCCAGCGCTTCCTGTTTTTCCATATGCTGCTGGAATGCTGGCGTCTCTTCCAGCTTCAGTCGCACATAGAGACCAAACAGGCCCAGCGGCGCGGCGATAAAGAACGGCACGCGCCAGCCCCAGGACATCATGGCCTCATTGGACATCACGGTCGTCATGACCGTCACCAGGCTGGCACCCATCAGATAGCCGCCAATGGTCCCGAACTCAAGGAAGCTGCCCATAAAGCCACGGCGTTTATCGGTAGAGTACTCGGCGATAAAGGTCGCGGCACCGCCATATTCACCCCCGGTCGAGAAGCCCTGAATCAGGCGGGCCACCAGCAGCAGAATGGGTGCCATGATGCCGATTGAAGAGTATGCCGGGATCAGACCAATACAGAATGTCCCGATCGACATCATGATCATTGTCATCGCCAGTACTTTCTGTCGGCCGATACGGTCACCCAGCGGCCCGAATACCAGGCCACCAATCGGACGCACAAGGAAGGCCGCTGCGAACGTACCAAAGGTGGCAATCAACTGAACCGCGTTGTTGGCATCAGGGAAAAAGACTTTGCCGATGATCACGGCGAGATAGCTGTATACCCCGAAGTCGAACCATTCCATCGCATTACCTAATGCCGCTGCGCCAACCGCACGCTTCAGCATGTCGTTATCGATCACGGTAATGTCGTCGACAGTCAGCTCTTTAGGCTTCCTGTTCCAGAAATGTTTCTTTGGGTGTTCAGACGATGAGTTTCTGGTGTCCATATTCTCCTCAGGTGCATCAATGAAGGAGTCTTATAGCTTTCGCAGCCGCAAACAATGTTCAGAAGAAACCGTGGAAATGAAAGCTATAAGAAGCCGAAAAATTTTAAGTGAAGCGGCAAAAGCCGCAGCCGGTTAACCATAGACCACGATTGTAAGGTTTTGCAAGTTTTCAGCCGAAAAAGCTAACTTTGATGGAAAATTCAGCACGGCGCTCTGACTCCTGAGTGCTTACGGCCATAAACATTTTGAAATATTGCCTGGTAATAGCTCTTTTCATGTGTGGATCTGTTTATGGCTGTTTTCGCCACAATGACTGCCGAAAAAGAGGATCTCGCGTGCAGAGTAATCTGCGGCAGGGATGGCTAAGGGGTGGTGGTATATTTCCATCCACCGCATATCCATAGCAGGATTAGTTGGTAGTTAACGCATAAAGGGAATGGCAGTGTAAAGCTATTCCATGCCAACAGAGTCTCTCTCATGAGCGCGTTAACAACAGCAGAATTGCCGGTCATCGATTTCGCATTATTGTCAGGTAATCAACAGCAGCAGCAACAGGTGCTGGAAAAGTTAAGCCAGGCCGCGCGTGATGTCGGCTTCTTCTATTTAATCAATCACGGCATCGACCGTGAATTATCAGATGAGGTTCAGGATGTCGCGCGGAAATTTTTTGCCCTGCCACAGGCGGAAAAATCCGCGGTAGCGATGGCTAACTCGCCTCATTTTCGTGGTTATAACCTGGCGGGCGTGGAAATAACCCGCAGCCAGCCCGACTATCGTGAGCAGTTCGATATTGGTGCGGAACGGGAAGCGCTGCCCGTTACTGCCGATTCCCCCACCTGGCAACGGATGCAGGGGCCGAATCAGTGGCCTGAAGCCTTACCAGAATTGCAGACCGTGGTCACCTGCTGGCAGCAGCAGATGACAGAGGTAGCGCTGGCGTTACTGCGCGCCTTTGCCCAGGCACTTAATCTGCCGCGCAACGCTTTCGACAACCTCTACGGCGACTATCCCAACGAACATATCAAACTGATTCGCTATCCGGGGCGCACCGAGGGTGAATCACGCCAGGGTGTTGGCGCGCATAAAGATTCCGGCTTCCTGACCATGCTGTTGCAGGATGACCAGCCGGGCCTGCAGGTTGAAGTGACACCGGACAACTGGATCGATGCGTCGCCGCTGCCGGGTGCCTTTGTGGTGAACATTGGCGAACTGCTGGAGCTGGCGACCAACGGCTACCTGCGCGCGACGGTGCATCGCGTGGTCTCACCACCTCAAAGCAGCGAGCGCTTATCCATTGCCTTCTTCCTGGGTGCCCAGCTGGATGCGGTGGTGCCAGTCTATCAACTGCCTCCCCAGCTGGCTCGGCTGGCACAGGGACCGGGCAGCGATCCGCTCAACCCACTGCTGCGCGAAGTGGGCTGGAACTACCTCAAGGGCCGGCTGCGTTCGCATCCGGACGTCGCCCGGCGTTTCTATCCCGAACATAACACTCACTGATAACGATAAGAGATAAATGATGATGATTAAAAAGCGCTTTCTGGTCGTGGCCGGTCTTTCACTGCTGATTGCTCAAAGCTTACAGGCTGCACCACTGCGCGTGGCGGCTGATCCCCTGCCGCACGCGGAAATCCTGGAGTATGTCAAAACTCTGGATCCAAAACTGGATATCAAAATTGTCGAGCTGAGCGGCGGCGTGAATGCCAATGAACTGCTGGCCGCCGGAGATGTCGATGCCAACTACTTCCAGCATCTGCCTTATCTGAAAGATCAGGAGAAAGCGCTGGGTAAAACCTTTGCCGTCGTTGCCAGCGTGCATATTGAGCCGCTGGGGATTTACTCGCGCAAGGTGAAATCACTGGCGGCGCTGCCAGAGGGTGCCAGCATTGCTGTGCCGAATAACAGCACCAACCTGAGCCGTGCACTGTGGCTGTTGCAGGACAAAGGGGTGATCAAACTAAGCGCGAAGGGAGAGGCGGGTTCGACGCTGGTGACGCCGAAAGATATCAGTGAAAACCCGAAGAATATTAAAATCGTTGAGATTGAGTCGCCACAGCTGCCGCGCTCGCTGGATGATGTGGATGCCGCCGTGATTAATGGCAACTACGCGCTGGAAGCCGGGCTGACGCCTGCGAAAGATGCGCTGGGTCTGGAGTCCGCGGCCCATAACCCTTACGCCAACCTGCTGGTGACCACGCCTGAACGGGCTAAAGATCCTCGCGTGTTACAGCTGGCAAAAGATCTGCGCTCGCCGCAGGTGGCGGCGTTTATCCGTAAAAATTATCAGGGCTCTGTGATTCCGGTTGCGGACGAGCAGCATGATTAAAATCAGCCATCTCAGTAAACATTACGCTGGCGCACCTGCGCCAGCTCTGGACGACATCTCACTCACCATCGAAGAGGGCACCATCTTTGGCATCCTCGGACGAAGCGGGGCGGGTAAAAGCACGCTGCTACGCTGCCTGAACCGGCTGGAAAGCCCTTCCAGCGGGCGGATTGAGATTGACGGCCAGGATCTCGCCGCGATGAGCCTGGCGCAACTGCGTCAGCAGCGTCAGCAGATGGGGATGATCTTCCAGCACTTCAATCTGCTGCATTCGCGCAATGTACAGGACAACGTCGATCTGGCGCTGGAGATTGCCGGTGTGCGAGCGGCGGAGCGCCGCCAGCGTGTGGCCTCATTGCTGAAGCTGGTGGGGCTGGAATCGTCTGGCAAAGCCTGGCCGTCGCAACTCTCAGGTGGGCAGAAACAGCGTGTCGGCATCGCCCGTGCGCTGGCCGCCCGACCCCGTTATCTGCTGTGTGATGAGGCCACCAGCGCGCTGGACCCCGAAACCACCACCTCGATTCTCGATTTGCTTGCCGACATTCAGCAGCAGCTCAACATCACCATTGTGTTGATTACCCATGAAATGGCGGTGGTGAAGCGGATTTGTGACGGCGCGGCACTGCTGGAGAATGGCCAGCTCGTTGAAAGCGGCAGCCTGAGCCAGATCATGGGACGTGAAGAGGGACGCCTGCGCAAAATGCTGCTGAGGGATGGCGAAGCAGACCGGGCGTTTATCAAAAAATATCAGCATGAGGCATTAACCCGATGCGTAGCATGAGTAGTGAGCGGTTTCAGGAACTGCTGCTGAATGCCACTGGCGAAACACTGTACATGGTGCTGCTGGCGGCACTTTTCACGGTCGCGATAGGGCTGCCGGTGGGTGTGATGCTGTTTCTGACCCGGCCAAAAGGCATTCTGCCCAATCGTGGGATTTCACTGCTGCTGAATACGCTGGTCAATACCGGACGCGCGTTGCCGTTTGTGGTGCTGCTGATTGCGCTGATCCCCTTTACCCGTCTGCTGGTCGGCACCACGCTGGGCAGCACTGCCGCCATTGTGCCGATTACGCTGGGCGCGTTTCCTTTCTTTGCCCGCATTGTGGAGAACGCGCTGGATGAGGTCGATCGCGGCCGCATTGAAGCGGTGGTATCAATGGGCGGCACGCTGTGGCATATCGTCAGCCGTGTGCTGCTGCCGGAAGCGCTACCCGCACTGGTGGCGGGCGTTACCCTGACGATTGTGATGCTGATTGGCTTCTCGGCGATGGCGGGCGTGGTCGGTGGCGGCGGACTGGGTGATCTGGCGATTCGTTACGGTTATCAGCGCTTCGACAACCAGATCATGGCGGCCACCATTGTGGTGCTGCTGGCGCTGGTAATGCTGATTCAGAAACTCGGCGACCGGCTGGTGCGCTCACTGGCTTATCGTCGGTAGGTTTTATATCTGACGCTGGCACAGAGCTCTGCAGATTGTTTTTAACGGTGAACAGGAAGGCAGCATTTTATCCCGCCTGTGTTCAGACCATGTTGTGCGGGCCCTTCCGGCATCAGGTGCGTTTAACCTGAAATGCGGTCTGCAAAAAGAGTAAACAGCGGCGCTTGATAACCTACCAATAGTAACTTACCTTTAGTAGCTTAATGGCTGAACAGGTAAGGTGACGACGATGCATGCATTAATAGTGACTTCTCATCCCAATCAGGATGCGCATACCCACCGCGTGGCGGACCAGCTGGCGCAGGGCATTATCTCGACCGGCCAGCACACGGCTGAAAAAGCCGATCTGGCAGCTGAAGGATTTGATCCGCGTTTCACGCTCACCGACCACCGGCATTTCAACGGCCAGGCGGAAGCATCGCCGGATGTGCTGGCTGAACAGCAGCGGTTAAATCGCGCTGATGCGCTGGTGCTGGTCTATCCAGTTTACTGGTGGTCATTTCCTGCCCAGCTCAAAGGCTGGATAGATCGGGTTTTCATTGCCGGATGGGCCTTTGATGAACAGGAGGGTCGGATAGTGAAGCGCCTCAATCATCTTCCTGTGCATCTGATTGCAATCGGGGGCGCGGATACGCGAACTTTTCTGCGGCGCGGCTATTTCGGCAGCATGCGAAATCAGATTGATCACGGCATTTTTGACTACTGTGGCGCGCCGGTGGTGACCAGTGAACTGTTGCTAAGCGGCGATGAGGGTTATCCTGAGTCACACTATCAGCTGGCGCAGGCGTTGGGCCAGCGTCTGTTCCCCCATCAGGAAAAACATGACCGTTGAGAAAGTACCGCGGAAACGACTGTCACGTGAGGCCCGACGCAGGCAGTTGTCGGATGTCGCGTGGCAGATTTTGCAAACCGAAGGCAGCGAAGCGCTGACGCTGGCACGGGTCGGCGAAGCGGCGGGCGTCAGTAAACCGGTGGTTTACGATCATTTCACCACCCGTCATGGATTGCTGGCAGCGTTGTATGACGATTTTGATCGTCGCCAGACCGAGCGAATGGACGCGGCGATGAATGCTGCGCCGATGGTGATGCAGAAAAAAGCGGAAGTGCTGGCCGCCTGTTATGTGGATTGTGTGATGACAGAAGGACGTGAGATTCCGGAGTTGCTGTCAGCACTCAGTACCTCACCGGAACTGGCCGCCGTCAAACGTCATTATCAGCTCGATTTTATCGCCCGCTGTCAGCACTGGTTTGCTCCTTTTACGGGCAGCAGCGGGATACCAGAAGCAGGCATGTGGGGCTTGCTGGGGGGCGCGGATGCTATCGCCGCCGCCGTGACACGTGGCGATGTCGCTAAGCCGGAAAGCGAGCAGGCAATAACGGCCATGGTCGTCGCGCTGGTGACTGGCAGCCGTGCATCGGAGTCAGCGTAGGATAAAAAAGGCGGCCCGCAGGCCGCCGAATCATTCAACCACAACAGGCGTTGTGTAAGCAGTGGCAACGTACAATGATGATCGTTTAGCCTTTCACCCCGCCTGCGGTTAAACCGCTTACCAGCCAGCGCTGCGCCAGCAGGAACACCAGGGTGATCGGAATCGCGGAGAGCACCGCCGCGGCGGCAAAGTCTCCCCACAAATAGTTCTGCGGATTGAGATACTGTTGCATCCCGACCGCAAGGGTGTAGCTGTTGACGTCGCGCAGCAGCAGCGAAGCAACCGGCACTTCAGTGACCGCTGCGATAAACGCCAGAATAAACACCACCGCCAGAATCGGCACTGACAGCGGCAGCAGCACCAGCCGGAACGCCTGCCATGGTGTTGCGCCATCCAGCGCGGCGGCCTCTTCCAGTGATCCGTCGATGGTTTCGAAATACCCTTTAATCGTCCAGACATGCAGCGCGATGCCGCCCATATAGGCGAAGATTACGCCACCATGGGTATTCAGCCCGATAAACGGCAGATACTGACCGAGCCGATCAAAAAGCGCATAGAGCGCGACCAGTGACAGAACCGCCGGGAACATCTGGAATATCAGCATCCCTTTCAGCAGGCTGGCACGACCGGCAAAGCGCATACGCGCAAACGCATAGGCGCAGGTGGTCGAAAGTGCCACGATGCCCAGCGCGCTGATTGCAGCAATCTTGATCGAGTTCCATAACCATAACAGCACCGGAAAGGGCGGCGGTGTCACGCTTCCATCCGCATGTTCAACGCTGAAACCCAGCGCCAGCCGCCAGTGCTCCCAGGAGATCTGTTCCGGGATCAGACTGCCGGTGGCGAAGTTACCGGATCGCAGTGAAATTGCGATAACCATGAGCAGCGGGAAGAGTATCGCCGCAATAAATACCAGCAGCAGCAGATGCGTGGTGAACAGACGCAGCCGTTGTGATTTGGGTTGTACCATAGCCATAACAACTCCTTAGTCGAACTTCATCCGCGAGGCTTTCAGGTTAATCACCGCCAGCGCACCCACCAGCAGGAAGATTAGCGTGGCGATGGCAGCCGCCAGACCAAAGTCCTGCCCGCCGCCGCCCTCAAAGGCGATGCGCCAGGTGTAGTTCACCAGCAAATCGGTATAACCGGCTGGCGTGGTCGTGCCAAGACGATCCGGTCCGCCGTTGGTCAGTAACTGCACCAGCACAAAGTTATTAAAATTGAAGGCAAAGCTGGCAATCATCAGCGGCATCAACGGCTTCAGCAACAGCGGCAGCGTAATCAGGAAGAAATTCTGCAGCGGTCCTGCTCCGTCCATCGCCGAGGCTTCATAGAGATCATCGGGAATCGCTTTCAGCAGTCCCATGCAGAGGATCATCATGTAGGGATAGCCGAGCCAGGTGTTGACGATAATCAGCATGGTGCGTGCCAGCGTGGGATCGCTGAACCACGCAGGCTTCACGCCAAATAGCGCGCTGAGCATCACGTTGATCTCCCCAAAGCTCTGGTTAAACAGTCCTTTGAAAATCAAAATCGAGATAAACGCCGGTACCGCATAGGGCAGGATCAGCATCACCCGATAGATCGCTTTGCCGCGTAACGCTTCCCACTGCACCAGACAGGCCAGCACCATCCCGACGGCTACGGTCAGCACCACCGTGATGAGCGAGAAAAGCAGCGTCCAGCCAAATATCGCCAGGAACGGCTTCTGAATCCCTTCATCAGTAAACACCCGCACGAAGTTCTTCCAGCCGGTATTCACGGTAAAGCCGGGGCTTAAGGTTTCGTTGCCCCACTTATTGTCCGCGTTCACGGCCTGATAGAAGCCGGTCTGCGGATTGGCGCGGTAATGCGTGCCGCTCTGCTGGTTGATCAGTTCATCTTTTGCGCCAACCCGATAGAGCGGCTGGGTGCCGGAGAACTGGCGGAGCGAACTCATGCGCAGCTGACGGCCATCCGGCAGCTCAGCGCGGATCTGGCTCAGTGCCTGGCGGTTAGTCGTGATAACCCTGAACGTCGCCCGTTCGCCAGCGGGTGGCGTGGCAGGCATCATTTTCAGAGTCTGTTCAGCGCCAAACTGAAAAGGTGGAGAGACGAAGTCTGCTTTGCCATCGTTCAGTACCAGTTGCCAGCGATCGCCTGCCGGGAACAGAGAAAAACTGACTGCCTCGCCCGACTGGAAAGTACGGCCAAGGAGTACCTGTTGCGCCCGCTCAAAGGTGAGCTGGTTAGTGCTACTGTAGTTGGTAAAAGCGATAGCGATGGTGCAGGCGAGGGGGAACAACACAAACAGCGACATTCCTGCCACGCCGGGATAGACATAACGCCACGCATAGGCGCGACGATTAGCAAAAATCCACAGCCCGGTTGCACTGAGGATCAGCGTCAGCAACGCAAACAGATATTCACCCTGCGCGTACATCAGTATCAGCAGATAGCCGACCAGCAGACAGCCGATTCCGATGAGAACGCCTTTCAGCAACAGACTGTGCGTTTTCGGTTTTCCTGACATGATGCGGTTTTCCTTAACGGTCACTCAAGCCGGGGATAACCCCGGCATGGGATTATTACTTCTTCAGGCGGGCCTGGGCATCTTTAAGCGCGGCGTCAACACTCTGACGACCGCCCAGCGCATTCAGCGTGGCGGTGCGCATCGCGTACCAGAAGGCCGCCATCTGCGGGATGTTTGGCATGATGTCGCCCTGTTTAGCGTTGCTCATGGTGGCGGCGATACGCGGATCTTTTTCCAGCGTCTGCTGGTAGGATTTCAGCGCCACGGCACCCAGCGGCTTGTCTTTATTAACCGTTTCCAGTCCTGAATCGGTCAGCAGATAGTTCTCCAGGAACTCTTTCGCCAGCTCTTTGTTTGGACTGGCGGCGTTGATCCCGGCACTCAGCACACCGACAAAGGCTTTCGACGGTTTGCCCTTCAGCGTGGGCAGTTCAGTAACGCCATAGTCGATGCCGCTCTTGTCCAGGTTGCCCCACGCCCACGGACCATTAATGGTCATGGCGGTTTCGCCTTTGTTAAAGGCGGCCTCAGCGATGGAGTAGTCAGTATCCGCATTCAGCGTTTTGGCTTTGACCTGATCGACCAGGAACTGCATGCCCGCTTTCGCGCCGGCGTTATCGACGCCGACATCCTTCACGTCATAGTGTCCGTCGGTGAGTTTAAAGGCGTAGGCACCGCCCGCGGCCAGCAGTGGCCAGGTGAAGTAGGGTTCCTGCAGGTTGAACATAATCGCGCTCTTGCCTTTGGCGCGCAGTTGCTTATCAAGGCCGGCAATCTCTTCCCAGGTTTTCGGCGGGTTCGGCAGCAGCTTTTTGTTGTAGATCAGTGACAGCGCCTCAACCGAGATCGGATAGCCAATCAGTTTGCCGTCGAAGCGTACCGCGTCCCAGGTGAACGGGAAGATCTTCTCGCGGAAGCTGGCATCCGGCGTGACCTCCGCCAGCAGGCCCGACTGCGCATAGCCGCCGAAACGATCGTGTGCCCAGAAAATGATGTCCGGGCCATCGCCGGTCGCCGCAACCTGCGGATACTTCTCCTCCATTTTGTCAGGGTGTTCGACCGTGACTTTGATGCCGGTCTCCTGCTCAAATTTCTTACCCACTTCGGCAAGGCCGTTGTAGCCCTTGTCACCGTTAATCCAGATGACCAGTTTGCCTTCCTCAATTTTTGCCATTGCGCTTGCTGAAAAGAGCACAGCAGAGAGGGCAGAAAGGGCCAGAATGCGTGCTCCGGTTTTCGTCGTCATAAATCCATCCTGTTAGCGGAAGTGGTGAATGCTCTGTCGGCATCATTGTGCGTATCCACACCGGCATCTCATCCTCCTCCGCTCTACGCCCCTCAGCCTGCCTCTGTGATCTCACTGGCAAAAAGCGCCTTAAGCGGGTGCTTAAGCGGCAAAACAATCTTCGGGTCTGCGTTAGCGATCACAAAAAAGCGTGGCAAGGCGCGGGCTGACGCGTCAGCCCGTGTTTCTCCTCCTCCCGACTCCTCCCCCAGCAGTTTGCGTTACGGCGGAGGATGTTACCGATTGTTTCCTCTCGCATAGTGAGCCCCGGAACCCGTCTGCCGCTGAGCAGACACGATTATGCAGCTAAGAGGGAAGGGATCATGGCGAGCGTTGTGTTACGCAATGTCACGAAAGCCTGGGGCGAAACTGTGGTGTCGAAAGATATCGATCTCACTATTCGTGAAGGGGAATTTGTTGTATTCGTCGGCCCATCAGGCTGTGGAAAATCGACACTGCTGCGCATGATTGCCGGTCTGGAAACCATCACCAGCGGCGAGCTGTTAATCGGCGACCAGCGAATGAATGAAGTGCCACCTGCTGAACGCGGCATTGGCATGGTGTTTCAATCCTATGCGCTCTATCCACACCTCTCCGTGGCGGAAAATATGTCTTTTGGCCTGAAGCTGGCCGGAGTGAAAAAAGCGGAGATCCATCAGCGCGTCAATCAGGTGGCAGAGATCCTTCAGCTGGCGCATCTGCTTGATCGCCGGCCTAAGGCCCTTTCCGGTGGGCAGCGTCAGCGCGTGGCAATTGGCCGTACGCTGGTGGCCGAACCCCGCGTCTTCCTGCTGGATGAACCGCTGTCAAACCTGGACGCCGCGCTGCGCGTCCAGATGCGCATTGAGATCTCCCGTCTGCATAAGCGCCTGAAACGCACCATGATTTATGTGACCCACGATCAGATCGAAGCGATGACGCTGGCTGACAAGATCGTGGTGCTCGATGCCGGGCGCATTGCGCAGGTCGGCAAACCGCTTGAGCTTTACCACTATCCCGCTAACCGCTTTGTCGCCGGATTTATCGGCTCACCCAAAATGAACTTCCTGCCGGTCAAAGTGACCGCCACCGCCATCGATCAGGTTCAGGTACGACTGCCGAATCAGCAACTGGTCTGGCTGCCGGTTGACAGCGCCGGTGTGCAGGTTGGCAGCAATATGTCACTGGGTATTCGCCCGGAACATCTGCTCTCCAGCGATATCGCCGACGTTACCCTGGAAGGGGAAGTGCAGGTGGTGGAACAGCTGGGGCATGAAACACAGATCCACATCGAGATTCCCGCTATCCGTCAAAACCTGGTCTACCGCCAGGAGGACGTCGTGCTGGTGAAAGAGGGCGCCATCCTCGGTATTGGCCTGCCGCCCGAGCGTTGTCACCTGTTCCGTGAGGACGGGAGCGCGTGCCGCAGGCTTTATCAGGAGCCGGGTGTATAGCCCTGCCAAAAACAATAAAAGCAATGACCTCAGGAGATAGAAAATGTTAACTCTGCGCAAACTTCCCATCGCCGTTGCCGTCGCGGTGGGCACCCTCTCCGCCCCGACGATGGCGGTTGATTTTACCGGTTACGCCCGTTCCGGCATTGGCTGGACAGGTAGCGGTGGCGAACAGCAATGTTTCCAGGCCACTGGCGCCCAAAGTAAGTACCGTCTGGGCAATGAATGTGAAACCTACGCTGAACTGAAATTAGGCCAGGAAGTGTGGAAAGAGGGCGACAAGAGCTTCTATTTCGACACCAACGTGGCTTACTCCGTGGCACAGCAAAATGACTGGGAAGCGACCTCACCCGCTTTCCGTGAGGCTAACGTCAAAGGTAAAAACCTGATTGATTCGCTGCCAGGATCGACCATCTGGGCCGGTAAGCGTTTCTATCAGCGTCATGACGTCCACATGATCGACTTCTACTACTGGGATATCTCGGGTCCGGGCGCCGGTCTGGAAGATGTGGATCTCGGCTTCGGTAAACTCTCTTTCGCCGCAACCCGTTCGTCTGAAGCGGGCGGCTCGTACACGTTCTCCAGCGACCGTATCCGTGACTTCGCGACCAGCACCGCCAACGACGTGTTTGATGTGCGTCTGGCCGGACTGGAAACCAACCCGAACGGCGTGCTGGAACTGGGTGTCGATTATGGTCGTGCCAATGCCCGTGACGGCTACCGCATCGAAGATGGCGCATCGAAAGATGGCTGGATGTTCACGGCTGAACATACCCAGAGCATGCTGAAAGGTTACAACAAGTTTGTGCTGCAATACGCAACAGATGCGATGACTTCGCAGGGCAAAGGCGTGCCGCAGGGCACCAACCTCAATAACAACGGCAAGATGTACCGCGTGCTTGACCACGGTGCCATTTCGCTGGCAGAACGCTGGGACCTGATGTATGTCGCTATGTACCAGAACATCGATCTGGACAATAACCGGGGTACCGACTGGTACACCGTAGGTGTGCGCCCGATGTACAAATGGACGCCGATCATGAGCACATTGCTGGAACTGGGCTACGACAACGTAAAATCGCAGCAGGCTAATGAGCGCAACGGCCAGTACAAAGTGACACTGGCACAGCAGTGGCAGGCCGGTGACAGCATCTGGTCACGTCCGGCGCTGCGTCTGTTCGCAACCTACGCCAAATGGGATGAGAAGTGGGGCTACAACAAAGATGCCTCGGGCGATCTCACCTCCTTCGCCTCTGCGGACTCTACCGGCAACGGCCTCCTGACCAACAGCCGTGGTAAAGATGACGAAGTGACCTTCGGCGCGCAGATGGAAATCTGGTGGTAAACCAATCCCTGTTCTGACGGGCGCGCCCCTGCGCCTGATGGATCACTTTGGTCGCAGTGTGCCATTGCCTGGTTCACGCCGCGACCTGCAATAAGGTACGCATAATGAAAATGAAAAAGCTGGCTGCACTCTGCCTGAGTGCGGCGTTACTGACAGGACATGCGCTTCCCGCCCTGGCGGAGGTCAATCTGGTGCCGCAGGATCTCTCTTCTGCACCGGTCGTCGCACCTGAATCCCTCCAACGCCTGAGCTGGCAGCCGCTGGCTGCCTCTCAGACGCAGACTACAAAACTCGCCAACAGTGGACAGACGCTGAATGCACCTCACATTGCCGGGCCGGTCGCGGCTTACAGTCTGCCGGCAAATATCGGCGAACTGACGCTGACGCTGAGCAGTGAAGTGGCAAACGGTAAGGTTTTCGCACCGAACGTGCTGGTGCTGGATGAAAACCTGCGTCCTGCGGCCTGGTTCCCCAGCCGCTATTTCACTTATCAGAAGCCGGGCGTAATGGCGGCAGATCGGCTGGAAGGAGTGATGAAATTGACCCCGGCGCTGGGTCAGCAAAAAATCTACCTGCTGGTGTTTACCACCGACAGCGATCTGACCCAGACCACCACGCTGCTCGATCCAGCCAAGGCCTACGCAGAGGGCACTGGCCATGCCGTGCCGGATATTCCCGATCCGGTCGCCAGCCACAGCCGCGAAGGCACGATCAAGCTGAAGATGCAGACCAGTCCCGGCTCCTCGATTCTTGTCGGACCGCTGTTTGGTTCATCCGGTGCGAGTGCCGTCACCGTCGGCAATACTGCACCTGCGTCAGCGTACAGCGCAGCACCGGCGCCTGCACCCGCTGCAGCGCCCGCGCCAAAAGCCCGTGCGGAACCGATCATGAGCGACACCGAGAGTTACTTTAACCAGAAGATCACCCAGGCGGTGAACAGCGGCAATATCGACAAGGCGCTGAAACTGCTGGATGAAGCCGAGCGGCTGGGTTCCACCTCTGCACGGCAGACCTTTATCAGTAGTGTTAAAGGCAAGGGGTGAAGCTGCCCCGACGCTATTGATGTTGTCCCATCTGGTGCGCTGCGGCGCACCTTTTTTTGTTGTGGAGATCCTGATTGCAGTTTTTTTTGTGTGGCTTTACGCATTGCGTAAGTCAGGCTGTGGGCAATAGCGTTCGATGAATATAGGCTTCCTGAGCTGTTTCAGGGATGAATTTTCTGGCCATTTCAGGCGAAGTTACATGGCAACTCAGACCCGAAATATCTTTCTGAAATCATGGGTATCGTGATGGCGGGTGAACCTGGGGTTATCACCCGTCGGAGTATTTCTGCTGCTGTGCATATCAGCCGCGAAGAGTGTGATATCTGGCAGGAAGTAAAACAGGGTGTCACTTTTCAGGCGACACGGAAAAGAGTAATCAGAAACTTTTAATGGTGACTGAGTAACAAAACAGTCGTGGTTGTCGCGATCAATGCATTTGCATTGCCAATGCACTTGCATTACTGTTGCGTTATCTTGTTTTTCCTGATGAGAATCTGAAATGGGAACGCTGACTCATACCAACATCTCTCTGCGCGCTACATCAAAACTGACAGCCCGCAGCCAGACCACTATCCCTGCCGCAGTTCGTGATGCGATGAATCTGCAACCTGGTGAGAATATCGAATACGCTGTTCTGCCTGGCGGCAAAGTCCTTATTACCCGTCAGGAAACGGTGACTGATGATGATCCGGTGATGGCGAGCTTTCTGAGTTTTCTTGCTGCTGATATGTGCAACACGCCTTCAAATATCAAAACGCTGGATCGAGGATTATTAACTCGCATTACTTCGTTGACCGAAGGTATGGACGTTGATTTGGATGCTCCACTCATGGACGATGAGTAATCAGGTATGGAAGATGGCACGGTTATGAATGGATGGCACGTTTATGTTCATCCCTGTTTTGAATCACAGCTGATTGCGCTGACCAATGAAGTGGAGTCACTCAGGGCTAAATATCCTGAAAGTTACCAGCGAAAAGCGACGACTAAGCTTTTAGCCGCGGTGTTTAAAGTTATCAATAGTGAGATTTGCGCCGATCCACATCATGCAAAGTTTCGCCAGGGCGATACGCTGGGAGAACAAAATAAGCATTGGTTCAGTGCGAAGTTTTTAATGCAGTATCGTTTGTTCTTTAGATTCAGCGAACAACATAAAACCATTATCCTTGCATGGATGAATGACGCCGAGACCAAACGTGCCTATGGCAGTAAACGTGACGCTTATAAGGTATTTTCAGGAATGTTGCATAACGGCTACCCACCAGACGACTGGGCATTGCTGTTAAAGCAATCTCAGGATTGGGATAATACAAACTCGTAAGTGTCATAAATCCTGACCACGATCCTGTTTGTGTTTTCAGACGCCTTGCTCATGGGTAATTCATCTCTGATGAAAGACGCTGAGTAAAATAGCAGCGTGCGAGCCGTTGGCGGCCCGCACGCTGTAATAACTGAAAATTATGTAAATCAGGCGGCGTCAGACACGCGTCTGAGTCACGCGTTAATCTTCAACCACGCACTGACCGCTTCCGTCGCGCCGTCAAATCGCGCAACAACCTTTCGGTCTCCGAATCACTGAATAGCGTCTCCAGCGGCACGCTCAGCTTGCGTCGCCAGTTTGGGTATTCGTCGCTGGTACCGGGAATGTTCACCGGCGCGGCCATATCCAGCCAGTCCTCCGGTTGCAGTCCCAGCAGAGCGCTGTGACTGTCGGCCAGATAACGCTGCATCGCCCGGTTTAATGCTTTGCTCATACCGGTACGGCGTGCATCACGTCCGGCACGTTTCGGCAGCGCGCCCACGCGATGCAGACTGTTCAGCAGCGCCTGTTTCGCCCTCGTTCGTTCCTGATACAGTCCGGCCAGCACCACTTTGTCCGGATAAAGACCAAGTTGTGCGCCAGTTGTCAGATCGTCACTTTGCCACCAGCCGCGCAGTGTCGGGAGATCGTGTGTGGTGGCAACGGCCATCGCCTGCCGTGGCCAGCTGGCGGGCGGTCTAAAACCGGCTTCTGAGGTCTGTTCAAACCAGAGCACCTTGTAGGAGTAAACGCCCCCATCCCTCAGCTTATCGACAATCGCTTCCGGAACGGTGCCGAGATCTTCGCCAATCACCATGCAGCGATGACGCTGGCTTTCCAGCGCCAGAATCGCCAGCAGATCGTCAATCGGGTAGTGCACATACGCCCCGTGCCTCGCGCCTTCGCCAGCGGGAATCCACCACAGCCGCATTAGCGCCATCACATGATCAATACGCAGTGCGCCGCAGTGGCGCATATTGGCGCGCAGCAGGGCAATCCACGGCTCCCAGGCACGCTGACGCATCACCTGCGGATCCATGGGCGGCAACCCCCAATCCTGACCGCGTGGGCCGAGAATATCAGGCGGTGCACCGATGCTGGCCTTCATGCAGTAAAGATCCCGCTCACTCCAGGTCTCTGCGCCACCCTGCGCGACGCCCACCGCCAGATCGCGGTACAGTCCGATGGGCATCTGCTGCTGCTGGCAGCTGTTCCAGCAGTTTTCAAACTGCTGCGCGGCCAGCCACTGCAGCCAGAGCCAGAAGCGCACCTGATCCTGATGCTGTTTTAAAAAGGTCTGCACCTCAGGGCTGTCTGGATGCTGTAGCGCCTCCGGCCAGACCGGCCAGCCCCAGCGCCCGCTATCCTGCGCCATCTGGTCGGCATGCAGCGCATCAAACAGCGCCTGATGCTGCAGGCTTTCGCCACCTTCCTGGATAAACGCATTAAACGCCTGCACCTCAGGATCAGCGGCATCACGCTGGATAAACTGCGGCCACGCCAGGCTCAGCGCCTGAATTTTCAGCCGGGTTACCGCGGCATAATCGACCCATTCAGTTGCGCGAGCCTGCGCCAGCGTCTGCTGCGTTTCGGGCAGTTGCCACCAGGTTTGCGCGACCGCGCTCAACTGAAAGTCAGTGACCGCGGCCACATCAATGTAAAGCACATTGAGCCAGCGCCGGGACGAGGGGCTGTAAGGGCTGGCGTTTTCCGGGCTGGAGGGAAACAGCGCATGGATAGGGTTAAGGCCGATAAACGCGCCGCCGCGTGCCGCAACGTCTGGCAGCATCCGGCGCAGGTCGCCAAAGTCGCCAATGCCCCAGTTCTGCGCAGAACGCAGGGTGTAGAGCTGCACGCAGGCGCCCCACAATGATTCACCCTTCAACAGTGCCGGCGGTTCATAGCAGCGGGCCGGGGCGATAATCACCCGGCACGACCACTGCTGCGTGCCCTGTTGCAGCGTCAGCTGATGATAGCCTTCGGGCAGCGGCGGCAGATGCAGTGGCTGCGCGGGCTGGCAGCGACCCGAGCTCATCTCACCCGACTCGTGGGTGAGATGCCAGTGTGCATCGTCACTCAGCTGTGGCGACAGGCTCAGCAGATCGCCGCTGCGGAAAATCACCACGGATGGCAGCGGCGTGCTCAGCGGATGCGGAGGCTGCATCACCGCCAGCAAACGCTGGCGGGTCAGGGTCGGGATCGCCTGTGGATTGCCGTGAGCATTGATATACTCAGCAGCGATGCCCGCCAGGGAAAAATCATCCATAACCGGATCTGTTTTCATGGCGTTCCTTAGCGTTTCGCTTGCCAGATGCGTTGCTGATAATCGCGGATTGCGCGATCAGAGCTGAACATGCCACAGCGTGCGGTATTGAGGATAGTGGCACGCGTCCAGGCCTCCTGATCGCTCCACAGCCGTTCAACCTGCGCCTGCGCATCCAGGTAGGGCTGAAAGTCAGCCAGCACCAGATAAGGGTCGCCGCCTTCCGGGCCGAGACTGTGCAGCATCGCGTCAAAAGCGTGGAGGTCGCCCTGACTGAAGGTGCCATCTTCAAGCGCCTGTAACACCTGATTGAGCTGTTGATCTTTTTTGCGCCACTGATCCGGGGCATAGCCGCCCGTTTTTAACGCCACCACCTGTTCCACGGTATGCCCAAAGATAAAGATATTTTCGCTGCCGACCTGTTCGGCGATCTCGACGTTTGCCCCATCCAGTGTGCCGATGGTCAGCGCACCGTTAAGCGCCAGCTTCATGTTGCCGGTGCCGGAGGCCTCTTTACCGGCAGTAGAAATTTGTTCAGAAAGGTCGGCGGCCGGAATCAGGCGCTCGGCGACGGAGACGTTGTAATCGGGAATAAACACCACCTTCAGGCGGTCGCCGATGCGCGGATCCTGATTGATCACTTCGGCCACTTTGTTGATGGCGTAGATGATGTTTTTCGCCAGCGCATAGCCCGGCGCGGCTTTGGCACCAAACAGCACCACGCGCGGTGCACGGTTCGCCTGCGGATCGGTGACCAGCGTCTGCCACAGTGCAATGATGTGCAGCAGGCTCAGATGCTGACGTTTGTACTCATGCAGGCGCTTAATCTGCACATCAAACAGCGCGGTGGGGTCGATCTCAATGCCGGTCCGTTGTTTGACCCACTGCGCCAGCGCGACTTTGTTCTGCTGCTTGATGGCGCGATACTCCGCGTGGAACACGGCGTCATCCGCAAAGGCTTCCAGCCCCTGTAAGGCATCGAGATCGTTCAGCCAGGGCTTTTGCAGCGTTCGGCTAATCAACGCACTCAGCGCCGGGTTGCACTGATTAATCCAGCGGCGCGGTGTAATGCCATTGGTCACGTTATGGAATTTTTCCGGCCACATCTGGTGATATTCCGGGAAGAGATCCTGCACTACCAGTTTTGAGTGCAGTGCCGCCACACCATTGACCGCGAAGCCGCTGGTGACGCAAAGGTTGGCCATGCGGAGCTGGTTATTGTGCACCAGTGCCAGTTTTGCCCATTTTGCGTCATCATCCGGCCAGCGTGCGGTGACTGCCGTTTTCAGCTGCGCGTTCAGGGTATTAATGATCATCATATGGCGCGGTAGCAGGCTGCGCACCAGTCGCACATCCCAGCATTCCAGCGCTTCCGGCATCAGCGTATGGTTGGTGTAGGCAAAGGTGTGCTGGGTGATCTGCCAGGCGCGATCCCAGCTAAGCTGATGCTCATCCAGCAGCAGACGCATCAGCTCCGGGATCGCCAGCGTCGGATGGGTGTCGTTAAGCTGGATCACTTCATGGTCAGCCAGGGTTTCGATGTTGCGTCCGGCCAGATGATGACGACGCAGAATGTCAGCCAGCGCACAGGCGCACTGGAAATATTGCTGCATCAGACGCAGTTTTTTACCGTTCTGATGATTGTCATTGGGGTAGAGCACTTTGGTGAGTTTTTCTGCATCAATGCCCTGTTGCTCCGCACGCAAAAAATCGCCGTCGTTAAAGCGGCTGAGGTTGAACGGCTGATCATGTTTCGCCTGCCATAAACGCAGTGGCTGGCTGATGCCATTCTCATAACCTACTACCGGTAGATCCCAGGCCTCCCCGACCAGTTCAACTGCCGGTTGCCACTGCGGCTCACCTTCGACAGTGATCACTTTACCGCCCAGACCGACGCGCACGTTCAGCGCGGCGTTATGGTTAAACCACGGATAGCGATCGCGCTGCCAGTCATCCGGCCCTTCAATCTGCGCGCCCTGTTCGAAACGCTGGCGGAAAAGACCATATTGATAGTTCAGACCATAGCCCGTCGCAGGCTGACCCACATTTGCCATGGAATCCAGAAAACAGGCCGCCAGGCGACCCAGACCGCCATTGCCCAGCGCAGGATCGGTTTCGTTTTCCAGCACGTCGGTGAGTGAGACATTCCAGGCGGCCAGCGCATCATTCACCGCGTCATACCAGCCCAGATTCAGCAGATTGTTGCCGGTCAGGCGACCCATCAAAAACTCCATCGACAGATAGTTAACATGGCGCAGTTCAGTTGTAGCCGGGCGAGCTGGCTGCGCCGCCAGCATATCGGCCAGTGCACCGCTGAGGGCCTGCCACCACTGCGCCGGGTTCATCTCCTGCGCGTCGTGCAGGCCAAAACGCTGCCACTGACGGGTCAGGGCAGCAGTAAACTGAGTCGGGTTAAAATCGGGCTGTGTCATGATTGATGTCCTGAAAAAAAGAAAGTGGGTCAATGTGGTCACAGTGTGCCCGGGCGGAAATCATCACTCATCCTCCCGAAAAGGATTAGGGCAGGAGGATAGGGAGGGTGGAGAGAATGAGGCTATTCCTAAATCGACGCAGGAGTGTGATTGCGCACGCTTTTGTAAAGTTTAGTTAATGGGTTTGCTTGCATTCATCAGACGAAATGCTGAACCTGTGTAAGGAATAATTACGAAGCGTAAAATAATGATGCGCTCGACGAATGGAGAAACGCGCGCCCATGTTAATACCCGCCAAACTCAGCCGCCCGGTCCGTCTTGAAGGCACCGTCATCCGTGAAAGATTGCTGCAAAAGCTCACCGCTGCCGGTAACTATCGGCTGGTCCTGGTCACCAGTCCGGCAGGTTACGGCAAAACCACACTGGTATCTCAGTGGGCGGCGGGAAAGCGCGATCTGGGCTGGGTATCTCTGGACGAGGGCGACAATCAGGCGGAACGCTTTGTCGATTACCTGATAGCTGCATTGCAACAGGCCACACATGGCGGCTGTCCCCGCACTGAGCTGCTGGCGCAGAAGCGGCAATATGTGAATCTCAATGCACTGTTTTCTCAGCTTTTTATCGAACTGGTGGAGTGGCAGCAGCCGTTGTGGCTGATTGTTGATGACTACCATCTCATCACCAATCCGGTTATTCATGACGCGATGCGCTTTTTCCTGCGTCATCAGCCGGAGAATCTGACGCTGATTCTGATGTCGCGTAACCTGCCGCAGCTGGGTATCGCTAACCTGCGGGTGCGTGAGCAACTGATTGAACTGGGCAGCCAGCAGCTCGCATTTACACATCAGGAAGCGCGCCAGTTCTTTGACTGCCGTCTGTCGGCGCCGCTGGAAAGCGAAGAGAGCAGCCGCCTTTGTGATGATGTCGCAGGCTGGGCGACGGCACTGCAACTGATTGTGCTGTCGGCACGACAGGGTGCCAGCTCTGCGCAGCATTCAGCCCGGCGGCTTTCAGGTATTAATGCCAGCCATCTCTCTGACTATCTGGTGGAAGAGGTGCTGGATAATGTCGATCTCTCCACCCGCCATTTCTTACTCAAAACTGCGCTGCTGCGTTCAATGAACGATGAGCTGATAGCCTGCGTAACCCACGAAGATAACGGCCAGATGCGGCTGGAGGAGATTGAACGTCAGGGGTTATTTCTGCAGCGCATGGACGATTCCGGCTGCTGGTTCAGCTACCATCCGCTGTTTGGGAACTTTCTGCGTCAGCGCTGTCAGTGGGAGCTGGCCGCAGAGCTGCCTGCGCTGCATCGGGCTGCGGCTGAAGGCTGGATGGCGCAGGGGTTTCCTGGCGAGGCGATTCACCACTCGCTCGCCTCCGGTGACGCGAGCATGCTGCGGGATGTGCTGCTGAAGCACGCCTGGACGCTGTTTAATCAGAGCGAACTGCCGTTACTGGAGAACTCCCTGAAAGCGCTGCCGTGGGAGATGATGCTGGAGAATCCTATGCTGGTGCTGCTGCAGGCGTGGCTGATGCAGACCCAGCATCGCTTTTCTGAAGTCGATAGTCTGCTGGCACGTTTTGAACAGGCCAGCCGCTGCGAGATTGATGCCGCTCTGCGCGGTGAATTTAATGCGTTGCGCGCACAGGTGGCGATCAACGATGGCAATACCGACGAAGCGGAGCGGCTGGCGAAAGTGGCGCTCGACACCCTGCCAGCCAGCCGTCACTACAGCCGTATTGTGGCGACCTCAGTACATGGCGAAGTGATGCACTGCAAAGGTGAGTTAGATGATTCACTCAAGCTGATGCGTCAGACCGAACAGATGGCGCGTCGCGATGAGGTTTGGCACTACGCGCTCTGGAGCATGATTCAACAGAGCGAGATTCTGTTTGCTCAGGGCTTTTTGCAGGCCGCCTATGAGATCCAGAGCCGCGCCTTTGTGCTGGTGGAAGAGCAGCATCTGGCGCAGTTCCCGCTGCATGAGTTTCTGCTGCGCATTCGCGCTCAGCTGTTATGGGCCTGGGGCCGACTGGAAGAGGCAGAGCAGGCGGCGCGCGAAGGGATCAACGTGCTGAACGGTTACCAGCCGCAACAGCAGATTCAGTGTCTGGGACTGCTGGTACAGTGCTCACTGGCGCGCGGCAACATTGATAACGCCCGCAGCTACCTGAACCGTCTGGAAAACCTGCTGAACAACGGCAACTGGCACAGTGACTGGATCGCCAATGCCGATAAGGTTCGGGTGATCTACTGGCAGATGACCGGCGACAGCCAGAACGCACGCGACTGGATGCGGCAGACACCCAAACCCGCTTTCGCTAACAATCATTTCCTGCAGGGACAGTGGCGTAACATTGCCCGTGCACAGATCCTGCTGGGTGATGTCAGCCAGGCAGAAGTGGTGCTGGAGGAACTGAATGAGAACGCCCGTGCCCTGCGCCTGATGAGCGATTTAAACCGTAATCTGCTGCTGCTGAATCAGATCTACTGGCAGACTGACCGCAAAGCGGAGGCGCAGCGTGTGCTGATTGAGGCGCTGAAACTGGCACGCAGCACCGGATTTATCAGCCATTTTGTCATTGAAGGCGAGATGATGGCGCAACAACTGCGGCAGCTGATTCAGCTAAATACTCTGAATGAGCTGGACAGTCACCGCGCCCGCCGCATCCTGCTTGAAATTAATAAATATCATCGACATAAGTTTGCCCATTTCGATGAAGGTTTTGTCAGCCGGTTGCTCAACCATCCTGACGTGCCGGAACTGATCCGCACCAGTCCACTGACGCAGCGTGAGTGGCAGGTGCTGGGCCTGATCTATTCAGGATACAGCAACGATCAAATCGCCGGGGAACTGGCGGTGGCATCCACCACCATCAAAACGCATATCCGTAATCTCTACCAAAAACTGGGCGTCTCTCATCGCAGCGAGGCAATGAATCAGGTGCAGGCGCTGTTAAAAATGATGGGCTATGTCTGAGAATAGCGGGCGATTATTCATCGATTGTTGAAAATTGCCCAGGCATAAGGCTGTTCTGATGTAAAACCCACACAGGAAACCGACGCAGGTTAAAGGCGCCTGACAAGGTCTGGAAGAGTTCTGGAAGAGTAAAGCAGAGCGGGAGTGTGCTGTGGTGAACTGGTTGAAGTGCTTCCCGATCTGCGTCCCGAGCCGCTTAGCGCGTATTTGTGGTCGCGCACCGCCGCAATCTGTCGCGGCGTATCAGGGCTTTTATGCACTGCACAGAAGACATTTTAAAACCCTATTTTTACTGATTACATGCGCGATATTTACGCCAGATACGAAGAGACGAGGCAAAGGAAAAGCTTAATCGTGCAGGTCACGCTGCGCTTTTTCTGATGGTTTGCTTAATCTGATGATAAAATCGCAAATGAGCGTGTAAGCTGAGATAAATATCAGGGCCGCTATAAATTATAGTGATTGAAGCTTGTTAACATTTGTAACTGCTGCTGTGCTAACATTTCGACGTTTATTCAGGTTTCCTGCCGTGTGTAGTATTACTGGAACGCAGTATGATAGATAAATATCAAACCCATCACGATGTCGCTGTACTGCTTCTGCTACGACACATCTGCACAATCGCCCTGACGTTTCTTCTGCTCATCGTCATTCCTCATTTAGCCTGGGCCGAAATACAGGATGGCAAAGCTAATCGCATTGTCAGTGGCATTATCAGTTTCACCCACTGGCCGGGTGTGAAACGACCAGAATTATGTGTTTTATCTTCAGCGCGACATCTCTCTTTACCGGAAAATCCTGCGTCTTCAACCGCGACATTTACTGTTGTGTATCTTGCTTCTGTTAACGACTTCAGTATGCACCGATGCGATGCTGTTTATTTCGGCGATCAGACGCCCCAGCAGCAGGTTGACTCTCTGCAGCATTTTACAGGAAGAGCCGTTCTTAGCCTCGCGGAGAATAATACGGAGTGTACGGTGGGTGCCGCGTTTTGCATGATTTTTCAGCCTAATCATACGCATTTTTCCGTTAACCTCGATTCCCTTGCCAGAAGCGGTGTCAGGGTGAGTCCTGATGTGCTTTTGCTCTCCCGCGAGGGAGGCGAATAAGATGAAATTTGATAAATTAAGACATGATAAATCGTCCATCCGCAATAAACTGCGTAAGATAAGCACCATCAACGCTGCAGTGATACTCCTGCTGTGCTGGTTATTACTCTCATCAATGTCGCTGCTGTTTATTAAAAAATATGAGAAACGAAATCTCGAGTTAATCGGTTCGACGCTAAGTACTACGCTAACTGCGGCTACCGTTTTTGCCGACAGCTACGACGCACGTAATAAAATTGAACGGCTTGGCAATGAAGGCATGTTCGCTTCCGCGAAGCTGGTTACCCGTGATCACATTGTTCTGGTTCAGTGGAATGCACAACAGGAACCGTCGGGTTGGTATTCACGCTTACTGCGCGAGTGGATTTATATCAAACCGCTTAACGTCAATATCATTCATGCTGATGCTGTCGTCGGGACGTTGACGCTGGAAGGCACGGTGACCGGCGCGTTAAACTTCCTTCGTTACTCATTTATGATTCTTAGCAGCGGCATGCTTTGTGTGCTGGTTATCTCGCTTCTGCTGAGTGAATTTCTGCATCGGGGTATGGTTGCAACACTGCGCACCATTACCAGCTCAATTCACTATGTGATTCATTCTGGTGATTTTTCACTGCGAATCCAGGGTGGCCCAATTAAAGAGTTTCAGCTCTTTTCAGACGATCTGAATTCACTGCTTAAGGAAATGCAATCGCTGAAGGCTTCGCTTATGCGTGATAATCGCTCGCTGGCCGCTAAAGCGCTGGAAGACCCGCTGACCGGCCTTGCCAACCGCACTGCATTTTCCGCCCGGCTGACACAACTCCTCGCTCTGCAATCTGCCAATGAGCGCTTTGCGCTGTTATTTCTCGATGGCGATCGTTTTAAGAGCATTAATGATAACTGGGGACATGCCGCCGGGGATGAGGTATTGAAAGCGATAGGATCGCGCCTTTTATCACAGGCATCTGAACAGGATCTGGTTGCCAGATTAGGCGGAGATGAATTTGCCATGCTGGTGAGCAGCCGGACCCGTGATGAGCAATTGAAGCAACTCATGCAGAACATTCATGCTGCCATCAGCGAGGAAATCAGTATTGCAGAAGGTTTGCCGATAAAAACCTCAATGACCATCGGATATGCGTGGTCACAACAGGGTGATACGGTTGAATCGATCCTCGAACGTGCTGATATGAATATGTATAAGAATAAGCGAAAAAATAAAGTTTAATGAAGGCGTGAACGAGACGTGAATATGAAAAAGAATATTTCCCTGATGCTCCTGACTCTGGCTTTGGTGGGTTGTCAGTCTAAAGAGCATTTTAGTGAGGCACAAATCGCCGCGATGAAAAGTGCTGGATTTACCCGGAATAGTGAAGGCTGGGGGTTGGGATTATCCGATAAAATCCTGTTTGGTGTTAACGAATCAGAACTGACTCCCTCAAGCAAAAGTAATATTCAGGGGATGGCGAAAAACCTGGCATCGACCGGTATTGAGCATGTGCGCATCGATGGGCACACTGACAATTATGGCAAACCCGATTATAACCAGCAGCTGTCGTTGAAAAGAGCGAATGCCGTAGCGGCACAGTGGGCGGAAGGTGCGTCGATACCCCGTGGAAATATTGTTACGCGTGGATTGGGGATGAGTGCTCCGGTTACCAGCAACAATAGCGCGCAAGGGCGTGCGCAAAACCGCCGCGTGGCCATTGTGATCACTGCACCATGATAAACCAGCAGCCAACGCCTGTTTGTCGGCGGGTTTTCCCGCGCGTGACGCGCCGCTGACTATGGGAAAAGATGAACGCACGGCGGACTCCGCCATGCGTTGTTTTTATCAGCGATAAAACGCCGGTTTAACCGACATCTTAACCGGCACAATCTCGCCAGAGGTTTGTGCCGCGACACAGGCATCGGCCGCGACTGCCGCCGCGTAACCATCCCACGCCGAGGGACCCGTCATCTCACCGCTGATGACGTTGTTGATAAACGCCTGTAGCTCCACGTCATAGGCATCGATAAAGCGTTTTTTCCAGTCGGTCAAAATGGTAGTCGAGAGTTTTGCCGCGCTGCGTGTCTGCACAGAAACGGGCTCCGGCAGGCGGGCAACGCCGCGTTCACCCACCACTTCACACTGAATGTCGTAGCCATATTCACAGTTCACAAAGATTTCGACATCAATACGCGCGCCTTTGGCTGTCTCCAGCAGCACGATTTGTGGATCGCGCAGATGTGACGATGCCTTGCGGGTTTTGCGTGGGAAGATCACCTGTACGCTGGCGTAGTCATCATTCAGCAGCCAGCGCAGCACATCGAGTTCGTGGATAAGCGTATCGGTGATTGCCATGTCGGTGGTGTAACTGTCACCCACTTCCGGATTACGGTGTGCGCAATGCAGCATCAGCGGTTCACCAATCTCACCGCTGTCGATGACCGCTTTTAGCGCACGGTAGCCGCTATCATAAGGGCGCATAAAGCCGACCTGCACCAGCTGCCGTCCCGCCTGAATCTCCGCTTCAACAATATTCATACAGCCCTGAGCGGTGACCGCCAGCGGTTTTTCGCAGAACACCGCTTTGCCCGCTTCGATACAGGCCAGCACAAAGGCTTCATGTGTCGGACCCCAGGAGGTGACCAGCACCGCATTCACCAGCGGATCGTTAATGAGATCCAGCGCATTGTCATAAATGCGTGCTTCCGGCGTCAGCTCATTCACAATCTGCTGGCAGTTGTCGCGGTTGATGTCGTTGAGCGCCACCACGCGCGCATTCTGTAACACTGTGCTGCAACGACGGATATGTTCGCGGCCGATTGCGCCGGTGCCGATAACACCAATGTTAATTGTCATGATGATTCCCTTAAGCTGAGTGATTTAACAAACGAATGCTGTCGCGTATTTCGCGGATGATGTCCGCTTCCTGCCAGCTGTTCATTACCGATGAGAAAGGTTCAAAAGCGTAAAGGCCGCTGTAGCCCATCTTCTCCAGCCGCTCAACCTGTTGCTTACTGTGCAGGCGGTCGTCCGCGCTGAGCATGATGCGCTCTTCGTCGGTGAGCTGGCTGACCGGGCGTGGGTCAGTGACGCCGGAGAGGTGCACCAGCCCGATCTGACCGATATCGATCTCCTGGTCAAAAGTCTGTTCCGCATCCTCAAACAGATGATGATGGAAGGTATCGATCAGTAATCTGAACGGCACGCCTGCTTCATGAATCAGTGTCTGCGCCTGAGTTGCCGAACGTAGTGAGCTCTGAGGAAAGCCCAGCGGTTCTACCAGTCCCTGAATACCTGCGTCGGCGAACAGCGGTGCCAGGGTTTTCAGTGCAGCGACGGTATCGGCTGCGCTGATGGGCGTACCGTCATTGAGCGGACAGAGCACCAGCGATTCCGCGCCAACTGCCTGCGCATCGCTTAATAACTGGCGGGCGCGCTGTAGTACCTCTTCATTCAGCTGGTTAAACGGATAGAGCGCATTGATAGTGACAATACGAATACCTGACTCACGCGCCAGGGCCCTGACGTCGTCACCGCTGAGATCGTCGGTAACGCGTCCGCTGGGCATATCATTACGCAGCTCGACATTATGAATACCCAGCTGGCTGACGAGGTTAAAAAATTGCGGAAGGGTGAGGCTGGGCGCTATTTTACGGTTGATGCAAAAGCGCGCGTTGGGAATATTCAGGCTCATAACAATTTCCTTGAACGTAGGGTGTCGGTGTTAATAGCAATCGGGTCGTCAGCGTCATGACGCGGGCCGTTATTTTTTACTGCGCAGCAGGCACTATTTTTTGCCGTTATAAAGCGCATAGAAATAGTGCTCGACCTGCTCAAGACTTCTTCCCCGGGTTTCGGGAATAAACTTCACAACAAAAACAGAACCGCCGATGCCGATGGCCGCGAATATGAAGAAGGCACCAGCCAGACCAAACGCGGCTAATAACAGCGGGAAGGCCATAGAGATGGCAAAATTAGCGATCCACAGTGAGAAGACCGCGCCGCCCATACAGATGCCGCGCATTCGGGCGGGGAAGATTTCTGACAGCAGTAACCAGGTCACCGGTGATAACGCGCCCTGCTGAAAGCACAGAAACATCAGCATGCCCGCCAGCACCAGATACGCCCGCAGCAGATTGACGGTGCCATTGAGGTATTCCGGCATCAGCCAGCAGACCAGCCCGATAAAGAAAAGGCAGCAGGTGCAGCCCATCTGGCCAATTAACACCAGCGGGCGACGGCCCACTTTGCCGATTAACCAGATACCGACCAGCGTCATCACCACCGAAATCACGCCATTGGCGATGGTGGCAAACAGCGCCGCATCATTGCTCAGTCCGGCAGCGGTCAGCATGGTCGGCGCGTAATACATGATGGTATTGACGCCGGTCAGCTGCTGAATGGCGGCGATGCCCACGCCCAGCAGGAAAATTTTCATCAGCCAGGGCGTCGCAAGATCGCGCAGGCGGCCTTTGCCACGCTGGCGGTTCTCTTCGATGGTTTCCTCAATCTCCTCCAGTTCCCACTCAACATCTTCAGCGGCGCGGGTCTTTTCCAGCACCTCACGGGCGGCCTGACTGCGGCCTTTCATCACGTGCCAGCGTGGGGTTTCTGGCATAAATATCATGCCGATCCAGAGCAGAACGGCGGGAACAATCGATAGCGCGAGCATCCAGCGCCAGGTGTTTTCACCGCCCCAGATGTCGTTAAACGTGGCGTTTGAGATGTAGGCCAGCAACTGACCGCTGACAATCATCAGCTCCTGCAGGGTAACCAGCTGGCCGCGTTTGTTAGCGGGTGCGATTTCCGCGATGTAGACCGGCACGGTGGCTGCCGCGCCGCCCACGGCAAAGCCCAGGAACAGACGCGAGGCGATCATCCAGGTGACGTCCGGTGCCAGGGCTGATCCCACCGCACCCAGAGCAAAAATCAGCGCCAGTGCGATGATAATGCGTCGTCTGCCCAGGCCATCTGCCAGATGGCCGGCCGCCAGTGCGCCGAAGGCCGCGCCAAACAGCAGGGAGCTGGTCACCAGTCCCGTTGTAAACGGTGTGAGATGCAGATCGCCACGCATAAATAGCAGCGCACCCGAGACCACACCGGTGTCATAACCAAATAGCAACCCACCTAAAGTGGCAACCAACGCAATAATCTTTACAAAAGGCTCGGTGCGGGTGGCGCTATTGGGACCGGAGGCCGGGTTCGACGAAATATAAAGTTCTTTTTCCATGAATACTCCTGGTCATTACGGCAAAGACAAAACGTCAGAACATGAAGAAGCCATCACCCTACTGATATTTTTATTTCGGGTTAAATTATATTTGAAACTTAGTTTTCATTATGTGAGCTCAACCCTTTCGCCTTTTTTATTTTGATTGGATTCCATCAGGGCGTAATAAAAATCGTTAGATTAAAGAGGTTTAATATTCACGTTAATAAAAAAGCGATGTTTTTGTCAGGGCGAAATGGGAATAATTTCGGGAAAGCAGAGTGTGACGAATCAGGGTCAGGATGAAATATCCTGACCAGAAGAAAGGGGAATGTTGAGGTTAGCGGATGGTGAGTGCATTTAATGCGGATAACAGCGCGTCTACTTTTGGCAGAAACTGTTTACGCCGTGGCCATACCACGCTTAGCGTCAGCCCGTCAGGTTGTAACTGCGGCAGGATAATCTCCAGTTCGCCGGCTGCCACGGCGCGCTGAATCAGCCATGAAGGCATCTGGGCCACACCCAGTCCGGCGATGACCGCCTGCAGTTGCGCATCAACGTCGCCCACTGCCAGCCTGAACGGCACCTCGCGCCAGTGTGGCTGACCATCTTCAGTGGTGAACAGCCAGGGTTTGGTCGAGCCATCCACGCGCTCATAAAGGATGGCGGGATGATTCAGCAGCGCCGCCTCATTCTCCGGACGACCTTCACGGTCCAGATAAGCAGGAGAGGCACAGAACTGCATCTGCTCGCGGCCCATATTGCGCCATCCCAGGGACGCAGGGAGGTCAGGCGCACCGCCGATCCGTACTGCCACATCCACGCCTTCCTCAAACAGGTCCACAAAGCGATCGGACAAACTCAGGCTCAGCGCCAGTTCCGGGTGCTGCTGGCAAAATGGCATCAAGAGCGGCATGACGTTGAGACGGCCATAGGTCGTGGGCACCGCCAGACGCAGACGACCGGACGGAATGATGCGCTGCGCCGCCAGCACTGCCTCGGCTTCGGCCAGATCCTCCAGGATGCGCAGGCAGGTCTGATAATAGGCGCTGCCCGCGTCGGTGAGGTGCAGGCTTCGCGTGGTGCGTTCCAGCAGCCGCGAGCCCAGTCGCGTCTCCAGGCGGCTGACGCTTTTACTGACTGCCGAACCGGTCACATGCAGCCGCTCAGCCGCGGCGGTAAAGCTGCCGCACTCGACGCTGGCAACAAACGGCAGAATATCTTTGAGGCGATGATCGTGCATTGATTGATGAACTCAGGTTAAGAATGCTGTGAATAAATGCCAGAGATAAGAACTGAATTCTCTATTAGGCTTAGAATTACGCAAAACGAGGAGAAATCAAATGAAAAAGCACGCTTTGATTGTTGGCATCAGCGGTGTTATTGGTCGCGCACTGGCAGAGAAATTACAAACAGAAGGCTGGCAGGTCACCGGTCTTTCACGCGGACGCGGTGCGGTTCCTGAAGGCGCAGCCAGTCTGACAGCCGATCTGACCGACGCTGACGCCGTTCGTGACGCACTGAAAGAGGTAAAACCGGATGCGCTTTTCTTCAGCGTCTGGGCGCGTCAGGAAAATGAGAAAGAGAACATCCGCGTTAATGGCGGCATGGTGCGCAATGTGATTGAAGCACTCGGCGATCGCCTGAAGGGTTCACACGTGGCACTGGTTACCGGTCTAAAGCATTATCTGGGTCCGTTTGAAGCTTACGGCAAAGGGGCGGTGCCGGTGACGCCGTTCCGCGAAGAGCAGGGTCGTCAGCCAGTCGATAACTTCTATTACGCGCAGGAAGATGAAGTGTTCGCGGGCGCTGAGAAGTATGACTATCGCTGGAGTGTTCACCGTCCGCATACCATCATCGGTCATGCCGTAGGTAACGCGATGAATATGGGGCAGACGCTGGCGGTTTACGCGACGCTGTGCAAAGAGAAGGGCTGGCCCTTTATCTTCCCAGGCTCGCCTGAGCAGTGGAACGGCATTGTTGATATGACCGATGCGGGCCTGCTGGCTGAGCAGCTGCACTGGGCTGCCACTTCACCAAATGGCGCAAATGAGGATTTCAATGCCGTAAACGGTGACGTTTTCCGCTGGAACTGGATGTGGCCAAAACTGGCAGACTATTTCGGTATTGAAGCTGCGGAGTACCCGGCGCAGATGATGCCGCTGGAAAATCGTATGCAGGAAGCCGCCAGTGCATGGCAGGCGATTGCAGAGCAGAATCAGTTGCGTGAGGCAGATGTGACTAAGCTGGCTTCATGGTGGCACACCGATGCAGACCTGGGCCGTCCGATGGAAGCTTTTACTGATATGAGTAAGAGCCGCAAAGCGGGCTTTACCGGCTATCGCAGCACGCTCGACTCCTTTACTCAGCTGTTTGATAAGCTGAAAGCGGAAAAAGTGATTCCGGACTAACCCAGCAGGCGCCGCATCAGGCGCCTGTTTCGTTTCTGGCAGAGACTATACTCAGGCACTGAATCAGTGAATGGAGGAGCAGATCGATGACAACATGTTTCATTATCGGGGCGGCGGGCAAGGTTGGCCAAAAGCTGACGCGTCAACTGAGCAGCAGAAACCATGCGGTCACGGCGCTGCACCGTAAACCGGAACAGGCTGAAACTCTTCAGGCCGCAGGCGCGAAGCCTGTTGCGGGTGATATTCAGCAACTCAGCGTGACGGCACTGTCCGGTTTAATGACGGGTCACGAAGTGGTTGTTTTCACCGCGGGTGCGGGCGGAGCCGGGATCGAGTTAACCAATGCCATTGACGGTGAAGGGTTGAAGCTGGCGGTAGCTGCAGCAGAGCAGGCGGGTGTCTCGCGCTTCCTGCTGGTCTCGGCGTTTCCGGATGCAGGCCGTGGTAAAACGCCATCAGAGGGTTTTGAGAATTACATGCGGGTGAAACGTCTGGCGGATGCCGTGCTGGTGGCGAGTAAGCTGGAGTGGGTGATCCTGCGGCCGGGAACGCTGACCGATGAAGCCGGGACAGGGCGGGTGCATGCTGATCTCGCTATTCCTTATGGGGAAATCCCGCGTGAAGATGTGGCGGCGACGCTGGTCGGGTTGATTGAGAATCCGGCGATCAAATATCAGATAATCGAACTCACCCAGGGTGATGTGCAGATTGATGTGGCGTTGCAGCGGTTGCAGCGGGGATAGAAAGATAGGGTTGTTGCTGGATCGAGCCTGCTCAGGGAACGCGGTCAGTTCGGAAAGACGCAAAAGCCGTCATCCGTGACACGCTCGGCCCGCACCGTCCCTGGTAAGGGACGCTTTCCACCTCTGACCGTGCACCCTGCGCAGACTCTCTGACAGCCAATAGCCCTTACTTTATCAACAAAAAAGCCCCGAATCCGGGGCTTTTGGCTTAGCTGACGCAGGTATTACTTCACGCATTTAGCGCAGTGCGCGCGCTCAATGTGCTGGAAGAAGTCATTACCTTTATCATCGACCAGAATAAAGGCAGGGAAATTCTCCACCTCGATTTTCCAGATCGCTTCCATTCCCAGCTCAGGATACTCCACGCATTCCAGACTCTTGATGCTCTGCTGCGCCAGCACCGCGGCCGGACCACCGATGCTGCCCAGGTAAAAGCCGCCATGTTTATGGCAGGCATCCGTCACCTGCTGACTGCGGTTACCTTTTGCCAGCATGATTTTGCTGCCGCCGTGGGCTTGCAGCAAGTCCACATAGGAATCCATGCGTCCGGCTGTCGTCGGTCCGAGTGAACCGGACGCATAACCTTCAGGCGTTTTAGCCGGACCAGCGTAATAGACCGGGTGATCTTTGATGTACTGCGGCAATCCTTCGCCATTATCGATGCGCTCTTTGAGTTTGGCATGTGCGATATCACGCGCCACGATAATGGTGCCGGTCAGTGAGAGGCGGGTAGAAACCGGATACGCGGAGAGCTGGGCCAGAATCTCTTCCATTGGACGGTTAAGATTCACCTGCAACACTTCACCTTCGCCCTGCTGACGCAGCGCTTCCGGAATCAGACGGCCTGGATTTGATTCCAGCTTCTCAATCCAGATACCTTCGCGGTTAATCTTCGCTTTGATATTGCGGTCAGCCGAGCAAGAAACGCCCATGCCGATCGGGCAGGACGCGCCGTGACGCGGCAGACGCACCACGCGGATGTCGTGGGCGAAGTACTTGCCACCAAACTGCGCACCAAGGCCAAGGTCCTGCGCTGCTTTCAGCAGTTCCTGCTCGAGCTGCACATCACGAAATGCCTGACCATGCTCGTTGCCTTCGGTCGGTAAGCCATCGTAGTAGTGCGTTGAGGCGAGCTTCACGGTTTTCAGTGTGCTCTCTGCCGAGGTGCCGCCGATAACAAACGCGATATGGTATGGCGGGCAGGCAGCGGTGCCGAGGGTACGCATTTTGTCCACCAGGTAATTTTTCAGTTTGCCTGGGCTCAGCAGCGCTTTGGTTTCCTGATAGAGATAAGTTTTGTTGGCGGAGCCGCCGCCTTTAGCGATACAGAGGAACTTGTACTCATCGCCATCAACGCTGTAGAGGTCGATCTGCGCAGGAAGGTTAGTGCCGGTATTCACCTCTTTATACATATCCAGCGCGGCATTCTGTGAATAGCGCAGGTTATCTTCAATATAAGTGTTGTAGATACCTAGTGACAGCGCGGCTTCATCGCCACCGCCGGTCCAGACGCGCTGGCCCTTTTTGCCCATGATGATCGCGGTGCCGGTATCCTGACAGGTAGGCAGCACGCCTTTGGCAGCAATTTCAGAGTTTCTTAAAAACTGCAGAGCCACATATTTGTCATTGTCGCTGGCTTCCGGGTCATCAAGGATGGAGGCAACCTGCTGCTGGTGGGCCGGACGCAGCATGAAAGAAGCGTCGTGGAAGGCCTGCTGACTCAGCAGCGTCAGTGCCTGCGGGTCAACTTTCAGGATCTCCTGACCCTCAAACTCGGCGACGGAGACATGCTCGCGACTCAGCAAATAGTATTCAGTATCTTCGTGGGACAGCGGAAAAGGGTTCTGATAGACAAAAGGTTTGTTCGACATTTTTTCTCACTTAATGACCGGCTGAACCTCCGCGTGCAGGCTGCGGGGCACAACATCATAGGCGAATTAATCGTTTATTATGCTTCCTCACCGTAGGTGCGGTGAGGAAGTGCTGGAATGGTATCTTATAACGCGTTGATCTGCATGTTGTATCCGTCAGAACATCCACACCATCCACGGATAAGCAATCAGCATCATCGAACCTAAGAAGATGGCACCGAAGATAGTACCCAGACGCCAGTAATCTTTGGTAGGCAGATAGCCGCTACCGTAGTAAATCGGACTTGGGCCAGTGCCGTATGGCGTGATGATGCCCATCACACCCAGAGAGGTACACAGCATCAGGCAGAAGACGGGCATATTGATGCCTGGGATTGATGCTGCGATGGTCAGCATGGCCGGTAACAGCGCGGTAGTGTGCGCGGTGGTGCTGGCAAAGAGGTAGTGCAGCAGGAAGAAGGCGATCAACAGCACCACGGCTGAAACCTGCGGGTCATAACCCTGCAGTAGCATGCCACCCTCTTTACCTAACCAGGTGATGAATCCGACACGGGCCAGGCCATCCGCCAGCGCAACCAGGGTCGCGAACCAGGCAAAGGTGTTCCAGGCCGGTTTATTACTGGTGATGTCGTTCCAGTTCAGGACGCCGGTCCACAGCATCAGCACGACAACCAGTAACGCCGCCATCGCAGGCTCAATCCACGAGGTGGCGAAAATCCACATCAGCAGGGCACAGACCACAAACACCAGCAGCAGGATTTCGTTGCGCGTCAGTCGGCCCAGTTTTTCCAGTTCAGCAATAGCCCATTTTGGCACTTCATCGTTGATTTTGACTTCAGGTGGGTAGAACCAGTAAGCCAGTAGCGGCATGGTCAGAATCAGCAGCAAGCCCAGTGGCAGGAAGGCCAGGAACCACATGCCCCATGAAATATCAAAACCGATGATGCTTTTCACCAGCGCCAGCGCCAGCAGGTTAGGAGCCAGTGCAGAGAGGAACATTGAACTGGTGATACAGGCTGCGGTAATCGCGACCCACATCAGGTAAGAGCCGATTTTACGGGCGCTTGGGTCATTAGGCTTAGAACCATACAGCGGCGGCAGGTTAGCAATAATCGGGTAAATCGTGCCGCCACTGCGCGCGGTGTTTGACGGGGTAAAGGGTGCCAGTAACAGGTCAGCAAAGGTGATGGCATAACCCAGCGTCAGGCTCCGGCGACCCAGATATTTCACCAGAATCAGCGCAAGGCGACGCCCGAACTGCGTTTTGTCATAACCTGCGGCGAACATAAAGGCACCGAAGATGAGCCAGACTGTAGAGTTGCCAAAACCGCTGACCGCCCACTTAAAGGACTCACTGGCGACTTTAAATTTCGGGTTAGCCAGTTCAGCCGGGCTGAAGAGCAGAAACTGGCTGAACAGCGCGATGACCACCACGCCAGTCAGACCGATCACGGCACCTGGCAGAGGCTCAAAAATCAACCCGACAATCACGCCCACGAAAATGGCGAAAAAGTGCCAGGCGTAGGGTTCGAGTCCGGCTGGGGTGGGAACAAGCAACAGCAGTACGGCAACGATTACCGGCAGCGCCAGCATGATAGCTTTCTTTTTACCCGCCGCCAAAGGATCGGCTTTTGGGGGTTCAGTAACAGCTGAGAGTGTTTTCATAGTGTTTTATCTGCAAGTTAATAAGAATGCGATTTGCGCCCCGGACCTTCACTGATGACTTTCTTTTATATTCTTAATAGTGTGAATAAACCGCGATGCACTGATTTTTTTTAATCTGCTGCTGTGATAATGAGCAGCGCTTTTAAATCCATGTAAATATAATGCGATTTCCAGAAATAAGAATTTTGATCCAGATCAAAGAAATTAATTCATTATTCCCGTTTTTTAACATTTATTATTAATTTATTTTTACTGCGTCAGGGATTTGACGACTCTGTGAAGCTGATCAACAACAAAATGACTCTGTAAAGCAAATGTTTTTTCCATAACGCTATGATTTTAATTAACTTATTTGTTGTGTAAATGAATGGTTGATTTTTGGTAACTGATAGTTAACAATTAATATAACTTCGTTTTACTCTCCCGGCAAATAAAAAATAAAAATCGTTTAAAAGTTATAAAAGTAAAGTTATCGCTTAAGAAAGCAAAGAAAAGAGTATATTAACGTTATGACATCGGACCACTTAATTAAGCGATAATTTGCGTCCGCTAAAAATTTCCAGACTTTTTAAATTTTGGAGTTTATCGCAATGAAATCTCTCACTCCCCTTCTTAATCCACTTACCCTGCCCAATGGCGCTGTTTTAAAAAACCGGCTGGTCATGGCTCCGATGACCACCTGTACCGGTTTTTACGACGGCACGGTCACCAGCGAGCTGGTCGAGTACTATCGCGCCCGCGCGGGTAGCATCGGTACGGTGATTGTAGAGTGCTGTTTTATTGATAACCGTGGCCCGGCATTTCCAGGTGCCATTGCTATCGACAGCGACAATAAAATTCCCGGACTCAAACGTATTGCGGACGCAATTAAATCTGAAGGCTCAACCGCCATTCTGCAGATCTATCACGGCGGCCGTATGGTTGAGCCAGAACTGATTGGCGGAAAAACACCGGTTGCGCCCAGCGCCATCGCGGCGCCTCGTGAAGGGGCAACGCAGCCTCTCGCGCTGAGCGCTGAAGAGGTCGATACCATGATCACCAAATTTGGTGACGCAGTAAACCGCGCCATCAAGGCCGGTTTCGACGGTGTCGAAATTCATGGTGCCAACACTTACCTGATTCAGCAGTTCTATTCACCCAACTCTAACCAGCGCGATGACAAGTGGGGCGGCAGCCGCGATAACCGCGCGCGTTTCCCGCTGGAAGTGCTGGAAATCACCCATAAGATGGCGGAGCGCTTCGCGCATAACTCGTTCATTATCGGCTATCGCTTCTCGCCGGAAGAGATCGAAGTCCCCGGCATCCGTTTTGATGACACGCTTTATCTGCTGGAAAAACTGGCCGCGCGTGGACTCGATTACGTTCACTTCTCTGTCGGCCAGCTGCTGCGTCCGTCGATTGTCGATACTCAGGACCCGACGCCGCTGATTGAGAAATTCGTCGCGATGCGCTCACCTGAGCTGGCAAAAGTGCCGGTAATCGGTGTCGGCGGCGTGGTGAACAAAGCGGATGCGGAGCTGGCGCTGGAGAAGGGTTACGATCTGGTCGCGATTGGTAAAGCCTGTATCGCCTATCCGAACTGGACCGATCGCATCATCAACAATGAACACCTTGAGCTCTACATCGACAGCAACAAACGCGAAGAGCTGCAGATCCCTGAACCGCTGTGGCGCTTCTCGCTGGTCGATGCGATGATCCGCGACACCAGCGAATCAGGCCGTAAATACAAAGCGGGCGTCTATCAGGAAAAAGTTGAAGCCGAAGCGCTGAAGCTGAAAATCAACGTCACGCTGGATACCGACCGTATCACCGACATCTCGCTGGTGCCGGATGACACGCTGGATGTGGACTTCACCACCACCTTTGAAAGCCTGCGTAGCCGCATTCTGGTGGCGAACAGCCCACACGTTGATGCGATTACCGGTGCAACCACTCAGAGTGAGGCGCTTAAAAAAGCGGTTTCACGCGCGATGACCACCTCCAGTAAGGAACACGTGATCGAGGAAGGCGGTAACCCTAACGCACCACAGAATTATGATGTGGTGATTGTGGGTAGCGGCGGTGCCGGTCTGGCGGCGGCGATTCAGGCGCACGATGAAGGCGCACGCGTGGTGATCATCGAGAAGATGCCGACCATTGGCGGCAACACAATTAAAGCGTCAGTAGGCATGAACGCCGCTGAAACCCGCTTCCAGAAACTCAAAGGCATTGAAGACAGCAAAGAGTTGTTCTATGAAGAGACGCTGAAAGGCGGTCAGTTCAAAAACAATCCGGTGCTGTTGCGTGAGTTTGTTGACCTGGCACCTGAAGCAATTGAGTGGCTGGCGGATAAAGGCATTGAGCTTAACGACATCACTATTACCGGCGGGATGAGCATCGACCGTACGCACCGTCCGGCTGACCGCTCAGCGGTGGGTGGGTTCCTGATTAGCGGCCTGGTAAAAAATATCAACAGCCGCAACATTGAAGTCCTGCTGGAAACCTCCGTTGCCGAGATTCTCTACGAAAATGGCGCAGTCGCGGGCGTGAAAGTGGTTGATGAGTACAACGACAGCCGTATTCTGAACGCCAAAAGCGTGATTGTGGCGACCGGAGGATTCAGTGCTAACCGTGAGCTGGTGGTGAAATACCGTCCTGAACTCGATGGCTTCGTGACGACCAACCATAAAGGCGCCACCGGCAGCGGTATTACGATGCTGGAAAAAATTGGTGCCGGCACCGTGGATATGGGTGAAATCCAGATTCACCCAACGGTTGAGCAGACCACCTCTTATCTTGTCTCCGAATCCATTCGCGGCGGCGGCGCCATCCTGGTCAGCCAGGCGGGCGAACGTTTCTACAACGAAATGGAAACCCGCGACAAAGTTTCCGCACAAATCATCGCGCTGCCAGAAAAGAGTGCCTGGATTGTGTTTGATGAGCAGGTGCGTATGAACAACAAAGCGGCTGACGAATATATCGCGAAAGGTTTTGTGATCAGCGCGCCAACCGTGGCAGAACTGGCGGTGAAACTCAACATGAGTGAGCATCACACCCTGGAAGCAACGCTGGCCCGTTACAACAACTTCGTCATTATGCAGAAGGATGAAGACTTTGGTCGTCAGACCGCGCTGCGTCATCCGCTGAGTGAAGCGCCGTTCTACGCGATTCGTGTTGCTCCGGGCGTCCACCACACCATGGGCGGCGTCACTATCGACACCACTACAGCGGTGCTGGACAGCCAGAAGCAGGTGATCAACGGTGCCTGGGCGTGTGGTGAAGTGGTTGGCGGCATCCACGGCGCGAACCGTATCGGCGGTAACGCCGTGGCAGATATCATCATCTTCGGTATTCTGGCGGGTGGTAACGCCGCCGCTTACGCCCGACGTTAACGGCAGTCTCCGGCATCCGCACCTGCGGGTGCCGGTCTTTTCCTATTCAAAGCAGAGTCGCCTATGTTAACTGATGCGCGTGTCTATGCTTACTCCGCTGTTTTAATGGGTTCGCCCATTCTGCTGAAGCTCTTCGAAGACAACCAGACGCTGGCCGCTCAGGTTTTCCGCCTGATCAAACAGCAGGAGAACCTTTTCACGGTGAATCGCGCGGCGTCTGAAGTGATGGCCGTTAATCACGCGGCCGGTCAGCATCCTGTGGTCGTCAGCCAGCCAGTCTTTGATTTGATCGCCTGCGCACATGCCGTCAGCCTGCTGCCGGACAGCCTGTTTAATCTTGCTATCGGGCCGCTGGTGAAGTGCTGGAAAATCGGTTTTCAGGGACACAGCGTCCCGTCAGAAACCGACCTTCAGATGCGCATGGCGCTGACGAATCCCCATGACGTCATCCTTGATGCCACAAGTCGCAGTGTCATGCTGGCCCGGCCGGGAATGGAGATTGATCTGGGCGCCATCGCCAAGGGCTATATTGCCGACGTAGTACAGGCGTTTTTGCGCCAGCAGCAGGTTAGCAGTGCGCTGATTAATCTGGGCGGGAACGTGCAGACGGTGGGCGCGCCGCCCGAAGAGGCGGGCTGGGCAATTGGCCTGAAAAAACCTTTTGGTGAGGCCGATGAGCTGATTGGCGTGATTGGCGTGAACAACCGCTCGGTGGTGACGTCGGGTGTCTATGAGCGCTATTTCGAGCTGGATGGCATCTGTTATCACCACATCCTCAATCCGCACAGCGGATATCCACTGGATACCGAGCTGATGAGCGTCACGGTGATCTCTGATCGATCACTGGATGGTGACATCTACACGACACTGCTCTATGGCTTAGGTGTCGAAAAGGGCATGGCCTGCCTGGCAGATAAACCGGGCATTGAAGCGATCTTTGTGACCCGTGACAGGCAGATCATCTGCTCGTCACAACGTCACTTTTCGTTTCAGTTACTGGACACCGGGTACCGGCTGGTTCACTGACAGTACTGTTTGAGTAAGGTGTGATACTCCGGCTGCAGGCGGTAGCGGTAAACCGGACGGCCCGTGACACCATAGTGAATACTGGTGAACAGAATATTAATCTGCGCCAGCCAAATCAGGTATTTGCGGCAGGAGACGCGAGAGATATTCACTTCCGTTGCCAGCTCATCGGTAGAGAACTCGGTGCCAGGATGCGAATCGATCCACAGACAGAGTGTGCGCAGCGTCTGCGGCGTTAATCCTTTCGGCAGGCGTTTCTGCTCGCTGGCGCCTGGCGGATTTCCATGCAACAGCTGATCAACGTCCGACTGCTGATAGAACTGGTGGTTATCCATCAGCGATTTTTTCTGTCGCCAGCCGGTCAGCGCCTCTTCAAAGCGGGCAAACTGAAACGGCTTGATCAGATAATCCACTACGCCATAGTTGAGCGAGGTTTTGATGGTGGCGGCATCGGCGGCTGACGAGATGATAATCACATCGACCGGACGTCCGGCACTGCGCAGTTCCGGGAGCAGGTCGAGGCCGTTTTCCTGCTGCATATAAATATCCAGCAGGATTAAATCAACCTGTGGCTCGTCCTGAGCCAGCCGCTCTTTTGCCTGCTGTAAGGTCGAGGCGGTGCCACAGCACATGAAGCCTGGGATCTGCCCGATATAGCAGCGATTAAGTTCGGCTACCATCGCATCATCGTCGACAACTAACACATTGATCATTGGGTAATCATTCCTCTCTCCCACGGAAGTTGTACCAAGAATTGGGTAAATACACCCGGTTCCGATTCGACACTGACGTTGCCGCCCAGGCTTTCGGTCTGCTGCTTCACCAGAAATAATCCGACACCACGATCGTCGCCTTTTGATGAAACACCGCGCTCAAAAATGGTGCTGAGCTGGTTGCCGTCAATGCCCGGCCCATCATCACTCACTTCGCAGGCCAGCCAGCCGTTCTGATAGTGCAGCATGAGGTGAATTTCCCCTTCAGTTTCCGGGTCCAGCGCCTCGAGCGAGTTTTCAATTAAATTGCCCAGTACGGTAATCAGAACCGCGTTCTGCTCCTCGCTGCCGCAGTCAGGCAGAAAACTCGCTTCATCAATAATCAGCTGATGGCCTTCATCGGTCACCCGGTTGATTTTACTGAGCAGGAAGCCGGCAATGATCGGCGACTTAATCTTTTGCAGCAGTGAACCGATTTCAGTCTGATAGGCGTTAGCCGTTTTCAGGATGTACTCTTCCATCTGCGCATAATTTTTCATGTGCAGCAGGCCCAGAATCACATGCAGCTTGTTCATGAACTCATGGGACCGCTCACGTAATGCATCCACATAGTTTACCATGCCGTCCAGCCGCTGCATCAGCTGGCTAATCTCCGTCTTGTCCCTGAAGGTAGTCACCGCGCCAATTATGCGGTCGCGACTGCGAACAGGCACGGTGTTGCTGATCAGGATCCGGTTACCGAGCGTCAACTCCTGGTCGTACCAGGCTTTACCTGCATGCAGTGCATCCTGCTGATGACGATGCATCACACTCTCTTCTGCAATCAAATCGCCGCTTGACGGCATCTTGCGGGTCGTCTCATGTAACAACTGCTGAGCCGCGTGGTTGATCAGGCTGACGCGCGACTGATCGTCTACTGCAATCACACCCTCTTTAATTGAATTCAGAATGGCCTGACGCTGCTCAAACAGGCTGGAAATTTCGTGCGGCTCCAGCCCCAATAAGATGGTTTTTAGTCGCCTGACCAGAATAAGCATACCCAGCAGGCCTGCCAGACCACCAAACAGGACTGTCCAGACGATATTCCAGCGGCTTTTAGCAATCTGGGCCGCCACATCATTCAGTGCGATGCCGATCGCCACGACGCCAATCTGCTGATGCTGTGCGTTATAAACGGGCGTAAATACCCGCAGTGCCTCCACCAGTACGCCATGATTGACGGCGACATTTTCCCGTCCGTCCAGCGTGGGATAGATATCATTGCCGACAAAGTGTTTGCCAATCACCGCCGCATTGGGATGTGAAAAGCGAATACCCTGCATATCCGTGACCACCACGAACAGGAGACCGTTACGCTTGCGGGCCGCTTCAGCCAGCGGCTGAATCTGACTGCTGCCGTCCGGCAACAACAAACCACGCTGAACTTCAGGCGTGTCTGCCAGCGTGCGAGCCACTGCCATCGCCTTGTCTTTGAGATGCGACTGAGCAAAGTTATCAATCTGAACGAAATAGAGCACATGGACAGCGACCAATACCGTGATGATAACGGCGGTCATCATCAGGGTGGTCAGAGTACTGAGTTTCATTGGTCGTTTCGGCACGGCATATCGATTCTGTGTTTGGCTTTTCATGAATGTCCAGCACGGATGGGAGATCGCCAGGAAACATACGCTAACTCACCGCATCAGTACAGTTTTAGCGGCCTGCGCGTGGGCAGTCGCACTCAAACAATATTTGTGTTAGGGGATTGTATAATTCAAAGGACACCCTTAATGTGTGGTTAAAATATGTGAGCAATTCAGTAAGCCTTTTGTAATTAAAATAAGGCTAAATTGCTATTTTTAATTTTATAACTATTTTCACATTAACTCACAAATAACATTATTTTAAACTTTGAGGACTTTTTTTAACCAGTACCGTCTGAGCTGTAGATTAAAATGATGAATTCAAAGAAAGTTATTCCCACTCTTTCCCTCGCGGCCTTGTTAGTTTCTTCAGCCCTTCACGCTGAAACCTCACCAGAAAAAACTGACGTCCTGTTAATTGGCGGCGGCATTATGAGCGCCTCAATGGGCACCATGCTGGAAGAGCTGCAGCCTGGCTGGAAACAGATCATGGTTGAGAAGCTGGATGGCGTGGCACTGGAATCCTCTAACGGCTGGAACAATGCCGGTACAGGTCACTCTGCCAACATGGAACTGAACTATACGCCTGAGCGTAAAGACGGTTCTATCGACGTCTCTAAAGCGCTGGAAATTAACGAAGCGTTCATGATTTCTCGCCAGTTCTGGAGCTCACAGGTTAAAGAGGGCGTAATGCACGATCCGCGCTCTTTCATTAACTCAACGCCACACATGAGCTTCGTCTGGGGCGACAACGTCGACTTCCTGACCAAACGCTATGCGGCGTTGCAGAAAACGGCGCTGTTCCAGGGCATGAAGTTCTCTACCGATCACAAGCAGATCGAGCAGTGGGCACCACTGGTCATGGAAGGTCGCGATCCACAGCAGAAAGTGGCCGCAACCTGGACGCCAGTTGGCACCGATGTTAACTATGGTGAAATTACCCGTCAGTTGATCGGCAGCCTGAAAAAGAACGATAACTTCCGTCTTGAAACCTCTTCTGAAGTTACCGACTTCAAACGTAACGGCGACAACTCCTGGCACGTCACCATTAAAGACGCTAAAAACGGCAACGAACGTGCTGTTGACGCGAAATATGTCTTTATCGGTGCGGGTGGTGGTGCGCTGAAATTACTGCAGAAGACCGGTATCCCGGAAGCGGATAACTATGCGGGCTTCCCGGTAGGCGGATCATTCCTGGTGACTGAAAACAAGGCGATTGCCGATCGTCACCTGGCGAAAGTCTATGGTCAGGCGTCAACCGGTGCACCGCCGATGTCGGTTCCGCATCTGGATACCCGTTATCTGGACGGCAAACGCGTCGTGCTGTTTGGACCGTTTGCGACCTTCTCCACCAAGTTCCTGAAAAACGGTTCGCTGTTTGATCTGCTGAGCACTACCACGACTCATAACATCGTGCCGATGACCGATGTGGGTATGGATAACTTCGACCTGGTGAAATACCTGATCGGACAGGTCATGCTGAGTGATGAAGATCGCTTTAAAGCACTGCAGGAATACTATCCGGACGCGAAGAAAGAGGACTGGAAACTGATTCAGGCCGGTCAGCGTGTGCAGATCATCAAGAAAGATGCTGATAAAGGTGGCGTGCTGAAACTGGGTACAGAAATTGTGACCGATCAGCAGAAAACCGTGGCGGCACTGTTGGGTGCATCTCCTGGTGCCTCAACCGCAGCGCCTATCTCCCTGAGCGTGATGCAGAAACTGTTCCCGGAAGAGTTCAAGTCACCGGAATGGCAGGCGAAGATCCACAAGATGATCCCAGGTTACGGTCAGAAACTGAATGACAACGTGCCGTTGCTGCAGCAGGTCTGGAATGAGACCGCTCAGACTCTGCAACTGACCACGCCGCCCGTGATCAACATGGAAGGCAAAACCACAGATGCGCCGGCCGCACAGCCTGAGAAGGCTGCGCCTTCAGCGAAACACGATATGGCGCTGTAACAGCGACCTGACGTAAAAAAAGCCCGCACAGGTTAACCTGTGCGGGCTTTTTTATTGCCGCCTGATCGGTATTACTCCGGCGTTTTGTCGCGCCAGTTTCCCCAGGGATCTTCAGCAGGGGCCTGATCCGCGTCTGACGGTTCTTCACGCGCTGCCGGTTGCGCACTTAACGAGTCGAGATAAAGCGCTTCGACTTCAGCCCGCGCCCAGGGGGTACGACGTAAAAACTTCAGGCTCGATTTAACGCTGGGATCGCTTTTAAAGCAGTTAATGTTGATCCGTTTTCCCAGCTCCGCCCAGCCATACTGCGCGACTAAACTGTTAATCTGCATCTCCAGCGTTACGCCATGCAGAGGATCTTTTGAGGTGTGTGCGTTCATCGTCTATCCGCCTGATTCAGTCAATGCCGCACATCCTGACAATCGTAAAGCGGTTGTGCAAGGACTGAAGGTGAAAAAGCTCACCCGCGGCGCATCATCGCTGCTTTTATGTGTTCGGGTTAACGTGACGGGCAGAAGAGCGCGCAGGCATGCAGTGATTGTGCTAATCATAAGCAACTGATGATGCTCTAGAAAGGAACGTCGCTCATGTCCGGACCCGTTGGAAATCTGCTCAGCTCTGCCAGCCGTAAACGTGCTCTGCTTGCCGGTTCGGTAGGAAATTTCATTGAATGGTATGAGTTCGCGGTTTATGGCTTTCTGGCTACCGTTATTGCGCAGAACTTCTTCCGGCTGGAAGGGGAATCCGCGCTGACCGGGCTGCTGCTGACCTATGCCTCATTCGCCATCGCTTTTTTCTTCCGTCCGCTGGGTGCGATCATCTTTGGCCGTATGGGCGACCACATCGGGCGCAAACCTGTACTGATCTTTGTGTTGATCATGATGACGCTGGCGACGGCGGCTATTGGTCTGGTTCCCACCTACGCCCGGTTGGGTATTCTGGCGCCGCTGATCGTGACCGGTCTGCGCATCCTGCAGGGGCTATTCGCGGGTGGCGAGTATGGCGGGGCAGTTTCACTGATGACCGAGTTTGCGCCGCGCGGTAAGCGGGGTCTGTATGGCGCATGGCAATCCTTTACCGTGGCGCTGGGTTTGCTGGCAGGCGCGGGCATTGTCGCGCTGCTCTCGGTGCTGCTGACGCCGGAGCAGATGCTGAGCTGGGGCTGGCGCATTCCGTTCTTTGTCGCGCTGCCACTGGGCGTTCTGGCGCTCTGGCTGCGGGTTCAGATGGAGGAGACGCCGGCATTTATTCAGCAGCAGGCGCAACCTGTAGCAAAAATCGACGCCAGCCTGGGTGACACACTGAAAACGATTCTGCTGGGTATCTGCCGGCTGATGGTGTGGTCGGCGGCGGGCTATACCTGGCTGGTGATCATGCCGACTTATCTGCAGGCATCGCTGCATACTGGCTTTAACCAGGCGCTGCTGATTGCGGTGATATCCAACCTCGGCTTTGCCGCCACGATTATTCCGGCCGGAATGCTGAGCGACAGGATTGGGCGACGGGCAGTCATGGTCTCGGCGGCGGTACTGTTGCTGGTGCTTTCTCTGCCGCTGTTAAACGTGTTGCAGTCAGAGAGCGCCGGATTGCTGATAAAAGCGCTGGTGGTGTTTATCGCGGGCGGGGTAGTCGGATTGCTCGCCGGGCCAGGACCCGCGATGCTGTCCGAAATGTTTCCGACGCGGGTGCGCTATACCGGGCTTGGGCTGGCCTATTCACTCTCCAATGCGGTGTTTTCCGGCTGCGCAGGATTAATCATCACCGGACTGATTAAGGAGACGGGTAACCCCGATATTCCCGCCTGGTATGTGATGGCGACGGCACTGGTAAGTATTGTGGCACTGATGACGCTCAATAAAGATGACCATCTGCGGATGCTGGATGAGCCACACGCGCGCTGAGACAGACCGGGGCAGGGCATCTGGCAATCGTCCAGGTCTGCATCAGTGCCTGGCTGAAAAGCTGGGACTGGAAAACAGAGCTGCCTGAACGAAAAAACCAGCCTGGCGGCTGGTTTTGTTTTATGCGACGGACTGCGGATTGCGGGTAAATTACACCAGCTTTTGTGCCGTGGTTTCCACCAGCGTCAGCAACACTTTGATATCATCCAGCGTCACTGTCGGGTTCAGCAGCGTCATTTTCAGGCAGGTCACGCCATCGTGCTCGGTCACGCCAACGTTAGCGCGGCCTGACTCCAGCAGAGCATCACCGATACGCTGGTTCAACAGGGCGATATCCGCACTGCTGAAGTGCGCCAGATGCGCCGGACGATAGCGGAACAGCACGCTGGCCAGCTGCGGTTCCATCACCAGCTCCAGCGCAGGTTGTTCATCAACGTACTGAGCAACCTGCTGCGCCAGCGTCACACCGTGATCGATGATTTCGGCATACTGCTTCTGACCCAGCGCTTCCAGGCCCATCCACAGTTTCAGTGCATCAAAACGGCGGGTGGTCTGCAGCGATTTGGACACCAGATTCGGCACGCCCTGCGCTTCATCGAACTCAGAGTTCAGGTAGGCCGCCTGGTAGCGCATCAGCTCATAATGACGTGCTTCCTTCAGCAGGAAAGCGCCACAACTGATGGTCTGGAAGAACTGCTTGTGGAAGTCCAGGGTGATGGAGTCGACCAGCTCAATGCCATCCAGATAATCGCGATATTTTTCTGAGAGCAGCAGTGCGCCACCCCAGGCCGCATCGACGTGCACCCAGATGTTCTCTTCCGCCGCCAGCGCCGCGATCTCACGCAGTGGATCGATCGCACCCGCATCGGTGGTGCCGGCTGTGGCAACAATCGCCAGAATGTTTTCGCCGTTGGCTTTGGATGCGGCCAGCTTGTGGCGCAGGTCATCCATGTCCATGCGGGCAAAGCGGTCACATTTTACCTGCGTGACGGACTGATAACCCAGACCCAGCAGCGCCATGTTCTTCTGTACGGAGAAGTGTGCGTTTTCTGAGCAGAAGACTTTAATCTTCTTCAGATCGCCGGTTAAGCCATCCTGCTGTACCGAATGTCCCTGGCGGGCAAACCAGGCATCACGCGCCAGCATCAGCCCCATCAGATTGCTCTGTGTACCGCCGCTGGTGAAGACACCCGCGTCGCCAGGCTGATAACCCACCTGGGTGCGCAGCCACTCAATCAGCTTCATTTCAATCAGGGTGGCAGACGGTGCCTGATCCCATGAATCCATGCTCTGGTTAGTGGCGTTGATCAGCACTTCCGCCGCCTGGCTGATAACCAGGCTCGGACAATGCAGGTGCGCCACACACTGTGGGTGATGCACCGACAGGCTATCTTTGAGGAAGTACTCAATGGCGCGTTCAATCGCGGCCTGGTTGCCCAGGCCCTGAGGATTGAAGTCCAGCGTGATGCGCTCGCGCAGCTCTGCGACGGTTTTTCCCTGATACATCTCAGGTTGTTCCAGCCACTTAACGACAGCCGCGCTACTCTGGGCAATCGCCTGCTGGTAGGCCTCAGTACTCTGTTCTGAGGCCGCCAGAATCGGGTTTAACCGGGACATTGCATTCACTCCACTCAAACTGGTTTCACGCCAGCTGACAGCAGGGCGTTTTCAAATTTATCCATGAACACGTCAAGTTCTGCATCCGTGATCAGCAGGGAAGGCAGCAGACGTAATACGCTGCCGTGACGTCCGCCACGCTCCAGAATCAGGCCGTTCTCGAAGCATTTCTTCTGAACCAGCGCAGAAAGCTCGCCGTCTGCCGGGAAGCTGCCCATGTGGTCAGCAGGCTCGTCGGGTTTCACCAGCTCAATGCCGATCATCAGACCCAGACCGCGCACATTGCCGATGACCGGATAGCGCTGCTGCAGCTCGCCCAGTTTGCCTTTCAGCCATTCGCCCTGTGCCGCGACTTTGTCAGCGATGTTATTATCTTTCAGCAGTTTCAGGGTAGTCAGGCCGGTGGCCATTGCCAGCTGGTTACCACGGAAGGTGCCGGTGTGGTGACCTGGTGACCAGGCATCGAACTCTTTCTTAATGCCGAGTACTGCCAGTGGCAGACCACCACCGACCGCTTTGGACATCACAATGATGTCTGGCTCAATACCCGCGTGTTCAAAGGCGAAGAATTTACCGGTACGGGCAATACCCGCCTGGACTTCGTCAATGATCAGCAGAATGCCATGCTCTTTGGTGACTTTGCGGATACGCTGCAGCCATTCCGCTGGCGCCGGGTTAACACCGCCTTCACCCTGAACCGCTTCCAGAATGACGGCAGCGGGTTTGCGAACGCCGCTTTCAACGTCATTAATCAGGTTTTCGAAGTAGTAAGTCAGTGCTTTTACGCCCGCTTCACCACCAATGCCCAGCGGGCAGCGGTAAAGGTGCGGATAAGGCATGAACTGCACTTCCGGCATCATGCCATCAACGGCTTCTTTCGGAGACAGGTTGCCGGTGACCGACAGCGCGCCGTGGGTCATACCGTGATAGGCACCGGAGAAGCTGATAATGCCGGAACGACCGGTGTGCTTTTTCGCCAGTTTCAGCGCCGCTTCAACGGCATCTGCGCCGGACGGGCCAGTAAACTGCAGGCAGTACTCTTTGCCCTGGCCCGGTAATAAGGAGAGCAGGTACTCAGAGAACTCATCTTTTAAAGGCGTAGTTAAATCAAGAGTATGTAACGGCAAGCCGCTGGTAATGACATGTTGAATGCTCTGCAAAACATCGGGATGGTTATGTCCCAGCGCCAGCGTTCCTGCACCTGCAAGACAGTCGAGATACTGATTATTCTCGACATCTGTAATCCAGACACCCTGAGCTTTCGCAATTGCGAATGGCAATTTACGAGGATAACTGCGAACGTTTGATTCAAATTCAGCCTGACGGGCTAAATACGTTTCGTTGGTAGCGTTTGCGTTCTGTGCATTCAAACTATCAATACGGACTTTATCCGTCATCATATCTCTCCTACAACCGGGACGGGCGTAGCGTCACAGTTGAATAAATGAATTAAAATGGGTGGCTATGTAAAAGCGCGGCCAATATAGGTGTTTTTAAGGTCCGACTCAATGTTTAATTTCATCATCAGATATCGGATTCTTTACTATAGGAATCAATCATTTGGTGGGATTCTGAGCGCATCTATTCTTGCCGCTTCGTTAGCTGCTTTCCAATAACTGGCGTAAAAACACCAGCTTACCTGACTCCGGTTGCGCTAAGTCAATGATAATAATCTGTGTAAACAGCTGTTTCCGGGTAAAAACGCTATCAAAAAGAGGCCTTATCAGACAGAAAAGGTATAAGTCTGTTTGACTGCGGAAGCTGCATTTATAGCAGCAATAAACCGCCGACTAATTAAAATAATAAACCTTTTATTAACATTTAATTAATATCTGGTCGGTGCCGTCTCGCTAATAAACCGGTTAATCGGGTTTATGACAGGACAGCATCAATAAATTGATTTAAGTCTGCCAGTGCTTCGCGTGCTTTTTTTTCAGAAGGATTGATGGTCAGCAGGTCGGCATAGCCGTTGAGCATGGCGCTGATCTGTCTGGCGGTACGGGGCACGTTACTGCACTGCAATGTCCCATCCGTGACGCCGTCACGAATAATCGCTTCCATCAAACCCTGCCAGGCATCCGTCATCTCATCGGCCAGCGCCGCATAGGCTTCGTTATGTGCAGCCGTCTGCCAGAACGACGCATAGAGTTGCCAGGTTGCATCCGGTGCGCTCGGCAAATGGCTTTCGATAAGCGTTGCCAGCCGCTGGCGGGGTGTGAGCATTTTCAGGGAGTCAGCAAACGTTTCAAAATCCACCTGCATGAAGCGCTCCAGCGCCGCCAGGCAGAGTGTCTGCCAGTTACTGAAATAGTGGTAGATATGACTGCGTGAGATACCCATTGATTCGGTGAGCTCCCGGGTAGTCACTTTTTCAATCCCTTTTTCAATAAACAGGACTATCGCCGCATCCAGTATCCTGGTGCTCAATGCTTCAGCTGACTCTTTCATTATTCTCCCGATAATGGCTACATTGACTTTGAGCGGTTGCTCAAATAGACTGTTTTTTGTGCTTGAGCGACCGCTCAATAATAACTATATCAGAAACAGAAACTATGCATTCCTCAAAAACTATCCTTCCTGTTGCGGCTCCCCGCAGCGCTATTCTGACATTAAAAATGCTTGGCCGTCGCCATAGCCGCAAGCTGTTCCTCACGCTGCTACTGGTGGTTGCGGAGAATGTCATGTATCTCCTCTATCCACTGCTGGCAGGCTTCGCGATCAATGCGATTATCTCCGGCAGGACCTGGCATGCAGTGCTCTATGCCGCGATGGTCTTTACTATGTGGGCCATTGGCGCAGCAAGACGCAGTGTGGATACCCGCACCTTTGCCCGCATCTACGCTGAACTGGCCGTGCCGGTGATCGTGGCGCAGCGCAGCGAAAACCAGAGCGCTTCAACGATTGCCGCGCGGGTGGCGTTGTCACGTGAATTTGTCGACTTTTTTGAGAAACATCTTCCAGTGCTGATAACCTCGCTGGCGTCGATGACCGGTGCCGCCGTGATGCTGCTGGCTATCGAGTTCTGGACCGGCGCAGGCTGTCTGGCGATCCTGCTGTTCTTTGCCTGTTTTCTGCCGGGGTTTACCCGTAAAAACGACGCGTTGTTTGGTCGTCTGAATAACCGGCTGGAGAAAGAGGTGAGCTTTGTCAGCAATGCGAACGCCGCGTCACTTGGCCGTCACTATGGCGTGCTGGCCAGCCTGCGCATCCGCCTCTCCGACAGGGAAGCGTGCGGTTATCTGGCGATTGGTAGCGTGGCGGCGCTGCTGTTTGCTGCCACCATTGCAGTGATGTCCAGCCGTGGCGGCACTGATGCGGGTCACATCTATTCGGTGATGACCTATATGTGGATGTTTGCCATGAGCCTGGATGATGGTCCACAGCTGCTGGAGAAATACTCCCAGCTGAAAGACATTGGCCGGCGGGTGAATACAGGCACGCAATGACTGGCCCGTAAAGCAATTATGGGCTCTCCAGGCCTGAATGACCTTCGAATCATGAACGTGTTCCCGGCGGTCTGGTTCCAATCTGCAAAGCAGGCATTGCACGCCACTGAATGCTTTTAGTGATCCAGATCACAAAATGGGTTGCTAAGCACGTTCTTCCTTTTTATAGTCTGACCGCTCTATCCGGACGGGAACATGTTCTGCTTTCTCCCTCCGGCTCACTTCCGTTTTTTTCAGTTCAGGCCATTGGGAATCAATTTTGTTAAGAAAAAATCATAAAACCGACGATGCCGGTTTTGTCCGCTGGGCATTACTGGCCCTTGCGCTGGGCGGCTTTGGCATCGGGACGGGTGAGTTCATCATGATGGGCCTGCTGCCGGATGTTTCACGCTCTCTGGCAATCACTGAGCCGCAGGCAGGTAACGCTATTGCCAGTTACGCGCTGGGCGTGGTGGTAGGTGCACCGTTTATTGCGGTACTGGCGGCGCGGATGGCGCGTAAATCACTGCTGCTGATCCTGATGGCGCTGTTCAGCATCGGTAATGTCGCCAGCGCGATGGCTGATAGCTATCACGGTCTGCTTGTTGCGCGTTTCCTCACAGGCTTGCCGCACGGCGCCTACTTCGGTGTGGCTTCGCTGGTACCCATTGAGCGACGTGGCCGCGCGCTGGCGTCCCTGATGCTGGGGCTGACGGTAGCGACCCTGATCGGCGTGCCGCTGGGCTCCTGGATAGGACAACTTTTCAGCTGGCATGTGGTGTTCACCTTTGTGGGCGCGATTGGTCTGCTGACCTGCCTGCTGATTGGTCGTTATGTTCCTTATGTCGCAGGCGATGCAGATGCGCATCCGCTTAGGGAACTGGGCGCGCTGAAAAACCCACAGGTGCTGCTGACCCTGCTGGTGGGCGCGGTAGGCTTTGGCGGAATGTTCGCGATCTTTAGTTATATCGCACCGACACTAATTAATATTGCCGGCATCTCACCCTCGTTAATACCCTGGGCGATGGTGGCATTCGGTCTGGGGATGATCATCGGTAATCTCGTCGGCGGCCGTCTGGCGGATGGTTCGGTACTGAATATTATTGGCTGGACGCTGATATGGAACGTGCTGGTAATGCTGGCCTTCCCGGTGCTGGTTCAGCATGTGGCGACCGGACTGCTGGCGACCTTCCTGATCGGCACCTGTTCGGTGTTGCTGCCGTCGCTGCAGATTCGCCTGATGGATGTCGCCAATGACTCGCAAACCCTGGCTGCCGCAATGAACCACTCGGCGCTAAACATTGCTAATGCCATGGGCGCGTATCTCGGTGGTCTGACGGTGTCGCTTGGCTACGGCTGGATCTCTACCGCCTGGGTGGGCGTTGCGCTGGGTGTTGCCGGTCTTATGGTGTTTGTCATGACAGCGAGACATGCTGCCCGTCAGCAGACACAACTGGCCTGATATAAAGAGAAGAGGGCGCAGCGATACATTTTATCGCTGCGCGTTATTCACACTATTACTCGTATCATTTTTCAACATTGATTGTCAGCAAGGCCTTTTACTCTGATCGTTCAATGAAGATTATCATTCTGCCTGACTGAAAATTTAAAAAGGCTAAGAAAATCAATAAAGGCGGTCCGGACGTCTGGATGTTAAAAGTAAATTAAAATAATGTTTGCTATAGTCGATAAGGTCTGGCTTAATAGCGTCATCGGTTTGGAACACAGACCTTATCAAAGCAGTTTTAGTAAAGCAGTCCTCAGTGTAAGCGATATCTCAAGATACCCCTTCTTTGTGAGTCTCCTCCTAAAAGCCTGGTAAGTTACCTTCTGAAAGACAGGCCATCTTCGCCACGTAGTGGCTCATAAATTAAGGAAATATCGATGTCTAATAAAATGACTGGTTTAGTAAAATGGTTTGACGCAGGTAAAGGTTTCGGTTTTATCTCTCCTCAGGACGGCAGCAAAGATGTATTCGTACATTTCTCTGCAATCCAGAGCAACGATTATAAAACTCTGGACGAAGGCCAGCAGGTCGAATTCACAATTGAAAACGGCGCTAAAGGTCCTTCAGCGGCAAACGTAGTCCCTATGTAAGCCCTGATTATCAATGATGCTTATAATCGCTACGACGGTAACAGCCTGAGCAGATAAGCCTGAAATTGATAATTAATACAACCCGCCTTGTGCGGGTTTTTTGCGTTTTATTACGGCTTAATCAATAAAAGTTTATTTTTTATGCTGCTTCATTTGTTGTTCGTTAAATAAGCAGTTAATGAAAGCAATAATAACGGACAGGATCAAATGAGACGGAACACTTTAAGGGCTCCGGACGTCTGGATGTTAAAAATAAATTAAAAAAATGTTTGCTAAAATAGGTAAAGCGTGGCTTAATAGCGTCATCGGTTTGGAACACAGACCTTATCAAAGCAGTTTTAGTAAAGCAGTCCTCAGTGTAAGCGATATCTCAAGATACCCCTTCTTTGTGAGTCTCCTCCTAAAAGCCTGGTAAGTTACCTTCTGAAAGACAGGCCATCTTCGCCACGTAGTGGCTCATAAATTAAGGAAATATCGATGTCTAATAAAATGACTGGTTTAGTAAAATGGTTTGACGCTGGTAAAGGTTTCGGTTTTATCTCTCCTCAGGACGGCAGCAAAGATGTATTCGTACATTTCTCTGCAATCCAGAGCAACGATTATAAAACTCTGGACGAAGGCCAGCAGGTCGAATTCACGATTGAAAACGGCGCTAAAGGTCCTTCAGCGGCAAACGTAGTCCCTATGTAAGCCTTAGTTATCAATAACGCTTACAATAGCGATGACGGCAACAGCCTGAGCAGATAAGCCTGAAATTGATAATTAATAAAAACCCGCCTTGTGCGGGTTTTTTGCGTTTGTCTTTTACGGAATGCTGTTAAGGAGAAGATGGCCCGCGACAGATTTCTAAACGGGCAAATGAAAACAACTGTTCAGCGTAGGCTGGCGACCAGCCAGTGCTGCAATTCTGTCAGCTCTGCCTGTTGCAACGGGAAATCCGCAACCAGCTGACTCAGTACCGGTTCAAGGGCGTCTGGGCGGTAAGTGACGTTTTGCATCCGTTGCGCCAGTGCTTCAAGCGGCGCAGGATTGAGACTGTCGCTGAAAATCTGACAACGAGTGATCACGCCACGTTCAACATCGAAGTGGATTTCCACACCGCCCCAGGCAAAACGCTGGTCAAGCAGATGCGAGAAGTCAGGTGCCTGACCGAAATTCCACGCCCAGCTACTCTGCCGCGCGAACTGTTCTGTGAAACCCGGCAGGTCGGGCAAGGCTTCAGGCGAAATCATCTCTGGTTCACAACGTTCTCCGTAATGATCGAAAAAGGCGTCAGTCACTGCTGAGCAGATCGCCTGATAGCTGATACCCGGTGCTAATTCTGCCAGATTGGTTACCCTTGCGCGGACCGACGTAATCCCTTTGGCCTGCAATTTTTTCACATCAGGATTAAGGTAGTCCGCCAGCCTGCTTAGATCGGCATCCATCAGGATAGTGCCGTGATGAAAACCCCGGTCCGGTGTTTCGCGGTAGGCGGAACCGGAGATTTTACGCAGTCCCTCAGCGGTGTTGACCACTAAATCGTTACGTCCGGACGCTTCCGCCGGGACATCCAGCGCGTTAAGTGCACGCAGGATAATGGCGGTCGAGACGCTTTTATCATACTCCGGCTTGCCAGCCATGAAGGTAAAACAGCAGTTGCCGAGGTCGTGAAATACCGCGCCACCGCCGCTGCTGCGACGCGCCAGCCGGATACTATCTTCTTCCATACGTCGCGTGTTGCACTCTTTCCACGGATTTTGCGCCCGTCCGATTACCACCGTTTCCGCATTACGCCACAAAAATAGCACGCGCTGGGTGGCGGGCATCTGCCGGAAAATGCACTCTTCTACCGCCAGATTAAACCAGGGGTCGTTAGATTCAGATAGCAGTAAACGCAGCGTGGACATCGGAGACTCCTGTTCCTTAGAGAAGCGGCCCATAGAGCAGGGCAGAAGGAAGAGTGTACCAGCAGGGACGCCGATCCACATGCCAGTTCATGCCGTGACGCGGCGGCAAAAAAATATAAAATGCCGTCTGTAACGCAATCACGGCAGATCACAGCATCGCATTGTGCCAGTATGGTGGTTGAGAGTGCTGATTCTCCTGCTAATTTTCCCCATGATGAGATCAAAAACCCTATGAACGCTTCCGCTGGCATAGCGATGAAGATCACAGCTGCGTTAAGTTCAACGCTGATGCTGGCTTGTGTTAAAGGACTGGATGGCGCAATCCCGGTCGGTGAAGTGATATTTTTCCGTTCAGTGCTGGCATTGGTCCCACTGTTAATCTGGCTGAGTTTTCAGGGCAGCATACTGGATGGCATTCGCACCCGGAATATTCGCGGACATTTTGTGCGAGGACTGGCCGGAACCGGCGGCCTCTATTTCAGTTATCTGTCGCTGCTCTACATTTCCCTGACCGATGCCACCGCGATTAACTATGCTGCGCCGCTTTTTACCGTGCTACTGGCGGCATTGTTTCTGCGTGAAAAAGTCCGGCACCATCGCTGGGTGGCAGTTTTCACCGGTTTTAGCGGCATCCTGGTGATGTTCTCCGGGCATCTTACCCTGACGAGTCAGGCCACATTCTCGCTCTCATCCTCAGTGGGCATTCTGCTGGCGTTAATGGCAGCCTTATGTACTGCCTGTGCACTGGTTCAGATTCGGTTTCTTAACGGGAAAGAGAAGCCCGGTGCTATCGCATTCTGGTTTGCTGTCACCACGGCGCTAACCTCGCTGGTTACGCTTCCGGGCGGCTGGAAAGTCCCTCAGGGTAACCAACTGGCATTACTGGTGGGATGTGGACTGCTGGGCGGTATCACGCAGATCCTGATGACCCTGAGCCTGCGGTACGCAGAAGCCTCACTGCTGGCGCCGTTTGATTACACGACGTTGATCTGGTCGGTGGCGGTGGGCTATCTGCTTTTGGGTAATCTGCCGGCTTCCACCACCGTTATCGGTGCAATTCTGGTGGTGATCGGCGGTCTCTATTCGGTGTTGTATGAGCGATATCGCTTCCGGAAAGCACGGGTGGTTGATGCCACCAGTTGACCTCCCGACACCATCGTCTGGCATCGTTGATACCCGGATGATAACGCTGCGTGAATAATTTGTGATCGGGGCAGGAGAACCTGTTACGGTAATCGATTACTTTCACACCATCAAAAAGTAATCGATTACTTATTCACGAGGTTTCCATGATTGCAACGGTGCAGGCGCGCGCAGGCCAGCGGGTGCAGCATAAGCTGCTGGTGCCGCGACTCTCTCTCATGATGTTTATGCAGTTTTTTATCTGGGGCAGCTGGTCGGTCACGCTGGGGCTGGTGATGACCCGACACAATATGCCGTTGCTGATTGGTGATGCGTTTTCAGCTGGACCTATCGCCTCAATTCTCTCGCCGTTTGTGCTCGGCATGCTGGTGGATCGCTTTTTCCCATCACAAAAAGTCATGGCCGTGATGAACCTGGCGGGCGCAGTCATCCTCTGGTTTGTGCCACAGGCGCTGATTGCGGAGAACGGCGCGCTGCTAATCGCGCTGTTATTTGGCTATACGCTTTGCTTTATGCCGACGCTGGCACTCTCAAATAACATCGCCTTTCACAGTCTCGCCAGCAGTGAGCGGAGTTTCCCCATCGTCAGAGTCTTCGGCACCATCGGCTGGATCGTGGCGGGGATCTTTATCGGCGTGACCGGCATTGCTGACAGCGTGGCGGTGTTTCAGCTGGCGGCGCTCTGCTCGATACTGCTGGCGATTTACAGCCTGACGCTGCCGCATACGCCGGCACCAGCCAAAGGTTTGCCGTTGAAAGTCCGCGATCTCTTCTGTGCGGACGCCTTCGCACTGCTGCGACAGCGTCATTTCATGGTATTTGCTCTGTGCGCCACGCTGATTTCCATTCCGCTGGGCACCTATTACGCCTTCACCGCCTCGTGGCTGGCGGATGCCGGTATCCGGGACGTCAGCACGCTGATGTCACTGGGACAGATGTCTGAAATTCTGTTCATGCTGATCATCCCGCTGCTGTTTCGTCGCCTCGGCGTCAAAACCATGCTGCTGATTGGGATGATGGCGTGGTTTGTTCGCTACGCCCTGTTCGCGCTGGGCATGAGCGATGAGACGCGCACGCTGATCTACCTCGGCATCCTGTTGCATGGTGTCTGTTACGACTTTTTCTTCGTGGTGGGATTTATCTACACCGATCGGATTGCCGGTGAAAAGGTGAAAGGTCAGGCGCAGAGCATGGTGGTGATGTTCACCTACGGCATTGGCATGCTGCTGGGATCCCAAATCTCCGGTTCTCTGTACAACCATCTGGTGGCGGGCAATGCCACAGCCCAGAGCTGGGCGTTATTCTGGTGGATCCCCGCGATTGCTGCAGCGCTGATTGCGATTATCTTCTTCTTCTCGTTCAAATACCGTGATTAGGCGATAGCAGGACACAGGAGTTAATGATGAGAACAATTAAGGGGCCGGGCATCTTCCTGGCACAGTTCATCACCCCGCAGCCGCCGTTTAACTCGCTGGAGGGGCTGGGGAAGTGGGCCGCCGGGCTGGGATATCAGGCACTGCAGATCCCCTGTCATCAGCCTGCTATTTTCGATCTTAAAAAGGCGGCGGAGAGTCAGACGTACTGTGACGAGGTGCGAGGGGTGCTGGCCGGTTTCGGACTGGAGATCAGCGAGCTTTCTACCCATCTTGAAGGTCAACTGGTAGCGGTTAATCCGGCCTACGACCTGGCATTTGATAATTTTGCCCCGGCGGCATTACGTGGCGATCCGGCCCGGCGCACTGAGTGGGCTATTGCCACACTGAAGAGGGCTGCGGCTGCCTCAAAGAAGCTCGGCCTGCGTGCGCATGCCACGTTCTCCGGCTCGCTCGCCTGGCCCTGGTTTTACCCGTGGCCACCGCAGCATGACGCGCTGTTTGATGAGGCGTTTGCTGAGCTGGCGCGCCGCTGGCTGCCGGTGCTGGATCTGTTTGACCATCACGGCATTGACCTCTGTTATGAAATTCATCCCGGCGAAGACCTGCATGACGGTGTCACGTTTGAGCGTTTTCTGGCGGAGGTTAATCACCACCCGCGCTGCAATATCCTGTTCGATCCCAGCCATCTCCTGCTGCAACACATCGATTATCTGCAATTCATCGACCTTTATCATTCGCGCATCAAAGCCTTTCACGTTAAGGATGCTGAGTATCAGCTTAACGGGCGCAGCGGCGTTTACGGCGGCTATCAGCCCTGGCTGGCCCGCGCCGGACGGTTTCGATCGCCTGGCGATGGTCAGATCGACTTCAGCCGTATCTTCAGCAAGCTGGCGCAGTATGGCTATGACGGATGGGCAGTACTGGAGTGGGAGTGTTGCCTGAAGGATAGCGAGACGGGTGCGCGTGAAGGCGCGGAGTTTATCCGCCGGCATATCATTCCGGTGTCTGATCGCGCTTTTGATGATTTTGCTCTGGCAGAGAACGGCCCATCAGTACGCCATCAGTTGGGCCTGGATCGTGACACCTGAGGCCATTTTGCAGATTCAGCGGCTGTGTTATGTGGGCGATCTGCACGGATTCAAACAGAAGGAGCGCTATGTCTATACAGAGAATCGCCCGGATGGCGGGCGTCTCGGTCGCTACCGTTTCCAGAGTGCTGAATAACAGCGACAGCGTGAAACCGGCTAATCGCCAGAAAGTCCTCGCGGCAATTGAAGAGAGCAACTACCAGCCCAATCTGCTGGCACGTCAGCTGCGTACAGCGCGCAGTTCAATGATCCTTGTGCTGGTTTCAGATATCTCCAACCCGTTTTGCGCTGAGGTTGTCAAAGGCATTGAGGAGCAGGCGGAGAAAAACGGCTATCGCATCCTGTTATGTAACTCCGGCGCGGACATCGCCCGTTCACGGTCCAGTCTGCAACTGCTCTCCGGCAAGATGGTGGATGGCATCATCACCATGGATGCCTTCAGCAAACTCCCGGAACTGAGTCAGCTGATAGGTTCGGCACCCTGGGTTCAGTGCGCCGAACATGATGATAACGGCCAGATCTCCTGCGTCGGCATTGATGATGAAGCCGCTGCGCAGTCCGTGGTGCACTATCTTGCCAGGCAGGGACGAAAGCGCATCGCGCTGATCAATCACGACCTGAGCTACCGTTATGCCCGCCTGCGTCAGCAGGGCTACACCACAGAGCTTGATGAACAGCAACTGAGCTGGCAGGCCATCGCGTATGCCAGTGCACTGAGTTTCAGTGCCGGTAAAGCAGCAATGAATCAACTGCTTGCTGCTGAAAGCCGGCCTGACGCGGTGTTTGCGGTTTGCGATACGCTGGCCGCCGGTGCGATGGCGGCGATTCAGCAGGCGGGACTGCGGATCCCTCAGGATATCGCCGTGGTGGGGTTTGACGGCAGCGAACTGGCCAGCATGGTCTCACCGCCGCTGACCACGCTGGCTCAGCCCTCGAAGGAGATAGGTCGTCGCGCCTGTGAGCTGGTGTTGCAGATAATTGCCTGGCCCGACGCGCCGCCGCAATCTGTGATTATGCAGGGTGAGCTGTTGGTGCGAGCCAGCAGCTGAACGCCTCACCCGCATACCCTTCATCGGGATATTGTCGCTCATATTGTCCACCTAAATGAGACAGTGATTGCCAGATCAGGTCATTGTGTGGCACTCAGGTTTACTTATATGCTGTTTCCATCGAAGGGCATTCGCACTTCCCGAATCAACGAAGGGGCAGAATATGATTGAGCAAAGATTGTCAGAGCAACGCGGTGTGGGCGATCACGGCTGGCTGAATTCACGTCACACCTTCTCTTTTGCAAACTACTGGGATCCGAAACAGGCGGGCTTCTCCGATCTGCTGGTGATTAATGATGACCGGGTTGCCAAAGGACGAGGTTTTGGCGCTCATCCGCACAGTAACATGGAGATTATCTCTTATGTGCTGGAAGGGGCGCTTGAGCACAAAGACTCAATGGGAACCGGTTCGGTGATTGTCCCTGGCGATGTGCAACTAATGAGTGCCGGTAGCGGTGTGACCCACAGCGAGTTCAACCACTCCGGCACCGAGGGTGTGCATTTCCTGCAAATCTGGGTGGTACCCGCAGAGAAAAACACTCCGCCAGGTTATCAGCAGATCTCCGTCAGCGAAGCAGATAAGCGCGGTAATCTGCGGCTGATTATTTCGCCGGACGGTGAAAATGGGGCATTACGGGTACGCCAGGATATTCGCATCTATGCAGGACTGTTCCAGGGCGATGAGCAGCAGACTATTACACTCCCGGACGATCGCTACGCCTATATTCATGTGGCGCGTGGCAGTGTCAGAGTCAATGGCCTGCAGTTTAATGCCGGAGATGGTGCGCGGGTTCGCGACGAGAAAACGCTGTCGTTCAGTCATGGTGAAGGCGCAGAGGTGCTGTTATTCGACCTGCGCCCGAATGAAGTGAATCATCCAACCCGATAAAACGAAAACTGCGCGGTGAAAGTCGCGCAGTTTTTTGCATCACTGCGCGTTAAGGAACGCCAGCAGATCCTGATTCAGCTGATCCTGATGCGTCACGGCGAAACCATGTGGCGCATTGTCATAGATCCTGAGTTCAGCACCCTCAATCATCTCCGCCGCAACCTTGCCGGTGGTTTCAAACGGCACGACCTGGTCGTTGCTGCCATGAATGACCAGTGTCGGCACATTCACTTTCGCCACGTCGGCACGGAAATCGGTCTCCGCGAAGGCGGTCACGCAATCCACGGTACTTTTGAGTGAGGCCAGCAGCGCGATGTTCAGCGTCTGCGTCATGACACCATCGGAGACGGTCTGTCCGGCATTAGTGCCGTAGAACGGCGTCGCGAACTCTTTGATAAACTGCGCGCGATCCTTGAGCAGGCCATCACGAATGCCTTCGAACACCGACATATCGACACCCTGCGGATAGTCTGCCGTTTTGCCAAAGATAGGTGTAACGGCACCGAGCAGCACCAGCGCCCCGACGCGATCGCTGCCATAGCTGCCGATATAACGCGTGACGTCACCGCCACCCATAGAGAAGCCCACCAGCGTCACGTTCTGCAGGTCAAGATGGGTGATCAGGTCGTTGATGTCCGACGCAAAGGTATCGTAGTTATTGCCGTTCCAGGGCTGATCTGAGCGGCCAAAGCCACGGCGGTCAAATGCAATCACCCGATAGCCATGGTCGGCCAGAAAGTTCATCTGGCTGTCCCACATGTCGGCATCCAGCGGCCAGCCGTGGCTGAACAAAACAGGCTTACCGGTTCCCCAGTCTTTAAAGTAGATCTGTGTACCGTCGGTCGTTTTAAAGGTGCTCATGGTATTGCCCTCTGTATGACGTGATGAATGATGAGAAGGTGTAGCCAGTCACACTGGCGCCACCAGATAGCGAACCTCGGGGAGATTTTCACCCTGATGAAAAGCGAAAACCCGCCGCTCTATCTTTTTGTCGTTGATGGTGTAGCGCTCTTTCTGACGCAGATGCTCGACCCAGGAGCCGACCACAAACGTCTCGACGAAAATACCGGGCTGCAGGATATCTTCATAAAGTGACCAGTTGATGGCGCCACCACGACGTCTGACCCGCCGCATATCCTGCATGCAGACGGTAAAGGCATGTGCATCATCAATAGTAATCCGGTATTCGTAATTTACCATCACTGGCCCTCGTTCATGACGGATATCCAGTGCAGGCGCATTAACGCCATCGCCAACCATATCGAGATTGAGATCGGGATCCTGATCGAGACGCCAGCGCCAGACGGTGCTGCTGGCGAGCACCATCCCCAGCGCGGCGACGCAGAGCGACAGCGGAATGCCGAAGTGCGAGGCGAGCTGTCCCCAGAGGGCGCTGCCTGCGGTCATCGATCCAAAGAACACTGTCAGATAGACCGCCAGCGCACGCGCTTTCACCCATTTCGCGGCGCTCCGCTGTGCGCCAAGATTCAGCGTCGACAGCACCGCGATCCAGGCAAAGCCGGTGAAGAACTCAAAGGCATTCAGCAGCCAGAAGTGCCGCACAAAGGCCAGCGCCAGCATGGTCAGGGCGAAGAGAAGACTGGCGAGCACCATCAGGCGATCGGAGCTTAAGTGACGACGCAAACGCGGCAGCAGCACCGCGCCGGTAATCGCGCCGACCCCGATGCAGGCCAGCATGATGCCGTAGCCGCCAGGGCCGAGGCCCAGTTCACGACGTGCCACCAGCGGCAGCAATGCCCAGCCCGCGCTGCCAAACAGGAAAAACGAGAAGGTTCGCACCAGTACGTTACGCAAGACCGGTGCCGCATGAACGTAGCGAAGACCGGCCCGTACCGCCGGGAAGAAGTGTTCTGGCGGAAGGCGCTGCACGCTCGGATCCGCTTTCCAGCGCCAGAGCACCCAGGTGACACCCAGCACTGACAGCGCATTAAGCAGGAAGACCATCCAGGGGCCGGCGAACGACAGGATCAGGCCACCCAGTGCCGGTCCGATAGCGCGACTGATATTAATGCCCAGGGAGTTAAGGGCAATGGCAGGCCCGAGCTCCGGTTTGGTCACCAGATCCGGCACGATCGCCTGGAACGGCGGCGAACTCATCGCGGCACCTGCGCTCAGTAAAAAGGCAGCGGCCAGCAGCACGCCGGGTGTCACATGACCGGTCCAGGCCAGTACAGTCAGCCCGGCGGCGGCGGTAAACGTCCACAGTTGGGAAAACAGCAAATATTTACGGCGGTCAACGATGTCCGCCATCACCCCGGAGGGCAGTGCAAAGAGAAACATCGGCAGGCTGCTGGCTGCCTGCACCAGCGCCACGGCCAGAGGATCGGCACTCAGCGTCAGCATGGTCCAGTTCACGCCGACATCATTCATCCATGATCCGATATTTGAAACCACAGTGGCGATCCATAACATACGGAACACCGGCTGACGCAGTGGCTGTAACGGCGAAACCTCATTAGTGGGCCGCACATCAGGCTGTTCCTGCTCAACCTGATGAATATCATTAACCTGTGCCATAACGCCTCCCCTTAGGTTTCGCTGCGCCGATGCGCCAGCCGCCTGGCCCGGTCAGCGCCAGCGTGGTAAAGATAATCAGCAGCAGCCAGCCGAACTGGCCTTCCGCCAGTGACCAGCCAGGGTGGACTACCAGCATCGCAACCAGCAGCACCGCGATGATCGGCAGGCACGCAATCCGGGTTCCCCAGCCGAGAATGATAAAAATCGGGCAGATGACTTCCGCCACGATAGCGGGCAGCAGGCTCATCATCGGTCCCAGCCCGAAGGGATCTTCGATGCGCGTCAGTTCTTCGCTGAAATGCAGAATTTTCGGCAGCCCATGTACCTGTAACAACAGCAGGCTGCCGGTCAGGCGCAGGAAGAACAGCCCCGCGTTGATGCGGGGCGAAAGAGCGATAGCATAGTTCATGATTAAAACGCGAAGCAGCTGCAGCCGAGCGCGCCCCAGAAGGCGTTATCTTCGGCAACGGGTACGCTGGATCCACGGGCGATCTCATGCGAGTGGCGATGAACACCGCACGGGCCGCTGCAGTGGTGGACGGCGGGCATCATGCCTGCACGGCTCTGCGCAACCGGCGGAGCACTGCGATAGTGACCCGGCACATTTACCACCGGTGACCACTCCGGCAGGATCGGAATCGCAGGCGGCGCATCTGCGCTGAACGATCCGGCGGCATAGACGATATTGCCATCCACCACGGTCAGCACTGACTCAATGCCTTTGATCTCCTCTTCCGGGACGCTGAAAAAGTCTTTACTCAGCACCGCCAGGTCCGCCAGTTGTCCAATCTTAAGCTGGCCTTTTTTGCCTTGCTCGCTGGAGAACCAGGCGCTGCCCTGCGTCCAGAGCATCAGCGCCGTTTCACGATCAAGGCGGGCACTGACATCATACATCTGCATGCCGCCCACGGTGCGGCCAGAAACCAGCCAGTAGAGCGCGGTCCAGGGGTTGTAGCTGGCAACGCGGGTCGCATCGGTGCCCAGCCCGACCGGCACGCCGGTCTCCAGCATTTTCTGAACCGGCGGGGTATGGCGGGTGGCTTCTATGCCGTAGCGCTCAGCAAAGTATTCACCCTGGAACGCCATGCGATGCTGCACGGCAATGCCACCGCCCAGCTCTTTAATGCGATCGATATTACGCTGAGTAATGGTTTCCGCATGGTCAAAGAACCAGTGCAGGCCATTGAACGGAATATCACGATTCACTTTTTCGAACACATCCAGCATCCGGCTGATCGACTCGTCATAGGTCGCATGCAGACGGAAAGGCCAGCGATGCTCAACCAGATGACGCACCACGCGCTCCAGCTCGTCTTCCATGCCAGGGGCTAAATCCGGACGAGGCTCCAGGAAATCTTCGAAGTCAGCTGCCGAGAAGACCAGCATTTCCCCTGCGCCGTTGTGACGGAAATAGTCGCTGCCCTGACCTGGCGTCAGCATGTCCGTCCACTTTTCAAAATCTTCCAGCTCATGGCCCGGACGCTGCGTGAAGAGGTTGTAGGCGATACGCAGCGTCATCTGCTTTTTCTGATGCAGCTCAGCAATCACTTCGTAATCTTCGGGATAGTTCTGGAAGCCGCCGCCCGCATCAATGGCGCTGGTCAGACCCAGACGGTTCAGCTCGCGCATAAACTGGCGGGTGGAGTTGACCTGCTGTTCCAGCGGCAGTTTCGGTCCTTTCGCCAGGGTAGCGTAGAGGATCATCGCGTTGGGACGGGCGATCAGCAGACCGGTGGGATTGCCGTTGCTGTCGCGCTGGATTTCGCCACCCGGCGGGTCTGGCGTCTCTTTGGTGTAGCCCACCACTTTCAGAGCGGCGCGATTGAGCAGGGCGCGGTCATAGAGGTGCAGCACGAAAACCGGCGTGTCCGGTGCTGCTTCGTTGATCTCATCCAGCGTCGGCATCCGGCGCTCGGCAAACTGGAATTCAGTCCAGCCTCCTACTACGCGAACCCACTGCGGCGAAGGGGTACGCAGCGCCTGCTCTTTCAGCATCCGCAGCGCATCCGCAACCGATGGCACGCTTTCCCAGCGCAGTTCAAGGTTGTAATTCAGCCCCCCGCGAATCAGATGCAGGTGTGAATCGTTCAGGCCGGGCACGGCCGTGTGGCCCTTAAGATCGACCACTTTGGTGCCGTCGCAGTGAAATTCCATCGCCTCTGCCAGCGTGCCGACCGCCACGAACTTGCCATCGCGAATCGCAACCGCTTCTGCCACTGGATTACTGCGGTCAACGGTATGAAATTTGCCATGGGTCAGTATCAGTTCTGCTTTACCGAGCGTAACCATAGATGCTCCTCATCGGGGGTGTCCGGCTTAGCGCGGGACAGGAAGTGCCGCAGATAACAGGGCACGAATAAGCCGGATTATGGTGAGCAGGCTAACGGGGCGTCTAGTTATACAGAGGGATACCTATACCTTCGTATAGTTATACGCAGAGATAATAGTTTGCTGTTGCAGGTCGCTCTACACTGCGACCAGACAGCCAGCAGCAGGGCGATAAACCTGCACTGACCGTCATTTTGCACACGCCGGTTGGCGGAAATTTCGTTACATAACCTCTATGGGTGAACGCATGTCCAACGCTAAGCTTGAAGTCCTCACGCCACATAACAGCCAGATCATCTTCATTGACCAGCAGCCGCAGATGGCCTTTGGGGTGCAATCCATCGATCGCCAGGTGCTGAAAAACAACACCGTTGCGCTGGCGAAGGCGGCGAAAGTCTTCAGTATCCCCACCATCATCACCACGGTAGAAACCGAAAGCTTCTCGGGTCACACCTATCCGGAGTTACTGGATGTGTTTCCAGGGCTGGATATTCTGGAACGCAGCTCAATGAACTCCTGGGATGATCAGAAAGTGCGTGATGCGCTGGCCGCCAACGGGAAGAAAAAAGTCGTGGTTTCTGGCCTCTGGACCGAAGTGTGCAACAACAGTTTTGCGCTCTGCGCGATGCTGGAAGGCGGCTACGAAATCTACATGGTTGCAGACGCGTCTGGCGGCACGACTAAAGAGGCACACGACTACGCGATGCAGCGCATGATTCAGGCGGGTGTGGTGCCGGTAACCTGGCAGCAGGTGATGCTGGAATGGCAGCGTGACTGGGCCAATCGTGACACTTATGATGCGGTGATGAACATCGCCAAAGAACATTCAGGTGCTTACGGCATTGGTGTCGATTACGCCTACACCATGGTGCATAAAGCACCATCACGTCAGAAAAGTGAACACCGTACCCTGGCACCGGTTCACGCACCGATACGCTAAGGCATCCAGCTGATCGGCGGAAAATCGCCGATCAGCTGAGTGGCATAACAGGAGCTGGTCATGAATCCTCTACTTGTTTCCCTGGCTGCCGGGGTGCTTATTGGCCTGCTATATGGCCTGCTAAAGGTGCGGTCACCGGCACCGCCCGCGATTGCGCTGCTGGGTCTGCTGGGGATGCTGTTGGGTGGGGCGCTGGTGCATGCGGTATCTCCCGCACAAAAGCCTGCAATTGCCTTGCTTCAGCCTGATGTTCATCCCGTTTCATCCTTATTGCGGATAAGCTGAACATGTTGAAATCCTGCGTTATTTCTCTCGCGGTGGGCCTGCTCGCCGGGGTAATCTATGCCCTGATCAACGTCAACTCTCCGGCGCCGCCCGTCATTGCTTTGGCAGGGCTGTCTGGCATGCTGGTGGGTGAACAGTTAATACCGCTGGCTAAACGTCTGTTCAGGCGACAGCCGGTGACGCTGAAGTGGTTCCGCCATGAATGCATGCCAAAAATCAGTGGGACACCGCCACCCGAGGGTGATAACACGCCTTAAGTCCTCGCATGCCACGCGGTGAGGCGTTCCAGAGGATACCTGCATGACGTTTCCCCAGCGTATTGTCATCGTCGATGATGAACGCGCGGTCCGCAGTGGACTGAGCAATCTGTTGCATTCGGACGGCTACGTAACCCGATCATTTGAATCCGGTGAGGCATTACTGGCCGATGACGATGCGCTGGTTGAGGCGGGTATGCTTATTATTGATGTTGGCCTTAAGGGCATGTCCGGGTTTGAGCTTTTTACCCTTCTCAAGGCGCGGGCTGATCTGCCGCCGGTAATTTTTATCTCGGCAGATGTGGAAGAAACCACGCTGTGGTATGCCATTGGGCTCGGGGCCATGACTTTTTTGCGAAAGCCCATTGATGTTGATACGCTGCTGACACTGATCCGATGCGAGTTATCTCAGGGAGATGTGCGCTGATGAGCCTTCTTTCAGTTACTTCCCTGGAGAGTGATGACGCAGGGATCGCGATTGAAAATTTTGACATCCTGATGCCGCTGGCACAGGAGGGATGTCTTCTCTGGATGCTGGCGCGCCGCCAGTCGGGTGAGTCACTGATCATCGCCACGGGTAAAAGTGACGACGTCACTTTTCAGGCCACCCAGCGGCTCAAAAATGAGCGTGCTCTGGCTGCGTATCTGTCACCACGCTGGGCCATCACCGCCACCGGCACGACCCGTTATCTTGATCGTTATGCGCTGATTTATCCCACCTTCCCATTTCGCACCCTGGCTAACAATCTTGCTACGCCTCCCGAAAAAATCGCCGATTTCCTGCAGGTGGCATTGCAGCTTTGCGACACGCTGGGTCAGGCACATCATCAGGGCATCGTGCACGGGGATATCAAGCCAGGCCATTTTTTTATTACTGACGATGGCCGGTTCCGGCTGGGCGGGTTTGGACTCGCCTCCCTGGCGGCGCAGTCGGCTGAGAAAAACAGCCTGCGTGCCTCAGGCGGCACGCTGGCCTATATGTCCCCTGAGCACACCGGTCGCACGCCACATCCGGTCAGCAGCCTCAGCGATCTCTACAGTCTGGGCGTGGTGTTATATGAGTATCTGACCGGCAAGCTACCCTTTGGCTCACCTGACGCAGGTGAAGCAGAGTGGATTCATCATCACATCGCCAGCGCGCCCCGGCCAGCTGAACAGGTCAGAGACGATGTGCCGCCGATGCTCTCGGTGATTCTGCTACGCCTGCTGGCAAAGTCACCCGCTGACGGTTATCAGAGCGTGCAGGGGCTGATGGCCGACCTTCGCCGCTGTCAGGCCACATTGACAGGTGAAAACACCATTGCGCCGTTTACGCCCGGACTGCAGGAGCGTTTTAACACCAGTTTCCGGCCTGAGACTCTGTTCAGTCAGCATCCGCAGGCTCGCGTATTGCTGACGACGCTGGATACGGTCATCCGCACTGGAACACAGAGCCTGGTGATGCTCAGCGGTGTGCCTGGTTCGGGTAAGTCCGCGATTATCGCGAGCGCCCTGAAAACCCTGCAGCACCGACAGATTTTACTGGCCGCCAGCAAGGCCGATCAACATTCGCCGACCGCACCCTTTGCCGCTGTGGCTTCCGCGTTTCGCACGGTCACGCTTTATCTGCTGGGGTTGTCAGCGCCAGAGGTCAGAAAATGGCGGGGCCGGTTGCTGCGTCTGCTGGGCGGCTATGTCGATTTAGCCATTGAGCTGGTGCCTGAATTAAAACAGCTGCTCAATATTGGGAATTTACAGCCAGTGGTGCGCCATGCACTGGACGCCCGCGAGCAGTTCACGCAGATGGCCTCTGCGCTTGTTCAGGCTTTCGCCACGCCGGGCCGTCCGCTGGTTATGCTGATTGATGACGTACATTGGGCAGACCCTGCCACGCTGCAACTGCTGGAAAACCTGATAACCCGAAATGAGCATTTGCCCTTTATGCTGGTGCTCGCCTTTCGGGAGGGTGAATCAATGCCCTGTCCGATGATTGCCGGATTTCTGCTGCGCATCAGGGCCGCCGCACCGCGGGTAGTGGCGCTGACGCCGCAGCCGTTGAGTGTGAAACGCATCGGCCGCTGGCTGGCGCAAATGCTGCATACCCGTCCTGGCGGTAATCGCGAGCTGGCGCAGATCCTTTTCGAGAAAACCGGCGGCAATCCCCTTTCGATGCAGGAGTTCTTCCGGCAGGCGGTAGAGGATGGGGTGATTAACTTTCGTCAAAATCCGCCGAAATGGCATTACGACAGTCAGGCGCTCATGGCGCGTCGTTACACCGACAATGTGGCCACGCTGGTGTTAAGCCAGCTGGCACGGATGCCAGAGACCACGCGGCAGCTCATGGGTTCGCTGGCCTGTTTGGGGGCCAGTGGCGAGCTCTCGCTGTTAGGTCAGTTGAGTGCGATGCCTGTGACGCTGATTCAGCAGCAACTTGAACCGGCTGTCAGCGGTCGTTTTGTCACCCTGACCGGTGGGCACTACGCGTTTACGCACGATCGCGTGCACAACGCGGCGTTATTATTGCCTGACCTGCGGCAGCAACAGCATCTTCATCAGCAGGCAGCGGTCTGGCTATCCGCAGCGGTCGCAAGCGGGGATAACAATGAGACGCTGTTCCGCGCGGTTTATCACATTGGGATGATTGCTGAGCTGCCACTGACTGTGACAGATCGTGAACGTTATTATCCTCTTTGTCTGCGAGCCGCGCAGGCGTCGAAACGCGCCGGAGATTACCTCTCAGCGCTGCGCTATCTGCGCACCGCCCAGCGACTCAGCCTGCGAATGGTGACCGGTAATGACTTTATGCTGGGGTTTGATGAAGCGGAGTGCGAGTTTCTTAACGGTAATCTCACGTCAGCGCAAACGCTCTGTACCCGGCTGCTACGTGAGCCAGGCACGCTCAGTGAAAAATCAAAGGCAGCCTGTCTTTCTGCTGAAATCCATATGCGCCAGTCTGACAACCATCTGGCGCTGGAAACCGCGCTTGCCTGGCTGGCAGTGTTTGGTGTGCATCTCAAAAGGGATCCGGATGATGTGGAGATCGACGCCGCCTGCCTGGCGATTCGGGCGCGAATCGGCGATTCACCGCAGGATACGTTGAACCGGCTGCCGCTTAACAGCGATCCTGATGTTGAGTCGGTGCTAAACCTGATGGCCAGCACCATATTTGTCTCCGCCTATGACTGCCCAAAGCTCCATTTAATCCTGGTCTGTCAGATGCTGCAGATGACGCTGGACCACGGCATAACCGGTGCCTCTGCGTTTGGTCTGGCCTGGTTCAGCGTGCTGACAGGAGAACGGTATCAGACCTGGCATTTTAGTTATGCCTGCGGTCGGGTGGCCCGCGAGCTGGTGGAGCGGTATGACTTTACCCGTTATAAAGCCCGTACTCTGCTGCCGCTGGATCAGGTGGGGATCTGGACACAGCCGCTGGACGTCGCCATTGAATGTGCCCGTGAAAGTTTTCGCGTCGCGGTGAAGTATGGCGATCGCTCTTTTGCCTGTCTTTCGTTGCGTCATCAAATCATGAACACGCTGACACGCGGCGATCACCTGGAGTCCGTGATGACCTCACTTGAGCGCGGACTCGCCTTTACGCGTAAAACGGGTTATCCCGACGTTGAGAACGTGCTGCTGATGCAAAAGCAGCTGGTGATGCAACTGCGTAACAGCAGTGGGTTCAGAGCAGGCGAGCGCGACCAGGCTTTGCCGCTGGTGGCCGGCAGTGAGCCAGGTCCGAACTCCGGCCATAAGGCGATGGTGCAGTTCTGGGCGGGCCTGTATCGGGGAATGGCCCATTACTATGCCGGTGAATATCGTGATGCGCTGCGCTGTCTGGAAGAAATCCAGCCATTGATCAGCGCGGTGCCTGCTTATATCTATATGATGGATATGCATTTTTATACTGCACTCTCCCTGAGTCAGCTGTCTGAAACCACTGATAGCAGCGCGCTGCGCATTCATCTCCACAAGTTTGCTGGCTGGACGGAGCTTAACCCCGGTTTATTTGCAGACAAATATGCCTTGCTGAGGGCAGAGTGCGCCCGGCTTGAGGGCGACACGGGTGAGGCGCTGAAGCAGTATGAAAATGCCATTCGTCTTTCCCGGCAGTCTGGATACCTGCACATTCATGCGCTGGCCAATCAGCTGGCGGGCCGCTACTGCAAAGCCTTGCAACTCGATACCGCGGCAGATGCCTACATCAAAGTAGCAATGACAGGCTGGGACAACTGGGGAGCGCAGGCGATGGTGCGCCAGCTGGAGCAGCACTATCCGCACCTGGCCGCACCGGTGCAAAACAGTGCGCTGGCGACGATTCCGTTTACGCAGGATGCCGCTTTCTACGATCTGGAAAGCGTGCTGACCGCCGTGCGCGCTCTGACGGAAGAGATCAATCTTGATCGGTTGATTCACACCCTAATGCGGATGCTGCTGGAGCGGGCAGGTGCCCAGCGCTGTCGCCTCATCCGGATTCTGGATGGCAACCTGCCAGAGACACAGGCCTGGGCAGAAAGCACGGCTGATGGCGTGCGGGTTCAGATTGTCAAAGAGCGGCCTGACGCAAATGACCTGCCGCTATCGGTGCTGTCAGCAGTGATCCGCACGGGTCAGGAGATTCGCACCAGTAAACCGGAGGTATTCAGTCCGTTCAGTCAGGACCCCTATCTGGTGGCTTCAGGCGCGGCGGTGCTTTGTGTGCCGATGTTCAGGCAGGCCAACATGGTCGGGGTGCTCTATCTGGAAAATCGCCTGATGCCCGATGCGTTCACCGCTGAGCATTCCCACATTGTTAAAACCCTGAGCGCGCAGGCGGCTGTTTCCCTGGAGACGGCGCGACTCTATGCGGAACTGCTGGAGGAGAACAACCATCGGCGTCGGGTTGAGAAACAGCTGCGTGCCAGCAAGACTTCGCTGATGCTGGGCGAGAAAATCAGTCATACCGGCACCTGGCGCTGGGAAGTAGCCGAGGACATGATGATAGTCTCTGAAGAATATGCCCGGATACTGGGACTGCCAGCCGAACAACATGGACTGTCGATGGCAGACTTCCTGACCCGCGTTCATCCTGATGATTATGAATCTATCAGCGAACTGGTGACGCACAGCGTCAGTCAGGGACGCAGCATGCAGGCAGAGTTTCGGGTAATCAGGTCAGACGGTGAATGTCGCTATATCAAAGGTATTGGGGAGCCGGTAAACAATTTCCCTGAGGTGAAAGAGTACTTTGGCACCATTTCAGATATCACCTCGCAGCGTATGGCGGAAGACAGTGCGCGCATGGCGCAGGCGGACCTGGCGCGTGTTACGCGCGCCACGACCGTCGGGCAATTGACAGCCTCCATCGCTCACGAAATCAGCCAGCCGCTGATGTCTATCGTGGCTAATGCGGGTGCCAGCCTGCGCTGGTTGAAGCGTGAGCCGCTGATGCTGGAAAACGCCAGCAGCGGTTTAGATGAGATTATTAAAGAGGGCAAACGTGCCGGGGAGATTATTCGCGGCCTGCAGGCGCTGACCCGTAATCATGAATCGTGCTTTGCTTTGGAAAACCTCCATCTGATCGCCCGTGACATTCTGGCGCTTTCCCGTGTAGAGCTGGAACGGCGGGGTGTCTCGCTGGAACTTAAATTCAGGGCTGCTAAAGCAGAGATTTTCTGCGACCGCGTTCAGATCCAGCAGGTGCTGCTGAATCTGGTGATCAATGCGATCGATGCTATGTCCGACGATCTGCCGCGCGCGGCGCTATTGCGCCTGACGTCAGAGAATCCCACCCCAGATACGCTGCGGTTTGAGGTGCTGGATAGCGGCTGCGGATTAAGTGATGACGTGCGGGAACGGCTTTTTGAGTCATTCTATACCACCAAAAAAAGCGGTATGGGCATGGGATTAACGATCAGCAAAGGGATCATCAAAAAGCATTCTGGTGAGTTAGGCGCAGAAAACCGGCCGGAAGGTGGCAGCCGTTTCTGGTTTACTCTGCCATTGGGTTGAGCGAGAGGAACAGGTCGACTGCCGGGTTTCAGCGGCGTCGGCTATGTTCAATATTGAGCCGCTCTGCCGCCCGCACAAGATCGGTGAGCGAACGCGCATTCATTTTTTCCATTACCCGTCGCTTGTGGACTTTAGCCGTAATTTCACTGACGCCCATCTCTGCAGCAATCTGTTTATTCAACAGACCGCTAATCGCCAGCAGCATCACCTCGGATTCACGCGGCGTCAGGGTCTGATGCCGCTGCACAATTTCCCGCCGTTCCTGAGAAGAGGCCAGATTCTGCTCTGCAATCTCTAAGGCTTCCGCGACCGCCTGCAAAATACGCTCAGGTTCGACGGGCTTAGTCAGGAACTCATAAGCGCCAGTTTTCATCGCCCGCACGGTGACCGGAATGGTCCCGAAGCCGGTCAGGAAAATCGTGGGAATAGCATAGCCACGATCGATCAACGCCTGCGCGACATCAAACCCATCTGCGCCAGGCAGATTAATATCCAGAATCAGGCAACAGGGAAGGGGCGTTAACGCGTGAGACAGGAAATCATCAGCTGAAGAGAAAGAGATAACCGTGTAATCGTCGGCGATGAGGAGATTAGTGAGTGCAGAAGTCACCGCGGCGTCGTCATCAACGATATATACGATGGAATTCATAAAGACCTCATTTCAGCCAGCGTTTTAATGGTCACGGAATTAAGCATGACGCGCAAAGAGACCCGGATAAAAGGGCATCGGGCGGGGTTAAGAGGATATTACCATAACGAAAATCATTATCATCTTATAATTAACAGCTTGTTAAAATTCGGATAACTCACTGATTGAAATGGCTAAAATATACACTAATTACCGTGGCGTGGCTCAGGGCTTTCCGGGTAGAGAACCCATACGTTTTTATTAAAACGCCATATCATTGCAATGTATTCATGATCGGATAATGGCCAGAAGAACTGTGCAGGTCAGGTGCGTAATTAATCCATAAGCTGTTCAAACGGGTTAAACCGTTTCAGCATGCCTTAATACCCAATTCAATGGGGACGGCACTGAATGGATTCAGATATTAACTGGTACAAATTCCAGAGGGATTCGATAGTGGATTAATCGACAGGTTTAATGAGAGAGAACCAGGTTAATGCTGATGTTTGTACGGGGTCAGAAAGGAATATCAAACTGCTCACCATATAGTTACAACATACAAATCATTTCATAGTTAACCTTATCATCAGCCATCGGGTGCTTATCGCTTAGCAATACAAAAATGCCGATAACGGTGATTCCTGCCGTCCTGCCGTAAGGTAAAACATGACGTGGTTCACGTGGTAAGAAGTCATTACATTTAAAAAACCCTTAACAGTCAGTAAGTAACCCTGATAAGCGTAGCGGTATTCATGGCGCGGCTGCTAATCCTCACTAAGCTTGTGAAGCAACCCTCTAAATTCAGGGATATTTTTCCAGCAGGACGCTATTCGCAATGACGCCATGAGGCTTATATGAGTGAAAATTACTGCACCATTCTCTTTAATGGTGAACGGTTAAAAGGGTTAGCTAATCAACCGCTAATCGACTTTCTGGATGCTCACGGGAAAAAACTACCTCATGTCTGTTACCACCCGGCGTTGCCGCCGCTGCAAAGCTGTGATGTCTGTTGGGTGGATGCCAATGGCGAGCGGGTTCGCGGCTGCACGCTTCGCACTGAAGAGGGGCTCTCGGTACAGAGTGAAGGTACTGCGCTGAGGGCCGCGCAACAGGAGGGAATGGATAGACTGCTCAACCGTCACGAGCTTTACTGCACCGTCTGTGAACACAACACCGGTGACTGCACGCTGCATAATACCGTGGCTGATATGCACATTCCGATTCAGTACTATCCTCATCAGCCCAAACCCTACGCCAAAGATCACTCTAACCCGTTTTATACCTACGATCCTGACCAGTGCATTTTATGCGGTCGCTGCGTCGAGGCGTGCCAGAATGTGGAGGTCAATGAGACACTCTCTATTGACTACACCCAGGCACATCCCCGCGTGCTCTGGGATGGCGGCACAGAAATCGCCGGTTCCAGCTGCGTCAGCTGTGGACACTGCGTCACAGTGTGTCCGTGTAATGCATTACTGGAAAAGACCATGCAGCCTGATGCGGGTCCGTTCACTGCAATGGATGAGGGGTTGAAGCGCCCGCTGATCGATTTCGTCAAAACGATGGAAAACAGTATCGGCATGGGGCCGATCACCGGCGTCTCCAACATCGATGTGGCGCTGAGGCAGTCGGAGATTAAACGCACTAAAACGGTCTGCACCTATTGCGGCGTGGGCTGCAGCTTTGAGATCTGGACCCGCGATCGTCACATCCTGAAAATTCAGCCGGTGGCGGACGCGCCCGCTAATGGCATCTCTACTTGTGTTAAGGGTAAGTTCGGCTGGGATTTTGTTAATAGCCCGGCGCGTCTGACGACGCCCTTGATCCGCGAAAATGGCCGGTTCCGGCCCGCCAGCTGGGATGAGGCGTTGCAGCGGGTAGCTGAAGGATTGCAGGGCATCGCGCAGAATTATGGTGGCGATGCGATTGGCTTTATTGGCTCCAGCAAAGCCAGCAACGAAGAAGCCTATCTTACTCAGAAAATCGCCCGCTTAATCTTCGGCACTAACAATGTCGACAACTCCTCGCGCTATTGTCAGAACCCGGCGACAGAAGGGCTGTTTCGCACCGTGGGCTACGGCGGTGATGCGGGAACGATAAAGGATCTGCAGGAGAGCGAACTGATTGTGCTGGTCGGCAGTAATCTGGCCGAGAACCATCCGGTGATTGCGTCCCACATCAAACAGAGCCACAAACATCGCGGTCAGAAACTGCTGGTTGTCGATCCGCGTCGTCATGAAATGGCGGAACGGGCGGACTGCTATCTGCGCATCCGACCTGGCACGGACCTGGTCTGGGCCTCGGCGATGGCGAAATATATGTTCGACCACGGTTATGCCGATGATGCGTTTCTGGCACAGCGGGTTAATCAGCTAGAAGAGTATCGCACCTCGCTTGATACCTTTACGCTCGACTATGCCAGCGAGATTTGCGGTCTGAGTGAAGCCGAACTCAAAGAGTCGGCGGAGATGATCGGACACGCGGGTAGCGCCTGCATATTGTGGGCGATGGGGATTACCCAGCACAGCCACGGAGCAGACACCAGTACCGCGCTATCGAATTTGCTGCTGGTCACCGGCAACTATGGTCGGCCTGGCACGGGCGGCTATCCGATGCGCGGTCACAACAATGTGCAGGGCGCCAGTGATTTCGGCTGCCTCAGCAATCGCTATCCGGGCTATGAAAAAGTCACCGACGCGTCGATCCGGGAAAAATGGGCGCGCGCGTGGGGCGTCTCTCCTGATGCGCTTTCCGATAAGGCTGGCGCCGATAACTTCAAAATGGTGCAGCAGGCCGGTGAAGGTAAAATCCGTGCAATGTACATCACCGGGGAAGAGACAGCGTTTGCGGATGCCGACGCCACATCGGTGCATGCCGCCTTCAGCAAGCTGGAATTTATGGTGGTTCAGGACATCTTTATGTCGCGTACCGCCGAATTTGCCGATGTCGTGCTGCCCGGTGCGCCCAGCGTGGAGAAAGAGGGCACCTTTGTGAATACCGAGCGGCGCATTCAGCATTTTACTCCTGCCATGAAGCCACTGGGTGATTGTCGTCCTGACTGGCAGATTTTTACCGATCTCGCGGCGCGTCTTGGACATCCATGGCATTACCCGAATCCCGGCGCGATTATGGCGGAAGTGGCGGGCATTGCAGAGATTTTCGCGGGTGTGAGTTATGAGCAACTCGCCGGCTGGCAGTCGCAACTCTGGCCGGTCAACGCTGAAGGTGAAAGCACACCCCGTCTCTATACAGAACGGTTCAATTTCCCGGATGGTAAAGCGCGCCTCTATCCGCTGAGCTGGCAGCCGCCCGCTGAGCAGGAGGATGCCGAATACAATCTGCTGCTGAACAATGGCCGAATGCTGGAGCATTTCCAGTCAATGAATCAGACCGGGCAGGGTGGCCGCATGATGTCATTGTCGCCTAATGCCTTTGTTGAGATCTCACCGGAACTTGCAGCCTCGCGCGCGCTCATTGAAGGTGAGTGGGTACGGATTACCTCGCGTCGGGGATCGCTGGATGTGCCAGTGGTTATTACAGACCGTGTGGCGGGTAACGTGCTGTTCATGCCAATTCATCATGGTACTGATGGCGTTAATGCACTGACTGGTGAACATCACGATCCTGACGTCAACACGCCCGCTTACAAAGAGATCGCTGTCAACATGACGCGCGTCGATCGACGCCCGCAGCCTAATCCGGTGCCGCTACACAATTTCCGTCATGGTAGCCGAACACCCCTGGATCACCTGCCGATTGAGCAGAAATGGCAGCAGGCAGGCTATCGTGAACCGCCTGAACATGTCGAAAAACCGGAGAAATTTTAATGGCAGAACGGATGAAGTATCAGGTCCCGCCCACACGCACCGAGCCCACTGCCCGGGAGGCAATGGACGAGTTGCTTGAAAATCTCCACCAGCACGGTTTTCTGCGGCTGGCGAACGATCTCGTTAAATCAAATAACGACGTAGGGAAAATTCTGGTCTCAGGTCTCAATCAGCCCGGCACCCAAAATGCGCTGCAAAACCTGTCACTGTTGATGATGACGCTGGGCAGCGTGCCGCCAGAGCGTTTTAATCACTTACTGCTGGCGGTGCGTGATGCTGCAATGGCCGTTAAGCCGGCTCGGGATGAGGCGCGGCAGGAAAAAGCCGCGCCGGGCATCCGTGGCATCATCCGCTTACTTAATGACGAGGATCTGTGGCGTGGACTGCGGCCACTCTTCGCGGCACTCGAGGTTTTCTCTCAGCAGATTGACCGTGAAGAGGAGAAGCCAATCATACGCTATAGCGGCAAGCCCAGCCGGGAGTAGTAAAGGCAGCGGTGGTTCAGGATTGCGTGGGGGTATAGACCAGATGACCGGCTACACCGCCCGCGCCGCCATCTTTAGGGTGGTTGATACCATCAGAGACCGGCACATCCGTGAAATCAAACGGTGAAACGCCCTCAAGACAGGCGACATTAACCCCAAACTGATCGGGCTGTGAGCGGCTCTGATGAAAAGTATAAATGCCGCAGATGGAGCAGAAGTAGTGGCCCACCTCTTTGCTGTTGAAGCGATATTCAGTGAGGTCCGCTTCACCCTTCGTCAGCTCGACGTTGGTAGCAAACACCACAACCGCACCGCGCATCCGGCAAAACGAGCAGTTGCATCGGCGCACCGTGTTAAAGCCATCCTTTAGCGTCACCTTATAGGCAACGGCACCACAGTGGCATTGCGCTGTCATTTCATTCTGCATCATGATCTCCTGTGTAGTGAAACACCCAGCTTTCAGCCTACGCCAAAGCCCGGGTTTTAGCAGCATCGGAGGCGGATTTGTCCGCATTTCAGACAAAAGGTGTCAGCAGTCTGATCTGGATCTAAGTAAAAACGGTGGGGATGTGAAAGGGTGCTAGCTGAATTTTCTGACCTTTAACCTCAGCAAGGAGCATGACTCACGATGGAATTATCTACCCACACTCTTCCGGAAGGCATTGTGCTGACGCTGCGACAGCCCACAGCGACCACTAAATCCCCGGTGATTATTCTGTGTCACGGCTTTTGCGGAATCCGTGAGATTTTACTGCCTGCGTTCGCAGAGGCGTTTACCCAGGCAGGTTTCGTGACACTGACATTTGACTACCGTGGATTTGGTGACAGCGAAGGCGAGCGGGGTCGTCTGGTGCCTGCGATGCAGATCGCTGATATTCTCTCGGTCATCACATGGGCAAAACAGCAACCGGCGCTGGACCCGAGCAGAATAGGTTTATGGGGCACGTCTTTTGGCGGATGTCACATCTTTGGCGCGGCAGCGAATAACCCGGATGTGAAATGTATTGTCAGCCAGCTCGCCTTCGCGGATGGGGAAGAGATTGTCACCGGGCAACTGGACGCGACGGAGAAGGCGGGCTTTATTGCTACGCTGGAGAAGATGGATCAAAAGCGGCAGAACAGCAGCAAAGAGATGTTTGTGGCCATTACTCGCGTGCTGAACGATGAAGAGTCAAAAGCGTTCTTTGAGGAGAACCGGCATAAGCATCCGAAAATGGACATCAAAATCCCGTTTTTAACCGTACGGGAAACGCTGCACTACAAACCCGCGATCAATGCCGCGAAGGTCACCTGTCCGACACTGGTCGTGGTCGCCGGTCAGGATAGCGTGAATCCGCCGGAACAAGGGCGTGCGCTGTTTGATGCGGTAGCCGCAACCAATAAGCAGCTCTTTGTAGCCGAAGAGGCCCGTCACTACGATATTTACAGCGGTCAGCACTTCGCGTCAGTGATTAAGGTGCAGACGTCGTGGTTCGCGGCGCATTTGTAACCTGAAGCAGGCTCGCTTTTGCGTGGTGTTCGCAGACCTCTGTCGCTCGCCGGCAGGAGCGAGTTGATTCCGTGCTGAACATTGCGCAGGTTCACACCCCTCTCTTCAGCCTCAAACACCTCATGCCGTTCTTTATCACGCTTTTATTCCACGACCCGCGTTGCGATTTCATGCCATTTAGCCACGATAAATCGCGCCGTTAAAACCGGTCAGCCCGGCCTCCGGATTCATGGCACAGCCGCTAATAAATGCCTGATCAGACAGAATTCCCGGGATCTGGTCGATCGCGGTTTGTCCGGCCACGCCGTCCGTGATCTTCTGTCTCTGCCCGCCCGGCATAATCCTGACGGAAACCTGATTGAGCTGGTTGCAGAGTAATAAACAAAGTCATTACTTTCCCAACTGAATCCAGCGGCGTCCGGCCAGCACCGTCAGCGCCACAATAGTAATGCCTGCGGCCAGATGCATAGAGAAATCAATAATATGCAGATGAGTGTCATGACACAGCGACAGCAGCATTGATGAGGTAAACGCGCAGCCGCAGCCGCTCAGCGCGAGACTGCGCGCGGGATAAAGTGAACGGGTGCGTTTCAGGGCGATCACCGACATCAACATCATCGGCACGCTTGCCGACAGCATAAACAGATAGCAGTGTATCCCCTCACCAAACCGACCAGCACCTGCTGGCGGGGCTTCAGGTGACATATTGATCAGATTTAGCCCCAGCCACAAAACAGCCAGCAGTAGCGGCCAGCGCGGACTGATCGGTTTCCTGCCTGCAATGCTCAACGTAAAGGCTGCCGCAAGTGTGCTTCCCGCGATGATGAGAGACAGCAGTACGGCAACCAGCGCGAAAAACGCGCCGGGCTGCGACCAGTCAGTAAACCGGCTGTGAAACGCCCAACTGGTCAACGCGCCACAAGGGAGGGCAAGCGCGATCCAGCCCGCGACGCGCCAGGCCACAGGCCAGACGCGCTGCACCGGCTGCGCAGAGGCGCTGAGCTGATCAATTAACTGGTCATGATTTCTCATGCACACCCCGTCCATATTTTCTAAGATTGACCATTGCGCGATGCAACAGGGATTTAACCGCTGAGAGAGACTGATGGGTTTCAGCAGCTGCCTGCGCCAGACTCTGCTCACGCAGATGTACGGATTCGACAATTTCCCGCTGGCGTAGCGGAAGGATATCCAGATAACCGGAGAGGATATCGTTATCAGACTGGAGTTCACTGCTTTCAGCCGGGCGTTTTTGCAGCGCTTCCTCATCCTGTACTTCCTGACGTCGACCATGCTGACGCAACGTATCAATGGTCCGTGCAGAAGCAATTGCTGCGACCCAGGGCAGTATCGGGCGCTGCGGATCGTAGGTGTGGCGAACCCGATGGATCGCCAGCAGCGTCTCCTGAATCACATCTTCGACCAGCACCTCGTCACGGATTTTTTTGCACACTAATGCACGGATGGCCGGAACCATCGCTTTCAGTAACTGGTTATAGGCTGCTCTGTCGCCCGCCTGCGCCCGTGCCATCAGGGCAGGCCACTGCTGTGCGCGTGGATCAGTCTCTGACATTCGTCATCAGCAGTTCAGCACACAGTGACAGTGGCCTGGAAACGTCCCAGGAAATCGCTTAGTCAATCGTCTCAGGTTTTCTTTCCTTTTTCCGTTGCCTGATCGAGCGCTGAAATGACAATGCCCGGCGTCAGGACCTGCGGTAGTACTACCGGTTTTCCGCCGTCAGCCGGGTAGACCACGTAGAGCGGCAATCCGCCGCGTCCGAAATCACTCAGCGCCTGTTCAACATCAGGATTATATTTGGTGGAGTCTGCAACCATGTAAATGGTATTCGTCCGCGCCATTGCGGCCTTGACCGCCTGCGTCGAAAGTGAAGTGCGATCGTTTACCTGGCAGGTAATACACCATGACGCCGTAAAATTCACCAGGATAGGCTTGCCCTGACCTTTAATAGCGTCGACATTCTGCGGCGACCAGGAGACAGTCGCTGCAGCCTGTGAAGCGGTTTCCGTTTCAGCAGGCGCGCTGGCAAAACGGTTCAGGTTCAGCAATGGCACGACGACGAGAGCCAGGAAGAACACAGTTGCAACATGCAGTACAACATGGCGCTGTCCCATCATACGGCGTTTCTGTGCCATGCCATACAGCCAGGCGGCAAAACTAAACAGCAAACAACAGACCAGAATCGCCGCCAGCGCTGCCGAGCCAGCCTGACGTTCCAGAACCCAAATCAGCCAGCCCACCGCGCCCAGCATAGGAAACGCCAGGCCCTGTTTCAGCGTGATCATCCAGGCCCCCGGTTTAGGCAATATGCGCGCCAGCACCGGGAAGAACGATATCAGGGTAAAAGGCGCAGCAAAGCCCAGCGCCAGCGAAATAAAGATAATGAGACTAATCAGCGGAGGCTGGGTGAGGGCATAACCCACCGCGCTGGCCATGAATGGCGCACTGCAGGGCGTCGCGACGATGATGGCCAGTGCACCGGTCAGGGCTGAACCCATTAACCCTGCACGATTGCCGCCCACTTCGCCCACGCGTTGAACCGACAAGCCGACTTCAAACAGACCGAGCAGATTCAGTGCTGAACCGAGCATCACCAGAATTAACGCGGCGATGACCAGCGGCGATTGCAGCTGAAATCCCCAACCAACGGACGCACCACCTGCTCTGGCCAGCAGTAATAGTGCTGCCAGGGCGACCATCGTCAGGACCACGCCCAGCAGAAATGCCAGGCCCTCTGCGCGGGCGTGAGAGGGCGATTCGTGATGGCGGATCAGGCTCAGTGCTTTCAGCGAGATTACCGGAAACACGCAGGGCATGAGGTTCAGAATAATGCCACCCAGAAAGGCAGCTGCAATCGCAGTCAGCATGATATACCTGCTCAGAAGATGAAGTTATGCCGGATTGGCCTGACGATATTTTTTAACAGCATCCATCGCTTTCTGAATATGCGTATCAGGATTTTTGTCGGTGAAGCTCAGCAGAATCTTGCCATCCGGCGCGATCACATAAGAGGTGCGGTCGGACAGTTTCTGACCTTTCATCTCCATGGTGCTTTTGTATTCAGCCGCCACTTTAGCGCCAGGATCGGCTGCCACGGTGAACTTGTCACGGCATTCCAGCTGAGAGAATTTAGCAATCTGATCGGTATTGCCGGCGGTGACACCAATCACGGTCGCCCCCTGTTTTTTAAATTCATCGGACGCTTCGGCAAAATCATGCGCTTCAAGCGTGCAGCCAGCGCTGAACGCCGCCGGGAAGAAGTAGAGTACAACCGGGCCTTTCTTCAGGGCCTGCTGCAAAGAGAAGGTGGTCGATTTACCCGCCAGTGCGGCGTCAAGTTTGAAGTCTGGCGCTTTTTCACCGACCTGTAACGCCGCAAAGGCAGATGTTGCCGGAACACTCAGTGCCAGCAGTGTAGCGACGGCCAGGGTTTTCAGGGTGTTTTTCATTGGCATTTCTCTCTCCATTGACGAACAGACGGGGTTGCCTGACGTCTCTGATAAAAGGTTCGTTCAAAAATGGAAAAAGTTGCGGGGTTTTGAAATTTTTTTACGATTTATTCGATTTAGGTGGTCTGGCTGAAAGGGTCAGGGAAATGCTCTAAAAGCTGAATCGAATACAGCTAAGTCCGGATTTAACATTAAATTGGTCGCGGTTATTCCTTTTTGGCTGCTTATTTATGTGATTTAACCCGCATTTATTCCTCTGGACGCTGCCGATTTACCGGCAGGTGAGCGTCGTCACGTTTCTGGTGAGCCTCAACCAGTAAATTCCGCTTAACGTATGAAAAAACGATTCAGCAAATGAGGTAAATAATGAAAATTAAACTGGCGTTAACGGTAGTAGCGGTTCTGGTTTCAGGTTCTGCAGCCGCAAAAACATGGGTGCTGACGAGTGCTGAACAGGGCACAGATCAGGGAAACTGGCAGATTTCCAGTAGTGAGCTGAAGTTTCAGGGCAAGCCGTTCAGCATCGAGCAAAAAGTTCTGCACGGCGGCAAACAGGAAGGCAGTAAAACGCTGACGATTCGCAGTCAGGATGGCCTGACTATCACGCTCAGTCCCACCCGTGGCATGAACCTGCTGCGCGTCGAAGGCTTTGGTACGCGTATGGGCTGGGATTCACCGGTCAAAGAGGTGGTCAATCCTGCTTACATCAATCTGGAAAGCCGCAACGGCCTGGGCTGGCTGGACGGTTTCAATGAGATGATGGTGCGCTGCGGCTACGAATGGACCGGTCATCCGGTGACTGACCAGGGCCGCATCTATACCCTGCACGGTAAAGCAGGTAACACGCCGGTTTCACAACTGGAAGTTGAAGTGGCAGATGCAGCGCCCCATGAAATCCGTATTCGTGGCCTGATTAAAGAGAGCACCTTCAAGAAAACCGATTTGCAGACGATGACCGAACTGCGTTACGTGCCGGGCAGTAACAGCTTCAGCCTGCATGATGTGTTAACTAATCACGCTGACTATCCGCACGATTACCAGATCATCTATCACAGCAACTTCGGTAAGCCTATTCTTGAAGAGGGTGCACGTTTCCTGGCACCGATGTCCGGCATCAGCCCGTTTAATGATTACGCAAAAGCCGGATTAAAAGACTGGCAGACTTACAAAGGGCCGACCAAAGACTTCGATGAGATGGTATTCAACATCAAACCCCTTTCTGACAGTAATCATCAGACCGTGGCTGCAGTGATAAATAAAGCCGGAAACAGCGGCGCATCCATTCAGTTTGATACCCGCCAGCTTCCAATGCTTACGCTGTGGAAAAATACCGACACCTTAAAACAGGGCTACGTGACCGGTATTGAGCCGGGCACCAGTTATGCTTATCCGGTCACGATTGAGCGCGAACAGAAACGCGTTAAGCAATTGCAGCCCGGTGCCAGCACCTCGTTTGATCTGACCTATACCTTGCTGCATAACAGCCAGCAGGTGAATGACGTTGAGAAACGCATTAAAACTATTCAGGGTGAGACAAAGATTGATGTGAGTGAGACGCCGATAGCGAAAGAGTAATAGCAGAACGCCCCGGCATATTGTGTCGGGGCTTTTTTCAGGAGAGGGTCAATGATTTCTGTAACTTCATAATTACTACTGCTGGAAGATTCTGACCCGCCATGGTGTATTGTCGCCGCTATCAAGTTTGGATGGCTGCATAATTAACCGCCATTTTTGCACTTTTAAAGACCTGGATCGTGTAAAAGGACGCACCGGTGCCTTGCTGCCCGTTATTAATAGGGCTCATTCATCACAGCAGGGCATTCATCATGTTGTTCAGAGCAGCGTTTATCGCATTATCGGTTTTAATCATCTCTTTGCAGGCTCATGCAACGCCAGGCTTCCGCCAGGTGACATTAAAAGGGGATCAGGGAGTGCCCCTGAACGTAGCCGTTTGGTATCCGGCGGCGGTGCAAAAAGGAGTCAGTGAAACGGTTGGAGGGAACGCCGCCTTTGTCGGCACGGACATTATCCGAGATGCTGTACCCGCATCTGGAAAACATCCACTTTTACTCATTTCACATGGGTTTAATGGCAGCTGGAGGAATCTCTCCTGGCTTGCTTCAGCAATGGCCGCGCAGGGATATATTGTGGCTGCACCTGATCATCCCGGCACGACGACTTTTAACCACAATCCCGAATATGCCAGAAAACTATGGCGGCGCCCTGGTGAAATTTCACGGGTAATTGATTTCGTCAGTCAATCTTCAGAATTAACTGGCACAGCAGACCCGGCGCGCATAGCTGCAGCAGGTCATTCACTTGGCGGATGGACAGTCATGTCGCTGGCTGGTGCACGTTTTGATCCTTTACGCCTCCTGCATGACTGTCAGCGACACGTACTTCGCGGAGACTGTAAACTGACAACCAGGCTTGGAATAGATGACGCTTCAGCCCGCAACGTTTTTTTATCTGACTGGCAAGATAAAAGAATTAAAGCCGTCGTGTCACTTGATGCGGGGTTAGCACCAGGTTTTACGCCCGTAAGCCTTAGCAAAATTAACATACCCGTACTTATTCTGGCGGCAGGCAACGATATGGTGGGCGAACTTCCAGCGCCTGAGGAATCTGAATATCTTGCTAATCAAATGCGTGAATCATTGCGGAAATACATCCTCATTAAAGGCGCAACACACTTCAGTTTTATGCAGATATGTAAACCCGGGGCAGAGAAAATTATTGATGATGAATCTCCGGGCGATGGCATTGTTTGCCATGACGATAAGGACGCGGACAGAACCGCGCTGCATCAGACGATAACGACTGAAATTACAGTTTTTCTGAATTCTGTACTGAATTATCAAGCGCCTGCTGGCGAAATAAACGCGGGGAAAGTCCTGAAAGCCGCTGAAACTCACGATTAAAATTCGATTTAGTCATAAATCCGGACTCCAGCATGATATGGGTAACGGGTAATGATGTGCTAAGCAGGAGTTCTTTTGCCCGTTCAACCCTGAACCCATTGATCCACTGAGAAACGTTGCATTGTTTGACAGAGTTAACCGCTGCAGAAAAATTGCGGGCGGGTACGCCGGTTTTTCTTGCCAGAAGAGCCAGGGTCAGATTGGGATCAAGATAGAGCTCAGATTCATGGATCTTTTTTTCCAGCACAATATATAACTCAGTCATATCAGCTGCTGGCGCTTTTTCATCGGTGGTATCTTTTTCCTGCCTGATATCTGGCTCAAATTGTTGATGCGAATTTATGAAGTTGTAAATAATCACACCAACAATCGGTAAGAGCAAAAGTTGAGTGATGAGAATTATTAAAGCGGCATGCTTTCCGCCACTGATATCAAAATCAATTGCGATGAGAAGATCTGTCAGTGCCGACAGGCAGAGAAAGCTTCCTGCGAAGAACGTCAGGCTAGCTTGCTGAGGGATCTCTTTCAGGCGATTGAATTTTAGTTTTTGCTCATTCACAAAAGCTTTTTTGAGCAGTCCAACGCCGTAGCTGAAAAAAAGCAGGCTGAGAATGAAGTCAGTCACAGGAGCCCAAACCAATCTGATCGCCAGCGATACGAGGACTGGCACAATCATGACGAATAAGTCATGTTTGCGTTTGTTGTCGTTAAGTGGGACAAAAGTGTGCCATGCAATCGCAGGTAATAGCATGGCCATAACAGACTGCAAATCCCTCAGAAAGTGAGAATCGTATTCCCAGCGAATGGTATTCAGTGAAACCAGGATGATGCAGGCCGAAAGGAAACGCAGTGCGCCGTTATTGCATGGTTTGCCAGAAAAGACTGTTGCCATCAGCAAAAATAAAGCAAGCAGGGTAATGACAGGAAAAGGCACTGAGAGCATAGGTACAGAACCAGAGCTGTAAATTTCCTGAATCATTACATAATCGACCACAAGTTGTCTTGTCTGGCCTTGGATGTTAAGTAAGGTCCTGACTAAGAAGAAACCGGCCTTAGTCAGTTTTGAACGTCATTGAGCTATTCAGGTATGGAAGGGTAACAGGAGTCACGCTGGCATCTGTAATTTAACATAAGATAGATTGTGCGCATCAATGGTATAGAGGCAAAGCTGACCTGGCCATCCTGGGCAACCTGCTGATAACCCCCGAACATGAGCTCTGAATGCCCTCTGAAAAAGATTCGTTTTTAAATCCTACTTTCTGCGTAATCTATCTGCTTTGGTAAATCCGCTGCTGCCTGACAAAACAAACCTCTTCTAAAACCAGAATTCTGAATCAGAGCTTTGATTTTTGCTGTCGCCTGACCTGAGCAGGCCCAGACCCTCATCCCGATTTATATCTGAAATTACCATCAGCATTAAGCAAAATTTAACGCCGCACAAAGATTCGCTAACTCACTTAATATTATAAGATTTTACTCTGGATGAATGCTGCTTATCTCTGGTGGGAAATGAACCTGCATGTTATTTGATTAAGGTGTCGTGCTTAAATTCACCAGCCTTCGGAAAATAAAACATGAAAAAGAGCTTATCTCTCGCATTACTGTTTTCGCTTACCGCATTCACCCAGGGTGCATGGGCACAGCAAACGCTGCGCTTTGGTGTGGACCCTACATTCCCGCCGTTTGAATCTAAAGCGGCTGATGGGTCATTACAGGGTTTTGATATCGATATTGGTAATGCCATCTGTGCTCAGGCAAAGGTGAAGTGCCAATGGGTGCAAATGGGTTTTGATAGCAGCATCCCTGCTCTTCAGGCGAAGAAATTTGATGCCATCCTGTCGGCGATGTCGATGACCGATAAGCGCCGTCAGCAGGTGGCGTTTAGCGACATGTTGTATAACACGCCAAGTGCCCTGCTGGCGCCGGCTGACAGCAAGCTGACGACCGACGTTGCTTCTCTGCGCGGTAAGACCATCGGTGTGGCTCAGGGCACCATCCAGGAAACGTACGCCAAAACTAAATGGGAGTCACAAGGCGTCAAAATCGTCTCGTATCCTAATCAGATGGAAGTCTATCCCGATTTGGTCGCCGGACGTCTTGATGGCAGCCTGGCGAATGCGGTCTCCGCTGAACAGGGATTCCTTACCTCACCGGAAGGCAAGACGTACGCCATTAAAGGAACACTGGTGGATAAAGTCATTTTTGGTGATGGCGTAGGTATTGCGTTACGCAAAGGCGATGAAGCGAATCTGAAGATGATCAACACGGCACTGGCCGAGCTTCATAAAAACGGAACTTATGATCAGCTCACTAAAAAGTACTTTAAATTCAAGGTTTATCCCTGATTACTGTTGTGTGACGAATTCTGGAAGGTAGAGACTATGGCATTGCCCGACTACCGGGTTCAGCGTGAACGCTTTCTGGCCGCAGTGGAGCGCAAAGGTGCTGCGATAACCTCATATCGGCATCCTCTTCCGGGTCCGCAGGGCGAAGCGCTATATACGGATGTGGCACGACTGGGACCCGCCAGCGCATCGCGTCTGATGCTGGTCGTCTCTGGCACACATGGCGTTGAAGGCTATTATGGTTCGGATTGTCAGATAGCGTGGCTCAATTCGCTGGATAAAATACCTGCTGACACCGCATTGCTGCTTGTTCATCTGCTCAATCCATGGGGTGCGGCGCATTTACGGCGCGTGAACGAAGACAACATCGACCTCAACCGTAACTTTATCAACTTCAGTCAACCGGTTCCTGATAACCCGGAATATGCGCAGTGGCACGGTATTTATCATGGCGACCGTGTCAGCGCAGACCGGCAACTGGCTGAGGCGATGGACAACGTGGGCTGGCAGTCAGTTAAACGCGTGGTGGAAGCGGGACAATATACGTTTGCAGATGGATTTTTCTTCGGCGGGCATCAGCCCGGCTGGTCTCATCTTACGATGAAGGCGATCATCGAACAGCATCTCTCGGTTGCGAAAATCATTGTCAGCTTCGATCTTCATACCGGCGCTGGCGCATGGGGCCATCCGATGCTGCTCTCAATTGCAGAGCAGCGTTATGCTGCTCACGACTGGGGCAAAGTCATTTACGGGGAGTGGCTGACGTTGTTATTCACCGGTGCCGGACGTGACAGCGTAACGGGCGTGACGGCAACGGCGACCGGATATCTGTCGCAATATCTGCTGACGTCGCTGGCGGAGACGAAAATATTGCCGCTGGTCGTGGAGTGTGGAACTTACGAGGGCCAGGATATGCATCAGCGGGTGCGTGAAGATCACTGGTTGCATCTCTATGGCGAACCCGCCAGTGCGGCAGGTCAGGCAGTGAAGCAACAACTGGTAGAGGGATTCTGGCCCGCCGATGAGGACTGGCGTGCGTTAGTGGCGTTTCGTACGCAGCAGATTTTCCAGCGTGGCTGGCGTGCCCTTACAGACACGCCCCGAGGTTATAATTTGCCGTAGAAAGTCATACGCGCAGTTTCGGATAAAGCAATGTCGGGCTGGGTATTGTAGGCCAGTACCGCCAGCATCCGGGTGACCTCGCCTTCAGTTGGGGTCACCCGGTGCAGTGAATTACGGCCACGAAACAGCACCAAATCCCCGGCATCAATCTCCAGCTCATTAACCGGCTGGCGTTCATCAAGAACGGCTTCAACCCCTGCAAAGTTCATCTCACCGGCATCGGCATCCCGCAAATCTTTCACGTATTGAAATATGCCGCCCGCCAGCGGTTTCTGGACCAGCAAGGTGATAGCAAAGGAGGAGTTGTCGAAGTGCCAGCCCAGCTCCTGTCCGTGAGGCGCATAGTGCAGGTTGATCGAGGAAAGTGGGTCAGCGTAGGGATAGAGCGCGTCCTCACCCAGCACATCGCACAGAAAACGCTGGAACAGGTCATCATTATAAAGCTGACGCAGCGGCGAATCGGCAGCGATTAGATCATCAGTAATACAGCCTTTGGTGCTGAGCACATCCCGATTACGCGGGTGATTGGCTGAGAAAGCCTCATCAGGCTTCATCAGATACACATTGTGTTTGCTGCGGGTATGATAGGCCAGATGACGTTGCGCATTGCCCTCTTCGATGATCGCCTCTAAAGCCTGTGGTTTTAAAAACTGACGCAGTACCAGCGCGCCAGACTGGTTTAATTGCTCACGACAGCGTTGACGCCAGCCGTGGTCGGCCAGCGGATGAAGATCGAGACGAACAAGGGAACCAGACATAGCAACATTTCTCACGATGGGCAGGTGTAATGTTACTCTACCTGTCGCCTGCCACACTGCGTAACGATAAAAATTTACTGCCCTGATAAGGAAGCGTTAATGCCTGCCCAAATGCCAAGGTTGCCAAAAATCAGCGTCATACAGTCATTCAAGGTGGCCGCCGAGCTGGGAAGCCTGGCAAAAGCCGCCGCCCAGCTGGCCTTAACGCCGGCGGCGGTCAGTCAGCAGATTCGCCAGCTGGAGGAGCAACTCGGCAGCGCCCTGTTTTTACGCACGCAGAGCGGTGTCATGCTGACCGAAACCGGAAAAGAGTATCTGCGCTATGTCACCGAGGCCTTTGATATCCTGCATCTTGGCCAGCAAAATATTCGCCATGCGGCCAGTGCACCAAAACTCACGGTTTACGCATTACCGGCGCTGGCATCCAAATGGCTTTTGCCTCAACTGGCGAGCTGGCGCGATCATTGCCCGAATATTGATCTCTCATTACATGGCACGCATTCTCAGGTCGAATTCACCGCCATGCCCGCTGATTTCGTGATCTGTTTCGGTGAAGATCGTTACCCGCAACTGGATAAGCTGAAACTGTTTCATGATGAGGTGCTGCCGGTGGCAAGTCCGGCGCTGCTGCAACGCTTTGCGCCGGAAACGGTTCTGAGTCAGGCACCGCTGATCCATCTCGACTGGGGAAATGAAGGCCGTTTTCTGCCGGACTGGCCGGGTTGGTTTCAGACCAAAGGCATGGACGAACCGCTGCCGCAGCCCGCCTTTAGTTTTAATCTGACTTCACTGGCGATTGATGCGGCTGTTGCGGGTATGGGATTGCTGCTGGGACAACGACGCCTTATCGCGCCCGAACTGGCGCGTGGCGATTTGGTGGTAGTGGATGATCTTTGCCTGCCACTGAGCAAACCCTATTTCCTCGCCTGGCCACAACGCACGATGAGCCAGCCTGGCAGTGAAGCACTGATCGGCTGGTTAAACGAACAGGCTGCAGGTCACTGATAGCCGGTGAACGTAAATGCCTGCGCCCGCCAGAGGTAACCGCCGGCGGGCGCAGGATAGGATTGTCACACCTTTATGTCACTACGCTATAAGCATTGTTACGCATTGTCCTCAGTGATGACTGCCACGCGCTGCCCTGCACGGACTGCGCTGCCTGGCTGTACGCTGACCTGCTGAACAATACCGTCGCACGGGGCCAGAAGCGGGATCTCCATCTTCATCGACTCCAGCACGACCAGGATATCCCCTTCCCGAACCCTGCTGCCCGCCGTCGCCTGTACCTGCCATAAATTGCCGGATACCGGGCTTTCAACCCCCTGCTCACCCGGCTGCAGCGGTGCATCGCCGCCTTCATCCGCCACCGTTTCCTGACTGTCGAAATGCGCCTGGCCGCTGGCTATCCAGCGATCCCGTTCAGCATTGAATGCGTTTTGCTGATGATCGCGAAACTCGCCGATACTCTCCGCTTCACGTATGAGGAAGTCCTGATACTCCGCCAGCCGCAGCGTGCTGTGCTCAATACGCAGCGGATAGCGACCAAGTGGAAAATCGCGGCGAATCTGCAACAGTTCCTCCGCAGAGACCGGATAAAAACGGATCTGATCAAAGAAGCGCAATAGCCAGGGTTTGCCACCGAAATCGGCGACTTCATGATAGCGATTCCACATCTGCAGTGTGCGCCCCACAAACTGATAACCGCCCGGCCCCTCCATGCCATACACACACAGGTACGCGCCGCCGATGCCAACCGAGTTTTCCGCCGTCCAGGTGCGGGCCGGATTATATTTCGTCGTCACCAGACGATGGCGAGGATCCAGTGGTGTGGCGACTGGCGCACCCAGATAGACATCCCCCAGTCCCATCACCAGATAGCTGGCGTCAAACACCGTGTTCCAGACAGCCTGCTCATCCGGCAGATCGTTTATCCGGCGGATAAACTCAAGATTACTCGGGCACCAAGGCGCGTCCGGGCGCACGGTAGTCATATATTTTTCGATGGCTTTCTGACAGGCCGGGTCGTCCCAGGAGATCGGCAGATGCACCACGCGTGTGGGCACCTGCAGGTCATCACTCATGCAGACCGTCTCCCACTCACCCCGCACCCACGTCAGCAGTACGTCAAGCGTGAGCGTTTCCGGCTGGAAGTGGATTTGCAACGAGCGGATCCCTGGCGTGATATCAATAATGCCCGTACGGGATTGCGCTTCCAGCGCCTGCATTAATGCATGAATGCGAAAACGCAGCACCAGATCCAGCTCAGGCTCGCCGGCCTCCAGCAGCAGATGCGTATCGCCAGAGAGACGCGCCACCAGACGTTTATCCGCTTCGCCGCAGGTCATTACGATGGGCGACGTCAGCGGCGCAGGCTGCCACGCTGTCTCGTGTGGCTTAAGCGTTGCGAGCTCGCTGAGACGGCTCTGGGCCAATCGACGTGCTGTCGGGATATCCACGGCTACAAACTGCACTTTGTCACCGGCTTTGAGCTGTCCCAGTTGCCACAGATCCGCTTCAATGACCGTCACCGGACAGACAAACCCGCCGAGACTCGGGCCATCCGGCCCCAGGATTACCGGCATATCGCCGGTAAAATCGACTGCGCCGATGGCGTAAGGGTTGTCATGAATATTCGAGGGATGCAGCCCTGCCTCGCCGCCGCTGTCGCGGGTCCAGATCGGCTTTGGCCCAATCAGACGTACGCCGGTGCGGCTTGAGTTAAAGTGCACTTCCCATTCTGTGGCAAAGAAGGTCGCGATATAATCCGGTGCAAAGAACTCCGGTGCACCGTGAGGGCCATAAATGACACGCAGTGTGCGTACTTTGGCGAGATCTGTGCGCAGTGCAGCGGGCAGTTCTGCGCCGTCTGGGATTGCGGCTTGCGGAGCCAGATGCAGCACGTCGCCGCTACGCAGCGCACGTCCTGCGTGTCCGCCAAACTGGCCCAGAGTAAAGGTGCTTTTGCTGCCCAGATAGTCAGGCACGTGAATGCCACCACGCAGGCAGAGATAGCTTCTGACGCCCCCGGCTTTCATCGCGCCCAGCTTCAGGGTCGAGCCAGCCGGGATGGTAAATGCAGAGTCCATCGCCTGTTCAACACCATCCAGCGTAACACTCAGCGATGCGCCACAAATCACCGCCTGAATCTCTGTATTAAATTTCAGTGTGGGTCCGTTGAGGGTGATCTCCAGCGCGGCGTCACCTTCTGCATTGCCCAGTAGTCGGTTGCCGAGACGCAGAGCACGATCATCCATCGGTCCCGACGGCGGCACGCCGACCGCCCAGTATCCCAGACGTCCGGGATAATCCTGAACACTCGTCTGGGTTCCGGCACTCAGCACTTCAACCGTTGCCGCCTGATAGCTGAGTTGCTCCAGGCAGCGGGTCCAGGGTTCCCCCGCTGTGAAGGGAGAAAAAACTAAAATCTGTAACAGATAGAGGCGGTTGGTTTCAACACCATAGAGACGGGTTTCCGCGAGTGCCTGTGCCAGGGTCGCGATGGCTTCATCGCGTGTCGGTCGCCAGGCGATGGCTTTTGCCAGCATCGGGTCGAAGAATGGCGGAACTTCGCACCCCGCCTCCACCCAGCGGTCAATGCGCAGGTTTTTACCGTCTGCCGCCGGAAAGGCGACCTCGGTTAACAGGCCAGGCGATGGCTGGAACTGGCGGCCCGGATCTTCCGCATAGATTCGTGCCTGAACGGCATGGCCCTGTGGATTCAGCGTGGCGGCTAAAGCAGTCAGTGAGGGGAGATCGCCCGCGGCCAGTTCAATCATCCACTTCACCAGATCAACGCCCCAGACCTGCTCTGTCACGCCATGTTCAACCTGCAGGCGCGTATTCACTTCGAGGAAATAGAATTGCTGCGCCGCGCTGTCATAAACAAACTCCACTGTGCCGGCGCTGCGGTAATTCACCGCTTTTCCCAGGGCGATGGCCGCCGAACACAAGGCCTCAGCCATGCCTGCGGGCAGATTCGGGGCTGGCGTCTCTTCAATCACTTTCTGATTACGTCGCTGAATCGAGCAGTCGCGGACGCCCAGCGCGATGACCTCGCCCTTGCCGTCACCAAATATCTGCACTTCAAGATGCCGGGCACGTTCGATATATTTTTCGAGAAACACCCCGGCATCGCTGAAGTTGTTCTGGCCCAGCCGCTGTACGGTTTCAAACGCATCTGACAGCGCCTGCGCATCACGACAGACGCGCATACCAATGCCGCCGCCGCCCGCTGTGCTTTTGAGCATCACCGGATAGCCAACACTCTCTGCGGCATGATGCGCTTCGCTGACATCTGCCAGTAATTCACTGCCTTCCAGCAACGGCACGCCTTCTGCTCTCGCCAGTTCGCGGGCGGTGTGCTTCAGGCCAAACGTCCGCAGCTGCTGAGGCGCAGGACCGACAAAAATCAGTCCCGCAGCTTCACACGCTTCGGCGAAGGCGGCGTTTTCTGACAGGAAACCGTAGCCAGGATGAATCGCTTTGGCCCCGCTTTGCTTCGCGGCGGCGATAATTTTATCCGTCAACAGATAAGTTTGTGCGGCAGGCCCCTCGCCCAGGCTCAGCGCCACATCGGCTTCGCGGATATGTAAACTGCTCAGGTCAGCTTCGGAGTAAACAGCAACGCCTTTCACCTGCATGGCACGCAGCGTGCGCAGAATACGACAGGCGATAGCACCGCGATTGGCAATCAGTAAGGTATCAAACATAAGCGAACTCTCAGGGATGCGGGTCGTCCCGCAACATTCGATATTCCCTGGGGCCGTCCCCGGGGCTGACTGGCTCAAAACGTGCGGCCGGCAATATGCTCAGCCTCAGCAGGCTGGCTTAGTTCCAGACCAGCACTTCGGCGGGTGTCGGGTTCCAGCCGTTGCAGGGGTTGTTCAGCTGCGGACAGTTGGAGATCAGCACCATCACGTTACACGCCGCCACCAGTTCAACGTATTTGCCGGGCGCAGATAACCCATCCTCAAACGTCAGGCCGCCTTCGGGTGTCACCGGAACGTTCATAAAAAAGTTGATGTTGGCGCCGATATCGCGCTTATGCAGACGACCATCGTGCAGGCAGGCGCAAAGGAAATTATCCCGACAGCTGTGCATATAGCGCTTATCCTGGGCATAGCGCACAGTGTTGCTCTCCTGCGAGCAGGCACCGCCGAGGGTATCGTGGCGACCACAGGTATCAGCAACGATCGTCAGCAGCGGATTACCCAGATTTGAATAGAGTACGCTGCCGGTAGTCAGATAGACTTTTCCCTGACGACGCAGAGTGCGCTGAGGATCGTAGCGTTCCCGCGGGTTATCAGTGTTATAGAAAAGAGTATCAATCGCCTGATTGCCTTCGAGATCGAGCAGGCGCAGCGTTTGCCCTTTTTTCACTTCAAACAACCACGGCTCGCCTGCCGGGATCTCGTGGCGATAGACAGCATCTTCAGGACGACGATCAGAGTGGATTAGTGTCATCGCAGCCTCCTTACAGGGCAAAAAATTGGGTATTTTGAAATGCGCGCTGGTTTTCACCGCGAGTGACCATTGCTTTGCTGACAGTCTGTATATCGTCAGCCTGATACCAGCTCAGCTGGACCGGGCGCGGAAGATAGTCCGTGGCGGGATCCTGCGGATGTGGCACCGCCGTCAGCACCATCAGCACGTCCATCGGCGCATAGAGTTCGACGAAGTCGCCTGCCTGGCTGTTGCGCGCGCTGAACCGAAAGCGGCCCTCTTCATCCACTGTGACCTTGCTGAAAAAGTTAACGACCATCAGCAGGTCTTCAAGGCCCAGATCCCATTTGCCCATTTCCACCAGCAGATTATCTGTACCGTTGCGATAGAAGCCGTTGCGCAATTCCTGGTAGCGGCCTGCTCCATACTTATCCTGTGTTTCCGCCGCGTTGAGTACGCCGCCAAACGGGTCGTGCCAGCCGCAGCTATCCGCGACGATCGCAGCCATCACACGTCCCATGTCTGAATAGAAACAGTGACCGGTGGTCAGGTGCGCGGTGTGCTGACCTTTCAGGGTATCAGGCAGATTCAGCCGTTCACTTTTTTCGTGCGGATTGAGCATCATCATGCTGACGTTCGCGCCGCCCTCGATGTCGGTCAGGCGCAGAATCTGCCCTTTACGCAGAATCAGCGAGGTATGCGCTCCGCCTGGCAGCAGCTCTTCGCGCAGGCTCGGGGCTGAATGAAAAAGTTCTGTCATTGAGCGATCTCCTTAAGGGGATAAATGTTGTTTTTGCTGCCGGTGGCCAGCTGAGAGAGGCGCGTTTCATTGAGCGGGATGTCATAAGTGATACGCGCGCCCCATGCATTGGGGGCTTGTGGATCGATTCGCACTTTGTCGAACACCAGCAGCCGGGTACCCAGATTGAAGCCTTCGGCCAGATCGTGCGTGACCATAAACACCGTCATCCTGGTTTCGCTCCAGAGCTGCAGCAGCAGTGCATGCATATCTTTGCGAATGCCGGGATCCAGTGCGCCAAACGGCTCATCCAGCAGCAGCACGCGCGGCTGCATCACAAATGCCTGAGCAATCGCCAGTCGCTGCTGCATTCCGCCGGAAAGCTGAGCCGGATATTTATCCAGTGAATGGCCCAGACCGACTTTCTCCAGCATCTGTTTTGCCTGGTCACGGGCCTGGCGTTTCCGTGCGCCAAAAAGCCGTCCGGTAAAAGGTGACGCCGGAAGTTCGAGGCCAATGGCGACGTTATCCAGCACGTTGAGATGGGGGAAAACCGAATAGCGTTGAAACACCACGCCACGGCTGCGATCGGGCTCCGCGGAAAGCTGCTCGCCATCCAGCGTGATCGACCCTCGCGTTGGTTTTTCCTGACCAAGCAGCAGGCGTAAAAATGTCGACTTACCGCAGCCGGACGCGCCCACCAGCGAGCAGAACTCACCCTCTTTCACCTGCAGATTGATGCGTTCCAGCACCACGTGATCGCCATACTCCTGCCAGATATTTTTGATATCGATAAAACTCATTCCCGGCCTCCTTCCGCCCAGGGGAAACAGGCTTTGTGCAGCTGACGCAGCGCGAGATCCATCAACCACGCCAGCAGCGTGATCCAGATGACATACGGAATAATGACATCCATCGCCATATAACGGCGGACCAGGAAAATGCGGTATCCCAGCCCGGCGGTCGCGGAAATGGCCTCAGCGGAGATCAAAAAGAGCCACGCGGATCCCAGCAGCAGACGCAGTGAGGTGATCAGTCGTGATAAGAGTTGCGGCAGTACGACCCGCAGCACCACCGTCCAGCTGTTCGCCCCCAGGGTTTGTGCTTTAATAAACAGCTCCGCGGGGATTTCCCTGGCCCGGTGTTCCAGATCGCGCGCCAGCATGGGTGTAATGCCGATAACGATCAGCATTACTTTTGACAGCTCATCCAGCCCGAAGACGATAAACAACATCGGCAGCAGCGCCAGCGGCGGGATCATCGACACGACGGTCATGAACGGTGACAGCGCCGCGCGGGTCATCGGGAAAACGCCCGCCGCAATCCCGATGCAGAGACCAATGAGCGACGAGATCGCCAGGCCTGTCAGTAAACGACTTAAACTAATCCATGTATCCACCCACAGCAGATACTCCCCGCTGCGCTTGTCCGGGGTAAACGCCATCCGGTCTATGGCCGCAATCATCTGCGACAGGCCGGGCAGCAGTTTGTCCTGAGGATTCGCTTCCAGACGCACCGCCGAACTGATAAACCAGACGGCGATTAGCAATACAAAAGGTAACAGCATCAGCGTCAGGCGCATTCCCTGCCGGGGATAGCGGTTGATGTGGCGCATGGCAAAAACTCCTGATATCGGTGATTACAGCTTGCCCGCGGCGGCCATCTTCAGATAGCTGTCGTCGAAGCGCAGTTTGATGTTTGCTGTATCACCGACGGTGATGTTGCCGGGGAAGCTCATGCCGATGAAGTCGGCACTTTGTGCGCCCTCGCCCAGTAATCCCTTATCAAAGGAGAATGCGGCGACGCGCTGCATGGTTTTCGCCAGATCGGGAGATGAGACAAATGTCTCGGTTTCGGCAGGCGTCCAGAACAGATGGGTGGTTTTCAGCTGCGCCTTGTATCCGGCGAGGTCAGTACCGGAATCGGCGGCCATTGCACTCAGCGCCTGTGTATCTCCAGACTGCATTTTCGCCATCATCTCAAACCAGGCGCCGGTCAGCGCCTTGCCTAGCGCGGGGTTGTCTTTCAGGGTGTCGGTATTGACCACCATCATGTCAATCAGTTCGCCTGGTACGGCCGAGGAGCTGAACACTTCAGTGGTTTGCGGGGTTTTCTTAATCACCGAGAGCTGCGGGTTCCAGGCCACGGCGGCTTTGACGTTGCTGGTGCCGAAAGCTGAGACGATATCCGCATCAGAGGTGTTCACAACTTTGACATCTTTCTCCTGCAGTCCGGCTTTTTCCAGCCCGCGAACCAGCAGGTAATGCGACACCGACAGCGCAGGAAGATAGACTGACATTCCTTTCAGATCGCTGAGTTTCTTATTTTCCCCTTTCAGCACCACACCGTCGTTGCCATCGGAATAGCTGCCGGTGATCAGCGCCGTCGAGTCAACGCCACCTGCCGCAGGAATGGTCAGCGCATCCATGTTCGTCATGGTGCAACCATCAAACTGTCCTGCGGTGTACTGGTTAATTGACTCAATATAATCGTTGAGCTGGGTGATATGAATTTTAATGCCATATTTGCTGGCCCATTTATCAATGATCTTCTCATTGCTGATGGTGCCCCACGGCATCCAGCCTGCGTAAATGGTCCAGCAGATGTTGAACTCTTTTTTGACTGCGGCGGAAGACGGCGCGCTGACCAGCAGCGCCAGAGACATAACAAGCGTCAGGAGTGGTGATTTCTTCATGGTTGACCTCTGGTTGGCACAAAAAAACGGGAGCAGCGCAAGACACCAGATGGTGCCGCTGTCTCCCGGGCTTTTGTCCCGCCGTGTAACCTCGCAGAGGTCGCCAGCTCTCGGACCAGCCATTCACCTGCGTGAACCGGAACCCTAGCCAGCTATTTCAATCAATTGTGTCTGACGCTGCTTACTGCTAAGAGTCAGGCAAATGGCGTGCCAGAAATTAAATACTGAAATATCAGCAAAATAGACGAGAAAAAATCCATGAGGCACCGGGATGGTGAGCCAGTAACGGGCGTTGCACATAATCAGTGCTGAGGTGAAAGGCACAATAAAATTTTGACGTACGCCCTTTTGATTATTCCTGCAAAAGATGAGGTGTAACACAGACGGTGACGTCTGCTACGTATCGCTATATAATTCTCTGTATAACGATTTTCGAGGATAGTTAATGAAGCGCTTCTGGCAGGCATGCACACTGAGTTTACTTATACTCCTTCCACTCTCTTCCCATGCGTCACGCCAGATAATCGATCAGACTGGCCGTCAGGTCACGATTCCAGACCATGTTGATCGCGTCGTGGTGCTTCAGCATCAGACGCTGAATCTGCTGGTGCAGATGAACGCCACGGATAAAATTGTGGGTGTAATGGCGAACTGGAAGCAGCAGCTTGGCGATAGCTATGCCCGTCTGGCACCCGGGTTAAACCAGAAAACCACGCTGGGCGATCTGACGCATGTCGATCCCGAAAAACTGGTGGCGCTGCATCCGCAGGTGGTTTTTGTCACCAACTATGCGCCACATGAGATGATCGACAGCATTACTGCACTGGGCATTCCGGTGGTTGCTATCTCGCTGCGTCATGACCAGCCGGGTGAAAAGGCCAAAATGAATCCGACCCTCAGCGATGAGGAAATAGCCTATGACAAAGGGCTGCGGGAAGGTATTACGCTGATCGGCGAGATCATCAATAAACCTGAAGAAGCGAAAGCACTGATTGAGGCTACCGATCAGGGCCGCAAAATCGTCAGCGATCGCCTCCGGGATATTCCGGTGGATAAACGTATTCGCGCTTATATGGCTAATCCGGATCTCACCACCTACGGCTCCGGCAAGTATACCGGGCTGATGATGCTGCATGCTGGTGCGGTCAACGTCGCTGCGGCGACCGTAAAAGGTTTTAAAACCGTGTCTATGGAGCAGGTGATCGCCTGGAATCCACAGGTGATTTTTGTGCAGGATCGTTATCCTTCCGTCGTTAATGAAATCAACAGTTCACCGCAATGTCAGGCGATTGACGCAGTCAAACATCATCGCGTTTATTTAATGCCGGATTACGCCAAAGCCTGGGGCTACCCAATGCCTGAAGCGATGGGGCTCGGCGAATTGTGGATGGCAAAAAAACTCTATCCGCAGAAGTTTACAGATATAAACATGAATAAGCTGGCTAACAGGTGGTATCAACGCTTCTATCGCACCACTTATCAGGGACCAGAGTGATGCGCGTACTGGCGGCGGGTAGCCTGAAAACGGTCTGGCCTGCAATGATGGCGCATTTCCCTCATCCTGTCGAAACCCACTTTGGTCCCGCCGGCTTGCTCCGCGAACGGATCGAGGCGGGTGAGCGCTGTGACCTCTTTGCTTCAGCCAGTGAGGAGCATCCACAGAGACTTCTGGCTGCCGGACGAGCACTGGCGCTGATGTCGTTTGCGACCAATAAGCTCTGCCTCACTGTGCGCAGTGATTGCATTCAGGTGGGGGATGACTGGTATCAGCTGCTCACCCGTGACTCGCTGCGAATCGCAACCTCTACGCCATTAGCCGATCCTTCAGGCGATTATGCTCAGGTTCTTTTTGCCCGGATGGGCCCGGCTGGAGAGGCCGTGCGCCAGCGCGCACAAACGGTGGTGGGCGGACGTGACTCAGCAGCCATTCCCGCAGGCAAGCTGCCGGCGGAGTGGATTATCCAGAGTGATCAGGCGGATCTGTTTATCGGCTACGCCAGCTATCGAAAAGCCCTGAGCCAGATTGCCGGCCTGCGGGTAATTGATATCCCCGAGGCTTTTAATCCTGTTGCGCGTTATGCCTGTGCCGTAATCACGTCTGAGGCAGGACAACTGGCTGCATTTTTAAGATCGGAACCGGCAAAAGCAGTACTTCGGGAAGCGGGGTTTGGTTGTGATTGAAATACCCCTATTGTTCGCAACCTGGAGCCTTGTCACTCTCACTTCAGGTGTGTAAGCAATCGCGAAGGCGAAATGGATTCGGTCTGCAGAGTGGCAGCACGGCAGTGTTTTACGTTGCCGTGCTGTTTCAGGATTTAAAATTCCTCTGGCTCACCCGGCAATGGCTCGGTTAACTCCTGCCCTTTTACACCCGCATAGGTAATCACCAGTTCAGCTGGCTCATTCAGGGTATAGCCCCGATGCGCGCTGTTGACCGTCTCATTGAGGGCTTCACCTGCATGGAAAGTCCGTTGCTCACCGCTCTCTTTATCTTCCACGATCAGTGTGCCGGAAAGAATAAACGCCGCATTTGGCATGGGATGGGTGTGCCACGGCAATGACGTGTGGGCAGGCAGTGACAGCCGCATGACGGTCAGTTCTGGTTCGCCAGCAGGATAGGCTTCGATAACTTCACCGTTCCACGCCTGACTGCTGCGCATCACTTCAACTGCGTTAATCCCGCTATCTTGCTTTGACATGGTTAATCCCTGTTAATAATCAATAAAATGCCAGTTACGACCCATGCCTAAGCGTAGAAGAAAATCACATGGCTGCGTAATACGCGGGTACACAGAAGATTTCATCCAGCAAAATCAGTAATCCAGGCAACCCATTATTGAAAGGTAAGAAGCTGGTTAATTTGTGTTCGAATTACGCGTTGTGGTTATAAGATATATTCCGGCGTCAGTACGCAACCTGTGATTTCTGTATTATCTTTGATTCCATCTACTACCTGAGGGATTTCTGATAATGAAAGGTCTGTTTACGGCATTACTTGCCAGTTCTGTTTTATTATTGTCCGCCTGCTCAAAAGATGACGATAACAAAGTTAAAGTCGCGATCAATACCGGCCCGGACGAAGCGATCTGGCAGGTGGTACAGCAGGTTGCTAAAGATAAATACAAACTTGATGTTGAAGTGCTTAACTTCAATGATTATGTGCTGCCAAATGAAGCGCTGAATAACAAAGAAGTCGATGCCAATGCGTTCCAGAGCCTGCCGTATCTTGAGTCTCAGTCTAAAGAGCGCGGCTATAAATTTGCTGTAGTCGGCAAGACATTCGTTTTCCCGATTGCGGCTTATTCGCACAAAATCAAAAACATCAGTGAACTACAGAATGGCGCCACGATCACCATTTCTAATGAAGCCACCACGCTGGGACGCAGCCTGCTGCTTCTGCAGGCGCAGGGCCTGATTAAACTGAAAGACGGAGTGGGATATTTACCGACTTCGCTGGATATCGTCGAAAACCCAAAAAATCTGAAGCTGGTTGAGGTGGACACGCCCCAGCTGACCCGCACGTTAGATGATCCCAATGTAAGCCTGTCGATTATCAATACTAACTTCTCGGCTCAGGCTGGATTATCAGCACACCGCGATGGCTTATTCATGGAGAGTGCCTCATCGCCTTACGTGAATGCACTGGTATCTCGTGAAGATAATAAAGACAGCGATAAAATTCAGAAGTTAAAGGCTGCGCTGCAGTCACCTGAAGTCGCGGCAAAAGCAGAAGAAGTTTATAAAGGTGATGCGATTAAAGGCTGGTAATTCATCCTGCAATCCATAACGTCGAAAAGGCCGCACTCTGTCGCGGCCTTTTTTGTCTCTGTATTTCAAGCCAGGCTTCAGTTATCGGTACATTTTATATATTTGTCCCTCTGCTCCACCTGCTAAACCAAAGGCGCGGTTATGCGGCTGCGCCTTTAAGTTGAGCAGAAAGATGACCTGCCCAAAGGCTGGCGACCCATTTCACCCCTTTCGACGTAAAGCGAGCCTGAGAGAACGCGTGCTGGTTTTCGCCCGTGCCGGAGTGCAGCGTAAAATAGCCCGCCTGAAGATGGTAGTGCTGCGGGGTAAGTGTTCCCCTGGCACGATACATGATGTTTCGCTCCAGCAGGAACTGGCGGAACGCCGGTTCTTTCACTTTTAACATTTTGCAGAGCTGACGAAAGCCAAGACTCTCATCAACCTCAACGAAATTATCGAAGAACGCTGCCTTGGGTGCTGAGAGAGCCAGTTGCTGCTCAGCCGCCTGACGCTGTTCGAATTGCTCGGCCCAGGCGCGAGCCGCTTCAGCCGGGTTAGTGAAGTCAGGCAGATGTGAGGTTTTTTCGCGATCCTGCCAGCGATCCAGCACCTCAGCTGTGAAGCCTGGCGACAGGCGTGCCACGGCCAGCAGCGAGTCTCGCTTGTTGAGACGGTACTCCTGACGCACTTCCCCTTCCCGCTCATATTCATTCACGCTAAGTGGCTGGGAGAGACGCGCGGCCGTCTCCAGACTTTTGATTAAACGCTTCACTTCTCCATGTGTGATACCGGTCATCTGAGCCAGCTCACGACTGCTCATTGTGACCGATTGTTCCAGAGACCTGAGGCTTTCAGTCGATATCATCATGGATTCACCCCTCACTATCGCTTCCAATACCCGGCGGGCAGTCCATTTATTATACAAATACCTGTTCGGATATCCAGTATTTTATTTAAGCAATTCCGTAACTGGAAGCGGTTACGCAGATCAGGCAATAAGAGGCGGGTGTTGAACGAATAAGTGCGATGGCGTTGAGATTGTCAGCGCGTTATCCGCCTTTGCTGCAGCATATGAGGGTAATTTTCCCTTTGGTTATTTACATATAATCACAATGGTGGACACAGAATCTTTACATTACAGTATAGTGATGATTGTCAGCAGGTTAGTTGCCTGCCAGACTCACTATTTTGATTCGGGGTGCAGGGGCGCAAGCTGGCTCGTTACCACTGGATGTCACCTATAAATGGAGAAAGTCATGCAGCCGTTGAAAGTCGCCTTTATTAAAGCCAACTGGCACAGCGAAATCGTTTCGCAGGTTCTGACAGGATTTGAACAGGAACTGGAGAGCCGTGGGACCTCATACGAAATGAAAACCTGGGATGTGCCAGGGGCTTTTGAAATGCCGTTACTGGCGCAACGCCTTGCGCAGACCGGCAATTTTGATGCCATTGTCTGTGCAGCACTGGTGGTAGATGGTGGCATCTATCGTCATGATTTTGTCGCCCAGGCCGTGGTCAGTGGTCTGATGCAGGCGCAGCTGGCAACCAATGTGCCGGTTTTCTCCGTTTCCCTTACGCCACATAATTTCCAGCCTTCAGCCGAGTTTATCGACTTCTATACACAGCACTTCGTGAAAAAGGGTCAGGAAGCGGCACGTGCTGTCTGCCAGATTCACGCTCTCGAACTCTGATCATCCCGAATAATGATGGGGCTGCAGCCTGCGCGATAAAAGGAAACAACATTGGAAAATTCACGTCCGCCTCTACCGCCCTTTACCCGGCCTGAACAGGCAATTGAAAAAGTCCGTCTGGCCGAGGATGGCTGGAACAGCCGTGATGCTGAGCGGGTCTCTCTGGCCTATTCAGCGGATAGCCAATGGCGTAATCGCGATACCTTCCTGACCGGCCGGGCAGAAATTGTCGCTTTCCTTCAGCAAAAATGGCAGCGGGAGCAGGAATATCGGCTGATTAAGGAGCTGTGGAGTTTTGACCAGAACCGGATTGCGGTTCGGTTTGCTTATGAATGGCATGACGAGCAGCGTCAGTGGTATCGCTCCTATGGCAACGAGAACTGGGCCTTTGACGAGCAGGGATTAATGATGCAGCGCTTTGCCAGCATCAACGATCTTAAAATCGATGAAAAACAGCGATTGTTTCACTGGCCACAGGGGCGGCGTCCGGACGACCACCCCGCGTTGAGTGAGCTCGGTTTATAGTGTGAACGTACCAGCGGAGAGCGCGGCTCTCCGCCGTCATCAAATCAGCCCTGCACACCCTTATTTTCGACAAAGGTAGCTTTGCTGTTTGTAACCGTGTAAGCCACTTTTTTGACATCCTCAGGTGACGTGGTCACTTCTACAGGTGCGATTGTCACTCGACCCATACCAAACAGGGTTGGCACATAGCCGCCAATCTGGTGCTTTCCGGCAGGAACGTGCAGCAGCATGCTTTCGCCATTAGGTAATCTGCCGGCGTCTTTGCCATCTACGGTCAGGAACACACTGGAGCCATCATCTGCACGGGTCTTGATGTGTGAGACATCAATCTGCGTCGGACCAGCCGCAAATTCATCTGGCGCATCGCTGGCGGCATGTTTCGCACAACCAGTCAGTACAGCCGCAACCGTTACCACGGCGAGAGTAAAACGATAACGCATGGGACACTCTTTCTCCTGATCATCAGAACCCGCTATTTTAACGATTTGCCGGGTGGATGTAAGGGGTTAAGCAGTCAGCATGCTCTTAAAAAGGTAACAGGAGATCCGTTCCCGGTATATTTGCGTAAAGAATCTTTACTGAATAAATACACAGTTCTTTTCAAACGGTCCTGGACACTTTTAACTCTCTGATCATCATGAATTTACCGTCAGAATAATTACGAATAAGCGAAGCGTCACGCGGCTTTCTCGCCGATTTTACACGGCTTTTCCCTGTTAATTCGCTGTTATAAGGTTCATAGTAGCTACTCATCCCCGGTTCAATACGGCGGCCTTTCCCTCAACAGAGGGCACGATATGCATTCTTTTACTACCGATACTATTTGCGCATTAACGGGTACGCATCCGGCTAATCTTAAGCGCTGGATTAAACAGGGTTTACTGACGGCGCAGCAGAATCCCGACATCTGGAACGATGATCATCTCAGCGAAATTTATGCCTTAGTGGGATTAACCGCTACTGGCGCGACGCCTGAAGAGATCAGAGAGGGACAGCTGGCCGCATCAACGGTCACGACCTATGGCTGGGCAGCGCGTAAAGGCGACATGCTCTGGCAGCTTGAATTTGGCACACCCTTGTCGCTTGCCCGTCAGATGCACAACATGTCCAGCAACTACAGTGGTGATGATTTTATCATCAATCTTTTGCGACCTCTGAGCGTCTGGCTTCATGCCGATCAGCGTCAGGGTGCATCGCGACGCCTGGCGCGTTTTGAGCAATCTGTGCAGCAGCAGGCGGATAAAGTGATGCGCCTCTCATCGCGAAATAAATCATCAGTCCCTTTATTTCTGGAAGCGGTGAGTGTTCTGGATAAGACTGAAATCTGGCTCGAAGCGATTCGTCTTACTGCCATGGGCTTTAATGTCGAGGTGGATTCACATGCAAGTGGAGAACCTGCACTTAAGACCGAGCTTTACCAGCATCATGTCATGTGGTGTGGTGCCGGGATTTCTCAGGAAATGCAGGACTACTTTGAACAGCAGCATCAGAATGGTCACCCGGTAATGCTCAGCGGCCCGGATCGTAACCTGCATTACTTCCACTCTTCTGCATCATCAGCTGCCTGAAGCAGGCAGCCCTCCATTTCCCTTCTTTTCTTCCACCGCCCGTAAATTTTTTTTCGTTAAGAATCTCATAAGCTGGCTCCGTATACTGGTGCCACGATTCTGACTCATTGACGAGACGATAATGAAAAAGACCTTACTGACCTTCTGCCTCTATCTGTTACCACTTAGTTTGACTGTGGCTCATGCGGCCACGGCCCTGACAGGGTGTGCCGCCAAAAAGCAGGCGATCAAAACTCAGCTCTCTTATGCGCGCCAGCACAATAATACTCATCAGGTTGCTGGCCTTGAAAAGGCGCTGCGCGAAGTCGATCAGCACTGTAGCGAAAGCAGCCTGTCAAAGGAACGCCACGAAAAAGTGACAGAGAAAAAGCGCGAAGTACAGGAACGGGAACAGGAACTGGCAAAAGCAAAAGCAGAAGGACGCAGCGCCAGCAAGATCCAGAAGCGTGAAGATAAACTGGCCGAAGCGCGTCAGGAACTGAATGAAGCTGAACAGGCCCTGAGCCGTTAACCATCTTTTGGGTCAGCCCTTTTACTGGCCCGCTATTTTTGTCTTTTCTGCACGACTCCCTCCCTCTTTTCTAAATCACTGATTAGCCAGCGCTATTAGCGCATGACTCATTACTTTATGTAATACTTTGATTACTTATTCTCATGCACTTAATTGGTGCAACAAAGTCAACACAGATGCGATCAATTATTTAACTTTTTGAGCACCCTCAAAGAATTGAAAGATAGCGATATTTCCCGCCCTATGCAGAAAATACGCACTTAAGCCGCATCATTATTCGCATTAAGCCAGTAACTATAACTAATCTATGCACTCGGGTTGCCCCAAAACAGGGCGTCGCTGCACGTCAGCATGCCTGGCACCGCATCTTATTTGTTTCAGGAGTGTTAGATTATGTCCGCGCAATACACTGCGTTTAACGTCCACGGCTCCACACAATAAATAACTTCATTAAGAAAGGTTTTTTATGGATAAGTTATCTTATGCGTCTGAAAGTAGCACATCTGCCTGGTCCACCTATCTGCAACAAATCGACCGGGTTGCGCCTTATCTGGGCGATCTTTCACGTTGGATAGATACTTTGCGTCATCCAAAACGTGCGTTGATTGTTGATATTCCTCTCCAGATGGATGATGGCTCAATTCGCCACTTCGAAGGCTATCGCGTTCAGCACAACCTGTCGCGCGGGCCAGGTAAAGGCGGTATTCGCTACCATCCGGACGTCGACCTTAATGAAGTCATGGCCCTTTCCGCCTGGATGACCATCAAGTGTGCGGCAGTTAACCTGCCCTATGGTGGTGCCAAAGGGGGTATTCGCGTTGATCCTTTCAAACTGTCCGATGGCGAACTTGAGCGACTGACCCGCCGTTATACCAGCGAGATCGGCATTATAATCGGGCCGCAGAAAGATATTCCGGCACCGGATGTTGGCACCAACAGCAAAGTGATGGCATGGATGATGGATACCTACTCCATGAACCACGGTACAACGATCACCGGCGTCGTCACGGGTAAACCTATTCATCTGGGCGGTTCACTGGGACGTGAAAAAGCCACCGGTCGCGGCGTATTCATTACCGGACGCGAAGTGGCGCGTCGTGCCGGTATCGAAATTGAAGGCGCGCGCGTTGCGGTTCAGGGCTTTGGTAACGTGGGTAGCGAAGCAGCACGCCTGTTTGAAGAGGCCGGCGCACGCGTGGTCGTGATTCAGGATCATACCGCCACGCTGTTTAACGCCGATGGTATCAATATGGCCGCACTGACTGAATGGCAGATCGCCAATAAGCAGATTGCCGGCTTCCCTGGCGCTCAGAACATTGATAAAGAGGCGTTCTGGACCACCGGGATGGATATCCTGATTCCGGCCGCACTGGAAGGACAGATTACCCGCGAGCGTGCTGAAGTCCTGAGTTGCAAAATCGTGCTGGAAGGGGCAAACGGACCAACTTATCCGGATGCCGATGACATGCTGGCAACGCGCGGCATTATCGTGGTACCGGATGTGGTCTGTAACGCGGGTGGCGTAACGGTCAGCTACTTTGAATGGGTGCAGGACATGGCGAGCTTCTTCTGGAGCGAAGATGAGATCAATCGTCGCTCAGATAAAATCATGACGGAAGCGATGGTTCACGTCTGGGAGAAGTCGAAGGAGAAAGATTGCTCGCTCCGCACCGCAGCCTATATCGTGGCGTGTGAGCGCATTCTGATGGCGCGTAAAGATCGCGGTATCTATCCAGGTTGATACGAAAGGCGCTGTTGCCAGCAACAGCGCCTTTTTCCTTGCCTACTTCATCAGCACCTGAAACTGCGGGTTAAATTCATCGAAAATCGGCAAGGCTGCAGCACCCAGCGCAGCGGTATCGCTGCCGGTCATACCAATCTTTAGCCGCATATCAAACAGATAACGACCTCGCACCGACTGATAAAGCGGTGGCAATCGTTTTATCATCTGCTCCAGCAAGGGCGCAGGCATCATCCCACCAATTATTACCGCTTCAGCATCAAACACCGACTCCAGAATATTGATCGCCTGACGCAACGGCGTCATTACACTCTCAATCCAGGCAGTAAAGCGCGCGGGTTCAATCTGCAACAAATCTTCTGGTAACGCTCGCATCGGATCGAGGCCGCAGAATTCATACGCTGCCTGCAATGAGACATACCGCTCCAGACAGCCCTGATTGCCGCAGTAACAGTCCCGACCGCCCGGCTCCACCACGATGTGTCCGATCTCGCCCGCATTTTGAGCGTGGCCGGTATAGATATGGCCATCGGTGAAGATGCCTGCACCCAGACCGGTGCCGATGTAGAGATAGATAAAGGAATTAAGATGCCGCGCCGTGCCGTGAAAGCGCTCGCCGATAGCGGCCACCGTGGCGTCATTTTCCAGCGTGACCGGTAATCCGCTGATAGTGGCGAGCTCCGCCTCGATATCGACCTGCTCCCAGCCGTTCAGTGTCGTGGGGCCTGTTGATGAAATCCCCTCCACGCCAAAAGGCCCCGGCATCACCACGCCAATACCCAGCACTTTTTGCCATTGTGTGCCAAGGAAAGCGCGCATCTCTTCCAGCACGCTGGCAATGCACGCCAGAGTGGCAGCAGGCTGTGGCTTTTGCACCATAAGGAGGCGGCGGAAATGCACTTCGCCGCTAAGATCGACCAGCACCAGTAATAGTGTCTGATGATCAAGATGAATACCGATCGACCACGCACTGGTGGGATTGAGCGTGACCGGAATCGAAGGCTGACCACGGCCGCTGCGGCGCGGCTGTCGGCTGGTCAGCAGCTCGGCCTGCTCAAGCTCCGCTACGATATTCGAGACAGTCTGCGGCGTCAGCGCTGTCATGCGAGCCAGTTCTGCGCGGGTCAGCTCACCGTGAAGTCGAATGGCTTCAATCACCACACGTCGGTTGTGCGCCCGCGCATGTTCAAGGTTGGTACCCGAGGTTTTCATGTTGTTTTCCATTACAGCGGGGCCTGACAGTATTGGTCCCCAGTGTCATTCGGGCAAACAATATCTTTGATGCTGCACGCAATTTCTGCACATCAGAATAGGCAATTTTGCCATAAAGGCGCAGTCTGAGTGTTAGCGTTGTTACGGCTTTGTTGCACAGATCTTCACCACTGTGGCATGCCGTTTGCTTAACTCCTGACAGGTCAGTTTATATGCTGACCAAATTACGCCCCCGATTAAATCAATCAAATTGATTTAATTAACCGACAGCCTGTTGCTGCATAGTGGAGAAGACCATGTCACAGCATTATACCCCCAAACTGAAAGCCGGTTTTGCTGCCTTACTGATGTTAAGCGCAGGCAGCGCGGCGGCGGCCAGCCAGATCAATGCCCTGTTTATGACTCAGGCGGCTTACAGCGAAAACGATATCCGTGCCATGACGCAAAATTTTCAGAAGCAACATCCGGATGTCACTGTCAATCTGGAGTTTGTTCCTTACGAAGCGCTGCACGATAAAATCGTAGCGGCGCGCGGTGCAGGCGGTAATGGCTATGATGTGGTGCTCTTTGATGCCATCTGGCCAGCAGAGTTCGCCCGATTTGACCTGCTGCAGGATGTCAGCGCACGCATTACGCCAGAGGAAAAAGAGAAGGTCTTTCCGGGCGCGATGAACACGGTGGTTTACAAGGGTAAGACGCTGGGTATGCCGTGGATTCTGGATACCAAATACCTTTACTACAACAAAGCGATGCTGGCTAAAGCGGGCATCACCACCCCGCCGCAGACCTGGCAGCAGGTGCTGGATGACGCGAAGATCATCAAAGATAAGAAGATCGTCAACTATCCGCTGGTCTGGAGCTGGTCTCAGGCTGAAGCACTGGTGTGTGACTACACCACGCTGGTGTCAGGCTTTGGTGGAAAGTTCTATCAGAACGGCAAGCTCGACTTCTCCAGTCCTGCCTCGCTTAAGGCGCTGAACCTGATGAAAAGTTCGCTCGATGATGGGCTGAGTAATCCAGCATCCCGTGAATATCTGGAAGAAGATGTGCGTAAATCGTTCTCTAATGGCGATGCGGCTTTCGCGCTGAACTGGACCTACATGTACAACATGGCGAACGATCCTAAGCAGAGCAAAGTGGCGGGCGATGTTGGCATTATGCCAGCGCCGGGCGATGCGCCTGGAAAAGTGGGCGCAGTGAACGGCTCAATGGGACTGGGTATCACCAAAGGCAGTACGCATGCCAATGAGGCGTGGCAGTACATTCAGTACATGACCTCACAGCCTGTCCAGAATCAGTATGCCAAGCTTAGCCTGCCGATCTGGAAATCTTCTTATCAGGATGAGGCGGTGAAAAAGGATCAGGAGAGCCTGATTGCCGCAGCGGATAAATCATTAAACGTGATGCTGTCACGTCCAGAGACTGCTGATTATTCTCGTCTGTCCAATCAGCTACAGCAGCAGTTACAACAGGTCTTGCTGGGAAAAACCCCGGCGCAGGACGCGATGGCAACGATTGATAAAAGCGCTGCCCGGCTGCGTTAAGGAGTCATGATGCTGAGTTTGCGTCAACGCGAACAGCGTCAGGCATGGGTGCTGCTTGCACCCATGCTGCTGGTGATGCTGTTGTTAACCGCCTGGCCTCTGCTGCGCACTATCTGGCTGAGCTTTACTGATGCTGCGCTGATTGGCAGCGGTGAGTCACCCGCCTGGATTGGCCTGGAAAACTATCTCTATGCGCTTACCGATCCCGACTTTCGGGCGTCGATCTGGCGCACGCTCTACTTCACCGTTGTATCCGTCACCTTCGAAGGCATCATCGGTGTGCTGGTCGCGCTGCTTTTGAATCAGAAATTCATCGGGCGAAACGTGCTGCGGGTGTTGGTAATTCTGCCATGGGCGCTACCGACCATTGTCAATGCCATGATGTGGCGGCTGAACTTTAACCCTGATTACGGCAGCATTAACGCCCTGCTCAGTCAGCTCGGTATTATTGATGGCTATCGCAGCTGGCTTGGCTCGCCGGATGCGGCACTCAACGCGGTAATGTTCGCGGATATCTGGAAAAACTATCCACTGGTCACGCTACTGGTGCTGGCGGCACTGCAATCGATCCCTGAGGATCTGTTTGAAGCGGCACGGCTGGATGGCGCATCCGCCTGGCGTCGTTTCCGGGCGATTACCTTCCCGGCAATTGTTGCCCCGCTTGGCGTTGCACTTGTATTACGCACCATCGATGCTTTTAAAATCTTCGACATCATCTATGTCATGACGCGCGGCGGCCCGGTGGACAGCACCAAAACCTTAAGCTTTTTCGTCTATCAGGAGTCGTTCAGCTACCTGCGTGCTGGCAGTGGTGCGGCCTACGCAATATTGATGACCCTGATGTGCGCCCTGCTTATTACGCTTTACCTGCTGATGTTATGGCATCAGCGTCGCCGGAGTTCCGCTTATGAAAACTAAACTGCGGGGTATGCTGCGTTATATGGCGGCGCTGCTGGTCGCCATCAGCATTCTGGCGCCAATGGGCTGGCTGTTTTTAATGAGCGTCAGTTCTGCCAGTGATCTTTCACGCGTTCCGCTGGAGTGGCTGCCGCGTCAGTGGGATTTCAGCCGCTATCAGGGACTGGTTTCACTGGCACCAAACCAGCCGGGCAACATTTTTCTGCATGCACTCGGCAACAGTTTGCTGGTAGCAACGGTGGCAACGGCGATTTCGTTGCTGCTGGCAATACCGGCGGCATTCAGTTTCTCACGCTACAGCGGACGTGATGCCTGGCTCTCCGGTGCACTGGCGATCTATATGGTGCCGCCGGTGGCGTTTGTGCTGCCGCTCTATTTTCTGCTGCAACAGCTGGGGCTGCTCAACACACGCCCCGGTCTGGTGATGGTCTACTGCTCGCTGATCCTGCCGTTTCTGACCTGGATGCTGAAGAACCAGTTTGACTCGCTGCCGCGTGATATCGAACAGGCAGCGCGTCTGGATGGTCTGCGCTTCTGGCAGGTTCTGCTACGCATCACACTGCCGCTGGCGAAACCAGTGCTCGGTGCCGCAGCACTGTTTGGCTGGCTGCTGGCCTGGGATGAGTTTTTCTACGCGCTGCTGTTCACCAGCAACATTTCAGCACAGACACTGCCAGTCGCGATTGCCGGTTTCACCGCCGGACGTGCGACCGATGATGGCCTGATCGCGGCGATTGGTATTCTGGCTTCGGTGCCGCCACTGTTTATTGCCATCTGGTTGCAGAAGACGCTGGTCAGCGGTCTTACCAGCGGTGGAAGTAAGGGATAATTATGGATAAGACCATTGCGTCCACACTTTATGTGGTGGGCAACATTAATGTCGATTTAATCATGGGTACACTCGGCGACTGGCCGGCACGCGGAACGGAAGTGATGCTGCAGCACAGTGCGTTACGTCCCGGTGGCTCAGCGGGTAATTGTGCGCTGGCGCTGGAGGCAATGCAGGTGCCGCATCGGGCTATTGCCAATCAGGGTGACGATGGCTTCAGTCACTGGCTCGCCAGCCATTTTCCCCACAGCGCCGCACACTGGCCACGTTACGCCTGTGAGACCTCGCTCACGGTGGGCATAACCCATCCTGATAACGAACGTTCGTTTTTGAGCAATCACGGTCATATTACCGTGCTCACCGCTGACGATGTGCTGGCGCAGTTACCCCAGCAGGCGACGCAGGGCGATATTGTGCTGCTGTGTGGCACCTTTCTCTGTCATGAACTTTATCGCCGCTATCCGACGTTGCTGGCCGCGCTACAGCACCGAGGCTTTTGTGTCGCCGTGGATACCGGCTGGCCGCCTGCGGGCTGGAGTGATGAGCTTCGCCTGGAAATGGGTAACTGGTTGCCTGACTGTGACTGGCTGTTGCTGAATGAAGTGGAAGCATTGGGTCTGGCGGGCGCAGACCTGCTGGAACAGAGCGGTAAACGGCTGGCGGCTCAGCTCAGTGGTCGCGGTGGTTGCGTGATTAAGTGTGGCGCAGAGGGCGCGCATCTCTGGTCTGCGGCCTCGGTGCAATTTGCCGCCGGTCAGCCGGTGACGGTAGTCGATACCATTGGGGCCGGTGACAGTTTTAATGCCGGTTTTCTGACTGCACTGCTTTACCGCCAGTCATCGCATACCGCGCTGCGCTGGGGCATTGAAGTGGCCTCACAGGCAATAAGCAGCTCTCCGCGCCGCTATCCCAGCTGGCAACAACTCCAACTATCAAATGAGGTGCGCTGAACATGGCCAGTGTTGAACTTGTACAGGTGGCGAAGCGTTATGGTAAACAGAGCGTGCTGCACCCGCTGGATTTAACCATTCCTGATGGCAGTTTTACTGTTCTGGTCGGCCCCTCCGGCTGCGGAAAATCGACGTTGCTGCGGCTGCTTGCCGGGCTTGATACCGTCTCTGATGGGGCGATTATGCTGGATAAAAAGCGGATTAACGATCTCGATCCTGCCGACCGGGATATCGCCATGGTATTCCAGAGCTATGCGCTCTATCCGCACCTCACCGTTGCAGAGAATCTGGCGTTTCACATGCAGGTAAAAAAGGTGAAGCGCGAGGAGCAGAAAAGCAAAATCGCCCGCATCGCCGGCATTCTCGGCATCGATCAGCTCTTACAGCGTTATCCACGGGCCTTGTCCGGCGGACAGCGGCAGCGTGTAGCGATGGGACGGGCCATGGTCCGCAACCCACAGGTATTTCTGTTCGATGAGCCGCTCTCAAACCTGGATGCCCAGTTACGTATGGAGCTTCGTGCCGAAATTAAATCCCTCCATCAGCGTTTCAACACCACGATGGTTTACGTTACCCACGATCAGGTCGAGGCGATGACGCTGGCGGATCAGATTGTGGTAATGAAAGAGGGCGTGATTGTGCAACAGGGCGCGCCGCTGGCGATTTATGATCGGCCGGTTAACACGTTTGTGGCGCGGTTTATCGGTTCGCCGCCAATGAACCTGATGGATGCCTGCTTCCAGTCACGGGATGGCCTGCCTGGTGTTTGCTGTGGTAAGCAGTGGCTGCCATTGCCGCCTCGCTGGCACCGTGCCGCGCAGCAGCAGGCTGGCCAGGCGGTTACGCTGGGCGTGCGCCCTCACGATCTGATTTTTGATGCCAGCGGACAACCCGCTGCGGTAAATATTGTGGAGATCACGGGTGAATCAACGCTGTTGCATCTGAACTGGCAGGGTTTCCCGCTGCATATGCAGTTGAGCGGTCGTAGTGATGCCATGCCTGGCGGTACGCTACCGGTCACCGTAAACCCGGAAAAAATGCACCTGTTTGATGCCAGCAGCGGTGAGCGGCTGACGGAGCAATGATTAATCTGAAGTCAGTAGTGAATGCAGGGGGCAAACCCGCTTAAAGCGGTGGGAGCATACGCCTGTAGCAATGCATCGCGGGCTACGGACAAAAAACTCCCGGCGCTTTTTGAACGACGTAAAGCGTTGGCCCGGCTAAGGGCGCACCTCAGGGCTGAGGTGCGTCATCGCCACGTTGAGTCGCCAGGGATGGCGCTCTTGCGTCTTTGCGTAAGGCGTATGCTCCCTGAGCTGCATCCTTATGCCAGATGGAACTGCTCCACCGTCTGTGACAGCTGCTGCGCCTGATCTTCCAGTGAGCTGGCGGCCGCCGACATCTGCTGCACCAGCGCGGCGTTCTGTTGGGTCACGCCATCCATTTCATTGACGGCAATCGTCACCTGGCTGATGCCACGCGCCTGTTCGCTTGATGCAGTAACAATCTCACCAATGATGCCCTGCACTGAATTGACCGCGTGCATCATCTCCTGCATGGTTTTACCGGCATCGTTTACCAGCCTGACACCACTCTCGACTCGCACGCTCGACTCTTCAATCAGTGCACCAATCTCCTTCACCGCGTTCGCGCTGCGCTGGGCAAGGTTACGCACTTCAGAGGCAACTACCGCAAAACCGCGGCCCTGTTCACCGGCACGTGCGGCTTCCACCGCCGCGTTCAGCGCCAGAATATTGGTCTGAAAGGCAATGCTGTTGATCATCGTGGTAATGTCGCCGATCTTTTTCGAGCTGTCATCGATCTGCGCCATCGTCTGCACCACCTCACCCACCAGCGAGGCACCGCGACTGGCAATATGCGTCGCGTTTTCAGTCAGGCTGGTTGCCTGCTGTGCATTGTCGGCATTCAGACGAATCGTGGCGCTGATCTGCTCCATACTGGCTGCGGTCTGCTCCAGCGCAGCAGCCTGTTCCTCGGTGCGTGATGCCAGATTGAGGTTGCCGCTGGCGATCTCGCCCGCGCCCTGACGTACTGATTCACTGGAATCTTTTATCTGTCCAACAATCTGTCGGAGCTGGCTTTGCATGGTGCTAAGCGCGAAGAACAGGCTGCTGCTATCACCCCTCTTCACCGGGATCCGGTTATCCAGCTTGCCATCAGCAACGGCCAGGGCAATATGCGCCGCTTCAACCGGCTCGCCCCCAATTGGACGCAGCACTTTACGGCTGAACAGCATGCCCAGTACCGCGCCGACCAGCAGAACGCTGACGACCATCAGGATCACCGCCCACATCAGCTGCTGGGTGGATGCGGCCATCACCTGACTGACCGGTGCAACAACGCCCAGATACCAGGCTTTGTCGCTGTTCCCAATCACTACTGGCTGCCAGGTAACCAGGGCATCTTCACCCAGCACGGCATCAAAATGCTGTACGACTTTCGACGTAAAGCCATCTTTTTCCCCTTTCCACGGTTTCCCAGCCTCATCTTTCACCGGCGAGGAGACAACGTTACCGTTACTGGAGAGTAGCAACGCATAGCCGCTGCCCTGCCAGGGTTTAATCTGATTCACTTTCTGTTGCAGTGAAGCCAGGGATATATCAGAGGTGACAACTGCTTTTAAGGTGCCCTGATCCATAATGACGGCCGCTACGGAGGTGAGCAGGGTCGGCACGCCGTTATAGGCATAACTATAGGGTTCGGTAAGCGTGTCTTTTTGTGATTTTTGCGGAACCAGATAGTAATCGCCCTGACCCGGCGTCAGATAAGAGAGCAGCGGATGCATGGCATATTTACCTGCTGCGTCACGATCCACAAAAAAGGCATAGCGCCCCTGTGGCGCCTGTCCCGGCTGTGAGGCGAACTCTGCATCACGGCCATCAAACGCATTCTGTTCAAAGATGACTGACATCGACAGATAGTCAGGATTCGCGCGTAACGCATACTCCATCACTTTATCGACCGCTTTGCGATCGGTAATACCGGCGCGGGGTAACGCGATCAGACTTTGACCGAGAAGGCTGGCAACATCGCGGGCATGGCTCAGCTCCTGCTGCACCTGCAAGGCACGGCTTTGCGCAATCTGCTGCAGATATTTTTCGGCCAGTTGTTTTTGTTCTTTACCTGATTGCCAGCTGAGGACCCCAATTGTCACGGTAAATCCCAGCACTATCGTTAAACCACCCATGATTAACATCTGCGCACGGGTACTCATTTTTTTCTTATGCGTTACCTGACCGGCCATAGTGATTCCCCTGGAATTTACCTGCCTCAATACCTCCCTGTGTTCATGGTGCTCCTGAGATCATTTATCGGCGGCGTTTTTTTGAACTTTAATGGGGCTTATCCTGCCGTGATGGGGGTCTCAACGTGCGCGGTACAGGAAAGTTGATCGCCAGGGGAAGATGGCAAAAAGGCAGAACGGGCTTTTTTTTGATCTGCAACAATATCGCCGTCCGCTATTACTGTCAGTTTATGTCAACAGTTGCTGTAGCCCCCTTATCGCAGTGGAGAGAGAACAATGATCGGTAAATCAGGATTGGCTGTTGGGATGGTTGTCTGGCTAGCGTATATCGCCTGGATCGTTCACTACTATTCAGACACTTTTATGCAGTTCTCCCGCTAGCAAACAGGACCTTCGGGTCCTTTTCTTTGCCTGCCATTCCGCACGGTTGGCCTGTGAGCCAAATATCCGCTATTATCGACTCATCTCATGAGCCGATTAATCACACTTATTCGGCTCATTCTCTTTAACCGTGAGTGGATGATGAGCGTTGACTGGATCTGGCAACAGCCGGAATGGCCCCAATTTCACTGGCAGGATAACGAGCTGCTACCACGCCTGCGCCATTTGCAGCAGCAGCGCGGTTTGCTGCTTGGCCGCGCCAGCCTGCAGTCAGACACTGAATCACAGACGCTGGATACCCTGTTGGGTAATATTCTTTCCTCTTCGGCAATCGAAGAGGAGCGGGTCAACGTGCAGTCAGTTCGCTCGTCTCTGGCGCGCCGGTTAGGCGTTACGGAAACGCAGCCCTATCCGGTCTCCGATCGGTCAGAAGGACTGGCCGCGATGATGCTCGATGCCATCAACAATCGCAGCCAGCCATTAACGCTTGAACGGTTATTTCAGTGGCATCACTGGCTCTTCCCGGCAGATGAATGGACAGTACAGCGCCTGAGCGTCGGGACGCTGCGTGGCAGTGAACCGATGCAGGTGGTTTCAGGACGCATAGATCGTCCCACGGTACATTTTGAAGCCCCACCGCGACACGGACTGGAGCAACAGCTGGCACAGTTCATCGCGTGGTTTAACAGCAGTCAGCATGATGTGATGCTGGACCCGCTGCTGCGGGCCGCCATCTGCCATCTGTGGTTTGTCACGCTACACCCTTTTGATGATGGCAATGGCCGTATCACGCGAGCATTGACCGATTTCGCCCTGGCACAGGCTGACAGCCAGAGCATCCGCCTGTACGCCATGTCTCCGGCAATACTGGCGCAGCGTGCCGGGTATTACCGCATCCTTGAGCAGACGCAGAAAGGCGGCCTTGATATCACCCGTTGGCTGGTGTGGTTTCTGGATATCCTGGATGAGAGCCTGAAACAGGCATTGGATGTTATCGATCGCACACAGTTGAAAGCGCGATTCTGGTTACGACATCAGGGGATGGCATTAAGTCCGGAACAGGTAAAAGTCCTTAACCGGCTGTTAGACGGTGGCGAGCAGGGTTTCGAACAGGGGATAAGCGCCAGCCAGTATCAGAAAGTCGCGAAAGTAAGTAAAGCCACGGCGACCCGTCATCTGGCGGATCTGGTTGAAAAAGGCTGTCTGTTCCGGCTTGAGGGAGGCGGCAGAAGCACCCGCTATCAGGTTAAAACCCGCGAGATACTTACAGATTAATGGGATGAAAGCGGTGATCAAACCGTTATTCAAAAACAGCAACGCCGGAAGGTTCGCTTCCGGCATTGTGGCAATTACGCGGCTTTAACAGCGCGCACTTTCCTGGCCGCAGGCTCTTCAGCCTGATCATCCGCGCCAGCGTCTGACACAGCTTCCGGTTGAGAGACGGAGACTGCCGCTTCCGGCAATTTGCTGGTGCGCAGAATATGCTGAACCGCATCTTTCTGTTCTGCAATCAGCAGGCCCAGGGTTTCAGCCTGAGATTCATCCAGTGCAGGTTGATGCTGTAACAGCCAGTCAGTGAAAGCTTCGGCCATATCGAGCATTTTGTCGTAGGCATCGGCCTCTTTCTTATTGGCAAACGTCATCTTCTCTTCACCCTTTCTGACTACAACAAATTTTGTTTCAACAGCCATCTTTTCGCCCTCAGGTACTGTGTATACATACAGTATATCATGCCGGTTATGCTTTGCCAGCAGAGAATAGAGTTTATCGGTTATGCACCGGCTAACCTTAACCGGGCGCAGGTTTTTTTTATTTTCCTGAGACTTCTCTGCCGGAAACTGCGCTGACTAGACCAGCAGCTCTTCGAGAAACATCGCCAGCGCCTTGCGTGGATCGTCTTCTTCAGAAACGATCACCTCGATCCCCCACTGCCCCAGCACCTCTTTGGCGACCGGGTTATTACGGTTAGTGAACAGATACGATTTTGGTCGCGCCGTCGCCAGCCCGGTGCGGCCCCACATTTTAGTCAGACGGTAAAACAGCAGGCGAATGTTGAAATCACTGATGCTGTAGCCGACAAACAGCACAGAATTGCCCATCACGTCATGGGTCAGTTTAATGTCGAGCGGCGAGTCAAAATAGAGACGTTCGAAATAGCTGCTCTCATCAAGCACGATTGAGGTGTCATCATCGAAGTCACCGTGCAGTTTGATGATGTGGCGCTTATCTTCGGTCAAAGAGACCAGGTCGGCAGCATTGGCCACTTTATAATAGGGTACGCCGTGCGCGTCGTGCGCCGCTTCCAGCCAGCGATCATAGTTAGTAGTGTAAATGCGGGAGAAGTTACCCTGGGTAATCATGGTATGAATTTCAGAAGACCGGACATCGATATCCGGACGGTGCCACTCGCGATCCATCCAGCTGCGCAGCGGGCCTAACGAACCTTTCTTCTGCTTGTAATACTCCGCCAGCGACAGATGCGTGCCATAGGTATTAAAGATTTTGGGATCGTAACCCAGCTCGTTTGCAAGATGCGCAATCAGTTCGTGCCACTCGGGAAGACCAAAATTGCGCGAAATACCGGCACCGGCAAATAGAATCAGTTTGCCGGAATCATAGGCGCGCTTAAGTTCAGGTTTCATGCCACTCCCCGCGAGGTTTTTAAAAAGGTAGCGAAGCGATCCAGCGCAATGCGCCGCATCGAAATCTCATTCTTGAGTTCACCCATTTCCGCAAAGGTCTGGTCATAGCCTTCGGGAATAAACACACAGTCCCACTGAAAGCCACGTGTCCCGGCAGGTTTCGCGGCAATGGTGCCACGCAGTTCGCCAGAAAACTGATACATTTTACGGCCATCGCAATAGCCCAGCACCGTTTTAGCCGTCACCGCCTGGCTGTCGAGCCCCTGTACCAGCGCGGTAAAGCGCTCAGCGTCCAGGCGGTTCCAGAAGATGCGGGTCAGACCGGCGGGGAGACCATTGAGGCCATCCAGATAGAGGCCGGTATGCTCCACAAACAGCGGTCGCCCAATCAGCGAAAACGCCTTGGTGAGTTTGTCGCGCACCAGGTCAAGCTCGTTTTCAGTCTGAATTTCTTCGATGCGACGGGCAATGGGCAGCACTTCGACCCCGATGGGTTCGAGTATCTTGCGCACCTCAGCCAGTTTTGGTTCATTGGCAGAAAGGAATCTGATTTTCATGGGGCTTCCAGGTTAATTACTCCACCAGGCACTGAATGTTAACGGAAACAGGCGGGCAGGATAAATCACTAACGCTGAAGAGTGTAGCTCAATTCGGTGAGGCGCTGCGAGCCGGGGGCGGTCAGACGAGAGAGGCGCGGGAGGAGATCCAACATTGTTCTGGCTCACTTTTTTAATGAAAAGCCGGAACAGCGCCGGCTCTGTGGACTCAGTAAACAATGCCCGGTGGATTTACTGTGGAGTGCGTAATAGCTTCATCCTGTTCGCCCCAGCGGGCCAGCACCTGCTGATACTGACCGCCCGTAATGGTGCCGTCGAGCGCAGCCTGTAGCGCCGGGGCCAGACCATTGCCCTTTTTGGTGGTCACGGCAACCCAGGCGCGAAACGGCCCACTGCCCACCAGCTTTGTCTGACCGCGTGACGCCACTTTCCAGGCCGCCATGGAGTGAGGTCCAAACATCGCATCGGCCCGCCCAGACAGCAGCGTCAGCGTCGCCGATGCATCATCAGTAAGGTAGATCGGCGTTAACGCAGGCAGACCTTGGGTCCGGTTTTGCTGATCCCAGCTCAGCAATATGCGCTCCTGATTGGTGCCCGACGAGACGATAATTCGCTTGCCGGCAATATCCGCCGGGCTATTAATCCGGCTGATTTGACTGTCGCTTTTCACTGCAAAGGCGTGGTTGTCGGCGCGATAGGTCGCAAAATCGAACTTCTTCTTGCGCTCTTCAGTAACGGCTATATTGAACATCGCGACATCATAGCGTCCGGCGCTGATGCCCAGCGGCCAGTCCTCCCATGAAGCCGGAACCAGCTTCAGCTTTAAACCCAGGCTGTCCGCCAGCAGTCTGGCAATATCCGGGTCACTGCCAATCCGTGTCACGTTGTCTGACGCCAGCAGTGACAGCGGCGGTGAGTTGGTGGCTGAGGTCGCAACCGTCAGCGTACCAGCTTCGATAAAATGAAAACCAGCGGGAATTTTAGCGATCGCCTGCGGATTAGCCGGGGCAGGGATCGGCACCTCATTTTTAAGCACATCAAGCTTCTCTGCCGCTGAACAGGTCAGCGCCGGAAGAAGCATCAGCGCGGTAAACGTTAGCCCTCTCATAACACGCGCGCCAGGAAACGGCGGGTGCGTTCATGACGCGGATGATTGAGCACCTGCGTCGTGCTGCCCTGCTCCACAATCCGGCCATCCACCATAAAGACCACGTTATCCGCCACTTCCCGGGCAAAGCCGATCTCATGCGTCACAATCACCAGCGTAGTCCCGGAACGTGCAAGCTTTTTAATCACGTCGAGGACTTCGCCGACCAGCTCCGGGTCCAGCGCCGAGGTCGGCTCATCGAACAGCATGACACGCGGATTAAGCATCAGCGCACGCGCAATAGCGATGCGCTGCTGCTGCCCGCCCGACAGATGTCGTGGCCAGGCATCCGCTTTATGGCGCAGGCCCACAATATCCAGCAGTTCACCGGCGCGCTGTATCGCTTCCGTTTTCGTTAACTGCCGATGCGCAATCGGCGCTTCAATCAGGTTATCCAGCACGCTGAGGTGTGGGAACAGATTGAAATTCTGGAACACATAGCCGACGTTGATGCGCTGGCGCAGAATCGCCTTCTCTTTCAGCTCATAAAGCTTATTGCCGCGTTGCTGATAGCCGATGTAGTCACCATCAATCTGAATAAATCCCTCATCGACCCGCTCCAGATGATTAATGGTGCGCAGCAGCGTGGATTTACCGGAACCGGAGGGGCCAAGAATCACGGTTACTGAACCGGGTTCCAGCGACAGCGAAACATCATCCAGCGCTTTATGTTTACCAAAACGTTTACTGACCCCGGTGATACTGATGGCTCCGGTGGTGTGTGAAGTGCGGTAATCAATGGCTTCTGACATGGCTGATCTCCTCGGTTGGATGAAGGGGTGTGACGCGGTTGCGCCACTGTCGCCAGCGAGAGGGTTGCGGTTCACGCGTGACGCTGCGGGCCATCCAGCGTTCAGCGTTATACTGAATCACGGACAATACGGTGGTAATAATCAGATACCAGGCGGCCCCCACCATCAGTAGCGGGATCACTTCCTGATTACGGTTGTAGATCATCTGGATGGTGTAAAACAGCTCCGGCATCGCCAGCACGTAAACCACGGAAGTGCCCTTCGCCAGGCTGATGATCTCGTTAAAGGCGACAGGAATAATGGCGCGCAGTGCCTGCGGCAGAATGATGCGGAAGGTGCGGCGCGTGGCGGAGAGACCCAACGCGGACGCGGCTTCTACCTGACCGTGATCGACACCGAGGATCCCGCCACGAATAATCTCCGCACTGTAAGCCGCCTGCACCAGCGTCAGACCAATAACGGCAGCCTGGAACTGGCCCAGTACGTTAATCGTCTGATACGCGCCCCACGACAGACCGGTGAACGGAATGCCTATCGACAGGGTGTCGTAGAGATAGGAGAAGTTATAAAGAATAATCAGCACGACAATCAGCGGCAGTGACCTGAACAGCCAGATATAACCCCACGCCAGCGTGCTCAGCAGCCATGACGAGGAAAGTCGCGCCAGCGCCAGCAGACCGCCCAAAAGCAGGCTGAATACTGTGCCCAGCAGGGTCAGCAGCAGCGTCTGACCCAGGCCATGCAGGATCACAGGATCAAAGAACCAGCGGGCAAACACGCTCCACTCCCAGCGTGGGTTAAAGGCCACCGACTGCACCACGCCCGCCAGTATAAACAGCGCCACGATAGCCCCGGCGGTGCGGGCCGGGTAGCGCGCTGGCACCACCTGTAGTTGTTGATGCTTGCTCATCGTCACTCCTTAACTCGCTTCGGCGACGTTATAAACGCCGATGACTTTACTAAAACGCAGTCGTCCGTCATGGGGCGGCTGGCCGTAACGCTCCAGATCGCCGCTGAGATCAAAATGAGGCTGATAGCCGTGGCCGGTATAGAGCCGTACCGCTTCCGGCTGGCGAAAGCCGGTGGTGAGAAACAGCCGCTGATAACCTGCCTGCAGCGCACGCCGCTCCAGCTCCTGCAACACCACCAGTGCCAGCCCCTGACGACGCAGATCGCTGCGTGTCCAGATACGTTTCAGCTCGGCGGTTTGTGGATCACAGGGTTTGTAAGCGCCCATCGCGATAATCTCGCCGTCACGCTCCAGCACAATAAACAGCCCCTGCGGCGGCAGATACCATTCGGTCAGTTCCTGCTCTTTATGCCGGGCAAAGTAGTCACCGTAGCGCGCGGAATATTCATCAAATAGCCCGCCGAGAATCGGCTGGAGCGCTGGTGCATCGGGTGAAACATCGCGAAAAGTGGATTCACTCATGGTCAGCTCCTTAGTCGCCCAGCCCGGCGGGATTGATTTCTGAACGGTCGATCTTCTCAACACCTTCACCCCAGCGGTTCAGCACCTTCTGATAGTCGCCATTGCCGATCACGCCGTTCAGCGCAGTGCTGATCGGTTCCGCCAGGCCGCTGCCTTTCTTCACGGTAACGGCGATGTGTGCCGCTTTTGGCCAGCCACCATCGACACTGCCCACCAGGCGGGTTTTACCCGTCAGTGCCGCTTTCCAGGCTCCAATCACGTTGGGACCGAAGTATGCATCTGCGCGGCCTGCCTGCAGCGCCAGCGTTTGAGCCGCATCATCTTTGGCGTAGATCGGCGTAAAGGCTTTGAGTCCTTTTGCCTGATTCTCTTTATCCCATGCCAGCAGAATCGCCTCCTGATTGGTGCCGGATCCCACGATGATCCGCAGCCCGGCGATATCCTCTGCTTTAGTCAGTGATTTTATCGGGCTGCTGGTTTTGACATAAAAACCCAGGGAGTCTTTACGGTAGGTAGCAAAGTCGAATTTCTCTTTACGATCTTTGGTCACGGTGATGTTGGAGATCGCCGCGTCATACTTGCCTGAGGCCACACCCAGCGGCCAGTCTTCCCACGACGCAGGCACGACGTTGAGTTTCAGTCCCAGGCTGTCAGCGACAAGCCGGGCAATGTCCACTTCACTGCCGAGCAGGGTTTTGTTGTCGTCGGAAAACACGGTGAGCGGTGGCGAATTCAGTGCCGCAACCGCCACGGTAAAGGAACCTGGCACCACAAAGTGATGACCGGCAGGCAACTGAGCGATGGCATCCGGATTCTTCACGGTATTGACTGGCGCTTTATTCGCTTCAAGACTGACCCGCTGGCCGTTATAGGAAACGCGGGTATCTTCCGCCAGCGCATGGCTGCTTGCCGCCAGAATAAGCAGGGCGAGAAGAGGTGATGTTTTTTTCATGGCCTGTGCCCTATTGTGAGGTGAACTGATTAACGGGTTGTTTCAGGGCAAAGCTGTCGCGCAGGGTGCTGCCCGGATAGTCGCGACGCGTCAGCCCGCGAGCCTGCAGAATCGGCACCACGCGGTCGACAAAGCGTTCAAAGGTATCGGGCGTGCCGCCATTGATGATGAAGCCGTCAGCGGCCTGGGTCTCAAACCACTGCTGAAGACCATCGGCGACCTCTTCCGGTGTACCGTGGAACAGCGGGCGCGGCGTGGCGGCTTCCAGCGCCGCCTGACGCAAGGTGTGACCGTGCTCGCTGGCTTTGCGTTTGATCTCGTCGGTGGTGCTGCGGAAACTGTTCTGACCTACGTCGCCAATGTCCGGAAACGGCTGATCCAGCGGGTATTGTGAAAAGTCGTGATGGTCGAAGAAACGCCCCAGGTAATTGAGCGCATCGGTAATTGATACCAGCGCCGCCGTGGTCTGATACTGGCGCTCCACATCCTCTGCATCATCGCCAACAATCACGCTGACACCCTGGAAGATGTGCAGATCCTCTGGCTGACGGCCATTCGCCTCCAGTTGCTGCTTCACATCCTGATAAAAAGCCTGCGCCTCTTCGCGGGTCGGCTGATGGGTAAAGATGGCGTCAGCGTGACGCGCCGCCAGCTTTTTACCGTCCTCAGAGGCCCCGGCCTGGAAGATAATCGGACGGCCCTGCGGCGTGCGGGCAATGTTCAGCGGCCCCTGCACCTGGAAGAAGTCACCGTGATGATCGAGCGTATGTAACTTTGCCGGATCGAAGAACTGCCCACTCGCTTTGTCGCGCACAAAAGCATCCTGCTCCCACGAATCCCATAAGCCTTTCACCACCTGCAGATACTCATCGGCAATGCGGTAACGCAACGCATGCTCAGGATGTTTCTGGCGGGAAAAGTTTTTTGCGGAACCTTCCAGCGGCGAGGTCACCACATTCCACCCCGCGCGACCGCCGCTGAGGTGATCAAGGCTGGCAAACTGACGCGCCACGGTGAACGGCTCGCTGTAGGACGTGGAAACGGTGCCGACCAGTCCCAGATGTTCCGTAACGCCCGCCAGGGCAGACAGGAGTGTCAGCGGTTCAAAGCGATTGAGAAAGTGTGGTATCGATTTCTCATTAATAAATAATCCGTCGGCGACAAACAGGAAGTCGAGCTTGCCCTGCTCCGCTTTACGGGCGATTTTTTTGGCGTAATCCAGGCTGATGCTGGCATCAGCCTGTGCCGCAGGATGGCGCCAGGCGGACATGTTTCCCGATGCGCCATGCAGAATAGTGCCCAGCCGAAGTTGTCTTGTGGTCATGATGCTCTCTCTTTTTTTAGTCGTAGCGGTGCCCGACGACGGTGTTCAGAACCGTCGTGCGTTAGCGGGCTGCAGATGAATTCAGTTCAGAATGGATTCCCGACATCGCGCATTAAGATGTTGCAGCGCCTGGCGGGCCAGTCGGGCAAAGTAGTCGGCGGCGGGGGCAATCAGCGCTTCATCAGGGGTAAAACTGGCGTGATGCAGACCAAAATCACTGGCGCTGCCAATGCTGACAAACGCACCGGGCACCTGTTGCAGATAAAAGGCAAAATCTTCGCCCAGTAGATGCAGATCGGCCGTCTGCACCCGATAACCCGCCTGCTGCGCCACTTCAGTGCTGAAGTTCGCCCAGTGCGCGTCATTGATCAGCACCGGCGGGCCAGGATGCCAGCTCAGGGTTGCCTGCGCGCCATTGGCTTCGGCAACGTGTTCAACCAGCACCCGCACCCGCTGCTCCAGTTCCGCGCGCACCTGTAAATCATGGGTTCTGGCCGTGCCGCCAAACTCAACGCCGCCGGGTAACACGTTCCAGCTTTTACCGCCGTCGATACGCGTAATGCTCAGCACCAGACTGTCCAGGGCACTGAAGCTGCGGCTGGTGAGTCCCTGTAACGCCTGAATGATCTGGCTGGCGGTGACAATGCTGTCGACGCCCTGTTCCGGATACGCAGCGTGTGCGCCTTTGCCAGTCACGCAAATAATAAATTTATCCGTATTGGCGTAGAACGGCCCGCTGCGGGTAGCGAATGTGCCAATGGGCAGCGAGGGTTCATTGTGCATGCCGAAAATGGCCTGTACCTCATCAAGTACACCCACCTCAATAAACTGTCTGGCTCCTCGCGCGATCTCCTCTGCGGGCTGAAACAGAATACGTACCCGGCCAGGCAATTGATCGGACAGCGTGTTGAGCTGCAACGCTGCGCCCAGCATCACCGCGCTGTGCAGGTCGTGACCGCAGGCGTGCATGACGCCAGGATGACGGGAATGAAACCGCACACCGCTCGCCTCATGGATCGGCAGCGCATCGATATCCGCGCGCAGCGCAATCACCGTCTCTCCACTGCCAATCTCCGCCACCACGCCGGTCTCGAGGGGATAATCCAGAATCCTGATGCCCGCTGCGGCTAACCATCCCCGCAGTCGCGTCGTGGTCGCAAACTCCTGACCCGACAGCTCTGGCCAGGTATGCAGTTCACGTCGCCATTCGATCAGTTGTGACTCATGGTTCATGATGACTCTCCACTGAGATTCAGGCTGCGACCAGATGATGCGTAGCCAGCAGTTCAAGTGACGTCAGGCGGGCAACCGGCTCGGTAATCGGCGTGTCGATCACGAACTCATCAATATCAAAGTTATGATGCAGTGCATCCAGTTGAGCATGAACCTGCGCTGATGTGCCTTTTAGCAATGACGGTGTGCGCGGCTCTATTTTGTAATCCTTGTAACCGCCCTGACGCACATAGCGTTCGGCCTGCTCAAGACTGGCGACATTGACGCCTGGGCCCTCTTTCACTGCGACGTGATAATGGCGCAGACCGGAAACCAGCAGGTCTGCGCCGGCGGGTGAATCGGCCACCACCACCTGTACAGCCACCAGTGCGCGCTGACCGTGACTCAGGCGGGAGAAAGTACTTAACGCGCGCTCCAGTAACTGACGATCGCCATTGAGGTGGGCCGCAAACACAAACTGCCAGCCCAGACTGGCGGCGAGCCGGGCGCTCTCTTCACTGGCACCCAACAGAAAACGATTGGCCGGACGTGACGGCAGTGGCGAGGCGGCTAAGCCTTCGTCATCAACATGAGGTTGAGCGGCCGTGAGCCAGCTATCCAGCAGCTGAAGCTGATTAGCAAAGCTCCCTTTTTTAGCGGCATCGACACCCTGTTGCAGTGCATGGGTGGAGAGCGGTAATCCACCTGGCGCTTTGCCTATACCGAGATCGATACGTCCGGGAGCCAGAGAGGCGAGCAGATTAAAGTTTTCTGCCACTTTATAGGGGCTGTAATGCTGCAACATCACTCCGCCCGATCCGACGCGAATATGACGGGTCTGAGCAACGATCCACGCAATTAACACTTCCGGTGAAGGACTGGCGAGCTGCGCGGTGTTGTGATGTTCTGCCAGCCAGAAACGGTGATATCCCCACTCCTCTGCCAGCTGGGCCAGCTGCAGGGTGCGCTGCAGCGCCGCGGTGGGCGTTTCGCCCTGCAGCACGGGTGCTTTATCTAACAGACTCAATCGATATGCCATTCACCTGGTCCTTGTTAATTCCGGTTGCTGACCAGTGTGCTGCGCAGGTGATTATTGGTAAAACATCATATTGTTTTATGCTTTATTGAATTCGTCATAATGGGGAGGGATGAAAGGATAAATGAGGATAACGGCGCTGAAACAGGATTTGATAGCCAGATCTCACGGATAAAACGGCCTGTTACCTGAAAAAAAGGCGATTGAAACCAGCGAGCCGGCAAAGTTATGCAGAAAATCGTCTTAAGTATGGAAAGCTGTTATGCGTTCTGCCGCGGCGCTGCCTTGATAACAGACATCGGGAATACAACACACTGAAGTCCATTCTGTACTGGAGGAAGAAAGCGCAGAACGTCGGGCAATTAAATAAGCATACTGAGCTTTCAATTGAGGAAAGATAAGTGACTAAAACATTATTTTAGTTAAGGTCGCTGCGAGTTTTGTTTCAGAGGAAAATACCGGGTATTGATAATCGCCACATTGACTTCACAGGGAATGCCGTCGTCGAGATAAACCGTTTCATTAAGCTGAATGACCGCATCGCCTTCCGCTAAATTAAGTAACGTAAGTGATTGTGTATCCGCAAGATTGACGGCTGTTAAATGCTGGTCTCTGAGCTGAACTTTTTTACCTGTCACCTCTTCAATATAGGCATATTTGGAGATTTCCAGCTTGCTGAATTCCATGCTGTTGAACAGGTTTACTGGCAGGTGGATATGTTCCAGTGCCACCGGAATATCGTCAAAACACATCAGACGTAAAATTTTATAAATCTGATCGCTGCTCTTGATACGCAGTGCCTGGGCCATGTCCGCTGAAGGAACCCTGACGATACTGACAGAGATAATTTTTCTGACACCTTTATGGCCATTTCTCTGAGCCTGATAATCAAAAGGTGAAAGCACATGATATCGGTGAGCCTGGCTACTTATCTCCGCGGAACCCACAAAAATACCCGATCCTTTTACCCGATATATTCTCTGCTGTTCTACCAGAATACGTGTCGCCTCACGCACCGTTGCGCGTGTAATGCCGATATTTTTGGCAATTGATATTTCGGTATCCAGCTTTTCTCCGGGTTGAAGGCCATCATCCTTAATTTTATTGAGGATGTAATTAACCACCTCTTTTTGCTTTTCAGTAATGCCATCAGCCATTGGCTTTCTTCCCATTTGCGTGAAGGACGGTCTCCCTCTAATCCGTGTCAGTACAGTTCTGCCTGACATTGCCGGATGAGTACCACTACGGCTCGCTGAATATGTGATCAACTTATCAAATTGGCACTGATGTTAAGCCTGTTCAGCCAAATTTTAACTTTACATGTTGTGTCAGTACACGTCGAAGGACATTATCGAGATGACTAGACATCTTTAACATGTACAGATGTACCGGTTAAAGTGAAATTTAATTTTATGTGCACGCTAAGAAACGCGTTATTTCTTAACGGCTTGATAAAACGTTCTTTTACGAATCGGACTGCCTTTATTTTCCCGCACAGTGAGTGGACGCAGGTTGCCTGCAGGTTCAGTCAAAAAGGGATGAAAGGCGTTTTAATAAAAAATGACTGTACATATTCAGGCATTTTCAGCAGGAGCAAGGCGATGTCACACCTGGCTAAGTGGTTAAACAACGAGAAAATCCAGTATGTCGAAAGCGTTGCTGACTGGCAGGAAGCACTCGTCATTGCGGGGCGTCCTCTGCTCAGTGAGGGCGCAATCTCGCAGGATTACATTGATGCGATCATTCAGCAAAAAGAGGAGATCGGGCCCTTTTTCGTCATCGCTCCGCAGATTGCAATGCCTCACGCCCGTCCGGAACAGGGCGCGCACAAACTGGGGTTGTCGATTGTGCTGCTGGGCACAGCCGTGAAATTTGACTCTGAAGAGAACGATCCGGTAAAGGCCATTTTTATGTTTGCCGCGCCGGACAGCAATAGCCATATCGAAATGATTTCTGAGCTTGCAGAAGTTCTGTCTGATGAAGCGATCATGGCCCAACTCTTCAGGGTGACCAGTAAAGAAGCGCTGATAACGATTTTATCGGGCGTCTGAATTGCCCGCTAAAACACGACATGTGATCAACAGTGAATGAGGTGAGATATGAAAATTATGGCGGTTTGTGGTTCAGGTCTGGGCAGCAGCTTCATGATGGAAATGAACATTAAGAAGGTGCTTAAAACTATTGGTGTTGAAGCGGAAGTTGAACATTCTGATCTCGGCTCTGTTACGCCCGATGTGGCGGATGTTTTTGTGATGGCAAAAGATATTGCCTACAGCGCCAACCTTCCTGAACAGAAGGTTATCATCATTAACAACATTATTGACCTGAAAGAAGTGGAACAAAAAATACGCGAGTATTTTGAGAAAAACTGACGCTAATAATTAGATAAACACCTTACCCTCGAGGTTAATATGTTTACTCAAAATCTTTTGCAGTTCGTCGTCGACGTGCTGAAAGTGCCCTCAATATTAGTCGGACTGGTGGCATGTTTCGGACTGATTGCGCAGAAGAAGCCGTTTCCTGACGTTATTAAGGGCACGGTTAAAACCATTCTGGGCTTCCTGGTGCTGGCAGGCGGAGCGACCGTCCTGGTCGGTTCCCTGACACCACTTGGCGACATTTTTAAACATGCATTTGATGTTCAGGGCATCATTCCTAATAACGAAGCAATGGTCTCTATCGCACTGGCAAAATATGGTGCGCCAACCACGATGATCATGGCCTTCGGCATGGTCGCCAACATCGTTGTTGCCCGATTTACCCGACTTAAATATATCTACCTTTCCGGCCATGTGACCTTCTATATGGCCTGTATGATCGCGATTATTTTATCAGTTGCCGGTTTTGAAGGTGTGCAGCTTATTTACACCGGCTCACTGCTTCTGGGTATTCTGATGGCCACCTTCCCGGCAATTGCACAGCCTTATATGCGTAAGATCATCGGGGGCGACCATGTCGCGCTGGCGCATACCGGGACCATTGGCTATGTCTTATCTGGCTGGATCGGCTCTTTAGTGGGTAAAGGTTCTAAATCCACCGAAGAGATGAACATGCCAAAAAACCTCAGTTTTTTGCGCGACAGCACGATCTCCATCTCGCTAACGATGATGATTATTTACTTAATCCTGTCGGTGTCAGCAGGTAAAGAGTATGTAGAGGCCAACTTCAGTCATGGTCAGAACTACCTGGTTTACTCGTTTATTCAGGCCATAACTTTTGCGGCGGGCGTCTTTATTATTCTGCAGGGTGTGCGCTTAATCCTGGCTGAGATCGTTCCGGCCTTTACCGGCTTTTCAGAAAAACTGGTACCGGATGCAAGACCCGCGCTGGATTGCCCGATTGTTTTCCCTTATGCCCCGAATGCGGTGCTGGTCGGCTTTATCTCCAGCTTTGTTGGTGGCCTGGTTGGGCTGTTTGTCCTCGGTCAGCTGCATTGGGTATTAATTCTGCCGGGTGTTGTGCCCCACTTCTTCTGTGGCGCTACGGCGGGCGTATTTGGTAATGCCACCGGTGGCAAACGCGGGGCGATTTGCGGTGCCTTTGCACATGGCCTGCTGATTACCTTCCTGCCCGTCGCGTTGCTACCGGTACTGGGACAGATCGGCCTGACCAACACGACCTTCTCGGATACCGACTTCGGCGTGACCGGCATTCTGCTTGGCAATATGGCTCACTTTATGGACAAGGGAACCATCACAATGATCATCACCGGTATTTTTGGCTTGTTAGTGATTTATAACTTCATGGCCAAAAAGAAGGCACCTGCTGAAACGAATGCAGGGTAAAAAGAAAGTGTACTAACCCAGAAAGGGCGATTAGCCCTTTCTGGGCGTGTGTTTCATCGGCTCTTCATTCCCCTCCTGGTCCTTATCAGAATCCCCCTCACCTGTGCCGACAATAGCCGTAATTTACGCTCGTTACGCTCATCCCTGACCTGAAACGCCTCATCGTCACACAGATTCACTGACATCTTCTGGCACTAATCACACTAAAAAAGGACTATTCCGAACACAAAATGTGATCTATATCACATTTACAACATTAGTCCGGCTAATAGATAAAATTTAACAATAAAACAATTGAATGATAATGATTAACATTTACACTCTCATCCGCATATAACAAAGCGTTAAACGCTGCAAAGTCCACAAATAATATGCGGTATTTATTTTTTTAAGGTTAAAACCCTGGCGTCTTTGGTTGTCAGGATTTTTATCTGGTTAGTCAGATTTATGTTTACTGGAGTTGTTGAGCGCACATCCAACGCTGCTGGCTTAATGCCGGCAGGGTCACTGGTATTAACGCACAGGAACTGAACATGCTTTTACGCTCATCCACACAGGCGGCTCTGGATCTCGCGCCAGCCTCCAACGCCAGCGGTGCCGAAACGGCCATTTTTAACGATCAGCAACTGGCGGCCTGGTCGCAGCAGACTCAGGAAGTGCTAACGCTGATGACGCGCACCGTTACCGGCGTAGAGAAGCCCTTCAGCGGCATTCTGCCCCACGAACTGGCGGCGGAGTTCAGCGAGGTCAATCTCGATCACCCACTCGGCAACAACGAGGATGCACTGGCGGAGCTGAGCCAGCTCTATCTTCGTGACGCCGTCTGGTTTCACCATCCTAAATACCTGGCGCACCTGAACTGCCCGGTGGTGCTGCCCTCGCTGATGGCAGAGCAGATTATGGCGGCAGTCAACAGCTCGGTCGATACCTGGGATCAGAGCGCAGGCGGCACCCTGATTGAGCAGAAGGTGATCGACTGGACGCTTGGCCGTATCGGTCTGCCAGCCGGATCGGATGGGATCTTCACCAGCGGCGGTACCCAATCCAACCTGATGGCAATGCTGCTGGCGCGTGACAGCTGGTGTGCCGCACATCATCCGGGACATTTGATTAAGCATCGTGGCCTGCCTGAAACTGCCTCGAAATGGCGGGTGTTTACCTCGAAACTCAGCCACTTCAGCATCCAGAAATCGATGGCGATTCTCGGTCTGGGCTATGACGCGGTTATCGCCGTCGATCACGATGACCATTACCGCATGGACGCGGGATGTCTGGCACAGGAGATCGCGCGTTGCCGCAGTGAAGGGCTAATCCCGATTGCAGTGGTCGCCACCAGCGGCACCACAGACTTTGGCAGCATCGATCCACTGCCGGAAATCGCCGGTCTCTGTGACGATTACGGTTTATGGATGCACGTTGACGCCGCGTATGGCTGTGGCCTGCTGGTCTCTGAAAATCATCGTTCCCGCCTGAATGGCATTGAGCGCGCGGACTCCGTGACCGTTGATTATCACAAATCGTTCTTCCAGACCGTCAGCTGTGGTGCCTTCTTTGTGCGGGACAGCCAGAATCTGAAGCATGTCACGCACCATGCGGACTACCTCAATCCGCTCAGCGCCCAGCAGGAAGGCACGCCGAACCTGGTCAACAAAAGCATTCAGACCACCCGCCGTTTTGATGCGCTGAAAATGTGGCTGACACTGCGCGTCATGGGCCCGGCGGCGCTGGGTGATGCCTTCGATACCCTGATCGATCTGACACAGGCTGCGCATCAGCTATTAACGGCGCATCCGGCCATTGAAGTGCTGCACGCGCCTGAGCTGACTACCCAGATTTTCCGCTACATTCCCGGCAAACATGCCAGCGACGCGCAGATCGATGAGATCAACGCCGCCATCCGTAAAGCGCTGTTCCGCTCCGGTAATGCGGTGATCGCCGGAACCAAAGTGGATGGACGTCAGTATCTGAAATTCACCCTGTTAAATCCCACTACCACCATTGCCGACCTCGAAGATGTGTTGAGCCTGATTGCGCATTACGGCCGCGAACAGGTTCGTGCTTCTGCGCTGAGCGCGGCGAATCAGGGAGCGATCTGAAATGAATAATCCTGTTTACGATTTTATTGGCATCGGCATTGGCCCTTTCAACCTGAGCCTGGCCTGTCTGAGTGAGCCGGTTGAGGGATTAAACGGTATTTTCCTGGATGAGAATCCCGGCTTTGACTGGCACACCGGCATGATGCTGGAAAACGCCCATCTGCAGACGCCGTTTATGGCCGACCTGGTGACACTTGCCGATCCGACCAGCCCGTACAGCCTGCTTAACTACATGAAGGAGAAAGGAAAACTATACTCTTTTTATATCCGTGAAGACTTCTTCCTGATGCGCAAAGAGTATAACCAGTACTGTCAGTGGGCCAGCTCTCGTCTGTCTAATCTGCGCTGGAACAGCCATGTGGAGTATGTCAGCTACGATGAAGCGGCCGGCATTTATCACCTCCAGGTGACCGACACCCGAAGCGGAGAGAAACAGCGCTATCAGGCGCGTCATCTGGTGCTCGGCACCGGGCCAAAAGCCTGGATGCCGGCGTGCAGCCAGCCGCACCGCCAGCGCCTGACCCACTCCAGCCATTATCTGGCCAACAAAGCGGAGTTGCAGCAGAAGCGTTCGATTACCGTGCTGGGGAGCGGCCAGAGTGCAGCGGAAATCTACTACGATCTGCTGACCGATATCGACCGCTTTGGCTATCAGCTCAACTGGATCACCCGCGCGCCGCGCTTCTATCCGCTGGAGTACACCAAGCTGACGCTGGAGATGACCTCGCCGGAGTGGGTGGACTATTTCCACGCCCTGCCCGCCAGCACACGTGACGAGCTGAATGCCCGTCACAAGAATCTCTACAAGGGAATTAACAGCAGCTTAATCAATGACATTTACGACCTGATGTATGTGAAGCAGCTCGACGGCGATCTCAACGTCAATCTCTTTACTCACTCGGCGCTGACCGCGATGCGCTGGCTGCCACAGGGCGAATTCGAACTGACGCTGCATCAGGAAGAGCAGGATTGCACCTTCACCCGTCGCACCGAAGGACTGGTGATGGCGACCGGTTATCACTACCAGCCACCGATGTTTTTAGAGGGTATCCACGCCCGCCTGCGCTGGGATGACAAAGGCCGCTATGACGTTCAGCGCAACTACAGCATCGATCATCACAATCAGATCTTCGTGCAGAACGCCGAACTGCATACCCACGGTTTTGTCACGCCGGATCTCGGCATGGCCTGCTACCGCAACTCAGTCCTGCTGCGTGAACTGACCGGACGCGAGGTGTATCCCATCGAGCGTCAGATCGCCTTCCAGACTTTCCCGGCTAAATCGGAGCACTGAGATGAGTTCACCAATACTGTTCAGGGCCGATCGTCCCGCAGGCCAGTTTACCCTGAGACCGATCCTTGAGCGCGATGCGTCACTCATCCACAGCTGGGTCACCCGTGATTACGCGCGCTTCTGGGGCATGCAGCAGCAGAGTCTGGAACAGGTCGCGGCGTTTTATCAGACGCTGACCGCATCCAATCCTCATGCCGCGCTGATTGGCTGCTGCAATGACAAGCCCATCTGCCTGATTGAGTGTTATCGCGCCCGCGACGACGAGGTCGGCACGTTTTATCCGGCCGCGCCTGATGATTACGGCATGCACATTCTGATTGCCCCGGCCAGCCAGCCAATCAAAGCCTTTAGCTGGCAGGTCTTCACGCTGGTGATGGACTACATGTTCAGCCGCCCCGAGGTAAACCGTGTCGTGGTAGAGCCGGACGTACGCAATGAAAAAATCCACGTGCTGAATAAACGCGCCGGATTCCGCTATCAGCACACCATCGACATGGGCCATAAAACCGCCTGGCTGGCCTTTTGCCAGCGGGACGATTATCAACACGCGTTACTGCAGGAGTCGCAGACCATGAATACCTCCGCTTCACTGACCGACGGCACACATCTGACGGGCGACAACTGGACACAGGCCAACCGCATGCTGATCCGCAAAGCGATTGCCGAGTTCACGCATGAAAAAATCATCACGCCGCAGGCATCGCAGGATGGCAGCTATCAACTGGCGGTGCCGGGCGGTGAAGCAACGTACCATTTCCAGGCGGCGCGGCTGGCGCTGGATCACTGGGAAATCGACGCGAAGTCACTACGCAAGCAGGAGAACGGTCGCGATCTGCCGCTGGATGCGCTGAAGTTTATTGTGGAATTCAATGGCGAGATTGGCATTCCGCAGGCGTTGCTGGCGACCTATATGGAGGAGATCAGCAGCACACTGTGCAGCAGCGTGTATAAACTTCAGAAGAATAATCCCGACAGCCAGGCGCTGGTCTCAGCCGATTTCCAGACCGTGGAAGCGGCAATGACCGAAGGCCATCCCTGCTTCGTCGCTAACAACGGACGTATCGGTTTCGATGCGCAGGATTATCTGGCCTATGCGCCGGAAGCCGCCGCGCCCGTACACCTTATCTGGGTCGCTGTTCACCGCCGCAATGCCCATTTCTCCAGCCTTAGCGGGCTGAGTTATGAACAGTTGATGCGTGATGAGCTGGGCGACACCACCCTGGAACACTTCAATACGCAGCTGGTGAATAAAGGGCGGGCGGTTGAGGACTATATCCTGATGCCTGTGCATCCGTGGCAGTGGCAGAACAAACTGCTGACCGTGTTTGCGGCGGACATCGCTAATCACGATATTGTTTATCTTGGCAGCGGCGACGATGCTTATCAGGCGCAGCAGTCCATCCGCACCTTCTTTAATCGCAGCCAGCCTTCTAAGCGTTATGTGAAAACCGCACTGTCGGTGCTGAACATGGGCTTTATGCGCGGTCTGTCACCCTACTATATGGCGACAACGCCTGCTATTAACGGCTGGCTGGAACAGCTGGTGGCGGGGGATGCGTGGCTTCAACGCTGTGATTTCCGTATCCTGCGCGAAGTCGCTTCCGTCGGCTATCACAACCGCTACTATGAGCAGGCGATCAAAGGCGATTCCGCCTACAAAAAGATGTTTGCAGCGCTGTGGCGGGATAATCCCGCGGCCAGCCTGCAACCTGGCCAGCGTCTGATGACCATGGCCTCATTCCTGCACGTTGATCACCATCAGCAGGCTCTGCTGCCTGCACTGATTGCCGACTCCGGTTTGCCAGCGAAGCAGTGGATTGATCGCTATCTCACCTGCTACCTCAGCCCGCTGCTGCACTGCTTCTATCAGCATGACCTGGTGTTTATGCCGCATGGTGAAAACCTGATCATGCTGCTGGAGAACAACGTGCCAGTCAGTGCTTACATGAAGGATATCGGCGAAGAGATTGCCGTGATGAACCCGGATGCCGTGCTGCCGGAGGGCGTGCAGCGCCTGGCGGTGGATGTGCCGGAGAACCTCAAATTACTGTCGATCTTTACCGATGTATTTGACTGCATCTTCCGCTTTATCAGCGCGATTCTGCATCAGTCAGGAACGCTGCCGGAAGAGGATTTCTGGCAGGCGGTGGCGCAATGCGTGAAGGATTATCAGCAGGCGCATCCCGAGCATGCCACTAAGTTCGCCCGTTATGACATGTTTGCGCCGGAGTTTACCCGCTCCTGTCTGAACCGCCTGCAGCTGGCGAATAATCAGCAGATGATCAACCTTGCCGATCCCGCCGAGAATCTGAAGTTCGCGGGTACGCTGGTCAACCCGATTGCCCGCTGGCGCTAAGCGTTACACTGTCACTCTGATTTAATGCGGTCACTTCGGTGGCCGCTTTTTAATGGTTATATTGCAGGTATTCATCATGGCTTCTTTTCTGCCGGTGGCGCAACTGACCCGCCGACATCTGATCTTTCCGCTCTCGCTGGTCTTATTCGAGTTCGCCACCTATATCGCCCATGACATGATCCAGCCCGGCATGCTGCTGGTGACACAGGAATTTAAGGTCGGGCCTGAATGGGTTTCTACCTCGCTGACCGCCTATCTGGCGGGTGGCATTCTGCTGCAGTGGCTGCTTGGACCGCTCTCGGATCGCATCGGGCGGCGTCCGGTGCTGCTCAGCGGCGTGGCGTTTTTTATGCTCTCCTGCATCGCGACCCACTGGGTACAGAGTATTGAACAGTTCATCCTGCTGCGGTTTCTTCAGGGGATGAGCCTCTGCTTTATCGGGGCGGTAGGTTACGCGGCGATACAGGAGGCGTTCACAGAGTCGCTCAGCATTAAAATGATGGCGCTGATGGCCAACGTCGCCCTGCTGGCCCCACTGGCCGGGCCGCTGGCGGGCGCAGCTTTTCTTACCGTGGGAGAATGGCGCACCCTGTTCTGGTTGATTGGGGCTGTCGCGGCGCTGGCGCTGGCCGGGCTGTGGTATGCCATGCCTGAAACGGCGGGCGATCGTCAGACACCGCTGTCGCTGCGTTCGATTATTGGCGGTTATGCCTTATTGCTAAAAGAACCTCAGGTGATGCGCGGCTCGCTGGCGATCGGGCTGGTCACCGTGCCCTGCATTGCCTGGGTAGCATTGTCGCCCGTGATTTTGATCCACGGTGCGCAACTGAGCCGCATCGACTATGCGCTGTTACAGCTGCCGGTTTTTGCCGCCATGATTGCAGGTAATCTGACTCTGGGTCGATTATCCAGCCGTCTGCCCATTGAACAGCCTGTAAGACTCGGTGCATGGCCTGTGGTCTGCGGACTGACCATTGCAGCGATCGCCACCATGATTAACCCAGACAGCTATCTGTGGCTGACTGCCGGAATGAGTCTCTACGGTTTTGGCACCGGACTGGTCAACGCCGGGCTCTATCGCATGACGCTTTTTTCCAGCAACGCAGGCAAAGGCAGTGTGGCGGCGATGCTTGGGATGGTGAGCATTCTGATCATTGCACTCGGCATTGAAGCCGCCAAAACCGCGTATTTCAGCTTCGGCAACGGTGGTTTTAGCATAGTGAATCTGATCTGCGGTCTGCTATGGCTGGGTCTGGTCAGCGCATTCCTTCGTGCAGGACAGCGAAAATTATGCGCGGAGTAGTCATTACCCAGCTATAAAAAATTGCGGGATGGCAAAACAGTGTTTGTCATTCCGCACGCTCAGAACACTGATTAAATCTCCTTCACTTCCGCATTGATTTTATTCAGATAAGCTTCGACCAAATCGTTACTTTATCTGCGTGTTGCGTCATTCGATGATGATTCCGCCTGCTGAGGCAATGGATAAATCTTTTATGCCGGAAACACAGGGATACCATGACTTTGCCTTTAACTGAACAACTGGTGCAGTGGCGTCGCGAACTGCACCAGCATCCTGAACTTTCGAATCATGAATATGCCACTACGGAACGGATTACACGCTGGCTGGAACAGGCAGGAATCCGGCTGAAGCCGCTGGGGCTGAAAACCGGCGTCGTGGCAGAAATCGGTCATGGCGAACCGCTGATCGCCCTGCGCGCGGATATTGATGCGTTACCGATTGAAGAAACCACCGAGCGACCGTGGCGATCACAGCAGCCGGGCGTGATGCACGCCTGTGGTCACGACGTTCACAGCGCCGTGATGCTCGGTGTGGCGTTGCAACTGAAACAGCAGGAAGAGACGCTGCCTGGTCGGGTGCGGATTCTGTTTCAGCCCGCCGAAGAGACTTTCAATGGCGCGCGTCAGCTGATTGAAGCCGGTGCGCTGGAAGGCGTTCAGGCGATATTCGGCCTGCACAATGCGCCTGACCTGCCGCTGGGCATGCTTCAAAGCCGGGCGGGTGCGTTTTATGCCAACGTCGACCGCTTTGTGATCCGCATTGAGGGCAAAGGCGCGCATGCCGCACGACCGCAGGAGGGGATCGATTCGATCGTGATTGCCAGTCATATCGTGACGGCACTGCAGACCCTGCCGAGCCGGGTATTCAGCTCGCTGGAAACGGTGGTGCTGAGCGTAACGCGCTTTACCGCCGGTAATACCTGGAACGTGCTGCCGCAAAGCGTTGAGCTGGAGGGCACCGTACGCACTCACAACGGCGAGATTCGGGCGCAGATCCCGCACCGCATGCGGTCACTGATTCAGGGTATCGCCGCCGGGTTTGGTGCGACCGCAGAACTGGAGTGGACCGAGGGACCGCCGGCCCTGATTAATACGCCAGGCTGGGTGGATGTTGCTCTGGACGTTGCAGAACAGAGTGGCTATCTCGCGGAGCATGCTGAGTCGCCACAGATGGGCGGAGAAGATTTTGCCTTCTATCTGCAACAGGTGCCGGGCGCGTTTGTCAGCATCGGCAGTGCCAGCCAGTTTGGGCTGCATCATGCCGCCTTCGATCCGGATGAAGCCCTGATCGGCCCGGCGGTGGCGTACTTCACCCAGCTGGTGCCGCGCGCGTTGCAGATTGTGGCGGCGCAATGACGAAAAAAGGAATGCCGGTGACGGGTGACATCGCATTTCAGGAGCAGCCTGAGGCGATTGTGGTGGAGTCCACTGAAGGTTTTAACCTGGCACTACGTTTTACCTGAGTGCAGACCTGTTATGTTGTGAAAAACGCCTCAAATGAGGCGTTTTTCACAGGCGTTACAACGATACAAATCAGAAAGTGTAGCTGGCGGTCACTGAAAAATTACGCGGTTCGCCGTAGACCACAGAGCTGGCCACGTTGGTGTCATACTCTTTGTCGCACAGATTATTGAGATTGCCCTGCAGTGACAGGTTTTTGTTCACCTGATAGCGGGCGAATAGATCAACCAGTGCATAGCTGCCCTGCCGCGCGCGCCAGGTGCCATTACCTTCCGGGCCGCCGACATCGTTCCAGACGTGCGTCTGCCAGTTTACGCCGCCACCCAGCGTCAGCTGCTGCAGTGTCGGCAGACGATAGCTACTGAACAGGTTAAAACTGGTCTGCGGCAGTTGCGGGTTAAACGTGCTGCCATCGCGATTTTCCGCGATGTAACGCGACCCGCCAAAAGTCATCTGCCAGTTGTCGGTTAATGCACCGTTGACTTCGAACTCCACACCACGACTCACAACCCCTTTGCGGCCAACGTAGGCAACATCTCCAGAGCCCTGAATGGTCTGCGTCGTCGCTTCACCTGCGTTATCCAGCTCCGTGCGGAAAACTGAAACGGAGGTTGTCAGGCGACTGTCCAGCCAGTCAGATTTCACGCCTGCCTCGTAGTTTTTACCGATAACCGGCGACAGGTAAGCACCGCTGGCATCGCGGTAATCCTGGGGCTGGAACACCGAGGTATAGCTGGCGTAAACCGACCAGTTTTCGGCGAAGTCATAAATCAGCCCGCCATACGGCGTAATGTTGTTTTCTTCCGCTTCGCCACTTAAGGTTTCGCGATTCCAGTTGGTGTAACGGGCGCCGAGAATCAGGTGCAGCGGATCAGCAAGTGACAGGCGGGTTGCCATGTAAGTTGATTTCTGGCGAACCAGTTGGGTATCGCTGGCAGGCAGACGCGGTGTCCAGTTGGATTCCGGATACTGGCCGTTGAAGTCGTTATAGTTACCTAACGACGCCGACGAGATATTCTCAAAGGTGCTGAAGTACTTATTATCCTGGCGGGTGTAGTTGACGCCCACCATCAGCTCATGCTGGCGCCCCAGCAGTTCATACGGGCCGCTGGCAAAAGCATCCACTGCATCCACTTTCCGTTTGCCGGTGTTATAACCGGTTCCGCCCACCACCGGATAGTCAGCATAGGAAGAGACACCCGCGCCGGTATTGCGATCGAAAAAGCCATCAAGATAGATCTGCTTACTGTCCAGACGCATCTCGTTGTGCGCCCCGTTCAGGGTGATGTTCCAGCCGTTATCGAAATCCTGCTTCAGGTTTACAAAGAGTTTGCGATTCTCTTTGTCGTTATAGGCCCAATCAGGCGCGGTGTTGTAGCCGCGACGGGTATGAATCTGTGTGCCGTCCGTGTACCAGCGTGGTGCGCCGCCCCACATGGTGGAGTCGGTATTGACCTGACTGAACTCATAACCGACAGAGAGCGTGGCAGAATCCGTCAGATCGGCGTCAACTACGCCATAGATGAACTGTTTTTTAGCGCCGTAGCGTTCGATGAAGCTGTTGTTATCCTGCCAGCCTGCAACCAGTCGGCCACGCACATTACCTGACTCACTGAGCGGCGCCGAAAGATCGGCAACATAACGCTGTTTGTTCCAGCTGCCGTAGCTGGCAGAGACGGTGCCGCCGAATTCTTTGCTGTCCGCATGTTTGCGTACCATATTGATGGCTGCTGAAGGATTGCCTGGCCCGGTCATCAGCCCCGTTGCGCCGCGAACCACTTCAACGCGCTCATACAGGGCCATATCGGTCTGTGCATCGCCCAGGTTCCAGCGTTCGGCAAAAGCAGTGGGAATGCCATCGACCATATAGTTGTCGATCATAAAGCCGCGCGCATAGTAGTTAGTGCGGTCCATATCCCCACTGATGCCGCGGATTCCAGTGGTATTTGCCAGCACATCATTCAGCGACTGAAGTTGCTGATCTGCCATTCGCTGCTTGCTGACAATGCTGACTGACTGCGGCACATCACGCGCAGTGCCCAGCATTTTTGTGCCTGCACGGGTAACCGGGACGCTGTAATCGGTTTCGGGCGAAGAGACCGCAGCAGCATTATCGGCAGCGGTAACGGTCAGAGTCTGGTCAGTGCTGGCAGCGGGTGCCTGAGTCTCTGCGGCATGCGCAATGTTATGTGCCAGTGATGAGGCGACAATCACGGCCAGCAACGAGAAGCGAAATGGACGTTGCAGAGCAATCACGTTCTTAATCCTGGGATGCTGAAGATCGAAGGCGTTCATTAATTCCTCAATTATCTTTATGTTTTTATGCTGCCATTATCACGGCCCTGCATCCTGCGGGCATCGCCTGACTGCTTATGCTCAGAGAAATCAAAAACCCTCTCGTAAGCGTTTACGCGCAAGTGTGAAAAAACTTTAAAGCAAATGAGAAATATACGCATTGCGATTATCAATGCAAGATTTGGTTAACAAACAATGCTGATTCTTTCAAAAAAGTATTTATCGGGTTCGGACTGCTGGAGAGGATCGCCAGCAAGGAAGGGATTTTCACATCAGTGTAAAAGCGAATTTAACCTCGGTAAGCAAATGCTGCTTCATTTTAAATAATTATAAAATCCTGTAATGCCCGTTCATTGAGCTGAAGTTTCCCTTTCTCATGCAACAATCCCCGTCTTGATTCATTTTTTTCCTTATTTAACACCAGATATTGCAGGAATTCGTCAATGCGCAAAATTTTACCTCTTAAAGCGCTGATCATTACGTCCGTTTTCAGTGTATTTTCAGCCTCCGCCGCCACACTTATGCAGAATGTGAGTTCAGGCTGGGAAAATTTCAGCAATAACGTCGCCACCACCTGGCAGCAACCTGAGGGAATCGACTTTTACCTTCCCGCTATTACCTGGCACAACCGTGCAACCTACGATCGGGAACATATTAATAAATATAATGAAAGACCCTGGGGCGCAGGTGGAGGGATTTCCCGTTACGACGAAAAAGGCAACTGGAACGGCATCTATTTAATGGCGTTTAAGGACTCCTTTAATAAATGGGAACCCTTCGGTGGCTATGGCTGGGTGGCAACCTGGCGGCCGCTTGCTGATCAGAGTTTTCACTGGGGCGCAGGTTACACTGTTGGCGTGACCGCACGACACAACTGGGACTATATTCCGGTGCCAGCCGTCCTGCCACTGGCCTCAATCGGCTATGGCGATCTCGATTTCCAGATGACCTATATTCCCGGTACGCATAACAACGGGAACGTCTATTTTGCCTGGCTGCGCTACCACTTCTGATTATCCTGAATGTAAGCGTTAGCGTGACATCGCCATGATAGAGAGATCGTTCAGGGAAAGCGTCTCGCCATCATAGCGATGTCGCAGCAGATAATAACTTTCGCAGTGAATAATCTGCTCAACCGCATCCGAAAAGGTGTTCATCGCGCTGCGCATCTGGCTCAGATAGTCATGAGTGTCATACACCCGGTCGATACCCTCCAGCGCATGATTCATGATTTTGCGGGCCACATCATTAGGCGTGTCGAGCGCGGAAAGTTTAGATCGTGCGGTCCGGCGCAAATCGCGCGGCGTAAAGGCTTCCAGCCCGAGTCCGCGTGGAGCGCGAATCATCCGGCGCAATGCCTGGTTCAGTGCGCCTTTTGACAGTGGCTGTTGCGGATCCCGTGGCGCAGGCACCAGCCAGGGGGAATCGGGATCCGCATCGCGCAGCAATGCTTCAATGCATTGCTTCATCAGGGGTGAAATGGGTAACACATGTTCCCGCTGTGATTTGTTGCGTGTGCCCTGCATCCACAATCCTAACTGCAGATCGAACTCCGTTTTTTGCGCCTGTACGATTTCATCAGGCCGTCGGGCACTGACAAGACACAAACGCAGCGCCCAGCGGACTTGTTCTGATAATGCCCAGTTGTCCAGCCCATGCCAGAAAACCCAAATTTCCGCATCAGTGAGTTGCCGACTGCGCGGCGGCGTTGAGCGACCTGCGACATCCCGTTTCTTCATTGAGGCAATAGGTGAATGATCGAGATAACCCTGCATCTCAGCCCAGGCAAGGAATTGTTTAGTCAGCGCAAAGACCCTTCGCGCCTCCTCTTTTTTACCGTCGGCAATCAGAATGTTGTAGAGCCGGTTGAGCCGTAAACGGTTCAGTGCTTTGAGGGGCAGCAACCCGATGTTGGGCAGAACATGTTTCAGCAGCGATGAAATCGCGATCTCGGGACGCCGCCGGCTGCTTAGCAATGACAGTTTGACCCAGACTTTCATCACCTGCTCAACCGTGCCTTCATCGCCAAAATTATCCAGCTCACTAAGCGTGGCAGTTTTTACCTGCTCCAGCCAGACCAGTACATGACGGCCCACATACGCTGAACGGTCCATGGTCTGAGTCAGATTTGTTGTCACATCGCTACCTGTAGCTAACTTCAAAGCGGGCCATTCTAGTCACAATTTATCTGTGAATCCAGACCTATTAAGTCTGGAGTCACAAAGATGCGTTTTGAGTAAAATTGAAGGCGTTGATGGGGTGTTATGCTGAACCAGAAAAGGGATTTTTACTGGATAAAAATGCGATACAGAAGCGCTTCAGGAGTGAAACATCAACGTAATGATCTTGTGACTCACTTATGTTCCTCAATGCCATCCATGGCGTATAAATTCCAGTCTCAATCGGGCAGCAAGTGATACCAGCCCGGGATGAACGCTGTGCGTCATCAGCTGCCAGCCTGACAGGATAATGATTTACACAGCCCGCTCTTCACCAAAACAGCATGTGCTTTACTGGCAGGCTCACCGTATCCACTATTTGAAATCAACCTGCATCAACTCGGCGATGGTGGAGTCGCGGGTTGTTACTACGCAGCGATCCAGGTAATCGGTAAATCTTGAGGGTTTGTTCATACCCAGTTGCAGCAGTTTGGAATTATCGAATACCACATTCAGGTTTGAGAAATGACCATACAAATTCATGGCGCGCAGCATGATGCGTTCGTTGCAGGGCCCGAACAGATCCTTAAAGGTTCTTCTGCTGTCAGAGAGCTGTTTATAGGACACCTTCTGATAATCAACGCCGAGTGCCCTGCTCCCTGATGCTTTAGCCATCGCTTCGTCAATTTCAGCGAAGGTCACACTGCTCTGTGTGCCAGCAGAGATATGAATCACCTCATTAATGACGTCTTCTGCATCAAGCAGCATCACCAGGGCATCCGCGCAGTAATCAACCGGAACGACATCAATACGATCGTCCAGGTCGCAGGTGAATTTCCCCAATGCCAGCGCCATACGGAATACCCAGAAAATACTGGCTGACGGCAGACAACCCTGATCGGAATGGCCCACGACGATTGATGGCCGGGCGATGACCAGAGGCAGTTCCGGCAGCTTTTCGGTCATCATTTTTTCAATTGAGGCCTTACTCCAGGTGTACTCGACAACATGCTGATCGCGGCTGGAATCGAGTCCGCCTTCAGTCACCAGCGAGCCACGCTCCGGTGCACAAGACATCGCCGTACCCACGTGGATAAATTTCTCAAGTCCCGCGACACGGCTCATGCGTTCAGCGAACTGGAATGTGCCTTCAACATTCACTTTCCAGATAGTGGGATTGTTACCAAAAGAGGCAACGGCAGCACAGTTAATAACGTGGGTGACGTCATTAATCCGGGAGTCATTGATAAAGTTTTCCGTTAATGCCAGATCACCTAAAATGATATTTTCAGGTGTTATCGTGTGAATAACTGACTCACTTAAGCCAAAGTTTTTAAGGTTAGCTTTAAGCCTTTTTAGCCCTTCTTCAACCGTCTCGCCTCTGACCAGCAGCAGCAGCCTATCCTTGACCTTGTTCTGTAATAAATTTGCTACAACAGCCCCGCCTAAAAAACCTGTAGAACCAGTAATAAGGATTTTTTTCATGATAGTGCCATTTAATCTGATTGATCAAAGGAAGCATTACTAAACCGCTTCCCAAACAGGAAACAATTAAAAAATAAATTGTTCAGGTAAATCATTTCTGATGTATGCGCTGGTCAGTTCAGGTTTACTGCTGAGTCCGACGTCAATGCCTTCCAAACCTGTCACTTCGTAAACCCGACCAGTATAAGGCCAGTTTCTATCGCCAGGCTCAACAACACTGCAGATATTTTACGAAACACGTTCGTTGAAGATTTATTTATATTCTACACAGGAGTAATAACTGCTGACCTCCCCACTCTGCGGCTAAGCTGTCGCTTTAATTTGAACCATTTTCCTCAGTCGGGATCAAGCTATATTAGATTTATATTTTGTGAACTTTACAGGTTAGTTATAAATTAAGTTTATTAAGAATCCATTAGGACTGAATTATTTTTCAAAGATTATCTGCAGGTTAAACAAAAACAATTTAAATTATTCATTAAGCAAGCCGTTTAAACAGCGTTTAATTATCATCGTTTTGTCTCTGCCAATCATAATAGTCTTTTTAAAACGCAGGCGCTCTGAGACGTTTCAGTGCCGCGTCAGACAGAAACGGTTTCCCGGCGAGGGAATTTAACGCAAGAACGACACCCGCTCAAAGCATGACCAGTTCTCAACAGGATGCCATGGGTATTTTGTATGAATACGATCAATCCCTGACAACCCAGCCAGCCAAAGGCTCTCTTACTCGCATGAATGGCGTGAAAAGGGTCGAAACAGGCCGATGGGAAAGCGCGCGTCATGTCACGTTTAAAAGTATCGAGCCAAAAGAGCAATCTCTGCGACAGCCGGTTATTCTTCTGGTTCACAGTGACTACATGCCCTCTCACTTTATAAAGGAAAAGAATTCCTGCACGAAATATTATCTGTAAACAGATGCAGATTACTATTCTGAATAAAAACTCGCCATTTTTTCGCCTCACTGGCTGAAAAGCGTAACCACAGGTAACTATCTTCGTGATATCTGTATCCTGACGAGAGAAAAGAGCCAAAAAGGAGCTAAGCTCTGATGAGTTCAACGTGCAACTATGACTACCAGGATATTGAGTAATGAAAAAATTATCAGTTATCGTTATTGCTACCGGCTTGTTTTTGTCAGTAAATTTACAGGCTAATGCTGAGGGATGTCTTAAAGGAGCCGCAGTTGGAGGCGTGGCAGGTCATGTTGCTCATCATGGTGTCGCCGGAGCTGCAGCAGGCTGCGCAGTCGGTCATCATATGGCAAAGAAAAAGCAGAAAGAAGCTGAGAAAAATCAGCAGGCACAGCAGGCTCAGAAATAAGCTGAACTTTGGTGTTGACCTAGACCCGCCAATGGCCGGATAACACTTTATCCGGCTATTGTTGATTTTTATTGTTAACTACCCAGAATAAATACAGGTGTAGCTGTGCATGAACAGCAGGGATTCGCAGCTTATGATTTACGCTGGCTCATAAAATTATCACCTACCAATTCCGCAGTTATTTAAGCATCATGATTTTGACGCCATTCATCGACCATCTGCTTTGAGACCTCTTTTTTATAACAGGTCGGTGCATAACCACCCTGCTTGCTCCATGCGCTTCGTCCGCCACAGCTACTGCCATTTCGCGCAGCACTAAATGGGCATGCACATACACCTGAATATGAGACGATTGAATCCTCGATAATGCGCTGGCGAATGAGATCATCGTTTTGCTTTGATGTCTTCGCTTGAGACGCACCAACCCAAAATATTGTCAGGAAGATAACCAGACTAAAAACGATTCTGTTGTTATTCACGATTTCCTCCAGAAGTGAGGAGGATAATTTAACGCAGTCCAATTCATCTCAATCCTGTGAACAACAGACTATTGTGTGCCTAATCCTGGAAATGTAACCCTCCAGTTATTAAATGAATATCAGTACTATCATCTAAATTATATCTAAATATTAGAATAAAAACCTATATACTTCTTCTTTATACATATAGATTGTCGCAAGCCTTCATCAATGTACAATTCTCAAACCCAGAGCACAGTGATTTGTCATCTCAGATAATGACATCACGTTTTATAGCGTTGCTTGCCTGAGGTTGGTTTTAGGATTCACGCTAAGCTTTATTCATTATGGGAGAAGGTCGTGGAACAAAAAAGAAAAGATAAAGTTATTGAGAAGTAATTTAAACAATGAATATGGCCAGCTGTAGTTGTTGATCGTACAACTCTATACGTTATGAACCTTAATTCTGGCTTGATATTTATAATTGCAATGCTGGATAGCAACCCCTTAATCATGGAATAAATTCAGGAATGCTGGCTTTTTCATTCTATCAGCCAGTACAGGCAAAACGGGTGAAACAGTATTGTGACATTTACTCATGGCCTTCGATCAGGGCTGAGTAATTCTATAAAGTTGGTTTTTTATGATAGTAAAATATACTAATCGGATAATTTCCTGTGTGAGTGCAGCTCTTGTTTTATTGTTATTTTCGCCATCAACTTTCGCCACACCCGTTATTGGCATCGGCAGTATGTATGATGTCCTGACGCCAGGAATGCAAAGTATGACTAAAAGAATATATAACACAGGTGACTCCACCGCATTTGTTCGGGTTGAGATTCTTGAAATACATCCTGAGCGACAGGATAAAAATAATGAGTTACCACAAAAAGAGGTATCCGGAAAAACACTGGAACGTGAGAGACTTATTGTGACACCACAGCGCCTTATTATTCCCCCATCAGGATTTCAGAGTGTCCGTATGCTCTGGCCTGGTGAGCGTAACAGTGAGCGATATTTTCGCATCAGATTCATCCCTGTTATGCCAGAGAGCGACGATGGCTTTGGACTTGATAAGAAAGCAGTGAGTGAATACCGTAAAGAAAACCTGCAGGCAGGACTTAATGTCCTCACCGGGTACGGAACTATTCTAATCGTCCAACCGGAAAAGCCTTTATTTAATACCGTGATACACGATGCGGCGCCAGACTCTTTATCAGTGCGAAATAACGGCAACGCTACGGTGTCACTGGATGCAATACGCCAATGTAAATTTGCGAATACGGATTGTGGTTCCGTAACACGAGAATTCATTCTTCCTGGCCGAACACACGATGTGAAACGGAAGGCAGGATATAAAACGAATTTCACTCTTATTGAGGGAAGCAACAAACGGAATTTGAGTTATTAATTCCGTAAATATCTTCAGGCGAAAGTTTGCCTGTAATTAAAGACCACTTAAAACATTAGGATATTATTAAACATGAAACGCAACCTTTCTATTCTTAAAAAATCCTTTTCTACCGCACTAATTTCCTGTGCAATTTTAGGCGGCGCAGTTGCGCATGCAGCTGACAGCCAAAGCTATACCATCAATTTATCTGCAACTGTTCCTTCAGATACTTTTCAGGTGATCCCTGTTGATTCTGGCTGGATTAACCAGACACAGGATATGGCTTACGACATTTCTACCAGCAAACTTAAAGTCTTTGAGAAAGAGTTTCAGTATAAAAATACCAATGGTGGTATTCAGGCAACACTGACCGGAAACCTCAACTCTGATGGTAAACCGCAGCTATCTAATGGAACAGATGTTATTCCTCTGGCTGTGACATTTAATGGTGTAACCCTTAGCAAAACAGCTACAACTGTTGTTACCAATGAAGATGCCAAAGCCGGTGGTCGAACAATGTTAAAAATCTCTCAGGCTGATGAGAAGGCTCTTGATATGAGTGGTTCGTTCACTGGTTCAGTTGCAATGGTCTTTGAACCTGCTGTCGTTACGCCAGAGTCCTGATAAATATGAGTTAAATATTTCATTGAGCACACCAGATGAGGGCCGCCACAGGATTGTGGCGGTTTTTTATGAAAAAGACTCTTTTTGCACTTATTTTACTTCCGCTTATATCCCATGCTGATGATATGATGCTGGCCGCAAATATGCGGAAATTACCTGAAGATTTCCGCCGGTACTTCTACAACTCTGAGATTATTGTTCAGGTCTATCTGAATGACAGCCGGTTATTTGATGCGGCGGTTGCCTTAAAAGAAAATGGAAATATTCGTCTGCTGCGTATAATCGATGACGCTCAGGATACTGACCCGGAAATTCAGACGCTATGGCGTGATTTACTTGCAAAAGGCGTATCGATTGGTAAATGCGAGAAAAACTGTCCATCCGGCCTGATGGCGGTGCAGTACAAACTTGATAATTCTGTGCTGAAACTTTATACCCAGAATTATGAGACAGCCCGTGCCAGAAGCACATACATTTCCATGCCGGAAGAAACACCCGGTGGAATAATTATGTATAACGATGCATCGGTTACAACCTCGGAGGCATCACGAAGCTGGGGCATAAATTCATCGCTCACTTCATCTCTTGCTAACTGGAGCCAGAAAGCATCCTTTCAGTCATCCGGAACGAACGGTAAATATAACTATAGTAGTTCTAGTCTTTATGAACTCTACACGCAAAAAGAACTTCAGGGCAGTTTTATTCGCCTGGGCTTTTTTACTCCAGACAATGATACCGGTAATGTACAGACATCCGGATTCGGTTACGACACCGTAGTCGGTGCAATGTGGGGAACTTCAGATACACTCCTGGTCAGTACGGACAGTGTCAGCGCCTGGCCTGTTTATGTGACTGGACGTAATCGATCCATCGCAGAAGTCTGGCGTGATAATCGCCTGATTCATACCCAGGAATTACAGGCTGGTGTGCAGGCGCTGGACACCCGTCAGTTGCCTGGTGGCATTTACGATATAACCATTAAAATCATTGAAAATGGGCAAACCGTCGATACTCAGCAGGCGCAGATCTACAAACCTCAGGGATGGAGCGACCCAAACCGACGCTGGCGTATGAATCTCTGGAGTGGCCAGCACAGAACCCTGGCTTCTGGAAAGGGTCGCGTACGAGACGATAACCCTTATGCCGTTGGGGGTGGCATTGATGTGCTGGCACACCCCCGTGCTGTTCTGGGCATTAGCGGAGCGGCGACAGATAAGGAAAATCAGGTCAGAACACGGGCGAATATAACGCTATCCCCTGATGACAGTCTTTTTGCCCAATACACGCTGGGAAACACAGAATATCAAACGAACCAAAATACCGACATTCGCTATTATCGCAATATCTCCGGTGGCAGTTCTGCCAGCATATTCTGGCGCTCAACAACGTCAGATATCTATGGGCACAGAACGTCATCACGCCAGCAGGGCGATACATGGGGAAGCACCCTTTCGCTCCGGCTTCCCTGGTCAACATCCGTCATTGTTAACGGGCAATATATGGATACTGTCTGGCGCCGCGGATTGGGTGCCGATATATCACTGACCACGCTGGCCTCTCTGTCCGGACATGACATAAATTATCGGGTCAGCGCATACGACCGCCCCGGCTTTAATGACAATCGTCGCGACCATGGTATTTCATTTGGTGTCAGCCTCTCACTGGCACCGGCGGCACGGCACATCCTGTCAACTGAAACAGGCATGAACCAGAACCATGGGTATTCCAGTCTGAACTATCAGTGGCAGCCCGGAGAGGACAGTAGCATCCGCACTCTCGGAGGCGGCGTCTCATACAGTCAGCTAAATACCGTCATCAGCGGCAATGCCTCAGTTGATACGCCGTACGTTAGCGGAGATGGTTACGTTCAACATAATACTCAGGGTAATACCAACGTAGCGGGCGGTAATCTGAGCCAGGTTCTGGTTATTGGCGGAGGCAAAATGGCGTCTGTCAACGGAAGTAAAAGTCGTAGCATGGAGTCCGCCCTGATTGTCGACGTGGACTCAGATGATGACACGACGAATATCCTGGCTTCAGGCCGGATGGCTGAGACGCGGTTGAAAGTGGGTCGTAATATTGTACCGGCAGAGTTGTGGAAAAAAGATAACGTCCAGTTTACTGCCAGTGGCGGTGATGCTGTACAGGTCTCACCAGCCTTCGACAGTGTGCAGATGCAACGTGGCAGCGTGAAATACATAAAAGTAAAGGCAGTGAAGACCTTCACTCTCGTAGGGATGCTGCAGGACGAAAATGGCAATGTCCTGAGAAACCGCTATGTGAACACTGATGTAGCCAGTGGCGTGATAAACGCTGAGGGAGTACTGACACTGGACTCCGGAACAGAGAACAGAAAACTTAAGATCAGGGCCGAAGAAGGTTTACCCGCAATGCAGTGTGACCTCCCGACCGGAATCGACAGAAATAAAAAAGTGCAATTCATCAGCGCAATAAAATGCCGGGCTATCGACACGGGAGACAAAAAATGAAGAGCGTAATATTACGGTTTTTGATGAGCACCCTGCTGCTTGCCGGCTGTGCATCGGCCAACGCCGCAACAATGGATATCTCAGCATCGTTTTCACCTTCAATGGATAATCCGGAAAATAATGCGTTCACGAATACCACACCGCAAAGTGGATTTTGTGCCACACACCCAGCAAACTGTGTCGACGGGACAAAAAGTCTGGCGACTGGACTGACACTTACCCCATCCAGAGGGCTGACACCACAGGATGACAAAAGAGAGAGTCTTTTTTTTAAATGGCCCTCGTCTACCCGGAAAATAATGGTTACAAATATAGAAACGGGAAACACGCAGGAGGTGCATTTCAGGGTATCGTCGTTTAGTGGTCGTTATACTGCCAATAGTGACTCAGGAGTATACAATTGGGGTCGGGGAGACGCTGCTTTCAGTCTATATCCTGATGGCGGTTGCAGTAGTTTACATGCAGGTTGGGGCGCTAATGCTTGGCTGGAATGGTTATGGTGGGTCCCAGAAGGAAATTCCGGTTGTTATAAAATAAGCAGTGTTGAACGCCCGGTTGGCGATAGTAAATTCATAAATAAAGTCAATGAGCTAAGTTTTGGATATGACCTCAAAGCCCCAGATCCATTGAAAATGGAATCCGGAATTTATACTGGAAGGCTAGCCCTACGTGTCGGACCTGGAGGCGATATCGATTTCGGTGACAACTTTCAGGCATCAGACAACGAACTCGATATCAATTTTACACTGACCGTGAATCATGAACTCAAACTGACAACGACACCCGAAAACCGGGCAGTGTCCCTGCAGCCCTGTGCGCCCGGCCGCATCTGTAGTGAAGAGGAAGGTTCTGCAAACTGGGAGCGCTGGATGGTGAACCGTATCACTCCTGAACTGACCGGAAAAAGTAACTTTACTCTTTCAAGCTCTGGCGAATTTACGGTTTATCTCCAATGCGAGCAGCAGAGCGGTTCAGACTGCGCCCTTAAAAGCGACAACACGCCTTCGCAGACCGTGCCCGTCCGGACCCTTCTGACCCTGCCGGAGAATATTATTGATCATTCAACAGGCTCAACCGTGTCAAAACGGCGACTGACCACAGGGAAAGATTTAACAAAAAACGTATTCACAACAAAAAGCTTTGGTCAGAACAGAGCTGGAAGCATCGAATTTCTGGTAGGGCAAAAAGACGTTGATACCATGCTAAAAACCCGCCCGGATACGTATCGTGGTGCTGTAACAGTCATCTTTGATCCGGATATTTATTAAAATCAATCTGGCAATGCCGCCGTTTTTATCATGTTGATGGATTAAAAGGCGCTGAAACAGAACGTTTCCGTTGCGGGCAATCAGTTCGCAACGGGAATAATCACGACATCAACGTTTTATCATGACTCTTCATCACAACGATAAAAATGCAGTTAGTAATTCACTTATGTATAGCGCAGTAACTGGCTGATACGCATTCAGGGTGAATGCCGTTCATCCTGTACGGGTTATTCAGTCATCAACAATGGGGCCTGCCCTGCTCCAGGGTTTAAGGGCATGCCTGTATAGGCCAGGTGTCTGTTTTCGGTTCATGGTCTGACTAAACGACATAAAAAATCCGGAAACGAAACGCTTCCGGATTTTTATACAGTTGCTGGATTGTTTAATCGCCAATTATCAAAACGGCATCAACCCGTTTAGTGACTTGCCGGTCAGGTAAAGCACGATACTGATTAAGTCCGCACGCGCAGCGCTGCCTCAATCCTGTCAGCAATTCGGGTGACTAAGTAGGCAATTACCATGTAGAACACCACCGCAATCAGGAAAGCTTCGAGATAATAGAAGTTCAGTGCTGCCGTCAATTGTGCCTGAGCAAAGATATCGACTACTTCGATGGCAAATGCCAGCGACAGCGCTTTCATGATCACCATAAAAGCATTTGCCAGATCGGGAATCGCCGCGACGATAATCTGCGGGAACATCACCCGGCGAAACAGCTGTCCGCCGCTGTAACCGAGTGACAGGGCGGCATCCGACTGGCCGTTGTCAAACGAGTTCAGTGCCCCTTTCCACACTTCAGCCTGGAATGCTGCGACGCAGGCGCTTAACGCCACGATAATGATCACCCAGTTCGGCAGCGAGTGTGCATTGACTTCCACGCCCAGTAACGTGGCAACAAAGTGCAGCGCCGGAGGCAAGCCGTAATAGGCGAGGAAAATGACCACTACCATCGGCACACCTTTGAAGGCGATTTTGTAGATAATCACCAGCTGGCGCAGCACCGGCATGCGGCGATGCTCAATAAAGGCAAACAGCCCGCCCAGTAGTGTCGAACAGATAAAAACTGTAACAGCCATCAACAGCGTCACTGGCACCGCATCAAGAATGCTCCAGAAGTCCGGCAGCAAAACCTCAGCATCAAACATGGTTTTTCTTCCTCACTCAAACGCTGGTGGTGAACTTCACGCGCGCAGCAGACTTCGAGCTGTATTTCGCATGACGTTGTTCAAAGAAGCGGATAACCAGCCATGCGACGCCGCACAGCAGCGAATAAAGTACGGCCAGCACGAGATAGGTGCCGAACTGATACTGGTTGTAATCGCGTTCCATAATCAGGTGCGCGGTCGCCATCACATCTGCTGCACCGATGTACATCACCAGTGCCACGTTGTGAATCAGATAGATGATTGCATTACCGTAACCCGGCAGCGCAAAGTGCACCGCCTGCGGGCCAACGACACGCAGCATTTTCTGGCGGAAACTGTAACCAAGGCTGTCGGTGGCATCGTGCTGACCACGTTCAACCGCGAGGTAAGCCGGGCGCATCACTTCCGATAAATAACCGCCGTGATACAGGCTCAGACCAATCATTGCCGCCACGTTGGCCGTGAAGAAGTCGTTAAAGCCAAAGTTATCGGTGATCAGTGGCATGCCGTAGAAAGCCACAAACAGCTGCAATACAACCGGCACGCTGCGGGCATAAGAAACGTAGAGATCGGCCAGCTGGCTGAGCACGGGAATACGGCGCACGCGGAAAAAGGTCGCGATCAGCGCCAGAAAAAACCCGACAATCATCGCCACAAACATGATGCCGAGCGTTAAAGGCAGTGCCGACAGCAGTTCTGGAATCATGGAGGAAAGATTCACGGTTAAACACTCCTGCTAATAAGGACAGCATGCGCCCGGCTCATCGCCGGACGCAGTGAATCTATTACTTCATGTATTTGGAGACGTCTTCGCCAAACCACTTTTGCGCCAGCTTATCCAGCGTGCCGTCCGCCTTCAGCTCTTTCAGCGTTTTCGTGATGTCATCATTCAGTGCCTGATTCTGAGCAGAGCGGTGGATCAGAACATAGGTATTGTTAATGACCACCGGCTCACTGGCTTTGATAGCCAGCTTCTGGTTGTCGATTACTGTTTGCTCACCGAGGTTTGAAGGCAGGATGAGTGCGTCATATTTACCGTTCTGTACTTCTTTCAGACGATCCGGATAAGGCACCCCGGCGCTGGACGCTTTGATGGTGATCTTGTCGTTCGGGTTATCCTGCTGCCACTGGGTGACGAACTTATACACGCCCCCACCTGCGGTGACAGGCACGATCTTCTTGCCGACCAAATCTTTCATACCATTGATATTGCTATCGCTGCGGCTGTAGATCTTCATCAGGCTGGCACCGATTGGCGCATCAGGTATCAGGAACTGTTTGCTGCGCGCAGGCGCTTTATAGTATCCGCCGGTGGCCATGTCATATTTGCCGGTTACCAGGCCGGTTTCCTGTGCGATATCCGCCGCACCTTCCATCACAAATTTGTACTGTGGCAGTTTCGCGTTGATGGCTTTCAGCACGTCCGGCTCGTATCCCTCGGGTTCGTGACCAATTGCGCCCCATGACAGCGGCTTGGATTCTGCAGCGGTGGCGATTTTGATAGTACGAACGGCGTCAGCAAAGCTGTTACCGCTGATCAGGGCCAGTGCGATGATGCCAGGCGCGGCCAGGCGACGTAATGTGGTTTTGATTGCAGGCATGTTTTTGATTCCTTTAATTATTAGAATACTTTTTCTGAGTTGAGGAACTGGGCAAGGCGCGGCAGCGTTGGGTTATCAAACATCTCTGCTGGCGTCCCCTGCGCCGCCACCACACCCTGATCCATAAACACGATGCGATTCGAAATGCTTTTCGCAAACTGCATTTCGTGCGTCACCAGCAGCGAGGTAATGCCGGATGACGCCACATCTTTAATCACTTTAAGCACTTCACCCACCAGCTCAGGATCGAGCGATGAGGTCGGTTCATCAAACAGCATCACATCCGGACGCACCGCCAACGCACGGGCGATACCGGTCCGCTGTAACTGGCCGCCCGATAACTGCGATGGATAGTGATCGAGCCGGGTTCCCAGGCCTACGCGTTCCAGCTCCTGCACGGCGATGTCGCGCGCTTGCTGTTTGGTTTTACGCTGGATAACAATCAACGGATCCATCACATTTTCCAGCACCGTCATATTTTTAAACACGTTAAACTGCTGAAACACCATGGCAGTGCGCAGACGGATAGCCTGAATCGCTGCTTTGTCGGGTGACTGATAATCCATGCGGATCTGGTCGAGTTGAATCGTCCCCGCTGACGGCTTCGCCAGGTAGTTAATGCAGCGCAGCAGCGTAGTTTTCCCCGTACCACTTGGCCCAATGATCGAAACCACATCGCCGCGTTTTACTGACAGATCGACACCTTTCAGAATCGGGTTACTTCCGTACGCGAGCGTAATATTGTTGAGTTCTAACATCCGGTGCAGCCCTTATTTGTTCAGGTCAGCATGGCCAAGCACATGCATCAGACGGTTGGCCCAGCCAAAGATGGCGATAGCGTGGATCAGATCGATAATCTCCTGATCGTTCATGCCGACGGCGCGAAGTGCGGCAACATCTTCCGGCGTGGCTTCAGACGGTGTGACCGATAAACGACGCGCAAAGTGATAAATAGCCGCGTCGCGTTCACCCAGCACGTCCGCACGGTCGAAATAGATGGCACTGACCACGGCGTCGCTGTCGGCCAGCTGTGCATGACGGCGCGCATGCACCACCGCACAGTAGCGGCAACCGTTAACAATGGAAGCACCCAGTGCGCCAAGTTCACGATCCGCGCGGTTCAGACCACCGTCAACATACATAATGGCGTTGAATAAACCGGTACGCGCAGTGTAGCTCTCTGGATCGTGTACCAGCGTGCGCACATACTCTGAGATCTTCTTGTTGGACGGCGTCACTTTCATCGCATCAAGCTGTGCCGGCGTTGCCTGTTCAACCTCTACGGGTGTGATATAGGGATGCCAGTGCAGCGGCTTGAGATTAACCGACGGAATCATGCGGACCTCATCAGACGTAAGCCAGCCGCGACCCGCGTCTGGAAGTTAAGAAAGGCGATCAGTTCAGAGAGCGCGACAATTTGCGGGTTGCTCAAGCCGGCCTGCTCCAGCAGGCGAATGTGCTGTTCAGTCGCCTGAATCGGGTGCTGTGTCACCATGTCAGCATGGCGTGCAATCGATGCCAGCGGTTCCTCATGCACAGGATTACCGGCCGCGAGCGCCAGTAACGCGTCAGACGGGTTCAACACTGCCAGCTGTGCATGATAATCGCGTTGCAGCGGTTCATCCGCGTTCAAGACCGCCATACGTTGCGCCAGCGCCAGACGGAGAACCGCAGGCAAACCCTGTTCGTCTTCCGGCGTTAACACTGACAGACGGCACGCTTCTGCACCCTCAACAAATTCGGGACGCAGGCGGCGCGTCTGATACAACGCTTCTTCGGGTACTAATCCGGCTGCCTGATCAATAACGTCGCTCACAACGCGTTCTCCTGTTTTAGTCGCGGGGTTGAATCTACCCATTCATCGCCCAGTAATTCCGGGGTGTTAAAAGCCTGTAAGTTGGCATAGTGCTGCCCGACGTCATCGGCGAACAGTGAAGCAGCAATGCCGCGCACCAGGCGTTCCGCTCCTGCACTCACTGCAGGAATATCGCCAGAAACTTTGCCGTGCGTCAGCATCGCAGCATCATTGAAACAGTGAATGTGTGCCAGTATCGGGCAGGCACCCGGCGTCAATTCGCGGAATTCAAACGAAGGTCCGAGATCCGGCGCTTCCAGCAGGCTGTGTCGTGCAGTCCCCATTTCCGGCTGATAGCGTCCGTCGGACCAGCTACGAATATGTGGCGCAATGGCAGCAAACTCCGGACGACCGTGGAAATCGTTGGTGAAGCCGGTGGCGGCGATCAGGAAGTCGTAGCGCAATACGCCCTGGGTCGTTTCGATCAGCAAGCCATCGACTTCCTGCTTAACGGCCTTGATGGCGCAGTCGAGGAAGAAACGTGCATTGTCATGACGGGATACACGCAGGGTTGAAGCACGCGGCGGCGGCGTTTGCGTCGCGGCGGTGTAATCGACAAACTTCCACTTCCAGACGTCGGGGAGTTGATACATGCCATGCACCACGCCCTGACTGCCAATGCCCGTCATCTTATTAATGCGCGGCATTTCTTTACGTCGGATCAGCAGATCGACTGCGGCAGCGCCCTGCTCCAGGGCGGTGGCAGCGTTATCCATCGACGATGCGCCTGCGCCAATCACCGCGACGCGTTTGCCCTGTAATGCGGCAAAATTGATGTTATCGGCGGAGTGTGCCCAGAACTGGCGATCGATACCTTGCAGGAAATCCGGGACGGCAAAACCACCGAGTCCTGAACGCCCGGTAGCCAGCACCAATCGGCGTGTGTAGACGCGCCCGGTTTCGGCACCGTCCAGATCGAGCGCAATGAGATCCCCGGCCTGCGCGATATGGGTGACACGCACGTTGTTCTGCACCGGCAGATTCAATACCCTGCGGTACCAAATCAGGTAATCCATCCACTGCGCTTTAGGAATTTTGTCCAGTGCTTCCCATGCTTCATTCCCCCACTGTGCCGTGAACCATGCACGGAAGGTCAGCTGCGCGAGCCCCAGAGCCGGACCGTGTAGCGTTTTCGGCGAGCGCAGCGTTTCCATGCGCGCAAAAGTAACCCACGGCCCTTCCAGCCCTGCGGGCGCAGCGTCATAGGCCACCACATTGCTAATGCCGGTGAACTGTAATTTAGCGAGCGCTGCCAGACCGCACATGCCCGCACCAATCACCACTACATCGCGAACGGGTGCGCTCTGATAAGTCCGTTCCGGTACCCATGATTTGGCAGGCAGCTCCAGAAACTCCAGATCCTGCTGAAGCTGAGCTTCCAGCGCATCAAGACCTTTGGCGACAAATGTCATAAAGCAATCCCCTGGTGTCAGCGATCGCATGAGAGCGAGCGAAAACGGTCAATGTGCGTCAATGAGACGGCCTTTGATTATCTTCAAAACACATAATAGGCTGCTAACAATCATTAAAACGCATAGTAAGAACTAAGTTTTCGCATAATCCTCTTGCCCTAATTCAGAGTCAATAACTCCGCTCAGGATTCGACCAATGGATTTCTTATATCTTATGCTGAAAAAGCTATAAGCATTGAATATGAAGGGATTTTTTATAAATGGGTGTCTGGTTCTGCCTTAATACCTGTAGTAAAAACGATCTCTATATCGCAGCCTTCCACTTGATAGTGACGTTAAAACGAAAACCGTTATTAATCCTGATTGATGATTCGCATAATGCGAGGGTGTTCACTGGCAGTCAGACGTTTAAATCCAGGCAGCAACTGCGCGGCGGCATCTGCCAGCGCCTCCACCAGCGCCTGCGCCGCGCTGGAAAGCTGGCGGCCCTGAGGCGTGATCACACCAAAAAAGTAAGGGATATCTTCCTGAAGCGGGCGGATCGCCACACCGGCCAGCGGCATGCCCCAGCCTGTAACCGGTTCGAGGATCGCTACACCTAATCCAGCCCGCACGCAGCCCAGAATATTCGCCGACGAATTGGTTTCGATAGTTTCCAGCAGCGGCGCTTTGACCTTCTTCAGCGCTTTATCATAGCGGCCACGCAAACGCTGCGGACTCCAGGGGGCAATTAAACGGCGGCCTGCTAACTGACTCAGCGATAGCGTACTGTTCAATGCCAGCTCATCTTTTTCCGGCAGCGCGACCACGCACTGCGACTGTCCAATCCAGTGCAACTCAACCGCGTGATGTTCAAGCGGCAAACTGCACAAACCGATGTCAGCCTCTGCGGTGATCACCGCATGCGCCGTCTGAACGGCGGATTCACTGATGATTTGCACTTTGTTTTGCAGATTCAGCGCAGCCAGTGCCTGTGGCAATAAGCCGGCAGCGAGCGCGGGCGTAGCCGCAATACTGAGCGGGCGATGCTGCTGATGCGCAATTTCCTGAGCACGCAGGCGTATCTGCTGTAATGACAGCAGCGCTTTTTGCACATACTGATGCAGCTGCAAGGCCTCTTCTGAGGGATGAATGCGCGGACCATTACGAATAAACAGTGGGTAACCCAGCGACTGCTCCAGCTCCTGAATCAGACGGGAAACGGCGGGTTGGGAGCGGTTTAGCACTTTGGCTGCCGCGGTGACGCTGCCCGCAGAGATTACCGCCGAGAAGGCTTCCAGCTGACGCAGATCGAGGTCATTTAACAAAGTCATCGCGAGGATTCTTCCCTAAGTCATTGATCGTTCCCGATAAACACACGGGAAAAAATCCATCATAGAGAGAGTTTGTCAAATTAGCCATAACGACAAAAATCGCGTGGCAGTTGCCGATTCGTCACGGCGTGTATCCGGCGACTGAATGCAGGATATTCATGCCGCCTTAATGTGGCGGCGGCCAGGTCACTCTAATGCTGTTATCGTCTGAACGTGGTGCTGGAAGACGAAAGGATCTGATATCAGTTCAAACTGTTCATCATCAGGATAGGTCACGGCAATCTGGTACTCTTCACCAGCAAACGCTTTGATTGCCTCTAAATCTTCCCAATATGTTGCAAGAAAAAAATGTTCCCATTTCCCTTGCGTCTCTCTTCTCACATAGGCTCCCAGATTACCAGGCGTCCTTTGTGAATGTTCAACGCCGGTCTTCTGCAGATGAATCGCAAAACTCTCTGCATGGATAATTGGTACGCATCCGTGCCATGTCCTGACAATCATTTCACTATCCTCATGTTATGGAAGGGATTTTAACCATAGCATGCCACTCGCTAAACCGGAATTATTTATCAGGAGCGGGTAAATCATGTTTGTGTTAAAACACTCTTTTACGCAAACCGGAACGGAAACCAGCTGGAGCAGAAATGAGAACACAGAAGCGATGTATCGGATACGTGGCAATCGTAGTTGATGACTATGACCGGGCAATTGAGTATTACACGCAAAAACTGGGTTTTACACTTGTTGAAGATACACCACAGCCGGGTAAGCGCTGGGTTGTAGTCACACCCAATCCTGAGAGTGACTGCAATCTTCTTCTGGCTCGCGCATCAAATGAACGACAGAAAAATTTTATCGGCAATCAATGCGGCGGAAGAGTTTTCCTTTTTCTGCAGACAGATGACTTCTGGCGTGACTACAACGCGATGAAATCGAAAGGCGTCACGTTCTGCCAGCTGCCGCGAGAAGAAGAGTATGGCACCGTGGTGGTATTCGAAGATCTTTACGGTAACCGCTGGGACCTTTATCAGAACAGACAAACTTAAAAGCTGTCCTCCAGATAACGCGATGGACCAGCAAAAGCACGAATCCAGACACGATATCTTTGATACTGGATAAGTGCTTATGAATTATTTCCCGGCACGTTGTTATCAGCTAAATATCAGCAAGTAAACCAATAGCGCTTCTATTGCGCTCAGGCTGCAACGTTCAGATCCGCGAATTAGTATCTTTAATCACGCTTATTTTCCGATATTTCCAGCTGCGACCTGGCATTATAAAAACGTCGGTAAGATAAATAGACCGCGATGATTGTTGACAGGCTGGCGGTTCCAATCAGCATGAACGTCACCATAATCTGATACTTAATTGCCTTGAGCGGATCGATTCCTGCGAAGATCAATCCTGACATCATCCCAGGAAGGCTGACCAGTCCGACCGTTTTGGCCGCATCTACCGTGGGGATCAGAGCTGTACGAATGCTGTCAGCAATAATACGGCCCGACGACAACTTCACTGATGCGCCCAGGCTCAGCATCTCCATAATTTTCTGGTGATTATCGCTGAAACGCTGGTTCAGATTGCTGTAACAGAGCCCTACCGCGACCATGGCATTACCGGCAATCATGCCTGAGATGGGAATGACCTGCATCGGCACAAAGGCGATTGCGCCGCTAAGCACCAGAATCGTCAGTGTGATGACGGTGCCACTGAAAATAGCGACAAAGGATATCGCAAAGGCGTTATCGATATTCCGACCGCGCTTGCGTGCATTGATTGCGGCATTTACGCAGATAAACAACACCATCACTACCGTCAGCCAGCTGTTATTAACGTCGAAAATTGACTTCAGCACGAAGCCAACAATAATCAGCTGGATAATCGCCCGGCATACACTCCAGATAATATCTTTGCTCATGCCGAGCTTTTCTTTCTGACTGATTAGCAAAGCAATGACGACCAGCGTCAATGAGAGCAACAGTGAGGTGTCACTGATATTATGTTGATTCACGCTGATGCTCCTCTTCGGGCGCTGCCAGACGAAGCACATTCCCGGCCTGCTGAATGTCATTTACATCGTGACTGATACGCACCACCGCCACCTTGTCTTCAACTGAAATTCTGTTAATCAATGAAAGCACCGCCAGCCTGTTTACGTCATCAAGGGCGCTGGTGACTTCATCCAGTAGCAAAATATCCGGCATAAACTGCAGATTACGAAGCAGCCCGATACGCTGCTTTTCCCCACCGGAGAGCTGTTCAACAGATTTATTCAGCATATCGGGTGAGAGATTGACACTCTCAAGGTGAGCAACAAGCCTTTCCCGATGCGGTTTCTGGCGCCGGATCTGCCAGGGAAGCGCGAGGTTGTCGTAAACCGTCTGACCAAACAGCTGCGGTGTCTGAAAACAGTACGAGACCTGCTGGCGATACGCCTCTGCGTCCAGGGTGGTGATGTCGTGGTTTTTGAAGAAGAGTTGCCCGGAATCTGGCGTAATGAGGGAAGCCATAATTTTTAAAAGTGTGCTTTTTCCACTGCCAGAAGGGCCGGTCAGTAATACGCAATCGCCCTGATGTAACTGCAGAGATACCGGTCGTAGTAGCTGACGATCTCCGACTGAAAAAGTGACCTCCTGCACATCGAGCAGGGGCAAAACTCTGTCCATATTTACGCCTCAGGACCTTAAGAGAAAGTGGCAGGATTTTTGCGTCAGACGGAATCAGACACTGCCTTTCATGGGCCGGATACACGTGGTGTGCTTTGCCGCCCATTTACAGCGCGAATGGCGGGTTAAGCGCATCGGACTGCGAGACATAAGAGTAGTCATTTCAGAACGGCTAATCATCTTCTGAGTTAAAAATGAGTGGATTGAAACAGCTGTGGGTCGTTCCTCCGCAAAAAGCACGAGGGTCAGACAAAGGTGGCTGACCCGCTGCGGCAATTATTTGTTTTCCCAGTGGGTAGAAACGGGGTTTGTGACCGTATTCATTTCCTGTGTATAGGTGCCGTTCTGCTGTGCGATGGCCTCGCCGGTGTCGACAATCGCGTTCTGAATGAAAACGTTCTGCTTTTCACTTTTGATAAACGTTAACTGGTGAAAGGCCGTTTTATTCCCCCAGTCAGCAGAAGGCAGAGAGATAAAACGCACGGTGAACGTTTCATCATCAAACTTGCCCTGCATAACGTAAACGCCGTAGTGGTTTTCGCCCTGAGAAATGATCTTGTAGGTGCCATTGTCGTAATAATAGATCTCAGCGTCCGGAAACGGCTTTTTGTCATACATTTTGCGGTAGTGCAGCACCTGTTTGATGGTGGGCTGCCCGAAACTGACAGTCAGGTTTTTACCATCCGCTGAGGTCGTCAGACCTTCAGCATGAACACTGCTCATCAGCATTAACAGGCTGGTTGTAACCATTGCAGTTGCTTTCACTCTCTTTCTCCTGATCGGATCACGGGAACAACAAACGTATAACACGACAGAACTTACACGGCAGTGCGTGTCGGTTGAAGAGGCAGATAACACCTCATTACACATTGTTATAATCACTAAAGGTGACCAGGTTGTTACAGAATGACAGCTCCGCAAATGATGCCAGGCTGTCACTGGATTTAATTCAGTAAACCAGCCCCGACATTCACCGATAAACCCAGAATAGCCAGATTGAAAATAAAGGAGATAACAGATTGCAGTAATGCGAGTTTACGCATCTCTGTGGTTCCGGTGGCAACGTCCGCAGTTTGTGACGCAACCGCGATGGTGAATGAAAAGTAGAGGAAATCCCAGTAGCCCGGATCCGTCGTTTTATCGGGGAATATCAACGGACTCACATGTTCACTCCGGTTAAGGTAGTGCTGATGAGCATAGTGCATCGCAAATGAACTGGGCAACATGGCCCAGGATGCGATCAATGTCATTGCTGTCAGCAACAAATGCAGGAGTCGTGGTGTGCCGGTCAATCCTTTCAGGGTAGGGAGTTCACTCAGAATAGCCACAATACTGACCATACACGCCACAATCACGATTCCCAGCACCAGCGCGGCACTCTGATCCTGCAGCTGAGCAATACGCTTAATTCCCGTTGCATCGGTTCGCAGCATACGAACCCAGAGAATGCAGAGATAGAGCCAGGCCCACACATTCCAGCTAATCAACAAACGCTGCATCTGACCCAACTGAGCAGAGAGCAAAAAGTAGCACATTAAACCGGCAGCAACAGAGAGCACCAGACGCAAGCGGGTATACAGCGTGGAGGTTAAAGATGTCGGCATCGTAAAGCCATTATGGTTTAGTCAGAATGATATCCACTTTAGCTAAAACCGGGTAAAAATTATAAATAAAGAATCAATACTTACACTTTTTAAGTATCCGCCAGGATTCGGTTCCAGAACGTGAAATGTGTAAAAAGCGCAGCGAATCACTTATGCAGTAAAGTCTGCGGGTATTGAGAGGGTGAATAATCTAACGGTGTTTGTTCCATCAGGTATGGCTGCCGCTTTAGCAGTAGTTTTTTGGTGAATTATCTATTTCGCCTTTACGATTAAAACAGATGTTAATAATTCTCAATCACGCTAACCTGAAGGCAGTGAAAATAAATCTCCACCCTCTTTATTTTTATGGCGATTTCCAGCTCAATCAGGGTAATAAACAGATCGCCAGGCAATATCTGGAAAAAGCACTCAAAGCAGCGCCGCGTCCAGGGCGGGAAATCGCTGACAATGGACGGCATGCCGATATTGAACGTGATCTCAGCAAGCTTGATTAAGGTTTTTTAACGATGGCCCGCCGGTTCCCTCGTTGACTTTCGCCCCGCGTCTATACTTTTTCGAGGGCGACTATTCGAGAGCCAATGACGTCATGATTTACAGATTGAGTGCCTGCTGCGGCCTGCTTTAAAACGTTAACGTCTGACACAAGAGGGATAAACGGTTGATACATGGAGAATCGCACAAAATTTCGCGATCTGGCTGGCTGCGAGCAGCCGTGCTGGGTGCCAATGATGGCATTGTTTCGACGGCAAGCCTTCTCACCGGTGTCGCTGCTGCAAACAGCGCTTTTCATAGTCTGCTTCTGGCAGGCGTAGCTGGCGTGGTGGCCGGTGCCATGTCTATGGCGACAGGTGAGTACGTTTCTGTTTCCTCACAGGCTGACACCGAGCGCGCCGCTATTGCCGAAGAACAGGCCGAACTAGAAAGCAACTATCAGGCTGAAACACACGAGCTGGCAGCAATTTATACTCATCGCGGTTTGAATAAAGAATTAGCGCATGAGGTTGCCACCGCACTCATGAAACATGACGCTCTTGATGCGCATACGCGTGATGAACTTGGCATCTCTGATATCTCCAGCGCCCGGCCGCTTCAGGCTGCACTGTTCTCTGCAGGCAGTTTTACGGTGGGGGCATTAATTCCGCTTATTGTCGCTCTGACTTATTCAGGTATTGCGGGTATTGTTATCTCGGCTCTGCTGGCGCTGATGATTTTAGGGGCTGTAGCCGCCAGAGCCGGCGGAGCACCAGTCATACGCAGCGTCATCCGTGTCAGTTTCTGGAGCAGTCTCGCAATGGCGCTGTCCGGCGTGACTGGCGCTTTGTTTGGCCATTTCGCAGGGTGAATTAAGGTGACGCTTAAGCGTCACCTTAACTACATAAGCTGAATACCAAAGCGCTTTAAAAACAGCGCCCAGAGAACAAAGAGGATGACAGTGATTACGCAGGATATCAGTAGCGTCAGCCAGAAGCCGGTTCGCTGATAGAGGTAAGGAAAAAGAACGAACATCGGCAGTGTCGGCACCACATACCAGAAAGTGTACCAGGCATGAGCGCTGATTTTTTCCTGTGTCTGCCCTTCCAGCTTCATCCAGATCAGCACCAGAAGAGTGACCAGCGGTAAGGCGGCAAGCAGGCCGCCCAGTCGATCGCTGCGCTTCGCCGCTTCTGATATCAGTACGACCATAAACGCCGTAATGGCATATTTCGCTATTAACCAGAGCATGATTCTCCTCAAAATTCCTGTACATCTCACCGACGAGTGCAGGATCGTGAACGATCAACACGCTCTGATTATCAGGCCACGCGCTTACGGCATCATCCTGCGCAACGTGTCATCTTTCAGAAAATAGTGATGGAACAACGCCGCCACCGCATGCAGACCAATTAACCAGTATCCCAGTGGCGCCAGGGTTTCGTGCCAGTCAATTAACATACTGGCAGTGGCAGGGTCCGGAATCGTCGCGACAGGCATGTTAAGCCCAAACAGGGACCACTCTTTTCCGCGCAGGTAACGTGAACTCAGCCCCAGGATCGGTAATACAACAAAAAGTGCATACAGCAAGGTGTGCACCAGATGCGAAATACCCGTCTGCCATGGCGCAACAGGTGGCGTGATCGGCGGGGTTTTCGTGCGGGTGCGCAAAAAAAGACGGGCTATCATCAGGAGCAATATGCAGAAACCTGCTGAAAAGTGAGTAATCATAACCACATTTCGCTGCCAGGTGCCCTTGTCTGCCATCCAGCGCAGCTCAATCGTAGCGTAAGCCACGATGATCAACAGAACCGTAAGCCAGTGAAAAAGAATTTGCGAACCTTTGTATTTGCTCAACATCGATAAACTCCAGTGACTATTTTTTTATGTCACTATACCAGCAAATAATTAGATGTTTATTAGCAATTTACCTGTGATTTTAAAGCTTAATAACTCAGCTACAGAGCAGCCATCCGATGCTTCACAGCATCTGGCTATGGCCTGATTGCACGCTTCGTTAGTTTCACGCTGTAATGCATCCCCTTCACCTTCTCAGACGCATTTGTGGCTGAAAAAACCCTCTATTAACAATCTGATTACATTCATCTACTGCCCAGATGTTTTGCATCTCAGGTTCAGTTTGCATGACGGTAGCGCGTTGTGGCTCTATACACGCTTAACAGGTTAAACAGCTGCTTTGATTGTGTTACGCAGTAAGTAACAATTTTCACGCAATTTACGACAATTTAACACCATGGGGTTCAGGCAATGCGAATTGCGATACTGGCTATTGAGGGCAGCGTTCTCTCAGCCATTTCAGGAATAGCAGACATGTTCTGGATAGCGAATTATGCCGTTGCTTCCAGTCCACAACATGCAGCCCGGTTTGAAAACGACCCTTTCCAGACCGTTATCGTCAGTCCGGATGGTGGCCCCGTATGGGACGTTCAGGGCCGTCTCATTCACATTGACAGCTCCTTTCAGTCAGTTGGTCAACCTGATGTCATTATTGCCCCCGGCATGGTGCTGGGAAACAACCGGGAGCCCGTGAATATGCTGGGCGTAAAAGAGGCCGCCGTCTGGTTAAGGAAGCAATATGACGCCGGTTCTATCGTCGCCTCAACAGGTACAGGTGGGTTCATACTGGGCGAAGCAGGTTTGCTTGACGGAAAGTCTTTTTCAACAACGTGGTGGTTTTATCACACCATGCGGGAACGCTACCCACTTGCTCAGTCTCAATGGGGTAAGGTGCTTGAGGAAGATGGACGGGTATTGACCACCGGCGGATGTTTCTCATGGATTTCGCTGGTTCTGCATATTATTCAGAAAGGCGCTGGAGCCGATGTGGCAAAACTTGCCGCAGGCATGTCGCTAACGGACAACGACTCTTTATGCCAGCACCTTTATGTCCCTCCCGGGCTGGCAGATAATGGCCACCCGCTTTTATTACGTGCTCAGGACATCATACGGTTTAAAAATCCCTCTATCAGCGCGGCTCAACTGGCTGAAGCACTTAATACCACTGAACGCACGCTGCAACGAAAACTTAAAGCGCTCACGCAGGAAAAGCCTAAAGAATTCATCACCCGCATAAGAATAGAATCTGCCTGTGTCATGCTCGCGAATCCTACGATTAGCATACGACAGGTGGTGACAGAGTGTGGCTATTCAGAAGAGACAGCCTTCAGAAAAGCATTCACACAGATAATGGGAATGGCGCCAGCACGTTACCGCCAATGGCTTGCCGACAAAGCCTCACCGCAGGGCTAAAACATACCGGCATTTACAGATGGGATGCTGGATGAACTCGCAGCAGGTTATTATGAAGTGATGATCACTCAGCGTTATCAATATTAATATTGGGTAACCCCCTTTCTGCAGGCCGTAATCAGTTAAACTGATTACGGCTCCTGCACTCGTTCACTTTATTTGAACTATATTTTCCTGTTACATTGCCGATATAACGACATGTTTATTTTTCCGAGCATTAACGTTTACCGTTATTACCTGGCGTCACACTGATAATTTACGCTAACCCGATCATCTTGACATAAAATTGATGATTAGATTACAGTGTATTAGCTGTTGCGCTACACAATCTATTTTAGAAAAAAAGGTGATATTACGTCATTCATTATTTATATGATTGACCGAAATCCTTCAGACAAAAATTTAGCCATTGACCCAGTGTTTTTTGGGAAAAATTAATTTCTTTTAAACCACATAACACCAGGGGAGAAATGATGAAGGCAAGGCACGCAACTATAATTTCAGAAGCCTTTCAACACCCTGAGCGTGCGGATAAAAAGAAATTATGGGCGTCATTGATCATTTCATCAATTCTGGTCGCTTTGTCAGCGATCTTTTTTTACTGCATTAATTCATCCTCTGACGACAAACAAAGAACCCGGACACTGGAGAACCTGGTAATAAAAATCGACGGAATTCTGGCGGACGCGATCGAAAGTGCCACCGCACTAATAAAAACGGGGACAGACTGCACAAGCCAGCAACTGCAGTCAATAAAAAAAACCGTTCAGACAAACGGCTATATTCGATCGCTGACTCTGTTTGATGCCTCCGGGAATATTTACTGCTCCTCATCGACAGGTCAGACCTTCATTCCAAACGAAAGGGTTAACCTGAACATCAGGCACGATATCAGAAAACGCATCGAAAAAAATGAAAAAGGAATTTCAATAAAACTCATATCCGGCTCCAATCGCGTGCCAGATAAAAATGCAATGGTGATTTTAATACCTTTCAATAATGGCATAATGACACTTGCAATAGATGCCGGATATTTTACGACACCACTCAGCACAATCCATCTGGTAAGCAACAAAATTTATACACTTGAAGCAGATGGAATGCGACTCTCCTGGCATGGTTTAACAGCATCTTCTTCGGTGGAAGAAAATGGTTATTTAAAAAAATCCACCCTGTTTCCGTACAAAATAATAGAGACCTCATCAGAAAATACCGATGGCATTGACCATACTATAATCTCTGCTGGTTTTTTTTCTTCCCTGTTTCTGGCATTTTTCCTTACCTCACGCTGGACACTCAACCGATTCTACTCCAGAAAGCGTTACATCATTAACGCCCTTAGAGACAAGGCTTTCTCTTTTGACATACAACCGGTATTCAGCCTGAACGAAAAACGCCTTATGGGAGGCGAGGTTTTGATACGCTGGAGAGTGAGCCCGTCCATAATGATATCGCCCCACCTTTTTATTCCTGTTGCTGAAAAACATAATATCGTGAACAAACTGGCAGAGTTTCTTTTAACCGATATTGCTGACAGAATCTTAGCAGGAAGTCTGATACTTCCGCCTTCGTTCAGGCTTAACTTTAATGTTCATTCCTCTCACTTTGAACAGGAATCTCTTATCATTGCCTGTCAGTACTTTCTGAATGCCACGGCAGCCTGCAAAATAAAACTGGTGCTGGAATTAACTGAACGCCAGGAACTGGCGCAGCAGATGAGCGTAAAGACAACTCTCAGCGTTTTAATCGCAGCGGGTGTTGAGATGGCCGTGGATGATTTCGGAACCGGCAGTTCAGGGCTTCGCTATCTTTACAACAGCAACTTCAGGTGCATAAAAATTGATAAAAGCCTGACTGAAGAAGCCATTTCTAACCCACTTGCCTGCACAGTAATGGAGTCCAGTATTCAACTGGCCCAGAAACTGGGTAAAGTCATTGTCGTAGAGGGAATTGAAACACAACAGCAGTTAGAACTTATCAGCCGAATGGATCTGAAAAATGAAGTTCTGATACAGGGATATCTGTGGTCGCGCCCACTCTGCCCACAACAATTTGGTTATTTCATAAATCATAATGCATGAATGAACACATTAATGCTTAGGGTAACCATTGCGGCATTACCCCCATTTTCATTTTCACCACACACTCACCAGGAACGTTAATAATGAACAGAGTTAAGCAGGTTTTTGAAAATCTAAAGATCAGATCAAAGCTTGGAATTTCTTATTTCGCACTGATTTCTTTTCTGCTTGTCAGCGTCCTTATCGGACTCAACGCGCTGGGAATGGCCAGAACAAGTATCACCGGTATGATTAACGACGACTATCCAACGATATCTTTAGGCAATGACCTTATTCAGAATATAAATCAGGGTGTCCAGCTACAGCTGATGCTGATAAATGCCGAAGATCCCGTTTCCAAAGTGACCATTGAGCGTGAGATGCTGGAAAAAACAAAGAATATCAGCACCACGTTTGGCGAACTGCGGCGTCTTGCAGACGACAGTGACTCACAGAGGATCCTTGATGATATTGAGGTCAAACGCCGCGAATTCCTGAGTTCGCGCCAGGATTTCCTGTCGCGCCTGGCCGTAAATAAAGCGGAGGCAAACTCGTTTTATCTCAACTCAACAGTGAAACTACAGGATGCGTATGTTAAGCAAGTATCGAATTTCATCGGGTTACAGGAAGCCCAGATGAAAAGCTCCTATGAAAGTTTCACTACGCGATATAACAGCGTACGCAAGGAGATTATTTTCATCTCTCTGTTCAGCATCCTGACAGCCATTACGCTGGCACTGTTTATTACCCGATCGATTACTGCCCCGCTTTATGACGTTATCGCCCGGGTACAGCGAGTCGCTGAAGGGCACCTCACTAACAGTATCAGCACGCAACGTCGGGATGAGACAGGACTTCTCATGAACGCCATTGGCGCCATGCAAACTAATCTCAGTGTGATGGTCCGTCAGATACGCGAAGGTGCAGAAAATATCGCTACCGGGGCCCATCAGATACTCGCCGGCACCCGTAATTTATCGGAACGAACGGAAGAGCAGGCCAGCTCGGTAGAGGAAACGGCTGCCTCTGTTGAGCAGTTTACCGCCACCATTGCCCACACCCGCAGCAATACGCGCTTTGCCTCCACGCTCTCAGCGCAGGCTGAGAATGCCGTCAGTCAAAACGGTGAAATGATGCAGGCCGTGACGGTTAAGATGAATGAAATCGAAGCCTCCTCACGTCAGATGGCGGAAATACTGACCTTGATTGACTCGATTGCGTTCCAGACCAATATTCTGGCGCTCAATGCGGCGGTTGAAGCAGCGCGTGCCGGTGAGCATGGCCGGGGATTTGCGGTAGTGGCGCAGGAGGTTCGTTCCCTGTCACAGAAGACGGCCACTTCATCCAGCGAGATAAAAGCGTTGATTGAAAAGTCTTCATCCCAGACACGAGACGGACAAAGAATGGCAACGGACGCAAACCAGTTGATGGGCGGCATGATCAGCAACGTTTCTGAGATGAAAACAATCCTGAGCCAAATCGATCAGGCTGCCGTCGAACAGGCGGACGGTATTGCTCAGATTAATATTGCCATTACGCAGATCGACACCACCACCCAGCAGAACGCCGCTCTTGTAGAGGAATCGCTTGCTGCTTCCGCCATGCTGAATGATCAGGCCGTTATCATGATGCGTACGGTAAGCGCATTCAGGACTGAGGACGCCCCGTCAGAGAATGTTCAGGGATTGAGCAATCACAAAGAAATAACTTACGCCACGGCGTGATGAACCTGATTAACTCAGGTTTCAGGTAGCCATTCTCTCACGCCACACGCAGATTATCGTGCAGGCAAAGCCATCCTCTGTGGTGGCTTTTCTCGCTTTCGTATTTTGAAATTTGGTTGATCAGGCAGTAACCGCCAGCGTGTCGCCCGCATATGTGAACAAACCTGCATAATTCCGGGACGTCTTATCCGCCGCCAAATCCGCTTCACGCCGTACTACTCACCTGAGTTGCGAAACCCCATCAGGATGTTGACCCACCAGAATATCCCGCTGAACCGCAGAAACAAATCAGACTGAGTGTTGAGCCAGGTTAAGTCATTACTCCAGTCAGCCTGGGGAATTTGAGATTTAAGAGAGCGATAAATCTTAAACTTAACCTGAGGTTCATTGTGTAAAATAGCGAAAACCTGTAGCTGAATGCGCTACTTACATCTGTAAATACACTGCTCACTGGAACGATTAGCATGCCCGATGTGAGTCCTTCTTTAAGTCAAATCCGCCTCCCATCGCCAGAATCTGTTAACGTCTCGCTTATTATTAGTGCCAGTCTAAATAAGAGTTAAAATGACACACGTTATCGTCACCTTTTGACTCTATATTTTTCATTCAAAAACAGTAACTTCTACTCTGATTGTAGTTCGCCTATGCTGGCTGCTTACTACGTTTTACGTCAGAGGGATTTGCTATGTTTAATGTGTCCGCAACCTACAGTGCAGAGGCTGTTGAATGCCTTTATGAAGTCATCGACATTCTTAACCTCAAGGGGGCACGCTGCCACGTGATCTTTGATAGTCAGGCATCCCGTGCCGCGGTCATTGAAGCCGATACAATAGAAGAACTCGGCGAAATGCGTCACCCTGTACTGGCCGTTCTGGAACTGGAGCGCGTGACCAGCATCAACACCATTTTGCGGATTAAATCGTTCTGGACTGATCCGGAGGGCGTCAGGCCTGACGTTGAGCCTGGCAGCCTGGCTAAAGCACTCTATAAAGCGCTGACTATCAAGAAACAGATTACGCTGGTCGGTTTGTAAGAGACGGTTGAAAATCATTCACTGGCAATATGCGCGCGTGTTCAATTCCCCCTTTCACCGTTCACGGTCCAGAATACGCGCGCATGTTCATCATTGTTCAGGCACCCCGATTGATCATTTTCACCTGAAAGAGATGTTCGTAAATAACCCTGAACGTGGGACTACTTTGAATTCTCAGCAACAAAGTTCAGATAATTTTCAGGTGTAATCAGCTTGTAAGGCACCCAGTTAAGCGTCTCAACCTTTTGTTTGTTCAGCAGGGCTTTGGTCACCTGAACTGCGCCGGTAGCCTGTCCTTTTGCATCCTGAAAAATAGTGAGCACCATCCTGCCGTTTTTAATGAACTGCTGACCATCGGGTGTTCCATCAATTCCCGCCACAAGGATTTTATCGTTCTTCGCCTGGTTTAAAGCCATAATCGCGCCAATCGCCATCTCATCGTTGTTTGCAGCAATGGCGTCAATGGGACGCTGATTTAGCAGCCAGCCAGAAACCACATCAACCGCTTCATTGCGTTGCCATTTCGCTGTCTGCTTCTCAATAACTTTCATGTCTTTATATTTACTGATAACCGCTTCCACAGCACGGGTACGCTCACGGGCCTCTTCATTCGACAGCGCGCCCATCAGTATCGCTACATTACCTTTGTAGTTCATTTTCTTTGCCAGCGCCTCCATCTGCATTTCGCCACCCAGCGCCGAATCAGAACCAACATATGCCATATCTGCTGGCAGTTTCACTTCCGGTTTACGATTTACGAAAACCAGCGGAATACCGGCATTTTTGGCGGCCGTGATCATCGGTAAAACACCCTGGGTATCAACCGGATTGAGAATAATGGCGTCAACGCCCTGGTTGATAAAGTCATCAACCTGCTGCACCTGCAGCGCGACATCGCCTTTGGCATCAACAAACTGGCTCTTGAGTTCACTGGCGTTAAGCTCTTTCTGCATCTGAGTGCGAAGGATGGAGACAAAGTTAAGGTCGAAGTTAGCCAGCGCGACGCCAACGGTAAACGTTTTGGCGCTGATTCCCACACTAAACAGCAAGGAGCAAAGACAAAGCAGAAGGTTTCTGATGTTCATAGTCAATTCCTGTAGGTTGAGGTTGTTATTGTTTTCATTAACATTATTGTGCGTCGGGTAACAGGCAAATACCCGACGCATGCTGCTTACAACGTAAAGTGATCGCGGAACTGCTGGACAGCCGCTGTGCTATCACCGCTGGCCCAGCCCTCCATGGCGACGGTGCCGCTGTAACCTATCTCCTGCAGCGTCCGTGCAATAGCCCGGTAATTGATCTCGCCGGTGCCCGGCTGCTGGCGGCCTGGTACATCGGCAACCTGGATTTCCCCTATCGCAGAACCGCAGCGCCGTACCAGTTCAATCAGATTGCCCTCGCCAATTTGTGCATGGTAGAGATCCAGATTCATCTTCAGCGCCGGGCTGTTGACCGCTTCGACCAGCGCCAGCGTTTCAGAGGCCAGGGCGAAGGGTGTGCCCGGATGATCGATCGGCAGATTAAGGTTTTCGAGGGTGAAAACGCGTCCGGCTCGTTCACCAAGTTGTGCAACCTGGCGCAGCGTATCGGCGGCCTTGAGCCACATAGCGCCCGTTACCGTTGTCACGGGTTTTACCGGCAGTCCGCGGTCGTCAAGTCCGGTGCCATGCAGATTCAGTACAGGACAACTGAGACGTTCGGCCACAGCCAGTGAGGCTTCAGCACTCTGCAGTAACTGCGCTATCTCTGTTTCATCGGTAAGATTACCGCTCAGATAACCGGTCATAGAGGTAAAGCGCGCACCGGTCGCCACCAGCGCATCAATATCCTTGTTGGCCCATCCCCAGATTTCGACGCCGAAACCCAGCTCATGAATGCGTTTTACGCGCTCTGTAAATGGCAGCTCCAGAAATACCATTTCAGCGCAGACGGAAAGTTGATAATCAGCCATCAGCCCGCCCCCAGCTTAACCGGCAAGTTGCTCTGTACAGATTCGATACAGGCCAGCGCAATTTCCAGCGCGTTGCGCGCATCTTCGCCCGTGGCGCGAGGCGTTTCACCACTTCGGATACAGCGGGCAAACTCGGTCATTTCTGCCACATAGGCCTCTCGCAGCAGATCTGAATCCAGTCGCGACGTATCGACGGCTATTCCGCTGGCGGTGTAACGCACGCAGTGGTTGGCATTGATGTGGCCCGCCTGCAGCATGCCTTTACTGCCAAAAACCTCACCGCGCACGTCATAGCCATAGACCGCCTGAAAGTTTGCCTCAGCTATAGCAATAGCGCCGTTGTCGAAGCGAATAGTCACAACCGAGGTATCCAACAGCCCTTTATCCTTAAAATCTGGCCGCACCAGCGCATCGGCCAGCGCATAGACTTCTACCGGCTTTGCGCCATGATTGAAGTGCAGTAGCGTGTCAAAATCGTGAATCAGCGTTTCAAGGAAGATGGTCCATTGCGGAATCGGCGCTGGATCGTTCAGGCCTGGGTCACGGGTCACAGAGCGACTAAGCTGGGTCGTGCCATTCTCACCGTTTTTTACCGCTGCAATTGCTGCCGCAAAACCGGAATCAAAGCGGCGATTAAAGCCCACCTGTAACACGACGCCTGCCTTTTTTGCCGCCGCGATGGCGCGATCGGCCTCATCCAGCGTGACAGCCATAGGCTTTTCGCAAAACACATGTTTGCCGGCTCTGGCCGCGGCAATCACCCACTCCGCATGCGTCCGTGCTGGCGCGGCAATCGCAACGGCGTCGATTTCATCATCCTGAAGCAGCGCATGCAGATCGCTATACGATTTGCTCACCCCAAGCCGGCTGGCGAGCTTCTCTGCTGCGCCAGGGAACGGATCCGCCACTGCCGCAAGGGTGGCACCAGGCACACGCCAGGCCAGATTTTCCGCATGGAAGCTGCCCATGCGGCCTGCGCCGATTAAACCCACGCGCATTGTTTGATGGTTCATAAAAACTCCTTATTATTTTGCTTTTGCCCAGGCGGGCGATGAAGGGTGTTGTTCAGATCGCTTCACCTCAGCAGCGAAACGACGGGATTTGGAGAGCATCAGCGGTTCAATGTGCTCCAGCGACACGCCCCGGGTTTCCGGTAAAAAACGACGGACAAACCAGAACGCGATGAGCGATCCCACCGCGCATAACATCAGCGGGAAGGCACCATGAAAGTGTTCCATCAGCACCTGGCTGCGGTTCATCATCGGGAAGCTTTGGGTAACGATAAAATTAGCGACGTACATCGAGGCGAACGCAAAGCCCATCGCCACGGCGCGAATCCGATTAGGAAAGATTTCTGAGATCAGCAGCCAGGCACCCAGGCTCCATGAGAGGCCAAATATCAGCACGAAGGCCAGCAGTCCAATCACTGGCAGCAGGCCACCTGCATCGGCGATAAATGCCAGGGCGGTGAAGATCATAGAGAGCGCGCATCCCAGTGCCCCCCAGCGCAGCAGCACTGTCCTGCCCAGACGATCAATGGTACTCAGACAAACGGCCACGCCAGTCAGCAGCGCAAGACCAATGAAAATGCTGTGAAACAGGGAAGACTGGGTACTGCCGGTGATGTTTTGTAAGAGTGACGGCGCGTAATAGAGCAGGATGTTGATACCGGAGATCTGCTGCAAAATAGCAATGGCACAACCCACCAGCAGGATATAGCGTGCCCGCGCATCCCGCAGGATGCCGCGCTGACGGGTCAGGATGTTGTCATCCCGATTTGACGTCAGGATTTCCTGTAACAGTCGCTGGGCGTGTCGGGCATTTGAAAGACGCGTCAGCACCTCAAGGGCCCGCTCTTTTTTGCCGTTCAGCGCCAGCCAGCGCGGTGACTCTGGCATAAACGGCACCAGCAGCAAAAATAGCACGCAAGGCACCACGCCCGAAGCGAGCATCCAGCGCCAGCCTTCACTGACAATCCACTGATGCGGCATGCCGCGTGCAATCAGGTAATTCACGATATAGACGGTAACCTGTCCGCCCACCATCAGCATCTGCTGCAGGCCGAGCATCCGTCCGCGCCAGTCTTTGGGTGAAACTTCAGCGATGTAAAGCGGCGTAATCGCAGAGGCCATCCCGACCGCCAGCCCGCCAGTCAGTCGCCAGATAACGAAATCGGTCAGCGATCCCGCCAGCGCAGCGCCCACTGCGGAGAGCAAAAAGAGTAGAGCGGTAACGATTAGGGTCGTTTTGCGACCGATACGATCAGAAATGAAGCCAACACTCCATGCGCCGACGATGCAGCCGAGAATGACGTTGGACACCGCCCAGCCACTTTCCCATGGCGTTAAATTCAGATGTTCTGTCAGCGGGTCGATAACGCCAGAGATTACAGAAGCGTCATAACCGAGAATCACGCCACTTAGTGAAGCAATGGCACAGATAAACAGAATCAGCCGTAAATTGTGTTTGCGCATAACAACTTATTTCCCTTCGCATGATTGATCCAGGTGATTGCATCAACCTTTGCAAAGGTGGTGCCAACCAAAATCCGGGAAATTTTGTGAGCGCTGACACAACGTCACACCTCAAACTGGCAACAAAGTTTACATGTCAACTTAACATGTCCATAAAATGGACATTTAATCCCACTGGAGTGGCGTGTGAATCAGCAATTGTTATTACGAGATGAGAGCGAGGCGATCTTCAGCCTGCCCGACAGGGAGGCCGCCGACAGTTGGGACGCGCTGTTATGGCGAAGCTGGGAGAGCTTTACCCAGGGCGAACCGCCGCCAGCGCTTCGTGAAACTATTCTGCACTCCTGGCAACGCTCGCAGCAGTACGCTATCGATCCAGATCGATTTATCTATACCGCGCCCCCAGCCAGCGAACTGACTGCGATTCTTGAAAACAATGCAGAACTCATTCTTGTTGCACGCAGCATTATGGAAAATTTGCTCGCCTATAATCCGGACGGGCACATTAACCTCACCGATGCGCAGGGTGTAACGCTCCATTTTTGCGGTGCCGACCTGACACCGATCGGCAGTATTCTGCGTGAAGAGGTATTGGGTACTAACTGTACCGCGCGCTGCCTGATTGAACAGCGACTGGTCTATGTGTTGAGCGGTGAAAACTGGAAGTTTGATTTGCGAAAACGCCGCCGGCAGTGCGCTGCGGCCCCCGTCCGTAATGAAAACGGACAATTGATAGGTGTGCTCACACTGACCGCCACGCCTGATAATTTCAACGTCCACACACTTGGCACGGTCCAGGCGGCGGCAGAAGCAGTCGGACAGCAACTGATGCTACGACGCCTGCTGGCTGAACAGCAGTCCATTCTTGAGACGCTGAATGAAGGTGTGATTGTCTGTGATAAACAGGGACGCATTAAAACCCTTAACCGCTATGCGCGCCAGATTTTCAGCGGGCTGAATCCAGGCAATATCCCGATTGATGAACTGCTACAGCCACAAGGCGGATCGCTGCTGACCATGCCTTTTTGTAATGACATCGAGTTGCAGTTCAGGCCAGCCGGCCTGGCCCCCCTCTCCTGCCTGATATCATTGATGCCCGCGCCGGATGGCGGACGCGTGCTGTCGCTGCGTGAAAATCAGCGTATCCGTGCCATTACACGACGTGTCATGGGCGTGAATGCCAGTTACACCTTTGACATGATTCGCGGCCGCTCGTCGCGTCTGCAGCAGGCAATTCATAAGGCCCGGGTCAGCAGCCGAACCGACAGCACAGTGCTGCTCAGCGGTGAAAGTGGCACCGGCAAAGAGTTGTTTGCGCAGGCCATTCATAATGCCAGCCCACGTCAGCAGGAAGCGTTTATCGCTCTTAACTGCGGCGCACTGCCACGCGATCTGGTGCAAAGCGAGCTGTTTGGCTATGCGGATGGCGCCTTCACCGGTTCACGGCGTGGCGGTTCGGCGGGCAAGTTTGAACTGGCTGACGGCGGAACCCTTTTCCTGGATGAGATTGGTGAGATGCCGCTCGAAGCGCAAACCAGCTTGCTACGCGTACTGCAGGAGAGTGAAGTGCTGCGTATCGGCGCGGCTCAGCCCGTGAAAGTGAATGTCCGCATTATCGTGGCAACGCACTGCAACCTGCTGGATGCCGTGGAGAAAAATGCCTTTCGGCGCGATCTCTATTACCGTCTGAATGTAATTTCATTAGAAATTCCTCCGCTGCGTGACCGTCGTGAAGACATACCGGAGTTGGTGAATATTTTCATTCAGGCGCTCTGCACACGTCTGAAGCGTATTCCGCCTGTGGTCGCGCCGGACGCAATGACCTGTCTGCAAGCCTGGGATTGGCCGGGAAACGTACGTGAACTGGAAAATGTGATTGAGCGTGTCGTCAACCTGAGTGAAGGGTTAGAAATAACCCGCGCCGATTTGCCCGAATCCCTGCAGCAAGTCTCAGCCAGTGATGCGCCCGGAGAGATTCAACCCTCACTGCAAAATCTGGAGCGGATGCATATTTTACAAATTGTCAGTGAACAACAGGGGAATCTGCGTCAGTCGGCGCAACTGCTGGGGATCTCACGAACGGCGTTATATAACAAGCTCAATGCATGGAAAATCGACTACCGTGCTTTCAGGAAAAATGATGCCTGAACGCTGCGACGATTTGGCTGAACAGCACAGTGGCACCAACAATCCATATCGCGATAAAGATCCCTGCCGTTACGCGACTGACAGGACGTTTACTGGCTTGCGCTGCAGTTTCACGATGTTCGCGCATCACCTCGGGGGGAATAAGACGTACCACCAGCATGATCCCCAGCGGTACAATGATCAGGTCGTCGAGATAGCCGATAACGGGAATGAAGTCGGGGATCAGATCGATGGGTGAAACCGCATAGGCCGCGACAATCATCGCCAGCACTTTAGCCACTAACGGTGTACGGGGATCGCGGGCGGCGAGCCATACCGCATGCACATCCCGTTTGATGTTTCGTGCCCACGTTTTGATGTCAGTCATAAGCTTACTTTTCACGAAACGTCTTTTCCTTATTGAGGACAACGGTTATTACGCTTTCGTACAACGCTCCTCACAAAGACTCACGCGCCGTGTTGAGTCCGGGCGCCATTTTCTGTCAATCAACACTACGGCAATCGGCATCCCAGGTCTTCATGGCAGTTGATACCGCCGCATCAAGTTCTTTACCGGTTGCGCCATCGCGGGCTTCGGTCGACAGGCCGATTTCAAAACTGTGAAAAAACCTGGCCAGTGCCTGCACATCTGTACCGGAAACCAGAAGCCCCGCCTCTCTCGCTCTGGTGACACATCGCAAAAACCCCGCTCTGGTTCGATCGCGTTGCGCTGCCAGAAGCTCACGAATGTGCGCGTTTGCAGGTGAACAGGTATTAACGGATAGCGCGATCAGGCAACCACTGGGATGTCCCTGATCTGTCTGCATCTTTGCGGAGCGACGCAAGGCGAGTTCGATAGCCTGTCGGGGTTCAAGCGAATCGTCCCATAGACAATCGTTCACCTGACCATAAGTCGTCATATAGCATTCGACAACCTCTTCGAACAGCGCCTCTTTAGAACCAAATGCGGCGTAAAAACTGGGGGCAGTGATACCGTTACCGAGATTCGACTTGAGCATGGCAAGCGAAGTGGACTCGTAACCGTGTTGCCAGAAAAGTGTCATCGCCTGACGAATTGCTTCGTCACGGTCAAATGTTCGTGGACGTCCCATCTGAGCCATATCCGTTCCTTTTTGACTTGCCAGACATAAATACTAATCGATACATATATTCTTGACAAGTTGCGCGGGGGCTTATAGTTTCGAATATATATACCGATCGATATTTATATCAGCCAGCCTGTTATCACGCGGGTTTTCGCAATATTTAAGCGTTACAAACTTAAAAAAGGACTCAACGTGCACGTCAATACCGCATTCAGTGAAACCACAACACAACGAGGCCTGCCTCTGGCTTCCCTGCTGGCATTTGCCATGACTGGCTTTATCGCCATTCTGACCGAGACCCTTCCGGCGGGTCTGCTTCCGGAGATCGGAAAAGGTCTGGGTGTTTCTCAGGTAATGGCAGGCCAGCTGGTCAGTATCTATGCGCTGGGATCGCTGCTGGCGGCGATTCCTTTAACGGTTCTGACCAGTGGATGGCGACGTAAAAAAGTGCTGCTGCTTGCCGTCGGGACTTTCCTGATTTTCAACACCGTTACCACCCTTTCATCCAGCTACTGGCTGACGATGGGGGCTCGCTTCATGTCCGGTGTGGCTGCCGGACTTGCATGGGGAATCCTGGCGGGCTATGCGCGCCGCCTCGTTCCTGCTGAATTACAGGGCCGCGCGCTGGCTATTGCGATGGTTGGAATACCGGTTGCCCTGTCGCTGGGAACCCCGGCAGGCGCATGGCTGGGCAGTATGATGGGATGGAGAGTCCCCTTTGGGATCATGGCAGCACTGGCCATTATTCTCTTTATCTGGACATGGGTGGCGGTTCCTGACCTGCCGGGCCAGCAGGCTGACCGTCGACTGCCGGTATGGCAGGTTTTCCGTATGCCCGGCGTCAGGCCCGTTCTGGCGGTTATCTTTCTGTGGATGACGGCTCACAACATTCTTTATACGTTCATCGGACCATTCCTGCAGTTGTCGGGACTGACCGGAAACGTCGGACTTATCCTGCTGATTTTTGGCATCGCGGCATTGGTCGGCATCTGGATCACCGGAATGTTGGTAGATCGTCATTTGCGACATCTGGTTCTGCTCAGCCTTGCAGCACTGGCGGCGGTTTCTGTGGTGCTGGTCGCAGGCATGCGGGAACAGATTGTGGTCTATGTGGCTGTCATCGTATGGGGTTGGTCGTTTGGTGGTGCATCAACCCAGATGCAAACGGCCGCCGCTGATTCGGCTGGCAATCATGTCGACGTTGTTCAGGCGATGGTGACAACCGCATGGAATCTGGCTATCGCCAGCGGCGGCGTTACTGGAGGACTGCTTCTCAATAATGCCGGTGCGGTCTCTTTTCCCTGGGCGCTACTCACCTTTATGGCGGTTGCGTTGATCATCGCCTGGCGGGCGAAAAAGCATGCTTTCAGGCCGGGTGCCAGAGGAGGCCCAGTGAAATAGTGATGTTGAAAGGCGTCCGCAATGGACGCCCGATAAATATCCAATCTGCTTTGCTTTGAGCTTGTGACCGGTAAATCTGTCTGAACGCGTTTTGCCAAACCCATTATGTGTTAATTGTTGGCCTCGTCAGAAACTGACTGCCCGAGCTGGGTGGTGTAATTAGCGGGCACCCAGCGATAAGCATTACCCTCGTGCTGAACATGACCCAGACCCGGGAAAGCGATATGCGCCGCAGCCACCCAGTAGCCCTGATCGGCAGCCTGTTTCAGTACCCTTTCACGTGTATTAATAGCCTGTTTCTGATCGACATCAAAATGGATGGCCACTTCGGGGTCTGGCATTTGCACCGCTTTGGCATGGATGATGTCTCCCCATAACACCAGCGTCTGCCCCTGGCTTTCCACGCGATAAAGTACGCTGCCCGGCGTATGGCCAGCGGTCGACTCAGCACGGATTCCTCCCGGTAATGTAGCGGGTGCCATAAATGTTTTAAGCAGGCCAGCATTCATGACCGGGCGAAGCGTTCGTTCAGAATCCGCAAAGGTGTGAGCCTGACTGGCTTCCACTTTGCTGGCGTTGGCCGGATTAAGCCAGAAATCGACATCCTGTTTATCCACATACACTTCAGCTTCAGGAAAAGCCGGCTTGCCTGCACGCGAGACACCGCCTGAATGATCGGCATGAACATGAGTCAGAAGCACAGCATCGATCGATTCAGCCGGATAGCCAGCAGCGGCCAGGTTGGTCAGCAGATGTCCGCCATCGTGGCCAAAAAGCTCACCGGCGCCAGTATCGACTAAGATGCGCTTTTTGCCATCATCGATAACAAAGGCGTTAATCGACGTTTCAGCCTGCGGCGTCATCGCCTCTCTGGCCATTCCCTTGCTGAGTTTATCCGGTGAAATGTTTGTCAGTAATGTATTAAGGGGAATGGTCACCGTGCCGTCGGAAACGGCGGTAATGCGCAATTTACCTAACATCATCCGGTAATAACCCGGAGCCTGTTGATCCCGTGCAGACGGCTGTTCGGCTGCATAGGCCGGACTGAATGCCATAAGTGACGCCACCAGCATCAGTAAAATTTTCATCAATTATTCTCCAGAATGTTTCATCACAACGTGGTGGGCAGTATCCTCAGACAATCCATATCACTCAAATTGATTAAACTGATGCTCACTATCAGAGAAAATGATTTTCATCGTATCGACCTGAATTTACTGACGGTGCTGTTAGTTCTGAAACGGGAAGGCAGCGTCTCTCGTGCAGCAGAAAAGCTGCATCTGGGCCAGCCTGCGGTCAGTAATGCACTGGCCCGGTTGCGGGTGATGTTCAGCGATCCGCTCTTTGTGCGTACAGCAAGAGGAATGGAGCCTACCCCGCGAGCCGAGGCGCTGATAGCTGAGCTGGGGCCTCTGATGGCGCAGATGCAGAATGTCCTTTTTCAGCCAGCATCCTTCACGCCTTCTGAGGTGACGCATGTTTTTCGGCTGGGGATGAGCGACTGGGTTGAGCGCTCAATCATGCCGGCACTGTATGCGCGCATCACGCGCACCGCGCCGGGCGTGACGCTTCAGGTCACGGCCAGCGATCCCTTCAGGGATGTGGAACTGGTCGCACGTGGCGAGATCGATCTTGCCATATCGGTGGGCGATAACACGCCCGCCACGCTGCAGCGCGAGAAAATCGTTTCACATAGCTTTTGTACGTTGTGGCATCCGGAGCAGCTTTCGTTATCTGCGCCGCTGACGCTGGAGGATTACGTGGCGCATGATCATCTGCTGGTTTCCTATCGTGGATCAACCTGGAGCGCCATTGATGACCAGCTTGCGACCCTTGGAAAGGCACGTTCGATTCGCTACGTGACGCCGCATTTTTCCTCTCTGCCGCCGCTACTGGTGCGCACGCCCGCGTTAGCTACCGTCCCCGCCGGGCTGGCGGATGACTGGATAACCCATTACGGTTTATGCTCCAGCCCTGTACCGGTGGCGACTCCCGAAATCGCTCTTTCGCTGCTCTGGCATAAACGCTGTGATAACGATATGCCGCTGAGCTGGCTCAGGGAGGAACTGCGTGGGGTAATGACAGAGCGAATCTGAGTAGCTGCTCTTGTGGGATGCTAAAACCTGCTTTGCAGATTACCCGCCCTGAACAACGTCGAAAACCAGACTTTGCAGAAAATGGATGCTGAGAAGAGGATAAAAATTTGTCTGACTACCAGCTTGCTGGAACTGTTCAATCTGTAGAGAATTTTTGCCGCTTACGTATTATCTCAGGACTGACGCCACGTCCCGCCGAAGCTGCCCGCCTGGGACGTCCTGACAGCTGTTATGGTGTTCATATCCTTTATAGGGAAATCGTCATCGGAATGGGGCGTATCGTCGGCGACGGCGCGCTGAATATGGATATTGTCGATGTCGCTGTAGATCCCACGCATCAGGGAAAAGGTCTGGGCCGCATGATAATGAAAACGCTGACAAAGTGGCTCGATAAAAATGCCTGTGATGTGCTTATGTCACATTGATGCTAGATGTTCGGGGCTGTACGAAAAATTTGGTTTTACGCGCGTCAGCCCTGTGAGTGAAGGTATGGCAAGGATCTGGAAAAATACCAAAACGTCATGAAATAGTGATGCTCCCGTTTAATGCAGACCGTAACATCACATCATTAAGTACTGATCCAAATAACACATTAATGAGCAGGTAGATAGAACGTTACCTGCTCTGCTCTCTATCAGCGTGAACCTGTTAACTTCCACACCTTCACTTTATAAAGCACCGTTTACGTTCTGAAGCTCAGTATCTCGCCCGGCTACTGCTTAATCGCGGAAAAAATGCCGGTGGCGGCAGAGCCTGAGGCGCCGCCGGCTCAGCGTTCAGCATGCTTAAGAACGCCCCGGCCCAGTGATGATTGTTGTGCATATGCAGGCCTTTCATCAGACGTGCATGCAGACTTCGCCGTTCGTGTAACGGCATCTGCAGGGCGCGATGCACCGCACTGGCCATGGCGTCAGGATCATAAGGATTGACGATGATGGCTCCCTCCATCTGCTCGGCTGCACCGGCAAACTGAGAGAGGATAAGCACACCGGGATTTTTCGGGTCCTGCAGGGCGACATACATTTTTGCCATCAGACTCATACCCGCCATTAATGGCGTTACCAGCGCAACGCGTGAGGCACGATAGATACCAGCCTGCTCTTCCCGGCTATAAGCATGGGTGAGATAGTTCACCGGATACCAGTTCATTGTGCCATGTACGCCATTCAGCTCGCCGCACAGTGCTTCCAGCGCATGACCGAGTTCAGACGCATCATGCGCGTGTCCGGCTGCCGGAGGTGCCAGCTGCAATAGCGTGATATTTTTCTGATAGCAATCATGTCTTCTTAACAGTACCTCCAGGGTACTGATGCGGTAAGGCAGCCCCGAACTCTCATCAAGATGGCCGCCGCTAAGCACGGTATTTTCTGGCAGACTTTCGCGGCACTGCATTTCCATGTAAGCACAGCTGTTGCTCTCGCGCAGACATTGCACATCATCAAGATCAATCCCGACCGGAAATACACCCACTCTTATTATCCGGCCATTAATCCGAAAACGTTGTGCCTCCAGTCGATCCAGTCTGAATTCGCTCTCCAGCCAGACCAGGAAGTTATTCATATCCTGTACCGTCTGGAAGCCAATCAGGTCACAACACAGTAATGAGTCAGTGAACCAGCGCCATTCGGGAATCGTTTCAAACATCCTGCCAGCCGGGAAAGGCTGATGCAGAAAAATACCCACTGAGTTGGTCAGCCCTTCTTCACGAATATAGGAAGCACAGCCAAGCAGATGATAATCCTGAATCCAGATAACATCGTCGGGTGTGGCATTTTCGCAAATGGCGCGCGCATAGGCTTTATTAATATTTTTATATTCCTGATAGCCACTGGTGGAAAATCGGGCCATGTCAGGGCGCTGGTGAAAAACAGGCCAGAGTCCTTTGTGAATATAGTTGTGGTAACCCTCATTAAGCTCGCCCGGCGTATAGGAGAAGGTCACGGTTTCATACTGGCCAGTCTGCTGCACTAAGTAGGATCTTGACGCGTCGCTGGGTATCACTTTGCTCTCACCATCCCAGCTAATCCACAGCCCTCCCTGACGGGAAAGTATGCCTTCATAAACGGCAGTAAGCGTCGAACGTTGACATTGATTATGAGAAACAAGGATAAGGCCTGACATGGTGTGTTCCTTAAGAACCCGCTGCGAGAAAGCAACATTGCCTGGCAGTGAGCCGCTATTAATCGGAGGTCGGATAATAAACTGGAGAAAACCGCTCATTTGCGTGCGCCCGGGCTTAGTGCCCGCTGGCGCTTTTGGCGCAAATCGGGTCGTATCCCCCTTCGTGCAGCGTCGTCACGTAGACACCGGGCAGCGAGGGAAAAGAGATAAATCCGTTACGCTCGAAGAAATCCGGTACAGGCTCACCCATTGCAATGATGCTCCGGCAGCCCCTGGCGCCAGGATGAGACAGACAGCAGTGCAGCAGCCATGAGCCGAGCCCGATAAAACGATATTCCGGCGAGATGAACAGGTTCCGGATTACCCAGGTCTCCGCCATATCGGTCACGACGCGGGCAAAACCGATTTGTCGGCCATTGCGGTAAAGTCCAAAACAGAGGCTATTGTTCAGCGCCAGAGTCAGAGAGCGGGTGTCCGGTATCGATTCACCCAGCCACTGAGAGATCAGGCGATAGTTCAGCAGTGCCGGATCGGTACTGGCCTCGATGGCATCTCTGAACCATTTGCGGGGCGAAACAAGGCGAAGGCGCTGTTGCTCAGCAAGTTCAGCGACAGCAGCATCGCTGCACCCCGGTATGGACCAGGGTTTGTTAATGCATTTCATCCACGGCTTCCTTGAACATAGGCGCATCAGCGCCCGGTGCCGTTAATTAAACCGATCGGCCTGTAAAAAAGGCGTAAAAAGAGGCAGATGAAACGTAAAAACGCTGCAAAACATCCGCCGCCCTGGCATCGCCGGACGGGGAAGGTGCAATAAGTCAGCGAGTTGAATACAGAGAATGTACGCAGTGATAAGTCAAGAAGAGTGGCCTGCCCGGGTCCACTCGCTCCCAAAGCGGGTTTACTAAACGCGTGGCAGGGCCATATTTACTGCAGAAATGAAGAAATCTCTTTTAAATCAGAACCGAGCCATCATTGTCTGGAATGATACGCCGTTGAAAAACTTAACCTCTCCCACTCTCTTAAATCCCAGTTTTTCATAGAAGGGAACGGCGAAGAGTGAGGACCGTACACTGATTTCTGATCGCAGCATGGGCGCTACCTGCTGCCAGAGTGCCCTTGCCACCCCTTGACGGTGAAACTTTGGATGCACAAAAAAGTATTTCACTAGATTGCCTTCGAAAAGGGTGAGTACGCCTGTTACCTCACCTCTTTCCACGGCAATCAGCCAGAGATAGTCATCTGCAACGATCAACGGTTTAAGCACATCGGGTTTTATGCTCTCGATAAACCAGTGCGGACAGGGCTCTACCTCTGAAAAGTTACACTTTATCGACACACTGTGTATCAGCTCACTGATGCCTGTCGCATCAGACTCAATGGCCGCTCTGATTTCCATTCTTTTGTCCTCCCCCTGATGTTGTGAATGTAAAGAAATGGCGGTTTGCCATTCGGATTGCCACCCACTCACCCTATCTCCTGAATTCCGGCTGAACCTGCACCATTGACTATCAGAGCAACGTCACTTTGCCCTGGAAAATCACCGGCCCGGACGGCCCGCTGAGTTTAGAACCCCCAACAGGCTCCAGACTCACCGCCAGCACTGTCTGATTGTTTAACTCGCCTGGTGCTAATCGGAAAGCGTTACTGTCGGTGTGATTGATCAGTCCCAACGATTGTGGCGCAGCACTGCCTCTGATCAGCCAGAGTTGCAGGGCTTTATTCTCTGGCAGCGTGATGTTTAGCGCCGAGACCTGAATGCGTGACGCTGACTTATCCAGACTCACTACAAACTGTGCGTTGGGCTGCGCGCCACTGAGTACCGCAATGGGCTGCAGGGAATGCGGGGTATCCGGCTTAATCACCTGGGTGTAAATGAGGAGGCCCGCCATTGCCGCCGCCAGACTCCAGCCGAGCCAGAAGCCAGGTTGCCTGCGGACTGATATCGTGCCAGAGGCGCCAGCGTTCCGGTTAAGGTCCTGCCTGATCAGCGGCCAGACCGTAGCGGGAGGAATAACGTCGTGGGTGAGCAAATCGATGCCGTTAAACGCTTTCTGCCAGCGCAGCACCTCTGCAGCAAAGTGTGAATCGTCATTGAGGCGTTTATCAAGCCGATGGCGTGTCACATCGTCGGTAAGACCCAGCACATATTCCGCCGCAGTGAGATCATTGTGTTCCTGAGCAGTCATAGGCCTATACACTCCCGAAGATGGATTAACGCGCGACGGATCCAGCTTTTAACCGTACCCTCAGGCTGACTCATGGAGAGCGCAATCTCACTCTGCGACAGGCCACGATAATAAGCGAGCGAAATACTTTGTCGCTGTTCTGAAGGTAAGTGCGCCATACAATGTTGAAGACGACGCGCCTCTGCAGGACTGTCATCCGCGGGAAGTAACGCCTGAAAACCCGCTTCCGCTTCGCTGATTTCTTCCAGTGAACAGCATCGGTTCTCATGTTTTCGCAGGAAATCAATCGCCCGATTTCTGGCTATGTGGCTAAGCCAGATGTGCGGCTCACTGCGCGCATCATCGTAATAGTTTGCCGACTGCCAGATGTGGATAAACGTGTCGTGCAGGATCTCTTCTGCCCAGTCCCGGCGCCTGACCATCCGCAGGATGATCCCATAAAGTCGGGGCGACAGGACGCGGTAAAGCTGCTCAAGAGCAGCTTTATCACCGCCGGCTATCTGGTTCATTAAGTCGGCCTGAATGTGGGGCACATTTTTTGTCATCGGCTTCCCTGTAAAAGGTGTGGCCACGCAATCAGTGGCCACACACAGTATAGGTAACGCTTTATGGCATCAGTACAGTATCGATAACGTCGATGACACCGTTACTCTGGTTCACATCATAGGTGGTGATATTAGCAATATTGCCCTGAGCATCTTTAAGCTGAATGTTATGTGGGCCGTTGGACATCACCCAGAGTGATTCGCCATTGACTGTTTTCAGCTCGGCTTTACCGCCACCGGCTTTGATTTTTTTCTCCAGCGCTTTCATGTCCATTTTTCCTGCGACCACGTGATAGGTCAGCACGCTGGTCAGTTTTTGTTTATTTTCGGGCTTCAGCAGGGAGTCGACGGTACCCTTCGGCAATTTTTCAAACGCCGCATTAGTCGGTGCAAATACGGTAAAAGGCCCCTTGCCTTCAAGCGTCGGAACCAGCCCGGCGGCTTTGACGGCGGCCACCAGCGTGGTGTGATCTTTGGAGTTAATTGCGTTCTCAACAATATTTTTTGACGGGTACATGGCCGCTCCACCGACCATCACCGTGTCGCTGTCCATACTCGCCGCGAAAGTGGCGCCGCTGAAGACTAATGCAGATAAAAGCAGAGTTGGCAGGAATGGCTTCATTTTCACTTCCCTCATTCAGTTTGCGGACAGGGCCGAAGTGCCCTTATCTGTTAATACGAATGAGGGAGAGAAACGGATGCAAAAAATTTTACTTTTTTTGAGCTGCCTGTTCAGGCCCTGCTGCCGGGGCCTGAACAGATGTCACTCACTGTTTGTCATAAGTCCATTCGGACCTGAGTAGTTACCTGTCTGCTCAGATGCGGAAGGCGTTAACGGCTTCACGTAAAGAGTGCGCCTGAACTGAGAGAGACTGCGATGCAGAAGAGGATTCTTCCACCAGCGCCGCATTATTCTGCGTCACACCATCCATCTGGTTTACCGCAATGCTGACCTGAGAAATACCCTGCATCTGTTCAGCCGAGGCGAGCGAGATGTTATCCATTGCCACAGCCAGTTTTCCGACCATAGCGTTGATATCCAGAATACTCTTGCCGGTTCCGGTTGCAACGACAACACCACTTTCGACCTGCGCCACAGCCTCTTCAATCAGATGTTTAATATCCCGGGCAGCCGTCGCGCTGCGCTGCGCCAGCGTCCTGACTTCACCGGCGACCACAGCGAACCAACAAAGCATTTATATATGGTGAAAAAGGCTACATTGAAATACCCGACTATTGGAAAGCCAGACGGGCGACCGTGCATTATTCCAGCGGCGAAACAGAAGAGCTGCATTTTCCCTGCGATTTTGAGCTTGTTTATGAAGTTCAGCATATACATGCGTGCCTGGACAGTAACAGGCTGACCAGTCCGGTCATGCGTGCTGACATTACAATAGATACAGTCTCTATGCTGGAATCGATACATAAAGAGTGGTCTTAATGACATAAAATATCGCTGTGGTTTTATACGATGAAAACAGTACGCATCTGCCTCACATTGATGAAAGCTGAGAATTAAGATGCGTCCTGGAATCTATTTCGCCGTTCTGTTCCAGGGCATTTTTTGCAACAACGTTGCCATCCCGCAAAAACCCGTCACGCCAGAGAAAATTAAACCGGCACCTATCACTCCTGAGAGCAAAAATAATCGGCTATCGAGGGTATATCCAGACACCACACCCAGCAGAACCAGTGAACCCGCCGTAATATGAACCTGTCTTATGACAGGCAACGGTTGTTTTTTATCTTCGACTGTCGGGAACGTGGCACTTTTCCACGCATTAATGCCTCCGGACATCAGGAAGACGTTTTCAGAGGTTGCCGCTTTTATAAGTGCATCAGCGTTACTGGTGGTTCTCATCCCTGCCTGACAGTGAAAAATCACAGGACGGGAGCCTGCGTTATCGACGCATTTACCCGCGGTGATGTCGGAAAGTGGCAGTGAGACCGCCTCCGGAATGTGTTCTCTGAGATAATCTGCACGTTCACGGATATCAATCAGCACGGCTCCTTGCGCAATCATCTCACTGGCTTGCAACGGCGATATCGATTCAGACTTCATTTTAAATCCTCCGGGCAATAGATATCTTTTAGTGTGGAGACAACTTTTTTAACCGCATCGTCTTTTATGAAATAGTTCACCCGCTGAGCCACCTTTGAAGACTCAATCAGACCATCTTCTTTCATTTTCGCCAGGTGCTGAGAGGTGGCAGAAGGTGTCAGCCCACTTTGCTGGGCCAACTCCCCTGACGAGGTGCCGGGTTTTTCAATAAGGATGCAGAGGATTAAAAGGCGATTGCTGTTACTCATCGACTTCAGCAACGTTGTCGCCAGCGAAGCGCTTTCCTGCAACCGAACAAGCTGACTGTTTTTCATGTTTACTATTTTAGGGTTCTCTAAATTAAGTAAATACTAAAATACAAGCAGGCGGGATGCAATGACTAATTTTTGCCGATGACTGTTGAAGAGGCCTGACGGTAAGCACACAGCCTGCAACTGAATCGTCCGGCATCAGAAATGCACGGTCAGAAAAAGCCTTTACCGCCAGATCACGGGTAAATTTATCGTTCTGATACCCCAGCATTAATCACATGTGATCTATCACCACTAAAGTAACGTACGACATTATCAAAGGCCGTTTTGAAGTAGAGCGCATAGCTGACCTTCTCGACATAGCCCAGATGTGGCGTGCACAGCACATTTGGCATCTGCAGGTAAGGATGTTGCGCGTCGTACAACGGTTCATCGTCGTAAACATCCAGTGCCGCAAATCCGGGGCGCCCCAGTTTCAGGGCGTTTAACAATGCGCCTTTCGAAACGAGTTCAGCACGGCTGGTATTCACAAATAACGCATCCGTTTTCATCAGTGCAAGATCGGCCGCCGTGATATTACCTTCCGTCGACGCGACCAACCTTTGATGTACGGTTACCACATCGCTGGTGGCGAAAAACTGCGCCCGACTCTCCGGCACTATCCATCCGTCAGTACGGGCTTCTTCCTGTGCGCGAAGACTTCCCCATACCTGCACTCTCATCCCAAAAACGGCTGCAAAGGAAGCGAGACGTTTTCCTATTTTCCCATAGCCAAGAATGCCGATGAGCTGATTATTGACTGCAGAGCCTATTTCTGTTTGCCATCGTCCTTCGGCCATTGCATTCACCGAAGAGACTAATTTTCTGCGTGATGCCATGATCAGCAGCCAGGTTAATTCTGCAGGCGCGACCGGGGAACCGGTCCCTTCTACAATTGCCACACCCGCCATTGTACAGGCCTCAACATCGACATTCCTCGCCAGCTTACCCGTCTGGCTGATTAATTTAAGACGCGGTGTGCGTCGCAGAAAGGCTGCATCAACCACTGTTCTTTCCCTGATGAGTATCAATGCCTCTGCTGCAGAGAGATGGTGATCAGCCATTGAATCTTTAGTGAGGTCTCGCAGAGCCGAGCAGAGGTATTTGTCGTTGTGCTGAAGAAAGTCACACTGCTGAGTAGCGAGCTGATAATCGTCTGGAATCACTATATGAATGGCCATCAATCATCCTCTTTGTGGAGTATTTTCGAAGAGCATTAACTTTAATCAAATAACGTTATGTCATACTAACGGCTTCCAGACTTTGTGCCATAGCGGATATTTAATTACATGATATGTGAGTTATTTCTGCAGGCAAGCAGATCCGTTTACCCTCATCGCGGGGCTTCCCGCATACCCTCTCAGGAACATTTCAGAACACTCGCTTTTCGAATCCGCGAGGGTTCAATGTTGTGTCCAGAGCTTATTGCATGTGGAGACGAGATTCCGTCAATGGAAGCGAAGTCATTACAGGATGTAAAGGAGGGATTGCGTCAACATCTTACAATCAGAAGGTAATGAAAATTGAGGCCTAGCCGATAATGACAGGCATCTGGAACGTGAACTTACGTCGTCAGTTATAATTTGAAAATGATAACATCAGAATATCAACCCGTTAATAATGTTAAGCAGGATTGAACATACAACTCTTATTAAACATACATTGTTTGATGTGATCAGGCTGATAATTTAAAAGTTGAAATGGGATGCTCTCATTTTTGTTCAATTTTCATTGTTTAGAATGTATATAGTTTTTTAACCGGCTGAAAATTATGGATTTACAGGAATAAAATGAAACCTGTTGTGAAAAATGACGAGCCGCGTGAAGTTTTGCTACGGCGTATTAACAGCGGTGAGTTTCACCCGTTTTTTCAGCCTATCGTCTCACTGGAAGACCTGCGCGTGATGGGTTTTGAAATGCTCGCACGCCACATTTCCCCGCAAGGAACCGTTACGCCACCAGCAGACTTCATTCCTGCCATGGAACAAAACGGTCTGCTGGACGAGCTGATGCTCAGCCTGATAGCGCAAGGTTTCAAAACGGCAGCTGCATGGCCGGAACATCAATTTCTGTCGATGAATGTGTCACCCTCTCAGCTCAATGGCAGAGACCTGGCTGAAATGATCAGTCAAACTGCTAATCGATTTCAGTTTGATCTGACAAGATTAAAGATTGAGATAACCGAAACTGCCCTGTTAGATGACATCATAACAGCCCGTGCAGAAGTTGAAGCATTGTCTGATATGGGCTGTACGATTGCGATGGATGACTTTGGGACAGGCTATTCCAGTCTTTCCTGGTTAATTCAATTACCCGTCAATACTCTTAAAATTGATAGCAGCTTTATTCGCTCCATGCTGGAAAAAAAGGATAGCCGAAAAATTATCTCCAGCGTAGTTGGGCTAGGCCAAAGCCTTGATATGGATGTGATCGCCGAAGGGGTTGAAACGGATGAACAGGCTGAAATGTTACGTGGAATTGGATGCCTGTATGCGCAGGGCTATCTGTTCGGCAAGCCGGTGACCGCGGCAGAAAGCCACCTGATGCTCGCCAGGGCGCCCGAAAAAGGTTTTCTTCGCCGGGTTGTGCGTCTTTCTCTTGACCAGCGGGCGCATCAGATATCATCAATGTACGCAGTTCCTGGTACCTCCATCTGCTTTCTTAACCCGGAGTTGATGATTGTTGATGCAAGCGACACCTTTGCTGAAAGGCTTGGCTGGGCCCCACAGGATGTTATTCACAAATACATTTATGAGGTGATACCCTCTCAGGCGGACAAGTTGCTCTGGCTGCAGGAATTCCGAATAAAAGGGCTACCCTACCCGCCATATGAAGTCGTACTGCCCGACGGTTCATCCGATCTTGTCATGGTTACGCGTGTTGAAGATGAAGCAAAGGACCTGTTAGGCTTCTGCGTTTTCGGTGTCAAACTAACGGGTCGTCACGGCAATGAAGCAAAATAGATTGCTGTCAGGATTACGAATCAGACAGCACTCATCACCTTATTTCACCCTACTGCACTGCAATACAGCATATATGGATGTCCCTGGCTGTATCCGCCTCTAATCTTGCCGTTGAACATTTTTTCCACCAGACACTGACTTCACGTTCAACAAAACTGTAGCCTGACTGTTCGTTCCTGGAACTGACGTTGTTCCTTCCCGCCAGTTTCAGGTAAGTACTTTAACCGCCAGAAAGAAATTTCAGGTCAAAGGAGGCCGGGATTGACGCGGACCATTTCAGTGGTGCCTTATGATGAAAAATGGCCTGAAGCATTCGAGGCTGAGCGTCTGGTGATACAGGCCTTATTAGGGGAAGTTGCAGTGAATATTCATCACATTGGCAGCACTTCTGTTTCGGGTCTGGCAGCAAAGCCAGTGATCGACATACTGCTGGAAGTCTCTGATATTAACCAGCTGGATGAGTGTACCTCTGCCATGAGCAGCATCGGGTACAGTGCCAGAGGTGAAAACGGCATTCCGGGACGCCGATATTTCACTAAAGGTGTCCATCTGCGTAGCCATCAGGTGCATGCATTTTCAACCGGGGATGAGCAAATACGTCGTCACCTGGCTTTTCGGGATTATCTCAGAAAAAACAGTGACATTGCTAAAGCCTATGCGGAGATTAAGTCTACTGCCGTATTGCTCTGCAATAATAATGCGCAACGATATAGCGCGCTCAAAGCCGGGTTTATTGAGCATCATCTGCAACTCGCGCTGATTGACCACACTCGTTAAGTTCAGGATTCAGTGGAGTGTCATCATGGCTGAATCTTTTCAGGGGCGTGTAAAATTCCAGTCATCCCGGCTCAGGGTAAAAAGCATGCTTGCCGCCGCATCTGGCACATCATAGACATCGCGAATATGCCGAAGTCCGGCGTTAATCAAAACCTTTTGTGACGCCAGATGGTTTGCTCTCACCACTGCAGAGATTTCCGTGAGTTTTAACTCACTAAACCCATATCTGACTGCATATCGGGCAAACTCTGTCGCCAGCCCTTTTCCCCAGGATTCCGGCGAGAACCGATACCCCAGATTATTGATCGTGATATCGGCGAAGTTTCGGATGCTCAGCCCTCCGAAGCCGATGATTCTGTCAGGATCATCCCGAAGCGAAATAGCCCAATTGCCGAAACCCTGTGTTTCCCAGTGGCTTATTGATCGAGACAAGACATCCCGTGCATGTTCAATATTCGGGTAAGGACCGGCTGGATTAAACACGTTCGTCGCAGGGTCACCATAAATCCTGAAAAGGTCGCCTGCATCTGCTTCGCTGACTGGACGAAGGGCTAACCGCATGACGTCTGGCTGCAAAAGAACCTCCTGTGTTCGTTAAAGAAACGGGCACAACTGATAATAAACACAGTAAAAGGTGCCGGTCATCCAGTCAATACGTCACCTGAACAACGTTGTGATAACGTGATAGCCGTTATTTCATCGTGCTTACGTCCCGGTAAGTCAAATTAACAGACGCCGCTACTGTTCACTATTAATCCTCTTTTTACCATCCGGACTTGTTTTAAGATCGCCGGCGATTAATGACTTAACTCAATCTAAAAAATATGACTAATCGGGCTGAAGATATCGTGATTTTTGTCGAAAACATAATGAGAAAATAAAAACATAAAGGGAGGAGTAATAGAAGATATTACTCCTGCATGTTCATCACGCTCTCTGGCAAGCCAGCCGGGCTTAACGCTCCTGCCTGTTTCCCAGAGCAATGCACTTTAAGTAGTCTGGCAGCACTGGAACAACGATGAACCGATATATTTCAGGAAGCAGAGACGTCCGGAACGTGACCTATAGCATGATGAAGAGCCCACAAAGACGTGACGTCCCGACGGCGTCTGTTTTCACTACTGCGGGAAATGAAAAATGAGCATCGTTTATATACCTGCCCTCATTCCCTTACTGATGAAAAAAGAGAATGAGAAAGGAAGCCCACTGACAGAGGATGAAGTCCGCCACGTCCGGGATAACGCCACGTTTATTGAAGTGCCGCGTGATGTTGCTTTCACGATGGCCGAATGCCGGGGCTATTTTGATATCAATCCTGAGCATTGCTGGTCACAATGGTGCTCCTATCGGCGTGAGAATCTGTTGCCTGCTGCTGGCAACGTGTAACTGCATCGCAGTTCGACATCTGCTTACCGCTTTTAGCAGTCGGTCTCTGGCCGCATAGCGTAATCGTTCAACAGAATGACGCATCCGTCCGAGGCGGACCTGGGCCTCGACCGCCAGGCTTTCAGGTTGCTCTCGGTTTCACCCCCCTCGCAAAGGCTTTCCCGTGCAGCGGTCTGGCTGATCAGTCGTAAACTGAGTGTTGAACACAAGGCGACTTTCGCGTCTGATTCATCAGATGGGCTGCAAGCTGAGAGGGTATAACGTTGTAGTCGTCCTTAAAAGATCAGGCTCATCCGACATACCCTTGTGATATTCTCTGCACTCTGGCGAAACCTGTCCTGTATATTATTCGCTGCGGAGGCATGATGACAGACTCAGATTCCATCAAATTAGCTATGCTGTTTCTTATTGCCTTCTGGATATATTACCTGAAAATTACACGCAGCTTTTCAGGACGATTTATCTATTTTGATAAAAGAAAAAAAGATGTCTCATTACGCCTGTCAGTTTTTGGCACACCAGGAGACACGTCCGATCTTAGCGACGTTATTATTTCACTTAAAAAGTGTTTACAGGATCTTGAAAATAAAAATTATCACAGCGTGATATTTGAATCGCATCTCATTACTGCAGAGATGATAGAATCTATTCAGCGCTTTACACAGGAACAGGGTTATTCATTTCAGAACGTCATGTTCTGCTACACCTCAAAATGGCAACGCGTTGTCATTCCACTTAAAACGGCCCTCTGCCGTTTCAACCTGAAATTTGCTAATCCGACAACCACAACATTCACTGTCGTACTTGATCGAAGCCCAGCTTCCGGCTTTGATAATATTTATATCGGTAAGTGACATTATTCCTGATACAGCATGTGAGAGCGTAGTCTGGGTTTCAGAAGCGTAACACGTAAACAGATCAGCATTGAATCCAGTGCGTTACACTCCGGATAGCTCTCATCCTTTACTGCGGAGCAAAATGGATTGTCATACTGTCCTTCTGGAATGGGCGGCCCACGGGGAAAGTATTGTTATCTACTGCCTGATTAATGGCTTCAGTAGCCGCAACGCACAGATCCGGATCGCCGCCCACAACATTTATCTTTACCGAATGATCACGTTGCGCCAGCTTAATTCTTACGTCACATGTTTTACCGCGATAAGTATCTGCATCGAAGAAGCGATGCTGTATTGATGTTGAGGCCTGGCATATCCAAAGCATCGCCTCGCGTTGTTGCGTTTGCTGAGGTGTCTGAGCTTCACACTGTGATTTAATCTCTGATGCGTCTGGAGACTTAATTCCCTTATGATTGATAGGGTTTGTTCGTGTATGGCATCCGGAAAGGACCAGTGCGAATGTTAAAACAACAATTTTTTTCATCATGGCTTCCCTGTCGATTTTCCTGATTTGTAGCATGAATAGTGCAATTGAGTAGCCACCGCCAATAGACTCTCTTCAAAGCAAATACCACGATCTCCACACCGGCAACCCGACAAAGTCTATAAAACTTGTACGGAAATTCATACAGCCATTCACGCCCTCTTTGCAAATCACATCCGCTACCGTTACTCTATACGAAACGTATACACTTCATATAAGGCTTGTATGGGTATCGTAAAAATTTCCGACCTGATGCATGAGAATCTCCGCATCGCCAGCCAGGCGATGAGCCGCTCGATCAATGCCCAGGCAGAACACTGGCTTAAGCTTGGCATGCTGGCTGAACTCTATCCGCAGCAGACTCAACACCAACTGGCGCAAATGCTGATCCGGCTTGAACTGGAAGGCAGCGCTGATATTCGCAGTATGCTCCCAAAAGAGAGCCTCATCCCACAAGGAGACGTGTCATGAACACCGTTAAAATACATACCGCAGCGGAAATTGAAATGGCGCGCGCAGCCGGACAGGCTGCTGCTCAGGTACTGGCGATGATCACGCCTCATGTGCGTCCCGGCATCACCACGGAAGAACTGGATGATATCTGCCACGACTTCATTGTGAATGAACTTAAGGTGACACCCGCGAACATTGGCTATCACGGCTATACCCGCACCACCTGCACATCGGTTAATCATGTGGTATGCCACGGTATTCCGGCCAGTAAAAAGCTTAAGGATGGCGATATTGTGAATATCGATGTGGCGATCATCAAAGATGGCTGGTACGGCGATACCAGCCGCATGTACTTTGTCGGCACCCCATCAGTCCGGGCCAAACGTCTGGTTGAGATCACCTATCAGTCGATGGTTGCGGGTATTAAAACAGTTCGTCCTGGCGCGACGCTAGGTGATGTGGGTGCAGCAATTCAGCGTGTTGCGGAAGCCGCAGGTTTCTCGGTGGTGCGTGAATATTGCGGTCACGGCGTCGGGGAGATTTACCACACCGATCCGCAGGTGCTGCACTACGGCACACCCGGTGAAGGGATGCCATTGAAAGCTGGCATGATTTTCACCATTGAACCGATGATCAACGCCGGTAAAGCAGGCACCAGCGTGCTGTCAGATGGATGGACGGTGGTCACGAAAGATCGCTCGCTTTCCGCGCAATGGGAACACACCGTCGCAGTGACTGAAGAAGGTTTTGATCTGCTGACGCCGTGGCCTGAAGGCACCGGCGACTATCCCGCAATTTAATCCCCCTGCCTGAGACACTGTCTCAGGCAGTGTTCTCTATCTGCTTCTGACTTCATCCAGCGTTTCCAGCGTGCCCGAATGCCAGACCTGTATGTTATTGCGACCGGCGCGCTTAACCTGATAAAGCGCTTCATCAGCGCATCTCAGCCATTGATGGATTGATTCCGCATCACTTGCCGGTGCAATTCCAATACTCACCGAGCACTGAAAAGTGGGAGACGCTGGCAGCCGCAGCAGCGCAATGCCCTGTTTAATCTGCTCTGCCAGCAGCGTAATGCTGGCTTCGTCTGCATCCCGCACAATGACGCATAACTCATCACCCCCGAAACGGGCAGGAATATCTTTCAGTCCGACGCTATTACGAAGCAGTGCCGAGATTTCTGCCAGTAGAAAGTCACCAGCCTCATGCCCAAAGGTGTCATTCACCTGCTTGAAATGATCAACGTCCAGCAGCATTAGCCAGGCTTTACCCTCACCTCGCTGGGTGCGCAAAAACTCACTTTCCAGACGCTGCTCAAACAGACGTCGATTTGGGATTTTCAGCCCGGGATCCATCAGTGCAATACGTTCCAGCTCGCGGTTCTTTTTGCGCAGACTCAGGGTCAGATTATGTGACACCACGCTGAGTGCCAGCAGATATCCGCTGGCCAGCGGCAAGGTCAGCCAGACGGTACGGGTACTGAAATTAAGCAGAATGGGCGCCTTTTCCACCAGCCAGGCCAGCATGAAGGTAAACAGAAAAGCCTTTATTGCGGATTTCAGCTGAACCCAGCCCCCAGCCGAATAGCGATCGGAGATCAGCACCGCCATGATAATAATTGAGGGCAACGGGCTGAGCGCCATGTTTGCAACCCAGAATCCGCCAAAGGCGGCATCCAGCGTTAAACTTTTGCGTTCAAATCCAGTGGGGTCGCGGGATCGCAACGCCAGTCGGTACGCTGCATAAGGCCAGACAAACGCATTAGTAAACAATAAGGCGCAGAGCTGCGGGCACATTCCCATCTCCATCAGGACAGAAAGAATGGGCAGAAAACAGAGAAAGGTACCAAGCTGGCGCATCATAAACATTCGCCGGACAAATCGCGTCGAACGTCGCTTCAGTTGTACATCATCGGGGGTGTAATAATTCATACGCGCACTGAAGCAGTTACAGGTCAGGTAAGTTTATCGGTAAATGAAGAAAAATTGTGAATTATTTGCAGATTATTCTTATTGCCTGTACGCGAGTTAATTAAAAGGTGTAATTAACTTACGGGACTGGAAACAGCGGTGAGAGATTGCCACGCGTCGTGAATAACGCGCGGCATTTCTGATGCAGATTATCTGCGGCCTTTAACGATTGAGGCAGACCAGTTGAAATCGCTGACTTCACTGGCGGTCAATGAAGAGGGCTTCTTTTTACGAAGCGGCTTTTTCTGCGCTTTTAGCGCCAGCGCTTTTTCCTTCTCCAGTTTACTGGTCATGACGATCTGACGTGCTTCACTATTAAATTCTTTTTCTTTCTTACTATCAGGCTCTTTACCGGTTCGTTGACGGTACTTCTCTGCCAGTCCGTTGTAGGTTTGCTCGACGGCCAGACGTTCATCAGCGTTGAACTGATCAATGGAAATCATCTTCTTATCGTTCATAGCGGCATGTCCTGTGGCGAGTTATTCAGGCAAGTGTACCGCATTTGCCGTTCGTTAATGCAGGGAATGGCATTAATCCGTCGACGTGATAGTTTCATGAGCCTTCCGGCAGGACAAATACGCCTGATCCTATTCGTAAGCCTGACTCAATCAGGTTTCTTTCTTAATATTAAACTAATGTTCATCAGGTTTAATGGTAGTGACCACGCACCGCCAGAGAGCAGAACCAATGATAAGAGAGACCGATCGCCTGTCACAGGCATTATTACGGCGGCATGGGATTGGCATTAAACAGAAACGCATACACTTCAGAGGCAGAGATCTGCTGTTTCAGTTGCACAACGCCCGCTATGATGTTTTCAATGGTGACCGCTGTATTGCGACTGTAGAAACTAACAATATCAACGAAGCCATTAAGCAGTTTAAAGCGCTGGATAACCCTGATGAGAAATAACCCTGCCTGATCATGACCTGTTTCAGAGGGATCACGCCGTCAGAACCGTCTGCGTTGTGGTGCAGGATAATCAGGATGCTCGAAGTTTCGAGGGTCTGTAAGAAGGTATATGGCGTGCAGCACCCGATAACGCCATTGCAGCCCTGCTGCACGATCAGCCGATGCGGCTTGAAAATGAATGCCGCACAATCGTTTGCAACGAAATCAATGGAAAGCAGCCTGTTGCGTCTGTCTAACCGGTAAGCCGGAGAGTGTTCATCCGGTTCAACGCCAAATTTAGTGTTAATTCAACCGGTGCTGATTAGAATAAAGCAAACTCCCCGAATACAGGTTTCTGATGAAAATCACCATTCACAAAGAAGATGAGCTGTTTATGCAAAACTTCTTTGATGCACCCTGCCACACTCTCGAAACAGAATCGCCGCAGGCTCAAAAAATTCAGCAATCTCTTCAGCTGGCTATTCAGCAAAAAGGTGCAGAGGCCGATGGCGACTGGAAACGTAGCCTGACATTTCTGCTGCTGTTTCTCTTTCTGTATGCTGCGCTGGGTGCTTCACTGACGCTTGATCTCAGCGCCCCGGGCACGGGCCATAAAAGTATTGCCTATGCGCTGGAAGCGATTCCGGTACTCATCGCCTTCTCCGGTTTCTTCATCTCTATTCTTTATCTTTTCATGACTCGCGCCAGTGCGCGTAAACAGCGTAATTGGGAAAAGACGATTCTGGTGCTGGAGAAATACGCCATCGGAAACCTGTTCAAGGTGACACACACCCAGGGTGGCGGAACCAGCAATTACTCCGTGCCTAACCTCTCCATTTCGCTGGCGATGTTTATCTGTGTAACCTGGCTGGTGATTTATAACTATCTTACATTCACCACCAGCGGTGTATTCGGTAGTGTGATTTCGCTGTTCATCAGCACCATGGTGTATGTGATTCTGGATATTCAGTTGCTTAAGCCTTTCATCCATGTGATGGATAAAGAGGAATCAGAAAAGCGTGACGCGGATAAAGAACAGGATTAACGAAGATCATCGGCGGTATCAGGATACCCGGCCACTGTGAGCCGGGTATTTTTTTGTCACAATCTGGCCATTGTTACTGACAGGCCCATTTTTGCAGTGAATTCAATGAAAGGCGAAACGAACACAACCTTGGTATGTTGTAACTATATGACGGCCTTATTATACCCCACTTAGCGCTGACGAATCTCCGCCAGAAAGCCCGCTTTGATAGCGGGCCTGCCGTCATTACCAGTGAGTTTTCTGCATATCGATAACGAAACGGTATTTCACGTCACCAATCAGCATACGTTCAAAGGCTTTTTCAACGTCGTCACCGGTGATCATCTCAACGTCAGCCGTGATGTTGTGCTGACCGCAGAAGTCGAGCATCTGCTGCGTCTCCTTAATGCTGCCAATTGAGGTGCCGCTAATACTCAGGCGGCGAAACACCATTGGGGTGACATTCGGTGACTTATGCGGTTGATCGGGGATGCCGACCAGCACCAGCTGACCATTAGTTTTCAGCGCATTGAGGTAAGGATCGAGATCATGAGCCGCAGCCACACAGTCCAGAATGATATCCAGGGAGGCCTGACACGCTGCCATTTGTGCCGCGTCTCGCGAGATGACCACGTTTTTAGCACCCAGACGGCGCGCATCCGCCCCTTTTGCAGGAGAAGTGGTAAACAGAGTGACTTCTGCACCCAATGCGCTGGCGAGCTTAACCGCCATGTGTCCCAGTCCGCCAAGGCCGATAACACCTACGCGGTCGCCTGCTTTAACATTAAAATGCTGCAACGGTGACCAGACAGTCACACCTGCACACAACAGCGGTGCCACAGCGCTCAGCGCCAGATTGTTGGGTACCGTCACCACAAAATGCTGGTTGACAATGACATGCTGCGCATACCCGCCAAAGGTGGTATTGCCAGTGTATTTGTCGGTGCCGTTATAGGTTGGTGTGAAGCCCGCTTCACAATATTGCTCTTCCTGCTGCTGGCAAAAATGGCATTCACGGCATGAATCGACCATAACACCCACGCCTACGGTATCTCCGACAGAAAAGCGTGTGACATTGTCACCTTTATCCACCACGCGTCCTACAATCTCATGACCGGGAACCAGTGGATAGCGGCTCACGCCCCATTCATTCCGTGCCATATGAAGGTCAGAATGACAGACGCCACAATACAGGATTTCGATTTTGACATCGTCAGCCTGCACGTCACGTAACTCAATCTGACCCGCCTTTAACGGTTGATCTGACTGGGTGGCTACCAGCGCGTTAATTTTCATCTGTTGCCTCTTCTCATCTGATGGTCGTAAAGAAAGCGGCCCACTATAGACATGCAGGAACCTGTTTGGTAGTAGTTACCTTTTGGTTACCATGAATGTGAGGAGAGACTGTGCCGGTCTGGGTTGAAGGAAAACTTTATTTTTATGCGGACTCACCACCACGTCGCCTGCTTGAGCTCTTTTCCGTGAAATGGAGCACGATGGTGCTGCATGCGCTTTATCACTGGCCGGAAAATCGGGCGCGCACAGGGGAACTGGAGCGCAGCCTGCAGGGAATTTCAAAGAAGATGCTGATTCAGACGCTGCGCGAGCTTGAGCAGCGCGGGCTGGTGTCGCGTCATGTCTGGCAGGTTGTCCCGCCGAAAGTGGAGTACAGCCTTACACCACTCGGCCATACCTTTGCAGAACCGATTGAGCAGATGTATGAATGGGGTCTGGAGAATCAGGCTGCGCTGGATGAAATGGAAAATCATGCGCGCAGCCATCAGGAGAGTGGCGGAGATGACCGCCAGTGATGCACGTTACGGATTAATCGAACGGGAATTCGCGCGCCAGCACGCGCGCAATCACATTTAGCGCGCCTTCGTCGTTGTTGCTCTGTGTCTGATAGTGCGCCACGGCGGCGACAGCCTCAGCAGCATTTGCCATCGAGAAGCTATAGCAGGCCTGACGCAGCATCTCAATGTCATTGGCGCTGTCACCAATCGCCAGCACTTCACAGTCACTGATGCCCCACTTTTCCTGTAGTAGCGCAATGCCGTGTGCTTTATGGCAACCCGGAATGATGAGATCGATAAAGCCAAAGCCGCTGGAGACCGGATGCATGATGTTTTCCAGCTCGCCAAGTGTGGCGTGCAGTCTTTGCAGCAGTGCATTTACGCCTTCGTGCTCCAGCTTCAGCGAGAACTTGAAAATGGTGTCGTCGATGGCATAAAGGTCATCACGTTTTTCGAGTCGGTGATAATGGTTTGCCAGTTGCGCCATCATCTCGTCTGAAGCGGATGCATGCACATACGCACCATTACGTCCGCAGACCACAACCGCGATGTCGGGTTCATGCGCCAGGATATCGAGGATCTTATGCACTTTCTCCTGCGCTAACTCGCCGCAGAAAATCTCTTCATTGCAGTCCGAAACCCACGCACCATTTTCTGCCACAAACGCGATTTCATCTTTAATGTCGGGAAAATAGCGCTGGAGCTGGTAGTACTGATTCCCGCTCGCCACCACAAAACGAATGCCCTTCTGCTTCAGCAGCGCATACTGACGTGAAAACCGCTGGACGTTGTACTGCTTATTATCGTCCAGAAAGGTGCCGTCCATATCCACCGCAATCATCTTAACCGCCATTTCGCCTGCCCCTTTACGTTCGCCGTTCTGTCCTTTCGGCTGATTGATTTGATTCATAAAGCTTACTCGCTGTGTGGATTAATGAGAATGCAAATAGTGACATTGCTAACGGATTTCAGAGCGTTCCGGTTCATCAGTTGTGTTAGCGCGCACGGTTTATGTCGTTAAAAGAATGTTAAGCTCAACGACAAATTACGAATGAAGATTATTTAAATTACATTCGAAACTCAACCATGACGATAAAGGAGCAGAATATGATCCGTGATGAAACCCTGGCTACCCCATTACCTGACGACGTCAAAACCGCTATCCGCAAAATGAAACAGCAGTTACGTCAACAAATCGGCGATGTTGATGCTCTGTTCAAACAGGTCTGCGACAACATCACCACTGCCATTGCGCAGGCAAAAACAGAGGAAGCGCAAACCGGCACGGCCTGGCCGGTCGTGCCAATGCAGGACATTACTGAAGGAAAGGTTTCAGATGAAACCCGGTTGCTGATTAAACGTCGCGGTTGTGTGGTGATTAAGCAGCATTTTGCACGAAATCAGGCTCTGGCCTGGGATAAGTCGATGCTCGACTATCTGGATCACAATCATTTTGATGAACAGTATCGTGGGCCCGGTGATGACTTTTTTGGCACCCTGGCTGCCTCCCGTCCTGAAATCTATCCCATCTACTGGTCGCAGGCGCAAATGCAGGCGCGGCAGAGCCCGGCAATGGCAGAGGCACAATCTTTTCTTAACCGGCTATGGACGTTTAATTCCCAGGGCAAGCAGTGGTTTGATCCGGATGTCAGCGTTATCTATCCCGACCGCATCCGTCGTCGCTTGCCGGGTACAACCTCTAAAGGCCTGGGTGCCCACACCGATTCAGGAGCACTTGAACGCTGGTTGCTGCCCGCTTATCAGCAGGTTTTCAGTAAGCTGTTCCACGGTGAATTTGCCGCATACGATCCCTGGGACGCGGCTCACCGTACCGACGTAAACGAATATGATCTGCCAGGCACCACCAAATGTTCTGTGTTTCGCACCTTTCAGGGCTGGACCGCGCTCTCCGATATGATCCCCGGCCAGGGCCTGTTGCATGTGGTGCCGGTGCCGCAGGCGATGGCTTACGTTTTGCTGCGTCCGCTGCTTTCGGATGTGCCTGAAGATGAGTTGTGCGGTGTGGCGCCGGGTCGGGTATTGCCCGTGAATGAACAGTGGCATCCTCACCTGATTGCCGGGCTCTGTTCAATACCGGCTCTTGAGGCGGGTGATTCCGTGTGGTGGCACTGTGATGTGATTCACGCTGTTGCACCGGTTGAGAACCAACAAGGCTGGGGCAACGTGATGTATATCCCCGCAGCACCGATGTGTGAGAAAAACCGCGCTTATGCCCGTCGTGTTGCAGAGGCGCTGGAGCAGGGACGTTCACCGGCCGATTTCCCGCCTGAAGACTATGAAGCAGAATGGGAGCAACGTTTCATGCCGGAAGATCTCAACCTCAATGGCCGACGGTCTCTGAATTTAGCCTGACGCAACCCCGCGTCGCGCACCGGCGCGGGATAATCCCTGTTACACTGCCTCTTTTATTTAACGGCGAAGCGCGATTATGAACCCGCGACATCATCAGATCATTCAATTAGTTAATGACAGGGGCAGCGTAACTGTCAGTGAACTGGCGCAGCATACCGGAGTTTCGGAAGTGACGGTGCGCCAGGATCTGACACTGCTGGAACGTGATCGGCTACTTCGCCGGGTTCATGGCTCTGCGCTGGCACTGGATAGCGATAACGTCGGCACCCGCATGAATACCCGTTATTCTACCAAGCAGGCGCTGGCACGACATGCGGCCAGCCTGGTGCAGGCGGGTGAGTCGGTTTTCATCGAAGGGGGCAGTACCAATGCGCTGCTGGCGCGGGCGCTGGCCGACCGTGCGGACCTTACGCTGATTACCGTCAGCCACTACATTGCCCAGCTTCTGCGTGAGGCTGCCTGTGAAGTGATTGTGCTTGGCGGATTATTGCAGAAAAGCAGTGAATCCGTTGTGGGTCCGCTGACGCGTTATTCCATTCAGCAGGTCCATTTTCACAAAGCGTTTGTTGGTGTGGATGGCTGGCATCCGGAGACGGGTTTCACCGGCCGCAATATGCTGCGCTGTGATGTGGTAGATGCAGTGCTGGCGAAAGGCGCTGAAAGCTATGCACTGACTGACGCGTCTAAATTTGGTCAGATTCACCCCTATCCGCTCTCATCCGGCTTTCAGGTCGGGCAGGTAATTACTGATGAGACACTGGATTCCGCGACGGTCGTGCAACTCAGCAAACAGGGGATCGAGGTGATACAGATCGCGACAGGTTAAGCCGACCAGGGGCCTTTAGTCACGGAGTCCCGCATCATCAGGCTGGCCGTGAAAGGCGCCTGAGTCTGCCAGTCACCCCCGTCCAGCATGGTTACCAGGCGGTTGATCGTCTCGTCGATCATTTCTGTGACCGGTAGCTTCATACTCGATAATGACGGCGTGATATAGGGTGCCAGCGGGATATCATCAAAGCCTATTACCGAGACCTGATCGGGCACTGCAATGTTGCACTCGGTCAGGCGTTTGATTGCACCAATCGCCATCTCATCATTACTCGCCACCAGCGCAGTAAATGACACGTTGCGCTCAAGGAGCGTGTCGACGGCAGCCATACCGCTCTGCGCCGTCCATTTACCCGCCACAATATGGCGGTCGTCAGCGTTAAGGCCCTTTGCCGCCAGCGCAGCACGATAACCGTTAAGGCGCTCAACACCGGTAGGGGAATCCTGCGAACCGGTAATAAATGCGATATCGCGGTGTCCCTGGTTCAGCAGATAGCCCACGGCCGTGGCACTGCTGGCGTGCTGATCGCTGTAAATGCAGTAGCTGTGGTTGACGCGCAGCCGCCGGTTAATAACCAGAATGGGCTGTTTGTGGCTGGAGATAATCGCATCCAGCGCGTCAATGCTGAGGAAGCGCGGATAGATGATGATGCCGTCACAGCGTAGATCGAGCAGAAACTGAATGGCCGCCTCTTCCTGCCTGGCGGTGTGCTTGCCGTCCGCCAGAATCAGCTGACGGCCCTGCTGCTCCATCATGCGTGCGGAGTGGGCCATTAACTCAGTAAAGTAGCTGCCGCTGTAAAGCGTGTTGGTGATGACCAGTCCGATTGTCTGAGACGTTTTTGTCGCCAGATTGCGGGCCAGCAAATTAGGCCGATACCCGGTTTCTGCAATCGCCTTCAACACCCTTTCACGTTTTTCCTGTCCGACGTAGCCATTACCGGAGAGCACACGTGACACTGTCGCTTTTGAAACGCCCGCCTTAATTGCTACTTCCTGAATCGTTGTCATGGTGATGCTCCTTTGCTACGTCGTCCTGCAGTCTACCTAAGCCTCTCAATATTGGAAATATTTACCCGGTATGTATACGCACATCATCACATTTAGCAGGTGATGCACTTCACAAAATAGAAATCTGCCCGATTTATACTCTTGTCGCCGAACGTAAAGACCTTCATGATTTTGTGAAACCGGTTTCCTATTTGTTTGCTTGCAGGCATTAAAAACATAAAAATTTTGACCGATTTACCCTACAGAGAAGAGCGATCATGCCCATGAACTATGCCGAGGTGTCACGCGCCATTGTCGATGCGCTTGGCGGCCTCACCAATATCGAAGCCGTCACTCACTGCATGACCCGCCTGCGTTTTGTCCTGAAGGATCAAACACAGGTCGACTATCCACGTCTTAAAGCCATCACAGGTGTCATGGGCGTGGTACACAACGATACCCAGTACCAGGTGATCATCGGGAATAACGTATCGCAGGCTTACCAGGCGGTGCTGGAACTGGGATCGCCCGGCGCAGCTTCGACTGTGCCGGTGAAACGCAAAATTACCCTGAGAAGTATTGGCGCAGGCATTCTGGATGCGCTGGTGGGCACCATGTCGCCATTGATCCCAGCCATTATTGGTGGGTCCATGGTGAAACTGCTGGCGATGATTCTTGATATGGCGGGCGTGTTTGAAAAAGGTTCATCAACGCTGGTGATCCTCAACGTCATTGGCGACGGGGCATTCTTCTTCCTGCCGATCATGGTTGCCGCCTCAGCGGCGCTGAAGTTCAAAACTAATATGTCGCTGGCGATTGCCATTGCCGGCGTTCTGGTCCATCCCAATTTTGTTGAGCTGATGGCAAAAGCGGCGCAGGGTCAGCCGGTCGAGTTCGCTTTCATACCTGTCACCGCGGTGAAATACACCTATACGGTGATCCCGGCGCTGGTGATGACGTGGATCCTGTCACACATTGAACGAGGCGTGGATCGCATCACCCCTGCGGTCACTAAAAACTTCCTGAAACCGATGCTGATTGTGCTGATTGCGGCACCCATTGCGATTGTGCTGATTGGCCCGATTGGTATCTGGATCGGCAGCGGCATCTCCGCGCTGGTCTACACCGTCCATGGCTACCTTGGCTGGCTTTCGGTTGCGATTATGGGCGCTCTCTGGCCGCTGCTGGTGATGACCGGTATGCACCGGGTTTTCACACCAACCATTATCCAGACCATTGCCGAAACCGGCAAAGAAGGCATGGTGATGCCGTCAGAGATCGGCGCCAACCTGTCGCTGGGCGGATCGTCGCTGGCGGTGGCGTTCCGCACTAAAAACCGTGAACTGCGCCAGACCGCACTGGCAGCTGCGGCATCAGCCATTATCGCAGGGATTTCAGAACCGGCGCTGTATGGCGTTGCAGTGCGCCTGAAACGCCCACTGATCGCCTGTCTGATCAGTGGTTTTATCTGTGGCGCGGTTGCGGGCATTGGCGGGCTGGCCAGCCACTCGATGGCCTCACCCGGCCTCTTTACCAGCGTACAGTTCTTCGATCCCACCAATCCCATGAGTATTGTCTGGGTCGGTGCGGTCATGGTGCTCTCGGTGGTGTTGTCATTCGTGCTGACGCTACTGTTAGGCTTCGAGGATATTCCTGAGACAGAACCCGAAAGCGCTGCGCAACCTGCGCCTGCTACCGAACGCGCTAACGCGATCAATAGCCATTAGGAAAAGGGTCAGGCTGACCCAAAAAAGAGGATTGCATGTCTGATTCAAGGTTCCCGCAAGGGTTTTTATGGGGCGGCGCGCTGGCCGCTAACCAGAGTGAAGGTGGTTTTCGTGAGGGCGGAAAGGGCTTAACCACCGTCGATATGATCCCGCATGGCCCAAACCGGATGCCGGTTAAACTGGGTCTGGAAAAACGTTTTGCCCTGCGTGACGACGAGTTCTACCCCAGTCATGACGCTATCGATTTCTATCACCGCTATCCGGAAGATATTGCGCTGATGGCCGAAATGGGGTTCAGCGTGTTCCGCACCTCAATTGCCTGGAGCCGGCTCTATCCTAACGGTGACGAACTGACGCCTAATCCGGAAGGCATTGCGTTTTATCGTGCGGTCTTCGAAGAGTGCCGGAAATACAATATCGAACCGCTGGTCACGCTTTGCCATTTTGATGTCCCGATGCATCTGGTCACGGAATATGGCTCATGGCGCAATCGCAAAATGGTCGATTTTTTTGCCCGTTACGCACGAAGCTGTTTCGAGGCGTTTGATGGACTGGTGAAATACTGGCTGACCTTCAACGAGATCAATATCCTGCTGCACAGTCCGTTTTCCGGGGCTGGCTTGGTCTTTGAACCCGGCGAGAATAGAGACCAGGTAAAATATCAGGCGGCACATCATGAACTGGTTGCCAGCGCGCTGGTTACGCGAATCGCGCATGAAGTGAATCCGGTCAATCAGGTCGGCTGCATGCTGGCCGGCGGCAATTTCTATCCCTGGTCGAGCAAACCGGAAGATGTCTGGGCTGCACTGGAGAAAGACCGCGAAAACCTCTTTTTTATAGATGTGCAGGCGCGCGGTGCCTATCCGGCTTACGCTGCCCGCGTGTTCCGTGAAAAAGGGGTGACGCTGGAGATCGCTGACGGTGATGCCTACATTCTGAAAAACAGCGTCGATTTTGTCTCATTCAGTTACTACGCTTCGCGCTGCGCGTCGGCAGAAATGAACGAGCAGAACAGTAGCGCCGCCAACGTGGTGAAATCCCTGACTAATCCCCATGTGCCACGCAGTGACTGGGGCTGGGGCATCGATCCGCTGGGGTTACGTATCACGATGAACATGATGTATGACCGCTATCAGAAGCCTCTCTTCCTGGTGGAGAATGGCCTGGGCGCACGCGATGAAGTCGACGCGAATGGCGAGATTAATGACGATTACCGCATCAGCTATCTGCGTGAACATATCCGCGCGATGGGCGACGCCATTGAAGATGGCGTGCCGGTGATGGGTTATACCAGCTGGGGCTGTATCGATCTGGTTGCCGCCTCGACCGGCGAAATGAGCAAGCGCTACGGTTTCGTCTACGTAGACCGCGACGATTTGGGTAACGGCACGCTGGCGCGTACGCGAAAAAAATCATTCTGGTGGTATAAGAAAGTGATTGCCAGTAATGGCGCAGATCTTGAGTGACACTGTCACTTAAAAAGCACATCTGAATGCACTGTCGCGTAGCAAACGTGCCTGAGCATAACACTGACGCATCCGTTGTGCTCAGGCACTAATTATCGTATAACGAATGTCTCCGAGGGGTGTCCTGTCATGGGCTGAGATGGCGAAAGCCGAACCCTTTGAACCTGATCTGGGTCATGCCAGCGAAGGGACGGGTCGGCAGATTTTCTGTCTCATTTCCTGCACTATCCCCTGTTCCAGACCGTATGCCCGGATCTCCCTTTTAATGGAGATCCCATGTCACATCCGCTTTTCGAGACCGGTTTCTATGGTCGTCTGCGCCAGCAGGCGGGCACGCAATGGCACGCCTATGTAAGGCACGATTTTGTGCAGCAACTCGGTCAGGGTACGCTGCCTCCTGCCGCCTTCCGTCACTATCTCACCCAGGATTATCTGTTCCTGCTCCACTTCGCCCGTGCCTGGGGTCTGCTGATCAGCAAACTCTCTGAGCCTGACGCTCTACGACGCGCTACGGCATCACTTAACGCGATTATCGGTGAACTGCCGCTGCACCTCGCTTACTGCCAGCAATGGGGCATCAGCGAGGCAACAATGGCACGCGAACCCGAAGCAGCGGAAACGCTCAATTACACCCGTTATGTGCTGGATGCCGGTCACACCGGCGATGCACTGGAGCTCATAACGGCGCTGATGCCCTGTGTTGCCGGTTACGCTGAAATCGGCCTGACTTTGCTGGATGATCCTGCGACGCGCATTGAGGGCAACCCTTACGCCGAATGGATTGAAAATTACGGCGATGAAGCCTATCTGGCCGGGGTAGGCTCGTCACTGATACTTTTTGAAACGCTGGCTCAGCAGCGCGCCGGAGAACAACGTTTTGATCGGCTGGCGGAGATTTTCACCACTGCGACCCGGCTGGAAGCGGCATTCTGGCAAATGGGGATAGATCACGCTGCCGATCTTCGGGTCAGACCATGAGCCAGCTGTGCAATGCCACACCGCCAGGTATTTCAGTTCGCCAGCTCAGCCTTACGCTGGGTCAGCAACAACTTTTCAGTCAGCTTGATCTGGAGATCGCCGGGGGTAAATTTACGGCGTTACTGGGTGCCAGCGGTGCAGGCAAAAGCAGCCTGATGCGTGTCATTGCCGGTCTTACGCCACCCAGTTCGGGACAGATTAGCGGCAGCGATGGCCTTCCGCTGACCGGACGCATCGCCTGGATGGGGCAACAGGATTTGCTCTATCCGTGGCTGACGATTGAGCAAAATGTCTGCCTGGCCAGTCGGCTGAAAGGCGAGAAAGCCGATCGCGACTGGGCGCAGTATCTGCTGGCAAGGGTTGGGCTGAGCCAGAGCGCCCGCGCGCGCCCCGCTACACTCTCCGGCGGGATGCGTCAGCGCGCTGCGCTGGCCCGCACTCTCTACACGCGTCAGCCTGTTGTGTTAATGGATGAGCCATTCTCCGCGCTGGATGCATTGACCCGTCATGAGATTCAGATGCTGGCGGCGGAGGTGCTGGTCGGTCACACGGTGCTGCTGATCACCCACGATGCCGCCGAAGCCTGTCGTCTCAGTCATCACCTGCTGGTGATCGGTGCGGCGGGAATCGAAGCCTCTCCACCACTACAGGGCCTGCCGCCAAGGGCAGCCGATGACGCCGGCTTAATACGAAGTCAGGCCGCACTGTTGAAACAGCTAAGCGGAATAGCCAGATGAGCACACGTTTCGTCCGTTTGCGTCGTGGAATTACGCTGTTTGCCGGTCTGATTGCAGCATGGTGGCTGGCCACGCTGACCTGCATTCCCGCCTTTCTGCTGCCCTCGCCCGCTGCAGTCGCTATTGCGCTGTGGCAGAACGCTGACTATCTCAGCTATCACACTCTGATTACCCTGACCGAGATCCTCAGCGGCATGGCGCTCGGCGTGCTGCTGGGTGGTGTGCTGGCGCTGGGCATGACCTATTCACCGTGGTTACAGCGCTGGATGATGCCGCTGGTGATCACCAGCCAGGCGATTCCGGTATTTGCGCTGGCTCCGCTGCTGGTTCTCTGGTTTGGCTTTGGCATGAGCGCCAAAGTCGCGATGGCCGTGCTGGTGATCTTCTTCCCGGTAACCTCCAGCTTTTTTGATGGCCTGCGCCGCGTTACGCCCGGCTACCTTGACCTGGCTCGCACTATGGGCGCTTTTCCTTCAGCACAACTGCGCCATGTCAGGCTGCCAGCGGCGCTGCCTGCGCTGGGTTCAGGGTTACGGATGGCGGCGGCCGTCGCGCCGATAGGGGCAATTATCGGCGAATGGGTCGGCTCAGCGGAAGGGCTGGGTTTCGTGATGCTGAATGCCAATGCCCGGATGCAGAGCGACCTCTGTTTCGCTGCCCTGTTCATTCTGGTGCTGATGACCCTCGCCCTGTGGCTGACTATCGATCGCCTGCTGCGCCGCCTGATTAGCTGGGCTCCTGAGACAATTTGATGACCCTTAAAATGAGAAATCCCATGACTAAACTGCCCCTGTTAACCCTGCTCTTCAGCGCCACCTTAACCACTCAGGTTCAGGCGATGGAAAAACTGACGCTGGTACTCGACTGGTATATCAATCCCGATCACGCGCCCATTATGGTGGCGCAGCAGACCGGCGCGTTTGCCGCTGAAGGACTGGAGGTAAATATCGTGCCGCCTTCCGATCCGGCCCTGCCGCCACGTCTGGTCGCGGCAAAGCAGGCGGACTTAGCCATTACCTATCAGCCTCAGCTGCATTTCTTCGCCGATCAGGGATTGCCACTGATGCGGGTGGGCACGTTGATTGACACGCCATTGAACACACTGATGACGTTAGACAAAACGGTGAAAAAACCGGCGGATTTAAAAGGTAAACGCATCGGCTATTCAGTGAGTGGCATTGAGCAGGCGACGCTGGCGACCATGCTGGCCCATGACGGCGTCAAAGCCGATCAGGTCAAATTGATTAACGTTAATTTTCAGCTCACCAGCGCCCTGATGACCGGCCAGGTAGATGCGGTTATCGGCGGCTATCGCAATATTGAAGCGCTGGAGTTGAAACTTGCCGGCAAAGAACCCGTGGTGCTTAACGTCGAGGATTATGGTGTTCCCGCTTATGACGAGCTGATTATCGTCGCCAACCGTGACGAGGCGCACTCGGAGAAGATTCAGAAGTTTCTGCGGGCATTGAAGAAGGGAAATGCGGAGCTGCAGGCGCATCCTGAGGAGAACTGGCTGATCTTTGCCCGCGAGCATCCTGAGCTGAATACACCGCTAAACCATCAGGCATGGCGTGCCACGCTGCCGCTGTTCGCCGCCGATCCGGCAAAACTGGATCGTGCACGCTATCAGGCTTATGAGCAATTTCTGTTTGATAACAAGCTGATTAAAGGCATCACGCCGGTTCAGCGCTACGCTATCGGCAGTGAGTGATAAGCGCCCGCAGCGAGCGCTGCGGGCAGGTTATTAATGAGACTTCTGAAACAACCAGTGTTCAATGTCACTGGCGGGCAGCGGTTTTGAGAAGAAGTAACCCTGAATTTGATCGCAACCGTAGGTTTTCAGTAATCCCAGCGTCGCTTCCGTTTCGACGCCTTCAGCCAGCACGGTATAATTCAGCTCTTTCAGCATCTGGATAATGCATCTGACGATGATTTTCGATGCGTCATCCTCACCCATACGCGAGATCAGTGACCGGTCAATTTTAATCACATCCAGCGGGATATCCTGCAAATAGCTAATGTTGCTGTAACCGGTGCCGAAATCATCCAGTGAGATCACAAAACCGTGAGATTTCAGCGCTTCCAGCCCTTTTATCGCCACATCACTTTTGGTGATCAGTTCATTCTCCAGACACTCAATGCCCAGGATAGCGTTAGGCAACTGAGCGGCCGCGAGTTTAGCCACCAGCTCATCGGCAAAATCGGGCCTGGCGAAATCGCGCTCACTGACGTTGATTGAGACCGGAATCAGATCATATTCGCGATTCCAGCGCGCCAGTTGTTCAACGGTGTGATCGATAACCCAGTTGGTCAGATCGGAAATCAGGTTGGTTTTACCCGCTAACGGAATAAATTCGGATGGAAAGAGCTCACCTCGCTCAGGATGATTCCAGCGAATCAGCGCCTCCAGCCCGACCGTCTTACCAGTTCTGAGGCACACTTTAGGCTGCCAGGCCAGATAGAGCTCTTCATCTTTATTCAGCGCCTGAGCCAGATCGTTCATGATCATAAAATCATCGGTGCGCCGCGAGTCGTAACTCTCGTCAAACGACATTGCATTGATGTTTTCATCAATGGCCTCATGCAGCGCGCTCACGGCCTGACGTATGGTTTCATTCGCATTCATCTGGCCCGGAACAAACTCTGTTTCGCCAGTAAAGACATTCAGATCGAGCGTAATGTTTTCCGCCAGGTCGGCCTTCATGCCTTTAAACAGGTCGGGCATATTGTGTGCTGTAAACCGATCCGAATAGGGCTGAACGATGGCGAAACGGCCAGGTGCAAACGAATAGAGTGTTTCATTCTCCGGCAGTTTGAGCCGGTTTGCGACATCCTGCGCCATCTGCTTCAGGAGTTTTTCCATCGGCGCAACGCCTACCGCGCGCGTAAGTTCATAAGCGCGAATGATATCGAGACAGTCGATAAGAATCAGGCGAAAACGGCTATGAGGCGCGGTCAGGGTCAGCTGATGAATATCACGAATCAGGCGGGGACGATTCGGCAGATGCGTAATAACGTCGGCAAAACCCGCGTTATTCCAGGCATCCAGAAAAGAGGAAACCAGCGTAGCCAGTGAGCGCAGCGTGACGAGTTTGTCATCCGCAAAGGGATGTGGCTGCGTATCAGTTACACAGAGTGTGCCCAGCACGGCACCGTCGAGGTTCTGCAGCGAAACGCCGGCATAAAAGCGAATATGCGGGTCGCCTTTAACAAACGGGTGAGTAACAAAGCGCTCATCCAGTAAGGTGTCATACACGACCAGGTGCCCTTCACCATCAATAACATGGCGGCAGAGAGACTCATCACGGGTCGATTGCTTAAGATCAAAGTTACGAGACGCTTTAATATACTGATTGTGGTCGTCAACAATCGAAATAAAACTGCCTGAAATACCCAGCACCTGGCTGGCGAGATTAACAAATCTCTCCAGCACTTTGTCCCGTGCTTCATCTGGTGACAAAAGTGCCTTAATTGCACTAAGACGTTTTACGTCGCTGCCGTTTTGCTCGTTATGCACTGAAACCTCTCTTATGCAGGCGCAAAAATCGAAATAATTTAGCTTACAAATGCTCAATTAACGCCCAATTATCAGATAAATAACGGCTCAATCTGACAGTACTTTCACAGCGAAACAGTGTCGCACGATATATGATCGCTGTCGAAACCATTTAACGCTCTTCTTTCACGCGCGCAACCTGTGGCGACTCCGGCCTGAAGCCAAGACCAATAAGGCGTCCCAGCACGAAACGCAAGAATGGCAGGCGACGGATAATCGCAGGAATCTTGCTACTGCCCGAGGGTTTTCTTTTTGCTTTGTTGCGACTCATTTTAATCTGAAGAAACTGCGTGGCGACGGTAGGGAACTGACGTCGTTTCTGCACATTTTCCAGATCGCGCAGTTGCAGTTCACCCCGCTTCAGGGATTCCGTCAGGAGGTTGGCCGTCGCAACTGCATCCTGAATCGCCAGATTTACACCCACCCCGCCAATTGGCGACATGGCATGAGCCGCATCACCAATACAGAGCACGCCGGGTCTGGCCCACTTATCCAGCCGGTCAATACGTATCGACAGCAGCTTAAACGCCTCCCAGCTCTCGATTTCTGCCATGCGCGTCGCTTCAAAAGGTGATAGTGCCACAACCTCTGCTTTAAACGCGTCGAGTCCGGCAGCCTGTTTCGCTTCAAACTCTCCTTTCGGAATAGTCAGCCCGCACTGCCAGTAATCACCGCGATCGATAACGATAAAGTTCTGACGGGGTCCTTTATGTCCCATCCCAATGTCGGGATCCTGTGGCTGCTTACTTAAGCGGAACCATATAACATCGCGCGCTGCGCCAAATTCCTGTCCCGTCAGCCCGGCCGCTTCGCGCACACGGGAATGGCGGCCATCGGCACCGACCACCAGTTTACATGTGATATGCAGCTGCTGATTCCCACGAGAAGCCGTCACGCCACTGACCGTGCCATTCTCATATTTCAGCGACTCAAACGACGTTGATTGCAGCAGACTGAAGCCGGGATAGCGGATGCTCTGTTCTGCCATGTAGTTCAGGAAATCCCACTGAGGCATAAAGGCAATAAAGCGACACTGAACCGGCAAACGTGAGAAATCAGCCATTGTAATGCTCTGTCCTGCTATCTCCGCCTCCAGCTTTTCAGCACGCTGATGCGGTAGCCTCAGGAAAGCGTCCAGGAGTTCGAGCTGATGCATAATTTCCAGCGTCGAGGGGTGGATGGTATCACCACGAAAATCGTGCAGAAAATCGGCGTGCTTTTCGATCACTATGACACGCAGTCCCGCGCGGGCAAAAAGATAGCCCAGCATTAATCCCGCAGGACCACCACCCACAATACAGCAGTCAGTGGTGAGAATTTCAGTGGAATGTGGCTGCATATCAGCTCCCTGTTGCGCCAGTATTGCTATGATTATTGCGTCAGCCGTGGCGATATGACCGCCACCGGTTGATGGTGCTGTGCTCAGACTAATCACTCAATGCGATTTATTCCAATCGAAGCTGCTGAACGGCCATTATTGATTCAGCAGTGAGGAGATCATCATGAACGTGATCCGCAATACGCTTTTTATTCTGCCGCTGTTAAGCCCACTGGTTGTGGTCGCCGCGCCGTATGACACCCTGAAGTTTGCTCTGCGGCAGCAGCAAATAACGGATGATCTGCGCCAGAAGTGTCAGATATTGCCCGCCGTATCTGATGAAAAATTGCGGCAGACGTTTATCAACGATAAACAGAACATGGAACAGAATCAGGCAACATTAAAAGCAGCGGTGCAGGCCCTGAAAAATCATGACAATCCAGCCTATCGCGAACGCGTGGCACAAGTGGTTTGTCCACCACAAACCGAGTAACACTTTTCCTCAGGCGAAATTGATCCTGGCGTTTGTTTTCACTTTACCACTCAGTAAACTGGCACGCTGGTTTGTTTAAACAAGAATGTCTTAATGAACGAAGAATCACCGCAGCCGGTTTATGTTCCTCGCTCCATTGCAGCGCGTAGCCGGATGTTCCGCGCCCTTCTCTATCGTGATAAAACGCCGCTGGCGATGCTGTTTTGTGCTGCGCTGGTCGGTTCGCTGGTTGGCCTGGCAGGCGTGGCATTTGCACGCGCCGTTGAAACCATCCAGCAGTGGCGTGCCGACACGCTGACTTCAGGGCAGTTACAAGGCTGGATACTCTACGCTACTGCCTTTGCCATCTCGGCTCTGCTGGCGATGGTCGGCTATTTTCTCGTCAGACGTTATGCTCCCGAAGCGGGTGGCTCGGGCATTCCTGAAATTGAAGGGGCGCTTGAAGAGCTAAGACCTGTGCGGTGGTGGCGGGTCATTCCCGTGAAATTCTTTGGCGGCATGGGCACGCTGGGTGCCGGAATGGTGCTGGGCCGGGAAGGCCCAACGGTACAGCTGGGCGGGAACATAGGACGCATGGTCATTGATATTCTGGGAATGCGCAGTAATGAAGCCCGACATACGCTGCTGGCTACCGGTGCGGCCGCCGGTCTGGCTGCTGCTTTCAATGCACCGCTGGCGGGCATCCTGTTTATCATCGAGGAGATGCGCCCGCAGTTTCGTTATAACCTGATTTCGATTAAAGCTGTGTTTACCGGCGTCATTATGGCGAGCATCGTGTTTCGCTATTTCAACGGCGAACAGGCAGTCATCTCCGTTGGCAAGCTGGCTGATGCGCCAGTGCAGACGCTGTGGCTCTATCTGATACTGGGTATGGTTATCGGTATGGTCGGCGTCTTATTTAACCGTCTGATATTCATCACGCAGGATCTTTTTGCCCGCTTTTACGCGGGTAAAACGGCACGTGTGGTACTGGCAGGCGCATTGCTGGGCGGGGGTTGCGGCATTCTGGCTCTTATGTTCGCTCCAGGCGCAGGCGGCGGTTCTGAACTGATTCCCCAGGCGGTTCATGGTCTCTTCCCGTTCACCCTGCTGTTGGTTATCTTCCTGGTCAGGCTGATAACGACTCTGCTCTGTTTTGGGTCAGGTGCACCCGGCGGTATCTTTGCCCCGATGCTGGCATTAGGGACACTACTCGGTACAGCATTTGGGGTGGCAATGACGGATCTGTTTCCGTTTTACCATCTTGATGCGGGTACTTTTGCTATCGCAGGGATGGGCGCACTGTTCGCGGCTTCGGTAAGAGCACCACTCACCGGCATTGTGCTGGTACTGGAAATGACAGATAACTATCAGCTGATATTGCCGATGATCATTACCTGTCTGGGCGCTACGCTACTGGCACAGTTCCTGGGAGGAAAACCACTCTACTCATCTATTCTGGCCCGCACGCTGGCGCGTCAGGCAGACGCTACCCGCTCGCAGTGAGCGGGTAGACGGCTTAGTTACTTATTATCAAAATAATCAGACGGCATCTGTCCAGGTGCCTGATTGATTACGCTATCGTTATCAGGCCCTTCGTTTTTCATGTAAGTCACTTTCGCAAACTCAGGAATAATTACGTACGGATAGGCCGGACCTTCATCGCGGAAGCGGTGCATATCATCGATAAAGTCATTCTGATAGCAGATGGTTTTCTCCGGATGCTGGCCTTCCCCCGCAATCCATTGTGGGAAGAAGATCGTTCCATGAAGCAGAGTGCGATTCAAATCAAACAACAGACTGACGCAGGTGCCGGTAGGTTCATGCCAGTCAACTTTGTAGATGCCTGGCGCAAATTGCACCGCGTGCATTTTCTGGTTGGTTACCCACCGACCACCTACCAATCCCTGATGGATACGGTAGTCACAGGTAGTTTCATTGCGAGCATACCACTCATATTTCCAGCCATTATCATAGGTATAAACAAAATGCGTGCCAATGAACTCAGACAGATCGCTGGCGATATTCTCTGGAGATTCTCCTGACATGTTAACCTCTGTTAAAAAAGCGCATTTGAAATGCACGGATGAATGTCAAAAACAGGCTTTAGCACAATAGGTCAGTGAATTTAGACTATGGCGCAGATTCTTTTTTTTGCCATATGCTGCCAGAAATATTTCTGATAAATAAAAAATCGGGGACCGTTTTTTATTTATTTGATAAAACCGCAAGTGAATTGAATTCATCCAGACATAAAGCAGAGCCTCTCAAACCGGTCATACATTGTTGAAGATAAATGAATTGACGGGTCGTCGTCATTAGTCTGAAAGACTGTATACATCTGAGTCTTAAAATCGGGGGCTGATATCAGAGGCACTAAATGATAAAAGCCCTGACTGAAATAGCCAGGGCTTTTAAGGTACGACAGATTTAACGTTTACCATTAACTAACTTAATTGAAAGGTACTGCTTCGATACTACTATTTATGAACAGATCCTGCGGATAATAATGATCACGAAAGAAAAATGTCATTACCATTAGCGGTTTTCACCACCTGATAGTCTTTCAGGAGACAAAGACAGGTCAGGCCCGTATAAATCTGTACACCCCCATCGCGATATATACTCTTTGATGCGTTGCCTTACTTTCATTACGACGTTTAAACCGCAATCGTATCCTGTCGTAACGTAACGTTCAGAACTACGAGGCCTTACATCATCGCGACGCGATACTGCAAACTACATATTACAACACCTTAAAACTTACTTCGACTCCATTTAACAGGGTTATCATTAACTAATGTTTAGTTTCAAAGAACAATGTTTAACAGAACCGCCGACGATGCTAAACCAATATTCGTCGACACCTTTTACGCTTAACACCGCAGGTTTCTGGTGTATCAGGGCTGCTTCATGCCGCTGATGAGTTCTACTTTACGCATATAAAAAACGATGTCAACACTGTTATTAAAGACATGTTTATATCTGCAGTAGAAGGGTTTACTAATTATTTAATCTCTGCACAAGCCCGCAGATTTCCTCTAAAGGTTAAGAATAATTGAAGCCTAATCTATTCGATATAAATAATTCAGCAGGTCACTATTTATTTTCCACGCACGGCGGTAATAAAAAAGGCGCCCGCAGGCGCCCCTCAACCAGTGTATGCCAAAACCTGCTTTATTTTTTCAGGTTTGCCAGCAACACTTTTGCGGTCTCAGCCGATGAACCCGGATTCTGACCAGTAATCAGAAGGCCATCCTGAACCGTGTAGGACTGCCAGTCATCGCCACGTGAGTAGATACCGCCATTCTGTTTTAATGCATCTTCTACCAGGAACGGTACTACGTCCGTCAGGCCAACGCCCTCTTCTTCACTGTTTGTGAAGCCAGTAACTTTTTTGCCTTTAACCAGAGGCGTGCCATCCGCATTTTTCACATCACGCAGGACACCGGGAGCATGACAAACCAGTGCAACCGGTTTGCCAGCCTGCAGCGTTTGTTCGATCAATGAAATGGAGTGTTTGTCATTTGCCAGATCCCACAACGGTCCATGACCGCCAGGATAGAAGACGGCATCAAATGCATCCTGGTTCACCGTATCAAGTCTGACAGTCGAAGCCAGCGCAGCCTGAGCAGCAGAATCAGCATGGAAGCGACGGGTCTCATCGGTCTGAGAATCGGGCTCATCACTTTTTGGATCAAGTGGCGGCTGTCCGCCTTTTGGCGACGCCAGCGTAATGTCAGCACCCGCATCAAGAAAGGCATAGTAAGGCGCGGCAAGTTCTTCCAGCCAGAAACCGGTCTTCTTGCCAGTGGTACCCAACTCATCATGCGAGGTCAAAACCATTAAAATTTTCATTTACGCTCCATATAACAGTCAGTCGGTTTCAGGTGTAAGAATATTCAAAATCTGCGTGTAAGCCGCCAGTCACGGCGTGACCCATTAATCATGGCGGGCTTAAGAATATTTATGAAATTTATCTCTTCAATTTCAGCTATTCACATAGCATTATAGCTCAATGAAATACGATTTGAATTTACTGCCAGTTTTGCTGGTCATGATGGAAGAGCGTAACGTTACTCGCGCAGCAGAACGACTGGGTATCACCCAGCCGGCGCTATCTAATGCACTGAACCGGCTTCGTGAGACACTCAACGACCCGCTATTTATTCGTGAACGTTATGGGATGCGCCCGACACCAAAAGCCGAACAGCTGGCTCAGGTGGTTGGATCGGCGTTGTCATCCATCGATAAAATGATTCTGGGCCAGCAGGATTTTGATCCCCTGCATGCCACACGGCTATTTACTCTCGCACCGAATAGCTACGTTGAATTCATCATGATGCCTGCCATTGTGGCTCGCCTGCGGACTTCAGCACCTAATGTCAGGCTTCGCCTCACCCCTTTTGGCAATGACGTCACCGAAACCGGCGTCATTTCCGGCAACACCGATATGGTGCTGGGTCGAATCGTTGATCCTCCCGATAATCTGGTGGTGCAGCACCTGATGAATGAGAGTCTGGCCTGTGTATTACGCGCAGATCATCCGTTTGCAGGCGATAGCTTCAGTGCCGAACAGTATGAGCAGCTTAAACACGTCAATGTTCTGCCACCTGGCCGTATGCGTGCAGGATTGTATCAGGCGCTTGAACAGCGCGGTCTGCGTCGTCAGGTTGCCGTATCCGTGACACATTTTCTCGCCGTGCCAGAAATGATTGCAGTCACAGACTATTGCGCCACCCTGCCACGTCTGATCTGTCAGCACCTTTCCCGGGATCCGCGACTCAAAATTGTTCCCGCACCTGTCGATCTCGGCACGTTTCCTGTGGAAATGGGCTGGCATACACGTTATCGCAGCGATCCAGCCCATCGCTGGTTCAGGACGTTAATCATGGAAACGGCACGGGAGCTTTCTGACTCACAGACAAACAATTAGCATGATCACCATTGCCGCACTAATAGTTAATAACTATATGATAACCTGAGTTAGTATTATTCCCATCGGAGGCAGACAACCTCCCCATTCATCACTCAGGAATATGACAGCAAGATTAAATAACTACTTTTGTTTCATTATGTTATGAAATTATTTTCGAGGTCGCAATTTAATTCTGTACACGTATATGTACGCATTTAAAATATTTGGCCACTTATCCAAATCATGGAAGAAGCCCATCAAATTCATATATAGCTACTATGGTGGCTTAGATCTGCCCCGCCCAATAGTGGCGTCTAAACCTTACTTGATGAGCGTCTGAACATCTTGGTTAAGAATCTTTGCGATGAAAAATTCGTCAATTTCTGGCTAGCCACCGTGCTGAAACAATATCGTCTGACATAGGTGTCGATGAGCTGTCAACTAGTAAGAATCAGTTCATCTTTAAAGTGCTTATTTATTTGCTGGAATAGGCATCAAAACGCCGTTAAGGCAAACCGGGACCTTTTTAATGTCCTTATGGCCAAACGTTCTCTCGCTTCGCTATTTCATCATTCGACACTATCTATCGCACTGGAACGCTATACGGAGTGCAAACCAGCCTTAACTGGTGTTGGTGTTGGTGTTGGTGCAGAGCGAATCAGACCTGCTGATGTCCGCTTTGAGCAAGAAGCAGACGTTCACTGGTATGAGTATCGCTATCGGAATGGCCTTGAAATTACTGTCACATTTGTAGAGTTTTTTTCTAAAGATTTAATTAAAGAATTTAACTCAATCATTATGACTCGTGAATCTTAACGACGACTTTGCCCTTCGCATGGCCATTCCGCAGATAGGTCAGAGCTTCCTTTGTTTCTGCAAAAGTAAATACCTTGTCGATCACGGGCTTGATTTGTTCATTTTCCATGAGCATACAGATCTGATTAAGCTGATTGCCATCAGGGCGGACAAAAAGAAATGAATAGGTCAGGCCTCGCTTTTTAGTCAGGCGCATAATCTTGTGGCTCATCAGGCTGAACACTAAACGCATGAGGATATTTAGTTCCCGGGTCCGTGCGAAAGCAGTATCTAACGGGCCGATAAGAGAAACAATTTTTCCACCCGACTTAAGAATCTGGGTAGACTTTTCAATTAATGCGCCTCTGATAGTACCGAGAACAATATCGTAGCCACTCAGCTCGTTTTCAAATTCTTGTTTTTTATAATCGATCACTTCATCTGCGCCAAGATGACTCACCCATTCGAGGTTTCCTGTACTGGTCGTCGTGGCCACCTGTGCGCCAAGGTACTTCGCCAGCTGGATGGCAAAACTGCCAATCCCCCCTGAACCTGCCGGGATGAAAACCTTTTGGCCAGGCTGCAACCCGGCTCGCTCGGTCAGCGCCTGCCAGGATGTGAGGCTCACCATCGGGAGCGAAGCCGCCTGCACGAAATCCAGGTTTGCGGGTTTCATGGCCGCAGCGGCTTCAGGCACTACAGCAAATTCGGCCAGAGAACCCGTTCCCCTGTCGAAAATGCTGGCGAAAATTTCGTCGCCTGGCTTGAAGCGAGACACGCGACTCCCCGCAGCCATGACAACCCCGGCTAAGTCGCTGCCCAATGTGGCGGGGAGTTTATAATGCAAAACCGGCTTGAATATTCCGGTCGGGATCATGTTATCAATCGGGTTCAGACCCACAGCGTAAACTTTAACCAGGATTTCATCAGCTGCGGGGGCTGGAAAATCGATGTTATCGAACCCCAGCTCAGGAGATTTACCGTAACGCTTAAACGTAAATGCTTTCATCGTCTTATTCATCATTTATTCTTTCGCATCAAGCTGAAGACTTTTGCGCACCACCCTGTCCAGGAATGATGCAGGGGTGAATCTGAGAATAAAATTCAACTGACCTGCCAGCTTTCCCGCCGTATAGCGAATCTTTGGACGTGAAGTCTGAGCCGCGTTAACCACCACGTCAGCCACCACCTCCGGACTTTCCGCCTCAGCCATTGCCTTGCTCACCACTTTCGTCAGCTTAGCCCGGATCTGGTCATACTCTTCGAGTCTGGCATCCGGCTCGATATTATTGGCTTCAAACTGTGTTTTCATGTAAGCGGGTTCGATGACAGAAACTCTGATGCCCTGAGTGCGCAGTTCATGATCAAGTGCACCCGAATACCCTTCCACCGCATGCTTACTGGCCGCATAAAGTGCCACATACGGCAAAGGAACGATGCCGAGTATCGAACCAATATTGATGATGCGCCCGCTGCCTTGGCGGCGCATATGAGGGATCACTGCCCGGCTCAACCTGACGATACCCAGAAAGTTGGTGTCGAAAATATGTTTGGCCTGTTCGACAGAACTTTCTTCCGCCGCCGCCGGAGCGACCCCAAACCCCGCATTGTTCACCAGAACATCGATCCGCCCCTCCAGACGCAGCAACTCCTCAATGGCAGCTACGACAGAAGCGTCGTCCGTCACATCCAGCGCCAGTATTGGAAACGGATGCTTTCCCGCCTGAGCGCCACGCCGGCTCGTACCATATACAGTAAATCCAGCGGCTAATAGTTTCCGGGCAGATGCTTCGCCGATACCCGAGGACGCACCGGTAACCAGTGCTACACGTTTTTTTGTCATGCTGAATAAGGCCTTCATGATGTGTCTGAGGTTTCTCATCGCTGATGAAACGACAGGCCGTAAAGCATTTATGTTGATTTTACCGCTGTGCAGAACAGCCGGAAGACCGCTCTGTATAGTGCACATCATTGATTAAATTGCTTTATATCGTCCGGCAGCTTCATCCTGTCTGATATCTGAAAGCAGATCCTGACGCGAAGCATCGAGGGTGTCCCAGCGGTCAGCATTATGTAAAGGCGGGATGGTGACCAGTTCACGGCGGTCAAACCCCACCAGTGCGGCATCCACTAACTCGCCCACTTCCATAAATTTTGCCGAGTTACTGATGTCGATACCCGCACGGTCCCAGATTTCCGTGTAAGTGCCGGCAGGGAGTACTGCCTGGATATAAATGCCTTTAGATGACAGCTCGACATTCATTCCCTGAGACAGGAAAAGCACAAAAGCTTTGGTTGCACCGTAAACCGTCATGGCAAATTCCGGGGCGAGTCCGACGATGGAACTGATATTGACGATCGACCCCTCACCCGCTTGCACAAGTCGTGGTGCCACGGCACTGGCAAGTCTGGTCAGGGCGGTGACGTTAAGCGCGATAAGGCTTTCTATCGAACCAGATGTCTGATCTGTAAAACTGCCGGACTGCGCGATACCCGCATTATTGATAAGAATGCCAATCCGAGTGTCCTCACGCAGACGGGCTTCGACCAGAGCTAAATCACTTGTTTGGGTGAGATCTGCGGACAAAACGTCAACAGAAATGTCATTTTCCTGTCGCAGACGATTGGCAAGTGCCTCTAACTTTGCTTTATCGCGGGCGACCAGAACCAGGTCGTGACCCCGGCGGGCGAACCGTTCAGCGTAAACAGCACCAATACCCGTGGATGCGCCTGTAATGAGAACTGAAGCTTTAGTCATAAGTTGATCTTCTTTATTAAAATGTAAACAGGATTCGCCATGTGCGATGCAGGCAGAACCGTAAATCGGCTGCTTTACTTGCGGCCCTCATTAAGCGACGGGTAGTCGATGTATCCCGCTGCGCCACCGCCATACAGTGTTTCAGGATTGAGTGAGGCGAGAGGCGCGCCCGTCTTCAGCCTTTCGACCAGATCCGGGTTCGAGATGAACGGACGACCGAACGCGAAAAGATCGGCTTTGCCTTCCGCAAGCTGAGCAGATGCCAGTTCCAGGTCATAGCCATTGTTACCAATGTAGGTGTTTTTAAAATGCCGGCGCAGGGAGTCGTAATCAAACGGTGATACATCTCGCGGGCCGCCCGTCGCACCTTCAACCACGTGGAGATACACGATGCCCAATGCATCGAGTTGTTCAGCGACGTAGTCATATTGTGGCTGCGGATCACTGCATGAAATCGCATTGGCCGGTGAAACCGGTGAAATGCGAACGCCGGTGCGTTCTGCGCCGATCTCATCTCTTACAGCTGCCGTGACTTCCAGCAGCAGGCGCGCACGATTCCTGACAGAGCCACCGTATTCATCAGTTCGCTGATTTGCGCCATCTTTGAGGAACTGCTCCAGCAGATAACCATTCGCACCGTGGATCTCTACGCCGTCAAATCCGGCGGTAATGGCATTGGCCGATGCCTTTCTGAAATCGTCGATAATCCCCGGTATTTCCTTCAGCTCCAGCGCACGTGGCTCAGAAACATCAGCAAAACCATTGTTCACAAAGGTTTTCGTCCCGGCGCGAATGGCAGACGGCGCGACCGGTGCAGCGCCATCCGGCTGTAAATCGACATGTGAAATCCGTCCTGTGTGCCATAGCTGAACAAATATGCGCCCGCCTTTGGCATGCACCGCGTCAGTCACTTTGCGCCAGCCATCGATCTGAGCCTGCGTATAGATACCCGGCGTATCCTGATAGCCCTGCGCCTGTGCTGAGATCTGCGTGGCTTCGGTAATCAGCAATCCTGCGGAGGCACGCTGGGCGTAGTAAGTCGCCGCCAGTTCGCCCGGCACCAGCCCTGATCCGGCCCGGTTACGTGTCAGCGGTGCCATCACAACGTGGTTGGCCAGTGTTAATGAACCCAGTTCATAGGGTTGAAATAATGTCTGTTTCGTCATGTTTTTTCGCCTGCTAATGGTGGGTCAAGGTGTCAACATAATGATGATGATCATCATCTATAAAGTCAACTGGTTTGATTATGGTCATCATCAATGTATACTTGAACCCTATTTTTAAGAGGGGCAGCAAAGCATGAAAGTGTCGAAAGAGCAGGTTCGGGAAAACCGGACACGCATTGTTGAAACGGCCTCAGAACTCTTTCGTGAACGCGGTTACGATGGCGTGGGCGTGGCAGAACTGATGTCAGCGGCAGGCTTAACCCATGGCGGGTTTTACAAGCACTTTGGTTCAAAGGCAGACCTGATGGCAGAAGCGATGAGCTGCGGTTTTACGCGTTCTGCAGAAAGCACGGCAGGTGTGGACCGGGAGAAATTTATTGAATACTACCTCTCCCGACAACATCGCGATGATATGGGAAAAGGGTGTGTGATGTCGGCACTGGGCACAGATACAGCCCGTCAGTCTGAGGCAATTAAGGCGACATTTGCCGCCGGCCTTGAACACCAACTGGCAGTTTTAGGAACTGAAAGTGGAACGCGTGCTGATTTGATAGATACCCTGGCGCATCTTGTTGGTGCCCTGGTGCTCTCTCGTGCCTGTCCTGATGATTCAGCGCTGGCTGATGAGATTCTGATGATATGCCGCAAACGGCTTCTCAATCAGAATGGTTATATCGACTGATATGTTCTTAGCTGCGAATATTATTTTCTGAGCTGTGCAAACAAATGTAGCACCAGCGTACCTGATGGTCTGCGTCCAAATCTTTTGGCGGCAATGAGCATAAAGATGACGTTTCCAGTCCACTGTGAATGACTGACGTTGTTTGGTGCATACTAAAAGATGGCGTGTGGGCAATGATTCGATCCGCTTCAGATTGTCTGGCATGCGGGCCGCTACACCCCTAAAACTTAGTTATTGCTCTCCGGCCCATCGTGACGACTTCGCCAGCGCCGTCGCTGGCCCCAGACTTTTCCCATTACCAGGGTTGACCTTCAGCTTACAGTACACCTGAGCAGGCTTAACTGAGGCCTGAGCAGGCGTCTGTTATCAGTGCTACCTGATTTCTGAGTAATAAAAGTTCAGGTTGTCCTGCCTGTACTCTGACTGATCGTTTTTATCCCGAATAAACGATTAGAGCATCAGAACAGGTCCAGCTGTTGCGCATTCTTCTTCTTTTTGACGCCGGTTTCTTTCCGTTTTGCCGGGCGCCTGATGTGCTGTCCGTCTTGTTTCTCACGAAACCCCGGCGCGGCAGTCAGCCCGTGTCGCAACCTGAGTGATGTGACCGCCGCCTTTGCTTCGCGATGTGCGATGGAGAAATCAACCAGCGGCAGAGATACGGGAATGCCGCTCAGCTGTTCTGCCTTCTTTTGCAGGCGGGACGGCATTTTCCAGGGTTCAAATATCCAGGCATCACTGACGCCGCGAAGTTCAGGTACCCAGGTCCTGACAAAACGGCCATCCGGATCGAGCGAATGAGCCTGCACTACCGGATTGTAGATGCGCAATACACCGTTAGCCGCCATTCCGCTTTGCATCTGAATTTGCGGATAGTGAATACCGGGATCGTAATCGACAAACAATTGTGCAAGCCAGGCCGCCACCGGACCTGAGGGAAGAGAGAGCGACCAGCAAGCCACTGATACCAGCATGGCCCGCATGCGAAAGTTGATCCAGCCATGGTGATGCAGATACCTCATACATGCATCCACCATCGGCCAGCCGGTACGTCCGTCCTTCCACGCGTTGAATCTTTCCTGGCTGAACGGCCTCTCTAAAAGCCCCATCTGGGGAACCAGAGGCACTTCCTCCATTTCCGGCCGGTTTTCAAGCGTTTGTATAAAGTAACAGTGCCACCACAGTCGCGTATGAAAGGCACTGAGGCTCTTCTTCCACTGTGCTGAAAGCGTCTGTTCACGTGAGTGTGAGATGCGCTGGGCTATTTCGCGGAGGCTCAGCGTACCGTTGGCGATGTGAGGACTGAGCCGTGAACAGCCGGACTCAGCTGTAACAGGAGAGCTGATAGCGCCGCTGTACATTTTTCCGCGATGGTGCAGGAAGTCATTCAGGACCGTAAGGCCCGCGTCGCGCCCTCCGGCCTGCCGGCCCGGACATGCCAATGGGTCCTGACACGCGCTTTGAGGCAAAGTTGCCGTTACCAGTCCGTCTGGTACGTTAAGAAAGTTCGCCTGCTCCGGCACGCAGAAAAGGGGGCGGGCCGACCAGGCGTCCCAGTGAGCCTTGAAACGGTCGTGGCGTCGAGAAACGGGGCGGCATACGCCATTCTGAGCATACTCAATCCACTCAAAACCCTGTTCCCGGCACCACGCCGAAACATTTTTATCCCGACTATAGGTCCACAGATTTCCGGTTTCTTCGTGACTATGCAGAACAAATCTTCCGGCATACCGGTGCAAATCTGACAACGCACCCGTTACTGTTCCTTCCAGTATCGTCAGGTCGCCTCCGATGCTGCGCAGCTGCGTGGACAGGTCATCCAGGGATTCCCGGATGAACTGCCATTGTCGATCACTGGTATCTTTCAGCGCCCAGTACTCCGGTTCGAATACATAGATACACAGTACCGGGCCGGCAGCACTGGCGCGAAAAAAGGCTTCGTTATCGTATGTGCGCAGATCGCGCTTGAACCAGACTACCTGAAGCATCATCTACCCCTCTTTTTACGTTATGAGTGCTCAGGCAGCCCTCTCCTGATAATAGTCACAGTAAGGCGATACGGGACACTCTTTGCAGCGTGGATTCCTAGGTTTGCAAATGTTCATGCCAACGGCAATCAGCCACTCGTGGGCATGCTTTTTGAACTCTTCTGGCGTTATTACATTAAGCTGTTCCGCTGACTTTTCGTGCGTTTTTGCCTTCACAATGCCGAGCCGGTTTATGACGCGGTGGATATGCGTGTCTACTGCGACTACCGGCTTATCGTGTTTGTAATTCAGCATCAGATTTGCACACTTCTGGCCGATACCAGGCAGCCTGAGCAAATCTTCCTTTGTATCCGGGATCGTGTTGCCGAACTCTTCAATGATCATGTTGCACATTCGCTGAAGGCTTTTCGCCTTGCGGTTGTAGTGCGCAACCGGCTTTATCAGTTCAATGAGCCTCTCTTCAGGCATCCGGCGGATGTCGTCAAAATTTTCAACTTCTGCATAGAGTGCATCGCAGGCTCTGACAGTTCGCCGGGTCGTGGTTACAGTGGAGAGTGCTGAGGATACCAAGTGCTTGAATGGGGTTTCCGAGAGGCCGTGCGTCATCCACTCGTCATCCGTTTCTTCAAAAGTGGGCTGCGTGTCCCTGAGGATGCAGTAAATTTTATTTATCCGGCTGATTGTCGCTGCGCGCATAAAGTTCTGCCTGAAAGTGCGTCTCTTCCATCACATGAAAGAGACGGATTGCATTAAGGATTTACGATGATGTTGGTGAATCCGCCATGACGGTCCTCAGTATCGCTGACAGCCTCGTTAATGTTGTCCAGCGAATAAGGCTGATCGTCATAAAACGTCAGGTCAAGGACTCCGGCCTCAGCCAGGTCTGCCATCTCCTGTCCCTGCTCAGCAGAAAACCAGGAGGAACCGATAAAGCTGATGTTGTTGGACATCATCCAGAACACGTCCAGCGGCACTTCCTCATTCACGGAACCGACATCAACAATACATCCCCCGCGATTCAGGCTTTGTATTGCATCCTGCATAGGCTTACCTGGCGCGCCGGGACTCAAGGCATCAATCACTACATCCACACCCCTGCCGCCGGTGATGCGCTGGCTCCACTCCTTAACAGATTCAGTTCCTGATTTAAGAATTTCGATTCTGCCCGGTTCTCCCAGCGCCGTAACCCGCTCAAAAAGCGATTCGTCCCGGGCGGTTCCGAGTATCTGACGAGCCCCAAGCGCGAGCGCGAGCGCCACCGCGCCAAGCCCCAGCGTGCCGGTTACACCATTGATGAGTACGGTTTTACCAGGGCCAACATTTCCACGCTTCAGCGCGCGATAAGCGGTGCCAAGATAGCCAAAACGCGCAGCTGTATTAAAGTTCAGGTTGTCAGGTATTCGCACAAGGCTGTTCTGCGGTGCAGGCATATATTCAGCGTAGCCGCCGTACCGGTAGTCTTCGAACAGCGCCTTACTCTCTGGCCGTATCCCAAAATAACCGTTCAGAATCATCCTGTCACAGTCAAGGCTGTGACCATTCCTGCAGGCACTGCAGGAGCCACAAAAGCGAAGCGGGTTAACGTATACACGATCGCCGGGACTGAAGTCCTGCACGCGCTCGCCCACGGTTTCTACCACGCCTGAAACGTCCAGACCAAAAATCGCAGGCATTTCCGGCAGAGGCAGATCCGGAGCAATTTCATCCCATTTTTGCAATACGTTTTGCAGGTTGGGTACGATTCCGCAGGCCTTAACACGGATCAATACTTCTGTGGGCCTCACATCAGGAATGTCGATTTGATCAATGATCAGCGACTTTCCTTTCTCATGCATTCTTGCAGCTCGCATCTTTTTTTTATTCATCAGTAGCTTCTCTTTATTAATCAGCGCAGCGCGCCAGGTTGTTTTCATTAGTGCGAAAATTATAGCAATTTAATTCTTTTTTTTATTAATTTCGCTTTCTACTTGAATATTTATAAAGTCATGCGCAAACAAATAATAATCAATACTATCAATTACTTTAAGCCATTAATTGGACTAAACTGTATTATTATTGAAACAATAATTTTCATTTTATTTTCCAGTTTAAAGAGATTCATGATTTGCATAAAAAAATGCAGTAAAATAATGATGCATCCCGGATAAGGGCTGTCTTACCAGGAACATAACTATGAAAAGTTTTACCCGGGATCTGATTGTCTGGATTGAGAAAAATCTCGATAAAAAAGTTATGCTGGATGACGTGGCAGGGAAGTCCGGTTACAGCAAATGGCACCTTCAGAGGCTTTTCAGACATGAGACGGGGATGAGGCTGGCGACATATATTCGGGAACGGAGGCTGACTGAATCGGCTTTATTGCTCAAAATGTCAGGCTTACCGGTTATCAGTGCGGCCGAACAATTTGGATTTACCAATCAACAGGCATTCACCCGGACCTTTACACGACACTTTCGCCTGCCACCGGCGCGCTACCGGCAGACAGAGGACTGGCATTTTCACGGGCTGCAGCCCAGCCTGGTGTCAGTCGTGCATGCAGTATCGGAGCCGGAGCCGGTATGGTTCAGCCCCCCCGCGCTTTCTGACGTGACCTTCAGCTATCTGTGCGATCGGGAAAACCTGAGCTGCACAAATTTTCACACAGTGCAGCGCGAGCAGGGCCTGAAAAAGGCTGCACGTCTCCTACACGGAGTAACACCGGATCGATTTGCGGAACGTTTTGAAGCGGCAGGCACCTGCGGCACCATCCGCTTTATATTAACTTTTGGCTATTCCGGAAACGAATGTGTCGCTTCCAGGCATTGCGGCTCAACCCCTGGCAGGTTTCTGCGCTTTTCATTTGAAGGCAGTCCGGCCGATCTGACCGAACTGCAGGTAGCGGCATATCGTCACATCCTGCCATACAGAGCTGAAGCCAGGCGAAACGAAAACGACCTGTTCATTATCAGATCTGTAAACGATGAAAACCTTCTGTCATCCTTGTTCCGTGGCGATTATTATCTGCCAGTAACCGACAACTTTTAACGACCGGTGATGCCGGGCTAAATGACACTGCTGTCCCCTCTTTTCATAAGTGACTACATGGAGTTTTCCTGAGAAGGTGAAGATAAAAACTCAGAAACCGGCACCGCGCGCCCGTGGCCGCCCGCGGGCAGAAGATGCCGGCCAGGTTGATTTACTCATTCTTAATGCCGCCACCTCGCTTTTTCTGAAGCAGGGCTTTGCCCGCACGACGATGGATCAGGTGGCGGCTGCATCTGGCACCGGCAAATCCTCACTTTATGCCCGCTACACAACCAAGCAGGCTCTGTTTGGAGCGGTAGTACAGCGTTCAATTGAAATGATGTTTGGTGACCTTACTGTCCTGCCCAACGGAGCTGATCCTGCCGCACGATTGCACCATACCGGGCTGGAGCTTCTCTGCAACCTGCTCCATCCGCGCTGTATCGCCCTGATGAGAATGACGGCCGCTGAGGCGGAAAACTTCCCCGAACTGGCAGCAATGGCCTATCAGGTCAGCCTGGAAGGATCGGTACGCTGCCTCAGTGATGCTCTTTCATCCTGCGAAATTTTGTTGTCAGATATTCAGGCAAAGCGATTTGTAGAGCTGGTCCTTCAGCCCGCTGCCTTTAAGGCGCTCTACGGAGCGGATGCGCAGACGTTGATTAAGCGGTGTCAAAACGATATCAGCGACGCCATCAAATTGCTGTTTCCTGACGGTCTCCCGGGCACCTGAAGTATAGGGAGACTGGTCTGTCAGATAGCGGGATAATCTGTGTACCCTTTTTCGCCAGCGGAATACCATGTCGAGGCATTGCTCTCCGCAGGTGTTTTCCCCTGGCGGAATACGTCTGGCAGATCAGGATTGCTGATGAAGTCTCTGCCAAACGAAACTGCATCCGCTTCTCCTTCAGCCAGTGCTCGCATGGCACGGGCATAGCTGAATTCATTGTTCATAATGAACGTACCGGAAAATGATTTGCGGATTTCCGGGTAAACTGGCAGCTGATCGGAACCCAGCATCCCGGTACCGTCTGGTGACTCGCGTACCTCAAGATAAGCAATGCCGATTTCATCCAGCCTTCGGGCTGCCGCAGTAAACAGCGCAACCGGATCAGTGTCGTTAACGCCCAAAATTTCCCCATTCGGTGAGATGCGAACGCTCGTCTGTTCAGCTCCGACCGCAGACACCACTTCGCTGACTACCTCAGAAAGAAACCTGATGCGATTTTCAACAGTACCACCGTACTGATCTCGCCGAAAATTTGAATACTCGCGCAGAAACTGGTCAATCAGATATCCATTCGCCGCATGAACCTGTACGCCGTCAAAGCCTGCTTCCATTGCATTTCGTGCGGCCACACCGTACTGGTGAACAGTTTCGGCGATTTCCTCAACCGTCAGGGCACGGGCAGTCTCATATTCCTGATTGCCGAAGTACGTATGAGCATGTCCGGGCGAAGTGGTGGCCGAAGCAGAGACCGGTTTTTCACCGTTCAGGAACGATGGGTGTACAACCCTTCCCATGTGCCATAGCTGCAGGACTATCTTTCCGCCTTCGGCATGCACAGCGCGGGTCACTTTCTTCCAGCCTGCGATCTGCTCTGGATTCCATATACCAGGCGCAAAGGGCACGCCCAGCCCCTGCTGACAGATACCGGTAGCCTCACTGATGATGAGGCCTGCGGTTGCGCGCTGACGGTAGTACTCAGCCATGAGATCATTTGGAATGTGGCTATGTGATGCTCTGCCGCGCGTCAGCGGTGCCATCAAAATACGATTACGGCATTGAATGCTGCCGAGGCGTATTGGGTCAAAAAGTGTGGGCATAAATTTTCCTCTGGTTTGGAATGAATCAGTATTGTCAGATTAAACAGCGCAGGTTCGTTCTTTAAAGAAAATGAATTCACCTGCAAGCTTAAAACAATACAACATCGTCCATTTTTTGCCAGTAAGTGGCTCAACAAGAAGCTGAACACCAGTTTTAAACCCATATTTCGGATCAATGCAGCCCGTTTACATCTGCATAATCAGTCGGGTCAGGGGAGCATCCCATTTCTTATGGCTTGCTGTATCACGTAAGCGACTTAGAAATCAGGGGGTATTAGACCGATAGAAGAGTATTTCTCGCAGAGTAATGACAAATTGCAATCCGTAGTGCTGGCGCCTCTCATCCAGAAGATCTTGCTGGATACGCGAAACAAAATTTGCGATGTCGCTTCTGGCACAGAGCGGACATTCGAACAGCATATAAAAATGAATGCTCCTAATGAGAACCATGCAGAATTTTTTAGGCACCATTAGCCCTGATAGCCTCATGACATCAGCCAGATCAGGTTGGCGTTTTGAAAGCGGCAGAATCATGCTGGCTAAAACCTAATTACACGTAACCCATTTTACGATATCAGCCCCGTGAAGCGCCTTAGGTCGCAGCTCTTATGCCCTTTCTTCCAGCATAAAAACAGAGACGTTTCAGGTTGAGCGTCACAAATATCCAGGGCTCTAACATCCCTACGTAAAGCATTTAGCTGTGTTGCCGGAATGAAAGTTATCCCCGCGCCTAAAGCAACCAGATCCACTGCGGTACTCACATCCCTTACACGTTTAATATGGGGCGGGATGATACCGAACTCTGCATAGAGCTTTAGTACGCTTCCCCCTAACCCAACTCCCTCAGGATCATCCAGGATAATCAACGTTTCGTGCGCGAGATGTTCCATTCTTACCGCTGGCTGAATGTGGAACGCGTGATTGTCTGCTGCCACCAGCTTAAGAGGTTGCTGCTGTATGATGCGATGAGTTATGAGCCGATTAGCGGGCATCGGCCCGCGAATAACGCCAATATCCAGCTCACCGCATTGCAATAAACTGAATTGCTCACGTACGCTTAGTTCTTGTGCCTCAAGGAGTACGTCCGGAAAGGTAAACCTGAACGTTCTTATGGCGCTCACGATCATAGATTCGAGCACAGAAGTTCCGACGTATCCCAGTCTCAATACCGTACTTCCCCCACCTGCAATATGTCTTACCGTGACAGATAACCGATTCAGTTGCTCAACGGTACGTTCCACTTCGGCGATGACCATCTTTCCCGCAGCAGTCAGGCTGACGTGGCGTTTATCTCTTTCAAACAACCTGACTCCCCAGCTTTGCTCAAGTGACTGAATATGCTGGCTCAGAGCAGGCTGAGTGATGTTGACCTGAGACGCTGCTTTCACGAAATGCAGCGTACGCGCAAGTGCTAAAAATGACTCAAGTTTTCTCTTATCCATATCCGTCTGATAACAAAACCTTATTAATAATTAAAGTTTATCGATTAGAGACTTATTAACGATGAGTTTACATTCTGGTTTTCGGAATGGATAGCAGGATGGTCTTTTACGATTGACTGGACAACGTAAGAGCGTAAGGCATCACATCATAGTGTGAATTTCAGGGAGCAAAGGTACGACGCGCCAGAAATATTCCAGCCAGTTAGCGGAACGATATCTCACGAATTTTTAAATTACCCTTAGCAGGAGAAATTATGTCAGACACTAAGCAGAACCAACAGGGCAGTCAGGTTTTCGATCTACGAACTGCCCTGGACCTTCTCAGGCATTATGAGAATGAATACATTGAGACCAGCGAGCCGGTTGACCCGGCTGCTGAGCTATGTGGCGTTTATCGCTATGTGGGTGCAGGTGGCACAGTCATGCGACCCACCCAAACCGGGCCAGCGATGGTTTTTAACAAAGTTAAAGGCTATGAAAATTTTCGTGTTTTAATCGGTCTGCTGGCCTCACGTCAGCGTGTTGCACGTCTTTTTGGGGTGCCGAAAGAAAACCTTGCACAGTTACTTCGTGAGTCAGTGCACTCAGCGATAGCGCCTGTCGTTATTCCGGCAGAACAGGCGGTGTGTCAGGAAATTGTCCATCTTGCTTCGGATGAAAACTTTGATATTCGCACGCTGCTTCCCGCACCGACCAATACACCAGAAGATGCCGGTCCTTATTTTACAATGGGAATGTGTTATGCAGCAGATCCGGAAACAGGCGAACATGACGTAACGATTCATAGGCTATGCATGCAGGGTAAAGACGAAATCTCAATGTATTTTGTGCCAGGCCGTCATCTCGATCAGTTTCGTATCAAAGCAGAGCAGGCTGGACAGCCACTTCCCATAACCATAAGCATTGGTGTAGATCCGGCAATTGAAATCGGTGCCTGTTTCGAACCACCCACCACACCACTGGGCTTTGATGAATTAGCCATCGCCGGAGGTCTGCGGGGACGCGCGGTCGAACTGGTCCAGGGTGTTGCTGTAAATGCCAGGGCAATTGCCAATGCAGAAATTGTGATAGAAGGCGAGCTGATACCTGATTACCGGGTTCAGGAAGATCAACATACTCACAGCGGAAAAGCGATGCCTGAGTTCCCTGGTTACACCGGGGAAGCGCAGGCTGCAGTTCCGGTCATTAAGGTTAAGGCAGTAACGTACCGTAAAAACCCTATACTCCAGACCTGTATTGGACCAAGCGACGAACATACTAATCTCGCCGGAATACCAACCGAAGCAAGTATTCTGGATATGGTGGAGAGAGCACTTCCCGGCCTGGTTACGAATGTGCATTGCCCGTCGCCGGGAACCGGTAAATACATGGCAGTTCTGCAGATTAAGAAGCGTGGGCCACAGGATGAAGGACGCCAGCGACAGGCTGCCTTACTTGCATTTTCAGCTTTTTCAGAGCTTAAACATGTTTTCATTGTCGATGAGGACATTGATATTTTTGATCTGAGCGATGTTATCTGGGCGATGACGACCCGATATCAGGGAGATGTGGATACAATTTTCATACCTGGCGTACGATGTCACCCACTTGACCCTTCTCAGGATCCCGCGTTCAGTCATTCAATCCGGGCACCGGGTATTACCTGTAAAACCATTTATGACTGTACAGTTCCCTATGAACTTAAATCAAAATTTAAGCGCTCAGCTTTTATGGAAGTGGATGTGAATCGTTTCGTATCAGGTTTTCTTCCTGGCTGTGGATGAATGTTAACAGCCGGAGCATTTATTGAGACTCATTATGAGTAAAACTGGCCCTGAGCGCTCATCCAAATAAACTTTCATGCTGACACAGAAATTAATGAACACTCCCGAACTTACTGCCTTAACAATATAAAAAAACAATCTTTCAAGCACACTGAATTAACATCATGAAAAAAACTTAATTTTCACTTTTATGAACTGCTAATGGATAAGAATGAGTATTCCGAGCGGATATGCACGTTGAATATACGCATCCCATTGAAACAGGAGTTCAGATGTTATTCAGAAAAACGTTATCAGTATTATTAACCGCTACTGCTATGTGTTCTGCCGCGATGGCAGATGAGCCCCATGAAACACCAACCATGTCTATGGGCTACCAGCGTGGACATATCAGTGATTTTGGTGATATTCAGGGTGGGAACTTCAAATTCCAGTATGATACATCCTCACCATGGGGCTTCATGGGCTCCCTTTCAGCTATGAAGAAGGAGTGGCGGGATGCAGATACCTTGTGCAAAAGGATGGATAAAAAATGCCATGATAACTACAATGCAAAACATCGGTTAGACAGAAACGCAGAATATTACTCTGCTCTGATCGGTCCGACCTATCGCATCTCAGATAAACTCAGTGTTTTTGCCCTGGGCGGGATTTCGCATACGAAAGTGGATAATCCATTAATATTTAAAACTGTTAATAATCTTCGTTTCAAAAACGGGTCGGAATCATCTAACCAGTTTGCATACAGCACAGGTCTGACATTTGTTGTGACCAGAAATCTGGCCTTAACCGCGGGTTTTGAAGGCTCCAAAGCCGCTTTTGCATCAAAAAGACATAATATGATGAGCGTGTTTGCCAATATCGGGTATCACTTTTAAGTGTTAACATAATGGCTCGTTTCGGCCGGGCCATTTTTACCCTTTGTCGGGCGCATCAGGCCAGTTCACCTTCTCTTCTACTCCCGTGCTCACCCTGTAAACTTCAGCTAAGTGTTTTTTCCAGTCATTGAGTTTTTGCTTTTCTTCTTCATTTAGACCGTAAACATCCTGCACTACAGTCAGCATGCGTATTTCTGTATCAGCCCTTTCTAACAGCGCATTCTTTATCGACTGGTTTTCCTCAATGGTTCTGCCTTCCTGTTCAGGGATATCAACCCAGGCTGGCAAGCCATCTTTTCCTGGCCCGCGTTGTTTACCTTCCGGAGGTTGACTGATAAATTTGAGCCACATTTCATCTGAAACTGGTATAATATCTTCCCGCCACGTGCCAGACTTCTTGTAGGCCGTCTCCTCATCCAGTAAATAAAAGGCATCAACTTGAGCACTGTAACCAAATCGCATGATTAACACCCCATAGCCAGCCAGTAGAATGAAGATTCACCTTTCCCTGCGTTTAATGTAAATTGAAATCTATCAACGTTATCAACATACGTATTATCTTTACTCATTCCGTGCTTGCCGGCTTGCGTTATTAAAACAATCAAACACCGGGAAGGGAAAGTAATATAATATTTTACAATACCGTCTTTTGGGCGACTGGTATGCCCACCTTGAATCATAAATTTGCTTTCCGGGTCTTTCCAGACTAAACGCGAACGATGTTCACCAACAAATCCAGCTGAACGTTTAATTATCCATTCTTGTAAACTTCCTTCCCAGGTCTTGCCATAAATGCCGCCTTCAGTCGTAATTTCTGCATCTCCAATCTTGAATACACTGTCCGTACTCAGCGAGCCTTCAATTTTAAGTGGCCCTTTTACTTTGCCACCGCTGACAGGGATGTAGCGACGATCCAGCTCATCCCAGTCATTTTTCTGCTGGCTATTACACAGGATCCACGCATTCAGGGCCGCGTTCCACTCGATTTCATTTTGCTGGCAGACGCTGAGGCTGCCCTTATCGAGTTCTTTGGGTGTATGGTCATAGATTGGGTATGAAGGAAGATCGCCGACACGAAGTTCGCAGGTCCCGGTGTTCGTTGAGGGTGTGCGGAAAAAAAGACGCATACCATCTGTCAGTTTTGTGACCGGTGGCTGACAGACCAGATGATAGTTATCGCCCTGACTTTCAGCTTTGCCCCTGTTAAGATGCCCCTGCTGTACAGCTGCGATAAAGCCATCCTCAGGCAGAAAAGGCGCACCCGGCATCATGAAAATACTGGCCTTCGTAATGGTTTTCATGCCCGCCGTCACCGTTATTACCCAGGCTGCAACATAGCCTGCATCCGGCGTAGGCGTGATCTGTGAACCTGTCAGTGAAGCCTCCCCGGCTTTCAATTCCAGGCGACAGACGCCTGATCGTTTACCCGGCTGAGCCATGCCTGAGTTACCTAGCCCGCTGAACGCCTCCGCGGGGTTTGCCGCGTTGTAGTAAGGCATGATGATTTCTTCAGCGTCTACATCCTCATACTTTACCTGTACCAGATAATTTATGCTTTGCCCTGCTGTTGCAGGGGCACTCAGTCTGAAAGACGTTGATGTGCAGATCAGCCCTTGTTTAAGGATAAGCTGTGACGTGTCAGCCGGAAGTGATGAATAAGGTGTGTTATCCGGATGCTCTAAACTGTAAATCTGACCTGGCCCGACAATAACGCTCAGGGATGCCGGGCTGTCGGGTGTGCAGCTCAGACCATACAGGCAGGTCTCTGAACCCAGTACCGCCATGGCAAGCCTGGCCAGGCCTGTCATGGCGAATTTATTGGTGTTGAGAAGGTCGGTTTCGAGTGGAATGGCACCCGGATAAACAATCTGACGATCCATATATTTCTCCATAAAAAAGGCCACCCGCAGGGTAGCCAGAGTGTGACCGAAATCAGGGGTTCGGCAGTCAGTGAATGCGGACCCAGACAATCGTACCTTCCATTTTCACGGCCGCGACTGCTGCATAAATCTGTTTATCCGTCACGCGGCGTGCAGACATGTTTGCAGAAACATACTCTTCGTCCGGAGCAGTGCTGTATACGGATGTGGGGACATCGCTGTCAGTCATCCGTGCATTATCCTTGCCTTTAGGACGACGGACCTCCACAAAGGCCTGATAAGGCAGATTAAAAGATCCATATCTCCCGGCAGCGCCATAGCCGATTGCCGGTCCGCCATAAGCCCCCGTATCTGCAGGGCGCAGGGTCTCAAAAACAACCGGTCTATTCCCGGTCAGAGCTTCAAGAATGTCGATGATCCCCTGTCGGGTGCCCCGTTCCCGAAGCAGACAGGTTCTGATCTGAATCCTCAACTGCTCGTCCGACATCCCAGCTGGCCTGATAAGGTTGTTACCAAAGAAGTCATACGCGGCAATGTCCAGCCAGCCACGGGTGGCTGTTGCGAGACGTGTCTGAGAACGTGCATAGAGATAGAGTGTGTAGCACCAGGCCAGTGATTTCGCGCATGCTGTCAGCGCGCCGTGCAGAACCGGACTTTCGTCAGCAAACCAGCCAGCAGGAAGGAGGGTATGAAGCCGGGTGTAAAAATCATGTTGATCGCCTATGGCCATTCAGCTCACCACGACGTTTTGGGGACGAATTACCTCTTTATGAGATGCAGCCATATCGGCGGTGCCGCCATTCAGTGTCAGGGATGAAACATTGGTCACCAGCTGACTGACGCCGTATGCCACTTTAATCAACTGGGTATAAGACAGCAGTTGTCCCAGAACAAGGCTGTCGATGTACTGCTTAATAGCCGTTCTGACCTGCATGACGATTTGGTCATGATCAGCCATATCATCAGTGGTGATCACCATAATGACATCAGCCTGGATCACCACTGGGCGAAAGACACCAAAAGAAATGGTAAATCCCCTTACTTCATCAATAGCCGCATAGGCTCGCTGGAGAAACTCTGAGCTTGGGGTGCTGCTGCCGTCATCCACCACGGCATAAAAGTAGCCCGGCTGTTTCGGGCCATTCCATGAGAAATTTTCTGTCAGGGTGTAACTCACGCCATTCTGAAGATTGCTGATGGCAAAGCCGATGGCCGCTCGTGTGGCTTTAGACAGGGAGGCGATCCACAACACAAATCTCGCCCGGTAGCCGTCATCCCCCTCTGCATTCTTGCCGTTAACAAACGCGGTATTGTTGGTTACAGTGTCCACGTAAAGGATTGCGCCTGAAATGATCGTAACCGTGCCCGGCTGTGCGTTACCTGCTGCGCCTGCCCTTTTCGCCTGCACCGGAACCACCAGGGAAATTGCGCCCGCCGCGATGACATACCCTGACTGAACAGGGTCCCAGGCACTCATGGTCTTATCTTCAATAACGGCGTAATGCTGGGTACCGTCAGTTGTGGTGACCTGCGCCCCAAGCGGGATGAGCGCCTGACTCGTTGCAGTAAATCGACTGAAAGTGACCTGCCCGACCGCCTGGACTGCTGAGAGACGCGGAAAGCTGAAGTCGGCCATCCAGCTGTCAAGATCTTCGCCGGAGCATGTTGCAGCACGGGTCGTCACCAGCAGCTTCACAATCAGCTGCTGAATCCACATGGCCACTCCCGCATTCGACTCCGCCAGCGATCGGAGAATACTGCCGATAGAAAAATCCACCAGCTTCAGTGCCCTGGCCTGAATAGCGGTGACCTGCTCGCTCACAAGTTCACTAAATGATTTGATATTGAGGGATGCCATTGCTTACCTCGTGACATCGAAATGGAGGGTTTCCGGGGAGCGGGTCATTGCATCCGTGTAGGACACTGAAACACTGATGCCCCCCTCAATACGCGTCAGTTTCACAACGGGCGGCGGATGGCTGGAGACAGCCTCTTCCAGCAGCATCTGGCCGCTGATGAGGGATTTCCATTCACCCGGCCTGACGGCTTCACCAATTTTCTTTCCCAGCCCGGCACCGTATTCCGGATGAAAAACGTAGTCGCCAGGATTGGTCAATAGCCGCCGCAGAATACGTTGTTTCACGCGATCGCTTGCGGATGCTGTGCGTAAGTCGCCAGTGGAAGAGGCGTCGAGGTCTCCGCCGGTGAAGTGATAGAGGTCGTGCATGATTTAATCCTGCAGCGTGGCTGTGAATTGCTGTTGCGGTGGGTTGGTAAAGTTGCCCTGACCTTTTTCGAGATGCGTGTGACCGCTATAAACAGTACGGATACGATGAACCGGACCGTAGCGGCCATTGTGGTCGCTGATATCTTTCGCGACAGTGAGATTCTCATCGATGCACACGTCACCACCGGTAAAATGGTGTGCAGGCGCGTTGTAAGTGAGTTTTTCCTTCGCCGACAGGAGGACTTCCCCGTTGTTGAGAAACTTCAGCAGCGTACCGCTCTGATGCACCAGCCAGAATTCGCCGGAGGGTGGCCCCGGACAGCGGTCAGCGTCGTTGTAAAACTGCCCTTCAGACATCCCTGCGCCAGGCAGGCCGGAATCAAATCCTACCTCCGCCACAGCGCCGATCATCGGTCCTGCAGCCAGTCCCCAGCCGTTACCCGCCCAGGGCGTACTGAGGGGGATCCACCCCGTTTCCTCTCCGGTTGGCTGGAGCTGAACTTTTACCGCATAGCTAACCGGATCGTAGGCTGTAATAATGCCCTGACGGATGCTGTTTTTGCCGGCCAGGCTCTGACGGGCCGTCGCCGCCATACTGTTAATAAGTACCTTCACCGTGTAACTTCCAGAGCGGAACTGTGGTTTTTGCCGGATATCATCATTCTGTAACCTGAATCCGTACTTAGCGTGCGACGCACCCGATCGCAGAAATAGTGCTGATCAAAGAGGCTCTGAGTGCCCTCGATGCGCACTGACGTTTCAGGCATAAGCAGGTTGTCACCTGCCAATGAGCAGCTGAACGTCATCTCATGCTGAATGATCTGCCGGTAAAGTGACTGAGCCAGGGCGCGTGCAGCATCGGGTGTCAGTCCGTTACGGATCACCCGATAGACCTGCCTGTCCGGTGTGGATTTACCGGGTCCGGTCCCCCCGGCCCGGGCCGGGTAGGTGGCAGTAAACTGTCTGTTTTTAAGCTTTGCATTCCAGCTCAGCACTTCCACCGTAACGCCTTTTGAAATCGTCAGCGCCCGTGCAAAAGTCAGGTCGCTGGAGACATTGCACCGGGGAAAGGCCTGCTCACCGGGCGGCTCCCAGCGGATTACATAGTCATTCCCACAGGCAGAGGCGCGTCCGTGGCCGAAATGAAGGCTGCCACCCTCCACATAAACCGAAAAGTTTTCGATGGCCGCCAGGCTTGTGATCAGATCCCATTCCGTCTGTTCACCGGTCAGATGCGCGGTGTCAATCTGGTAGTATTCGCCGACGCGCTGTGTCGTTGCAGTGACAACCGGTGTCAGGCCGTGACGCTGCGCCAGCATGGTGGCGATCTGTGAACTGGTGAGATTTTTAAAGCTTTCACCCGTCGTCTTCGCGTCAATCAGCTTTGCGGTGAAATCACGTCCCTCTGCTGAAATCTCAAAACGCCCCGGTTCGTATTGCCAGGTATCGATATTGCCTGTGATGTGCTTCTTTTCGTGAACCCCTGCCTGAGTCATAACTGCAATGAACAGCTCGACCGTGATGGTGGTCTGTACCGCCCACCAGTTAAGCAACTGCATGCCAGGAGGAAGCGCTGAAATCGCCAGCGTAAGCTCAAATGTTCCGGCACCGCGAAAGGCATTATTCTCAACGCTGAACGAGACAAAAGGCACTTCTGAACCGTTTAAAAGACAACGCCCGCTGACGTGGCGGGCGCTGGATTCTGTGAGGGGGTTGATGACGTCCATCGTTAACTCGCCGGGCTGGTGGGTATTTTCAGGGTATGAATGCCCCGAAGCTGCGGATCGGTCAGATCATTTGCATCGGCAATGCTTGTCCATAAGGAGGCATCGCCATACTGTTCTGACGCCACCTGATACAGATTGCCTCCGGACAACGTTACCGCCTTCACGCCACTGGCAGCCTGCCCTGCATTAACATTTTTGTTCAGCCTGCCCAGCACTTCCTGAAGGCGATACAGGGCCGGAATGCGGGTCGCATGGTCTGACTGAGTGAGCAGATTACTGACAGTTTTTGAAATGGGGTTATCGGGAACCAATCCGCCCAGAGTAGTGATCTCAACGGCTGCGGCTTCCAGCAGTGCGAGCTCATGCTGAATGATGTTGCGGGCAGCAATAATGGGCCTGACAACAGCCTGAATCTGAACGACGGTAGCATGCGCAAAGTCCGTTACCTGTCTGACCGCCTGATGCAGATTTCTGACGGCCTGCGTGACGGCATCAACGTTGATGATATTGGCTAAGCCCAGCGCACGGCCCAGGTCACTGTCTATCAATCTCCGCAGGGCACCGGTCAGGACATCCACCTTCTCCGGCGAGCCCTCATTACAGATAACTGCCACTTCAATGGAATAGGGACGACGCCAGATGAATTCATACACCGGACTAAAAGCCGTAATCACCACAGTGAAACGGTAATTATCCAGCGTAAGCACAACCGGATGCCCGGCATCCCGCATACGCTCCAGCGCACTGACGCGGTCGCCAGCCTGTGGACCCGTGATAATGCCCGACCAGTTCAGAGGCTCGTATTCCGTGCCCAGCACGTCGATAATACGCCGACCACCAATCATCTGGTGCTGTACTGTTTTTTGCCTGCCGCGGATGGATACCTGTTCAGGGACTTCAAACTCCATGAATTCGAAGTCGCCTAACATCAGGCGCGTAACAGTCGGTTCGATACCCTGCGCGAACTGCGCCAGTGAATTGAGAAATGACATACAGGATGAGCCTGTTTCAGAGGGGGACTTACGGTAATGAGGAAGCTACTGACGGGTATTTGCGAAAATCGATGCCATAGACAGGCGGGTCAGCAGACTGATAAAAAAAGATACCCGGGCCTCCAATTCATTGCAAAGTGATGGGCCTACTCCTGAGCCTGCTCAGCCTGAGATTTCTTCTTTTTCAGAACAGCCAGCTGTTTCTCGTCCTTTGCCGCGGCCTGGGCCTTGTTGACGGCATCTTCAAGCGCTTCATAACTTACTTCACCCGGCAATACCCTGTTCCCGATGATGGTCGTCGGCGTACCTGTATAATGAAGCCTTCTCATCAATTCTTTATTCACCTCGATAATATTCTGTGTATTGAGCGGATACGTGCTGGCTGAAATTCCGGCAGCATGCAGGGCTGAATAGATACGCAATCCATCATCCAGACCGCTGTATGACATCAGTGCGTGATGAAAAGCATGGAATTTTTCAGGATGCTCTATCCAGACGGCAAGCGCCATGCGTGTGACAGCGGTTGACGCTTCCGGGCCGTATGAAATCAGTTTGTAGGTGATGGCTGTCTGAGGATAGGCCTTTAAAAGCCTCTCCAGGTTGGTGTCCAGACGTCTGCAGTGAATACAGTCGTAATTCACAAAAGTGACAATTTTCAGTACTGGCTGCTCTGAACCGACGACAGGAGAAAGCGGATCGTTAAGCAATTTTATGCGGGTAATCGCATCGATCTGCGACAATGGCTGAGTCTGTTCTGACGTAATGTAAGTGCTGACCTGATGATGCGTGACCGCTGCTGGTGCAGGCCATGCGCCGATGAGCATCAGCATGAACAGGTATTCATTGAGCATATCGGGACTCCACGGGCAATTTCACAGAAACCGCGGATAGCGGCAGTGAATGAGGTCTTCAGTGAACTCAGCATGCCGGGAATGGCTTTCAGAATTCTGAAAACTGGAACTTCTGAAAATATTTATTGAGACAGAGTCAAACAGTCACTGCTGGTAGCCAGACTTATGAGAGGTTGCCTGCCTGACCGGGATAAACCATCAGCATCGACGGGTCAAAAGCGCTGGTTGAGGCTGGCGCTCTGGCTACCTGCTTACTGATGCCACTCATGACGGTGGCCACCAGCACCTGCCGGCCTTCATGTGTCATCATAAGATTGACGGGCTGACCGGCATGGCTCTGGGGCACTGGCGGTATCGGTGGATAGCGACCGGTTTTACGGTAAGCCTGTTCCCGCACATGCTGCCTGTCGAAATCTGACTGTGACGGCATCCAGGGCTTATAGGCAACACCGTTGTCACGCGCATTCTGACGGGCAAGTCTGTCACGCTCTGCCATTTCCCGGCTGTGCGATACTGTGCTTCCCGGATACAGGGCCGCCAGCGTTACGGCAGAGATAATACCCGGCAGACCGGTAAGCGCGGCAGTGAGCCCGGTCAGACCCGTGGTGGCACTTCTTCCAATCAGCAGGTCAATGCCCCACCCCGCCAGTTTAAGCGGTGTCAGCAATGCGCCCGCTGCATGTTTAATCAACCAGAATCCCCCGCTGATACCAGCAAGGCTGGTGACAGCCAGTGCAGCCTTTCCGGCAAACTTCGCCATCTCCGGATGCCGGTGCGCAATGTCTGCCATCTGCTGGAGAGAATGCGTCAGACTGTCCAGTCCCTGCGTGAAGGTGTCCAGCAGGCCGCCATCCCTGCCCATCACCAGCTGTAGGTTCTGCCATTTCTTATGGAAGTCGATTTTCTTGCCGTTATAGGTGCTGCCAACCGCGCCATAGGCGTCATCAAGCCCGCGCGCGATGCCATAGGCGTCGATACGGTGATGGATGGTCTCAAGCTGTTTGTCGATGAGGTTAAACATCTTGCCGCCGGTCCGCCCGAATATCAGGGCATTCTCACGCTGCTTCTGTTCTTCAGTGTAATGATTACGGCGATAGATAGGCAGGATGGCATTTTCATAGTATTCAACCGGCGACTGGCTGAAGAGCTGAGCGTTGATAAGTGGATTGCCCCGGAAACGCTTCACGCCCCCCAGGCTGTTAAGCTCAATTTTGCTGGCATCCCATATGCCCATTTTTATGAGGTCATGCGTGACCTGATTCGGCAGTCTGATAATGCCGTTTAACCGGTTGTAAGCGGTCATCAGCGCATCACCCGCTGAGCTGCCCTTAAGCTCGCCGATAATCGGCTCAAGCTCGGCAAACAACGCTTTATTGCTCAGGCCGAACGCAGCAGTGCCGGCTTTGGCCATAAACTGACGGTACTGGGTGAAATCGACATTGCCCCCGGAGGACTGGATTGCGCGGAAGGCAGCGTCCATCAGTTGATTAAACCGCTCAGGGCTTTTCAGGCCGCCCGCGGTCTCGGTAAAGCGCAGCATATCCATCTGCTTCGCAACCGTGGCTTCACGCTGGTGCTCATCCAGTCCGCGGGAGGCGAAGGTGATACGCGCCAGCACGGGGGCTGCCAGTTTCGCCGCGCGCAGCTGCTCCTCCACAGACTTCATGCCGGACTCGCTGAATACCCCCTGCGCCTCGACCAGATACTTCAGCATGTCAGTGGCTGATGAACCACGGACCCGCGTGGTTTCGGCGAAACGCTGTGCCTCCTCTGTTGCAGCCTGACTCATACCGAACTGTCTGAACTTCTCAGTCATGGTCTGGTACCTGGCAGCCTCGTCAACAAATCCCTTCAGCATCCTGAAGCCCAGATAGCCGGTGGCCAGATTGGTCATACCGTCTGAATATGAGCCTCCGCCTGGTGGCCGGCCATTACCACCGCCGTGGCCAGAGCCGCCATCACCCCATCCACCAGGAGGGACGCCGTTATTCCAGCCATGCCACCAGCGACTGTTTCCTGCTGGAGGAGGCAGCGCAGGTCCTCCGCCATTGTTCCCATATCCACCGCTGCCGCCTGCAGCCGCGGCACCCACAGCCAGAACGGGCAGCGTCATTGCTGCACCGAAGCTGCCCGCCAGCAGTGGCACATTACGGGAGGCCCGGTTGATGCGCTGTGTCTGGTCAGCAATCTCGCGGATGGCACCGGCATACTCACTCGCGCCTCGTGACGCACCAGAGAACTCATTATTGAGGGAGCGATTGAGTGCCCGCAGCGCAGATGTCGCCTCACGGGCCGCACGGGTCAGCGCTTTAATGTTCCTGGTGATGGTGACGAACTTCTTATTCAGTTCAATCGCATCACGGCTCACCTGCAGCAGGTTGCGCGTAATCTGGTCATCCAGCGCCAGCCGCACGGCTACGCGGTAAGCCTGAACATCCATGGGATCCTCGTTTTAGGGATGTAAAAAAACCCAGCCAAGGCTGGGTTTAATTTAGGATAAAATAATCATAAAAGAGTAAATGATTACATTAGATTCAGTACGTTATGGCTTTATCAGATGTGCCAGCATCTAAGCAACCGTATTAAGTAGCTAAATTAATATCGCTGCCGCAGTGCTTACATTTTATGGCTTCTGGTTTAATCATCTCAGCACAATAGGGACATTTAACTAAACCTTCACTTATCTGATCCATTTCGATTAACTTATGGTCTTTTCGAATGCAGAGCGAATGAATTAACGCAATTATAAAAAACAAAGCGCCATACAGCCACCAGCCAAAGAATGACCGCCCTTTACTGCTTGCTATAGCAGCAGGAATACAGCCTATCAATGCACACAAAATCAGCAATTCCATATCCCTATCCCCATTAAAAGTATTCAGATAAATCCTAAAGGCAATCTGATATAAAGGGAAGCAAATCTACCACTCTGTGAAACAGGGATCGTCCTCTATCGACTAAGCTCTTCCCTGGTAAATGTGATCAAACCTTTGTTGTAATCCAGATTATGTATACAGGTTTTTAAGTCATGGCTAATCATGTCATTCTTCCTTACCAAGTCTGCCGGCTCAGACTCATCAAACATCTTCATAAGGGCTGAGGAAGTATCATTAACACAATTGAGCTGTTGCTTAGCATAAAAGGCATTGTGGAACGTTAGTCCCATCATAGAAGTCGGAATATAAACTCCTGTAACTACAGTTATGAACATCAGAACTAATCTTAGTTTAATCGGTATCATCACATCCTCCCTTTCTATAAGAGAGAACGGTCACAATACTGATAAATTTAGCTAGATTACAATTATTTACGTTATGGAAGGCTATGTGCCAGAAACATGCCTAAGCGACCCCTTTCAAGGATCGAAATATGCATAGCAATGCTGAATTTTAACCTTAAACTGACGATAACTGGCTTCAGAGTCGACCTCAGGAACATATGGCTATGGATAAGCTCTCCCGGTTATTTGAAAAATCCCGAGATGTTCAGTCGTTTTATAAGCGAACTACTGACGCTCAACTCAATTTTATCGCTGCAAGATGCAATCGAGACGAAGTTGCGGCTATCCACATCAGGCTGAAGCAATTCCGCTCTAAACTAGCAGTTTGCCCGGAATGGGACGGTGACACTCAAGACCAGATATGGGATGCGATCGAGACACATAAACGTCTGCTTGTGCAGATTGATTTGCTAAAGAAGCCATAAACAGTGCTCATTCACACTGAATAATTAAGGCTGAGTGCCGATACTAAAGGCATGCAAGTCAAGGAGAACGCTCAATGGAACAACCAAACCCTCTCGCAGCACTGTCCTTAATCATCTGGTTTTTTATGTTTATACCCTGCTTTCGCATGGCTCAGAAAGCTGGGTTTGGCTGGAAAATGGCGTTACTGCTCTCCTGTCCGGGCATACATTTCGTCATGCTCTACGTCTTCGCTTACAAGAAGTGGCCTAATGCGCCGTATCGATAAGCACTGATCGTTTTTTTGGTTTCCGGTTGAGTGCCGTTCAGAAAGAAAAACCCGCTGGAGCGGGTTATTTGAGTTCATTATTTATGATTTTAAAGTGCTCATAAAATATGCATTATCAATTCAAGAAGCGGATCTTAATTTTCAGAGATTTAAAGACTACTCTTTAATTATTGTCTCTAAATTCTTGGGCAACACGAGAAAGATAGCTCATAACATCATGTTGGCGGGCCATCTCGTGCGCATTTGGATGCATTATCGCGATTAAAGAATATCGGTCTTCATAAAGCTCGCCCTGAACATAGACTAAACATGCATCCTGTTCAGGATGATCACGTTTACAAACCCTGTCATTTTGGGGGCGATTTTTTGGAAACGAGTTTGGGGGAAGACACAAGTGAATGTGCATAAGACCTGAACGGAATGCACTATGAGGCTGAGTGTAAGCTACATCTCTGCCAAAATAGTTAGGCAATTCACCAGTGGCCTTATACCTTTTAAAATCCTGTAATATTGAAGTCTCTAACTCAGGGAACCTTAAAAAAACTTCTGAGAAGAAATTTTCTTTAGTATTTGGATTTATTGAGACTTCAATATGATTCACGTGTTTTTAGCCTTAATGAAAATTAATTTCTTTCATTTTGGCTGTAGTTAGAGATGCTAACTCTTTAATCGCCATAAGATCAGTTCCAGATTGGAACTCTACAGCATCCCGCATTAAATTCTTCGAGAAACTGTTTAAACGCGTAGCAGAAGAGCGAGCTTTAGCAATATGACGCCAATATACTTTCAATTCCGTAGCCACAAACTTAGGCAACTCGTTGGAGGCTATAGTTTTTTTTATGTCTTCTTCAAAAGCTCTTAAAAACATCTCACAAGCCTCGGTAGTCTCCAGACCGTTTTCCAAAACGTACTGTTTTGCAGATTCTGAATCCAATTCGACAAGCCGGATGTAATAATCGTCCATTGTGTTGGTAAGCTGACTAAGCGCCTTCTTACCTTCTTCTACGCTACGCGCGTAATCATCAAGCGAAGGGACGCCATTAACTGAGTCAGCCATGATAGGTGCGGGATGGGCTATAAAATCCTGAGCCATAGCAGCAGGTTGAGCCAATGGCCCACACAAAGCAGCGAATGTAATGGCATTAAAGGGATTCATAACAACCTCAATAGACATCTAAAAATTACTGATAACTTGTGTTATCGGTACGAAGTCTAATACCTTTACTCATATTTGAGCAATCTTAAAACCAACATGATCGAAGCACGTTCGCCGAAGTTTTAAAAGGTCAAAATGCACGTTTGCCGAAGTTAGCAGCAGATTGCTTATATAGTAATTAACGATGTCGTCATGATCGAGTTGCATGTATCTTTATCACACAATGTTAAAGGCCGGATGAATAGCACTTTTTGTTACGGACTTGGTTAAAAAGAGAGTGAATTCATTCAAATGTACGCGTACTATCCGCCGCCACTCATATTACATCACACAAACCAACATTACCCACCTAAAAAATCACTGAAAAAACATTGATATACAGAAAACACATAAAATTGGATTTTATAGAGTTCAAACACAGTACAGCAGAGTTCAGAAGTAAGTGATTGAGCCCTTGAATGCCCATTTAGAGAAGGGTGCAAGATGCAAGGACGTCATGGAAACAGTTACTAAGCACTTCATGCCTTCACAAGGATAGACTCTAAGCTTTTCAGTTCATTAATAAGCCTTAAAGCTTTGTGATATGGCCATCCCAACTGACTCCATCAGCGGGTCAATCTTCCTCAAATATGCTGGTCCAATGAAAGGCCGCGGCGGTATGTGTTCAGTGCCGACCTCCTGCCATAGCCCGATTTCACTTTTGGTCCCAACGATGGCTGCCAGACCCACTACCTCACTTTGGATGGAATCTCTGAGCTCGCCTGAGCGCAGCAGCGGCTCGTCTTCGGAGTAACCCTGACGTATACGGTCGGCTTTGGTGGATTCGGCCAGCGGTGCCCAAGGCTCAAAGGGCCCGTAAGCGGGCTGGTACACGCCGATTTCTTCCTTCGCTGTTTCCTCAATCTCTTTAACGATGACGCGGAAACCCGACTCCAGCCCGGTAGATATACTGGCTGATGCAGATGACATCTCTCGCGCAAATTGCTCAAGGTCCACTAATTACCTTCCTCCCACCTTCGTGTGTGCCAGTTATAAGAGCCGCCCTCAAGCTCTCCGATGACGACACACATGGCAATTCGCTCATGGGGCATCAGCTCTGTAAGGTCAGGGAAAATCACGCTGAACGGAACCCCGGCTTTCATCAGCCAGCACTGGTTTATAAACCCGGGGTTCTGCGCTAGTTTTTTGCTGCGGTCTCCGTGGCCTCATCTTCGTCGTCTTTCGACCTTGCACGAAGGAAGGCACTCACCGCTTTAAGCCCGTTTTTGCCCAGGATGGCAAGCATGCTTTCAATCTGTTTCGGGTTCTGCGGTAGCGGGTATTCCTCGCCATCAATATCAGCTACGGCCGCAGCCGGGAAGGCATACATGTTCATGTACATCACGTTGATGGCCATTTCCGGGCCCACCGCAACCGTCAGCCGGGATTCCTGCACCGGATCGAGCTCACGCAGGGTAATAATGCGACCACTGGCATCCCGGACCTGGTCTGATCTCACTGGCGATTTCGCTACTGCGGGCGGCGTTTCATGCACTCTGACCTGCACCATTGATTACTCCTTAGTTCACTTTTTTACGGCGGTTCGCCGTCCATGACAGGGTCTGGTTCACTGTCTTTTCCCCCTGCTTGTTGCCGGCATCGGTGAGGTGAAACGACACGCCCTCATACCGATACACACTGACAGTGCCGTTGGCTTCGGTAATGGTTTCAGTAATGGTGCCGCGGGGCTGATCGATGCCGTTGTAATAGTTGTCTTCCCATTTCGCCCAGAAATCATCGAGAGTGGCATCCATTCGCTCTGCAGCGATGGTGCCGTTCCAGCCGACGGGGATCTGCAGCTCGTCGGTAATGCCATTGAGCGGTGTGATTTTATGGGTTGAGACCTGCGGCTTTGAGTCAAAACTCATGATTTTGGGAATGCGCAGTTTCCCCGTGGGAGTATTGATATCGACAGCAATATCACGCCCGACGGTGTAGCCCAGGGTTGGCATGGTTCATCTCCGGAATGAGTAATGAGGCAGGATTCAGCGCGACAGGCTGTCCGAAACGGAGATGGACACGCTGCCACCTCCTTCCAGGTTAACCAGGAAATAGCGGACCACGTTTAGGTACTTCACCTGCACATCGGCTGTCATATAGCCAAGTGCGACACGGTCATCCGGATTGTTGCCGGCATCAACTCGCACAGCAAAGGCTGGTCCGCCATTCGGATCGCCAATCATCTTCAGCATCTCAAGATTCGACAGGAAAGCTTCCAGGGTGCTTTTAGTCTCCCGGCGCAGCTCCGTGGTCTGGTTGTCACCCACTACGCTGCCGAAGCTCGCCGCAATGGTCAGCGACAGGAAGTTGGTCATGCGGGTGTAGGTGTCATCGTTCTGGGTCGGATTTGATGACGTATTACGCCCGGAGCGCATGCCAAAGTAATTGCCGCCCGGACAGGGATTGGTGATGACATCAAGACGTGCTGAGTTGATGGCACCGATTTCCGCTACCGAGTAAGGTCGCCCGGCCAGCTGGCGCTCGGTTGCGATGATGCCAGGGATGCGTTTGTTCAGGGTGGAGATATGAGGTGATCGGGCTGCAATATTCGCCGCTTCGAACGTGGCGGGCGCAATCATGCGGTTGATACCGTTTGCGGTATCCTTCCAGAATGGCCAGTCACCGACAATCAGCTTAAAATGCCAGTCATCCACACCTGAACTGTTGAGAGTCTCTGACACCGCTTTATATCCGGCTGAAGCCGGACCCTGCGCGATGACATACGCGCCTTCGGAGCGGGCAAACGCTGCCATGGCAGGCCAGCAATCTTTCTTGGTGAGATCAACCAGGTTGATGACCTGTGAATTAGTGCCACGCAGAGCGTACATGCCTTTACGGGTTCCCTCGATGCTATCCGTACCGAGAAGAACTGTATCAGTGATCTCAGTAGCGCCATCGGTACCACCATTAAGAGTGACTTCTGTTGCCGCAGCCTGCGCAGCGGATTCAGGCGTAGTTACAGTCGCGTGAACAAGCTGGCTCGGCCCCCGGATGTTCAGCTGGCCGTGATTCACTGCATCTGCCATCGCCTTCCAGAGCGTATCCCCTCCGCCCTGCAGGTTGTCAAAGACTTCAGCACTCACACCCGGCAGACTGATGGTCAGCTTTTTTGAGTTAGCTGCGGTACCGCTGCCGATACCTGCAATAATCTGGTTTCCCCGCGTCCCGCTGTATAGCGCCGTAAGCAGCAGTGCTGATTTGCCGCCATTTTCAAAGAGTTTTCCACTGGCGGTCTTGTCCTCACCGTTTGTCACACGCACACAGTTCAGGTTTGATGCCCCGAGCTGAAGTGAAATGGCAGCCGCCGTTGCAAGATCGTATTTTCGGTCTTTTGGCGCGCCCAGAAAGAACGCTAAATCGTTATCCGAACTGATACGAAAGGCGCTGTTAACCGGCCCCCAGCCTGCAACACCCACCAGCCCCAGCCCATCGGTGGGAACGCCATTGATGTAGCGCGCTCGGGGTGGCACAACCTGGACATACAAATCCGGAGCGGTTAATGCAGACGTGTTTAGGTCGCCGGCTGGATATATCGGCATGACAAGTAACTCCCTGAGGATGTGGTGAGCAGAACGGAACAGCCAGCAGGCGGGGTATGACCGCGCCCGTCAGTTTCTCTGATGAAGGTGGCTGCCGTTCAGGTTGACAGCAGTGCTGATAACTTCAGGTGCGCTGATAACCTGCGTGGTAGCGTAGTTAACACTGAAAATCAGGTCCCGCCGGTAGACATGCCAGTTTTCTGACCTGTCTGAATCGAATTGCCGGGCATAGAGAAGCTGTGCGGGTGCGCCATCGTTCAGGTCAATGTGACACTGCTCAGAGAGCGCGGCATCAATGGCACTGCCAATGCGCTCTCTGAGGCCGGGCGCGGGTGCCCAGACAGTAATCTGGAAATCTTTTATCTGCCTGCGCAGCTCTTTTACAGCTGTGCCCGCGGTTGTGACGGAAACACTGAGACGTTCCGCCATCAGGATGCAGACACTGCTGAGCACAGTGAATGACTTTGGGAGTGCTGCAGAAAGCTCAGAAATTGCCTGTTCCGTGGTGGTGCCCTTCGGGAAATGGAAGGTAAACGCTTTTCCATTAAGACTTACCTGCACATTAGTCAGGGCAGAAGCCATACCGGCAACACTGATGCTGCTGCCGTTCACTGTAAACTGCAGAGTAGGTTTACCTTTCGCGATGACGCGACAGAGCCTCCCGAGCGCAGTGTTGATTTTACGCTCTGCCGGTAGTGGCCAGACGGAGATGTGCACACCGCCGTTATCGATATCCTGCTGTAGGTCGCCAGGCACGGGCCAGCCGGGGTAGATTTTCACTGCTGCATTGACGATACCGGGTAACCGGCTGCCGCCAGGATACACCACCTCAGCGACCCGCCTGGCCAGAAAACGTGCGACATCATCGAGGCTGGCCATGTTATACCGTCACCTGAAGTGCCGTCAGCCTCCAGCCCATTTCAGTCAGCTCCGTGCCGCTGATAACAAAACGATGCCCGGCCTCATCTGTTATGAAATCCCCAGCATGAAGAGATACGCCACTGAACGCGGGCAGCAGAATGTTATGCCATGCACTTCGGGTCTCGCCCGGTAACTTCAGCGGGCTGTGCTCACCGCCACGATTCAGCAGAACACTCGCTGGCCAGCCGGACATGATGAGCCTCTCATTTGCTACAGTGGTGCCACCGTAATCCTGAAGCCCGGCATCATTACCCGCCTGAGCAGTACGCCGGATACTGACAAGCCGCTCAGCTCTGACGCAGAGGATGGGCTGTAAGAGCGGCATGGCAGCCACATAAAAGGTACCCTCATCTGACACCAGCATATCGCCCGCCCCGAACCCTTCAGCATCAAAGATGCCAATACGGATGGCCTGTCCGAACCGGGCTGCCCGCATGTAACCATAATCGGTAACGAAGGAGGCAGAAATCTGCCGCAGTGGTTGTGCTTCAAGCGGATTGAAAGGTGATGTTGCCCGGTAATGTCGCGCTATAACTCCCAGGCGTTTCGCGGCCTTTCCGTTACCCTGACTGACCTTTGCGGCCAGCTGATGTGCGTCCATGTCAGCACCGGGTCACAGTCGATGTGCCATTGCCCAGCGACGGTCCCGGTGGAATGCCGAGCAGTCCACATAACTGACGCCGCCACTGATTGTAGAGACGCGTACGGTCTGACACCTCTGAGCGATTGCGCTGCCACACGGCCGCCTTATCTGTGTCGAGGTTTTCGGCTGCGTGGGTAATGCCAATTTCAAGACCAGCCAGAGTAATGAGGTAACTCACTACAGTAGCTTCCTCCTCAGCCCGCAGCGTAGTCAGCCGGTGAGCCAGCGTCTGGTACCGGCCAGACGTCACCTGCGCATAGGCCGCATCGGAGCGGTCATCAGGCGACGTGTCACCCAGTAGTGGGTAGCCCATAAAGCGGCGTGCATCGACCAGCTGTTGAGGGGTCAGCATGGATAGCTCCATAGAGAGTGTTATTCCGGGTTCAGATTTTCCCCATCAGTACCGCGGTATGTTCGGGTTTGATGTTCTGGCATCCCCAGGCTGCGGCGATTTCATAGCGCACGCGGCGGTACTGTTTGTACATGGAGACCTCGAAAGACATGTTGGTGCGCGGGTCGGTGATCATAATGCGGTCATCCGCCATATCGCCTTCTTCAGGCAGCGCCGGGGCACGGGTGGCCAGAATGACAGCTGAGCGGCTGAAGGCAAAGTTAGCCGTAAATTTGCTGATAATCTTAACTTCACTGCCTTTCTGAAGCTTCTCACGCAGGCCCGGCGCGAGGATGGTAAAGCCTCCACCGCTCGGAACACTCTCAATGAGATATTTATGATTGCCAGCGACGAGGACATCTCCCGGACTGGCTACCTTTTGAGGCGTTTTAATACTCAGCACGGTTTCGCCCGGCACCAGATCGTTTTCAAGCGTAAGCTTTTCGACTGCTGCACTGTCTGAAGCATGCATCGCTACCCCTGCTGACTCTCGCAGAGTAAAGCCGTGCAGTTCCAGCAGTGTGCCCTGCGCACGAAGTGCCGTGGTTCCGGCTTCGTTTGCTTTGGTCAGCTGCGCCATGGTGCGCAGTGCCGCGCCTGCAGTTGTGTCAATGACACACTGCAGATCGCTGAGTGGTGCGCCGTTGTCGGTGAGGATTTTGCGTAACTGCGCAGTGTCCGTAAGCGTATGTTCAAACGGTACTTTATCCGTTGCCCCTGTAGCTCGTGAGGCACGGCGAAACAGCTGCCCCAGGTCGACTTCGATTTCGTTAACCAGCGTACGCATTGCCTGGGTCACCTGGTCGCGACGAATGCCGCGGTATCCCGGACCCGACTTGATGCCTTTCTGTTGCTCACCTTCCCAGCGGAACGGCACCATGCGGGATTTCGTGATAGCCAGCGGCACATTACCAATGTCCTGGTCACCGTCATCAGGCGGGAGCTGACCGGGTTTGACGTCTTCAGCATCTGATGCAGGCGTAACAGGAATGCGAATGGGCTGATTCAGCGCTGCGCGTTCAGCCGAGGCATCCAGCGTAATGGATGGAATGAAGCCGCACAGTTCACGGGACACGATGTCCAGTGACTCATACAGGTCGGGAATGAGTTGATTAAGGTTGTTAGCCATTCAGGGTTTCCTGTTAATCGGAGATCTGCACCCCTGCCCGTGCCCTGTCACTCTGCTCCTGAGGGCTGAGTGACTCGAACTGTTGTCGGGTAAGCGTGTTAGGTTTTGTGTTGCCATTTCCGCCACCTGAACCGCCGCCTGATGCACCGGTGCCTTTGAGGATCTGGTCTTTATATGGGTAGTGCTCAACGAGAATGCTCAGTGCTTCATCGAAGCCGGCAGATTCACCGGGTTTCACCGCACTGAAGATTTTGTTGCCTTCACGGTCGAATGCTGTGACGGCGTCACCGACCACCTGGAAGTTACTGCCAAAGCGGGCTTCCACAAGGTCTGCGGGGATACTCATCTTTTCGGCGATGAATTTTGAACGGGCGAAGCTGCCGCCAATTTTCTCCGCCGTAAGCTTCTGGCTCAGGTCGTCGCGCTCTTTCACGATCGGCGCATATTTCTCTTCCAGGGCACGCACGGCTTCCGTGCGAACCTTTTCAACTTCACCGGCATCCACCAGCGTTTTGTCTTCCAGGTTCTTCACGGTTTCCAGCGCAGTAAGCGCCGCAGCCGGATCATCAATTCCTTCGAAGGTCTTAAGCAGCATTTCCGCGCTCTCTGCGCGCTCACGGTGTGATTTCGCTTCGCCATTCAGTCGTGAAATGGCCTGCAGTGTGCCGGGGGCATCAAATGCAAATTCTTTGCCGTCATCCTGCACGTATACAGGTTTGCCATCGTTTACGACCACCTGGCCGTTCTCGTCGAGTTTCAGTTTCATAAGGTCATCCAACCGGGTAAGAGCCATCCGGCTCATGGCGCCGCGCTGCATCCGCAGCGGCTGGCAATAAAAAAGGCCCTGCGTATGCACGGGCCTGAAAAAAATTAATCCGGGATTGTTGCCACCGGCCTTTCTGTAGTGGGAGGAGGCATGGCGCGGATGCGCAACTGCTCATCTGCCCAGCGGAGTTCACTGTTAATGAGACCGCGACGCTGTATCTCGTTGAAAAGAGTCTCGTCAGACAGCGCACGCGTTTCATACATGCTGATGAGGAAGTCAGTTGATGCTTCAGCCAGCGTGGTGGCCCCGAAGTCACTAAAGATCATCACGTGACCACCCTCAGCTTCGCCTGTCCATTCGGCCATATATTGCAGTGCCAGACGGGCAGCATCAGTGAGGTCGCACACCATACGCTGCAGGGCACTGGTACTCGCCTCATTGTCGGTCAGTGTCTGAACTACGGTACGGTGGCCGGGTTTAATTACCAGCAGCTCCGCCCCGATTTGACGCATTTTTTCTTCCAGATCGATGATGTCTGTACGACCGGCTTCGATGGCTTTACCACTGTGCTCAACGTAACGCAGGTCTGCTTCATCTTCTTCCGACAGGATGGCCGACGCGGCACCTACCGAGATGGGGCCATCCCCCAGCTTTTTGCCAAACAGAACCGGTACGCGGGCGACATGCAGAATGGTCTGCTGGTCGCTGCGCGACTGCCAGTGTTCGACGTTAAGCCAGGCCAGCTCGGCCAGAGGGGCCCTGCCGTTCATGAACCCGCGCTTGTCGCCATATACCGGAACAAAGGTGATTTTGTTCAGGCTGGTGGTGCCCTCTTCGTGCAGCTGCCATTCAAGGACGCCGCTGGTTTCGTTCAGCTTTTCGCGGTAAATCCGCCAGCGGCCAGGATTCAGCACCCTGACCTGTTCGATGTTTTTCACAACGAATTCATTCAGGGGGTCTCGCTCACTGACTGTCTCAATAAAGCGCAGCATGGTGAACGTTTCCTGCCCGTTCACACGCTCAGAGTCGTAATCCAGCAGACTGTTAGCATTGACCTTAACGAAATAGGGTCGCAGCCCGCGCTGACGCTCTTCGGCCAGGGAAAGTTGTTGATCGGCTGGCGGATGCTCGACCAGAATGCCGCAAAGACCATAGGCCATAGCCTCTTCAAAGATGTCAGCCAGGAATGAATGGAGATTGGTACCCTGCAGGTCCACATCTCCGAACATTTTCAGAATACGTGCAGGGATGTCTTTCTCATCCCATGTCACTGGTCTGGAAAAGGGTTTGCCGCTAAGCACCTCGACCGTTCGGGAAAAGGCCGGGAAAAGCGTGGCCGTTGCCAGCCGGTTTTTATAAAACGCCTCTTCTTCATTGGGCCATTTAGGCAGGTACGTTTTACCCGCCTGCCGCATGACTGACGTGCCGCCCAGCAGTGCGGTGATCATTGGCCAGCATCCGGCCATCGACTCAATTTTCGGCGATCGCTTACGGACGTCGTTGCTCATAAAGATGTTCTGTCAGGCAGTGAATGGTCGGACTGTGGTGCCTTTCGGCTGGAACAGCTCGGTTATGGCCCAGACCAGAGCGTCGAGGCGGTCCGGTGATTTTTTTGCGCTGGCAGGTACGTATTCCAGCAGCTGGTTCTCAAGCTGGTAGAGATTTCCGCGATGTGCCACCCGCCCCTGTTCATACAGCGCTGAAATCGGTTCTGCGCGGGCAAACTTACCTTTACTGGCGTGCACACGAATGATGCGACCGCGGAAGCCGGCATTACGCAGGGTGTCCTCCGCCATGTCACCTCCCTGGTTAGTTTCAATAACAATGGCTTCAGCATGGTGCTCTTCATAGGCTCTGATGGCGCGCTTCGCCCAGCCATTCGGCGAGTACTTACCGGAGTAATCTGCGTCAGCAGAAAACAGCCGGTCATTACCGCGCCCGTAACTGCTAGCCACGACAATACCGGTTTCATCACTCTCTTCGCTGTTGGTCGCCTGCGGGTCAATGGCGACGACCGTCCGCGACGGCTGCAGAGTGATATCCAGCGCGCGTGCACCGGACACCATCGCTTCGGTCCAGAGTGCACCGTCGGCATTAAACCGGCGGGGCCGCTGCATATACTGTGCTTCAGTTGTGCGCCGGTGTGAAAACAGCGAAACACGATGCGACTCGTTGTGCTTGTAGGGCCACAGCCAGCCGTCGGGCAGACCATGTTCAATGGATATTGCGTGCGAGTTTTCCGGATAGAGCGCTGAATACTGTTCGCTGTTATCAATCAGCACCGGCAGGTTAAGGTGATGCCACTGTTCCCCACTGCCACCGCGCAGCAAGTATCCGCTCAGGTCGTGGTAGTGAATGCGCTGCATGATGACCACGATGGGCGTGGTTTCAATGGCAAGTCGGGAGCGAATGGTTTCGTTGAAGCGGGTGTTGACACCTTTGCGTATCGTTTCGCTGTAGGCATCGTCAGGTTTAACCGGATCATCAATTATAAGACTTCCCTGCCAGCCCGGCTCCATGTGTCCGGCACGAAAGCCGGTAACCTGCCCTGCAGCGGATGAGGCATACACCCCGCCGCCGTATTCGGTCCACCACATCGCTTTACTGTCGGCATCATCGCGCAGCGCCATTGGCCACATGGCCTGAAAGGCTGAGGATTTTACAATGCTGCGCGTGGTTGATGAATTCAGTAATGCCAGATTGTGGGAATAGGACAGGTGCATGAAGCGGGCGCGGCGGTTCAGCGCCAGCCCGCGGCCCATCATGTTGATGGTGGCCAGTTCCGTCTTGGTGTAGCCAGGCGGAACATTGATGATGAGTCGCTGGATATCGCCATCAATAACCCGGTCCAGCGTCCGCTGTATCACCTGATGATGAGGCGCGACGATCATTCTGCTACCGGTGCGCTGCTTAAAGAAGTACCGGGTGAAATAGAGTCCGTCCTCTTCACACTCTATACGGCGTGCAGCGTTCTTAAAGTCAGCAGTCGTCATCCTCCAGCATTTCCTGGCGAGCCTGTCGGTATTCCTCGCGTGTGAGTAGCGCAACCTCAAGCGGGCCGCCGTCTTTCCCTGTCAGTGAAGTCGTAGCCTGTTCGCGGAAGGCCTGCACTGAAATGTGTTTGCCAAGCAGCTCGAGGTTTCTGACTTTGTCAGGCCACTTAATCTTCTTGAGGATGCCAACCATCTCTCGATCTTCACCGCGACCTTCAAACATCTCAGCAAGGTCGAATCCGCTAAGGTAGCGACGCCATGAGGCTGGCCACTGCGACACGGGCTTAATGCTCATTTCATCGCTTAAGATGTCGAGCACGTCCATTTCGTCAATTTCAACCAGGCGGCGCAACACATAGTCTGAATTTACCTCTACCCTTTCATTGCGCTCTGATTTAAGGTCAATGATGCGTTGCGCAACATCAGGTTTTGACAGGTTTTCAGATCCAGTTCGGTTTGCAGTCTTTTCACTGTACCCCGCCCTAATGGCCGCTTGCGTGGCGTTCAAATCGATGAGGTACTCGCGACAGAACATTTCTTGTTTGTCGGTGAGTGCCATTTTAATTCCAGGAAATGAATATGTCAGAAGTTACTAAGCGCACCGCCAAGAATGCCGGTGATGCAGGAGAATATTACGTTGCCTATATGCTTTCTCGCCTTGGCATAAGCGCAGCTTTAACAACGAGCGGTTCAAGCAGGGTCGATATCATTGCGACAATCGACGGTTCTAAAAGCATAAGCATTCAGGTAAAAGGCTCTTGGGCTAGATCTTCCCCTAGGCAATGGACTGTTGGCAATCACAGACCAATAGTGTCACCTGACTTGTTTTATGTCTTCTGTAATATGTCTGAGGATATGAACAATACTTCCGTCCCTGTAGTATATGTTGTTCCCAGCTGCGACGTAGATGCTTTATCGACATGGCATCATCAGGTGCCTCTCTTTAAAATATCTAAATCAGACGACGATAATTATCTTAATCGTTGGGACTTTATTCAGCTTGCTCTGGCACGTACTCCATCTTGAGCACGTCATCACGCGCCAGATATACCCAGCCAACATCTTCGCGTGCGATGCCGATGAAGCCGTTAACCACTTCAGGCTGTGAACGGTTCACCAGACCCTCATGAGTCTCACCGGATTTGGTGGTGACTGTGATGCAGTCGGTTTCTGGCATACTGGCTCCAATAAAAAACCCCCATCCGGAGGTTTAATTTTTTTGCTTGCGTCTTAGCTTCAATGTTAGTGCTTTGGCATCAAAATCTATTTGTTCATAGTCTTTAAATAAAGCGATTAAAAAGCCTGCACCTAAAAAACAGACTGCTGCTAATGCAGCAATCTCAATGCCCGTCATTGCAGCAATCGGCATCAAAGCAAAAGATGATAGCCCTCCAGTAGCAGGCATGGCTGCAACTGATACTCCCACCAAAGCAATTGTTGCGGCGCTAGCATGAGCTATCGTTTTGCCTTTCATAACTTTTTTGGCAAGCTCACCTTCAACAATAATCAGGTCAATATTATTTTCTTTCGCCTGCTTAAGTTCGCCTTTTGTCCTTACAACAACTCCCTGCATGCGATTCACCTCCATAATAATTGTTTACATGGTATCGGCGAATTAGCACAAAAGTTGAATAATTTTCGCAATCACACTACTTCAAATACTGCTCTCTGATGTACGGCTGCAAAGCGACTATCTGCTTTCCGGCAACTTCGATTTGCTCTCTGAGGGTGTAATAATCCCGCTGAGCGGCGTTAGTAATCAGGCGCTGGCCGCATCATACGAAGTGGCGGTGCCGGTGCCGCATTGCTTCGCACAGGTGACGTGGAGCTACAGCCGACGCTAGTCGTGAAAAATTACTTTTTGCTGAGCTCAACACTGTCTGTGGTGCAATCCAGCATGCCAAAGTATTCGTCGGTTGCTGACTGACCGCTACGCTGAGTGAAAGGAACCAACCAGATATTGTTCCCGAATGTCATCTGGTCATAGTCGATTAGAATTCCGTTCTTTTCAGCTGCGTCCTGAACGTCAGAGAAATTTTTCCACTCGGCCTGGACTCCGGTTTTAGCCCGAATCACTTTAGCCATGATTGTCTGATTATCATAGTGCCGACACGCTTCAGCCTGGGCAGCATCAACTTTTGAAGGCCTGATTGATACTATTAAAAGAATCATCACAGCCAGTGCGAGCACTGCCAGAACTGTAATTGTGATGGCTAAAATTTTGACTAACCGTTTCATGTGCTCCTCATCCATAAAGCTCAGGATCAGGAGCATACCCGATGAGCCTTGTGCTGATCACGCTGCTTTGCCTTATGACAGCCGGATTACCTTCACTTTTGCCGTTCCCTTTCGATTTGCCGGATGGCGGCCTTATCGCGGTTACACTGTTCAACAACGCTAAGCAGTCGCTCATTTAACTCCAGACTCTCTCCCCAGGTAAGCGGCTCTGGAATAGGCGGCACTTCGCATTCAGCCAGTAGACTTGCCGGTATTGGCACTGGCGGAACCTGAACGTAATTTGTCGATGTGCTCGCGCAGCTGCTCAGCAGCATGATGAGGAACAGGCTCAGAGGCACAGCTGTTACCTTTGACCAGCTTTCGGATAACAACCACCCTGCCTTCGCTTTCTGCATGGCTTGCCTGTTTATCATTCTGGGTTGCCCGGGCAATGTCGTTGAAGAGTTTCGTCGTTTTGAGAACGTTATTCGTGATAGCTTCCGCTGAGGCTTTTTCCCTCTGTAACTGATTTTTCTGCTCGTTCAGACGAGCATTTGACGAGGACTGAAGCTTCACAGTGACACCAAGCCCTGTTGCCAGAACAAGCAATAGCAGGATGACGATGACATCCCACTTAATTCTGCTGAAGGTCATCGCCGTTCTCCGCCAGACATAGTGCACGCTCAGTTTCGCGGCGGTCCATCAGCCCTTTCCACTTCCTGCCCCCGGCAAAGACCCAGCGGCGAAGTTCATTACACGCACCGTTCGTGTCGCCTGCGTTGAGTTTTTTCAGAAGAGAAGAACGGGAAAAAGCGTCAGTACCGGTGTTATAGGCAAAGCTATAGAGCGCGGCCCGCCGGTATTCACTAAGAGAAACGGTAACGAGACTATCAACTTTTTCCTGAACGGGTATAAGGTCAGCACGCAGCAGAGTGTCACATTCCTGATCGGTATAGGTTTTGTTTCTGACGATATCTGTTCCCGTATGACCATCACACACCGTGAGAACGCCTGCCACATCCAGATACGGAACATAACGACGACCTTCCAGACCATCCGGTCCGCCCAGCAGCGTAATCGCCAGAGTCAGGGCACCCGTACCGGCAGCAGCGAGAAGTCTGTTACGCAGCGCAGCGGAGATAGCCATGATTCAGCGCGGCTCGTCCCTGCAGGTGCAGCGCAGCGCCCTGATCTCTGCCAGTGTTGTTTTGCGCCTGTAATACCAGTTGATCATGCAGGTAACGGTCGCAATGCTGATACCGACCAGCACGCCAACAGCACTCCACTCTTCGGGACTGAAGTAGGTAAGGACACCATGGAGTACAGATCCCGCTGATGCAGTATAAGCAACACCGGTTGTGAATTTGCTCATCTTGGTTTGCCGCGGAGAGTATGGAGGAATGAAACCTGTGCTGGAGGGTGGACGGGGTGCAGTGACGGCACATCCGGCCATAAAAAAAGCCCTGACAAAGATGACAGGGCTGAATAAAAATCTCTCGAGGGTCATTTACCCATCGTTGGAGTCAAAATAACACAAAAAATGGAAAAGTAAATAGCGCGCTATAACATCGCTATGTAAATTATCGCTCGCTATTTAGTGATGCGTAATAGCTGTTTTTCCGCCCATGCCTCTTCCCGGTGGAGTTCAGCCACAAGGAACTCAAGCAACTGCTTCACACTCTTGTTCCATGTATCCAGCGTGATAGCGTCCGTGACCTGACACATCGCCCTGAACACAACGGAGGAAGGAATACGTTCAAAACCTCGCCCGGAACACCGCTTACAGGGCTGATAAACAGGCACCCCCTGGAATTGTGTCATCACACGGTTAATGGATTCCCCGCGCCCTTTGCAGTCTTTACATGCCGCACGCACAACTCCCTTCCCGCCACATTTGCTGCAGCACTTTCCGTTCCGCAGGCCTGTGCCGTTACATGCATGACATGGCGCTTCGGTATCCGGGCTGCGCGCATAATCGAGAAAGGCGTAGCCTGCGATGACCGTGATGACGGCCATGCGCTCTTCTTCTGGCAGTTTTGTGAGGGCCGGATAACGTGAAGACACCCTCAGACCGGTTTTAGCCAACAAGCGTACGGCACGACCTTTGTCATGGTGACTGAGCTGCATTTTGCCGAAGAAGGCGGAATAACCGAGGGCGGCACGCTTCTGCATCATACCCAGCGCGGCCATTACATCGCTGCCGGTCATGGCATTAGGCGAACGGGAGGTCTGACGGATGAAGGGCGAAACGGAGCGTGGGCTGTGATACTTAACAACATTTTCAAGTTTCATCGTAGTGACTCTGTGCCAGTAAGAAAGTTACCGGCACTATGAGTAGGTTAAGATTCATTTTTCTGAATTACGGCAGAATCGTTCTGCAGAGTGAAAAATGAATTTCTGAATAAATTTTTCCTTTGGCAGTTCATGCCTGCCCTTCTCTGTCACACGACACCACAATTCAATGAGCGCTTCACCGGTGTGATGTCGGGGGCTGGCCCCTTTCTTCCACCCGATAAGTGTGGAGGCCACCACATCCAGTTCATCCGCGATGTCCTGCAGAGAGTAACCAAAACGGCTCAGGTCTGTGAGTATCCGGAACCAGTCGATTTTATGAATATTAATGACGGGCACGTGACTTCCCCCGGTGATCAAAGCCTGAGTAAATCTTTGAGATTTCTCACGCCAAGTTTGTTGGCGCAGTTTTTCCGGTGCTGATAAAGCGTTCTGGTTTCAATCCCCAGCTTTGAAGAGTGATCACCGGCATCAACACCGTTTAGAAAGCCATCAATAACGGCGAGTTCCCTTTGTGAAATTTTACAGATTTCATTCAGGGATCGCTTCCTGTTCAGATAGTGCTCAAGGACGAAAGAGATGTAGGTGACTGGCATTGATACATTCACGACATATTCCACATCACACACACGTTTCAGAAGGCTCATTTTCCGGCTGTTCAGCACAACATGGCTGTCGGTAAAGACCAGGACATTGCCATTGGTCTTTCGAAGTAACGTGAGAAATGAGCTGAACCAGCACGGAAAAAAATCATCACATCCCAGACACAGAACGGCGAGATGAAAGTATCCAGAATATCTGTTTGGTGTATGTATTCGAAATTGCTGAAAATCTTTGCACGATAATACAGATAAATGTCTTTTGCTGCATTCGGTGTCGATAAGACTGAACAAACCATAATGTAAAATATTATTGTCTCCGATGACGACAACCCGGCAATCTTTGCTTTTCATATCCTGCTTCCGTCTCTTGCAGCTCAGGCCAATGGTAACAAAACCCGCTTTCTGTAACGTGTATTATTACTACTAACATCCGGAAAGACATTCAATGCAATCGTTTGGCTGAACAGAAATGTAACCTGAGCGATCACCGACAACACTATGAATTTGATGGTTTAATATTTAAATAAGACTATTATTAGGACTAACTTTCAGACTCTGGTTAGCACCCATTCCTAACTGAAATAAAAGTCAGGAAGCCGGCAATAAAGCAGGGGTATTCTGTTTTCAATCAGACTAATCTACCCCACTTAATTCAGATAAAACATCACAGAGACAAGTGATAAATTTAATTAACTGAATGCATAGGTATATATGCCCGGAACCTTATATCGCCAATTCAAGAAACATAAAAAGGGAAATTCAATTAATTTAACTTATCCTGTGCGCCGTAAAGCCCCGTCTCTGAGGGCGGGGAGGATTTCAGGCGCAATTTGATAAGGTGAGATTCAGGGAAAAGTCGACGAGCCGCCAAATTCTACATAGATTTTTGCAAGATTTTTGAACTGATCATAGCGATTTTCATCCAGTGCTGACTCAGCCTCGCGTCGGACGCCCTGTGCATCAAGCCAGTCCGAAACAGGCACAGCACCCTGACGGTAACGCACTTCGTTTAGCCGTTCTGATTGCCGGGCCAGCGCAAGTTTTTCCCGGAGCCTGGTCTCCTGGGCGAGAAGCTGATTACGCCGGGAGAGTTCGTCTTCAATACTGCTCATCGCTTTATAGAGCGACTGTTTGAATTCCAGCAGTCGTTGCTCGTACTCTTTGCGGGCTATCTTCACCTCCACGCCCCGCTGTCGCCACTCCAGAAACGGCAGCGTCAGGCTGGCTGCAGGATTTTGGAGAAGTGCAAGTAACGAACCGCTGTAGGTAGCAAGCGAACTGGTCAGATTTAATGTGGGGTAATATTCGGTGCGCTTTATGTCAACGGTCGCGAGCGCCTGACGCAGCTTCCATTCTTGCGCGCTGATATCGGGGCGATGCCTTAACACGCTGGCCGGAATATTCGCTTTAACCTGCGGCATTGGCCCTTTCGGCAACGACGCCGGTTCAACCATCGGGCGGCCCGGTGCAGTACTGAGCAATACCGCCTGCTTATTAAGTGCCTGCATACGCTCATGTTGCAGACCGGTGAGTTGGTTTTCCTGCCCCAGCAGACTCTGTCGGGCACTCAGCACATCCAGTGATGAAACACTTCCCGCACGGTAGCGGACTTTCGCCAGTCGTAACGTCTCTTTTGCATTGCTGATGCTTTGCTGAAGGGCCGTTATCCGCTGGTTGATAAAACCGATACGCCAGTAGTTATTACTGGCTTCTGAGAGCAGTGTTAAGCGTGCAAGACGTAAATCATCCTCTGTAGCCTGAGTGGCCCACGCAGCAATATCACGATGACGGGCGATTTTTCCCCAGAGATCCAGTTCATAACTGGTACTGAGGCTGGCAGTAATGTTTTTTATCACATTCAGTTGTTTGCCGCTCATGCTCAGTGTACCTGTCAGCCCCGGAGCGCTGGCGATGTTATCCCTCCTCTCCTCAAGCCTGATCCGGTAGAGTTGCAGTATGGCTGAAGCCACATTGGTATTGCTTGCCATGACCTGACGCAGCCAGCTATCCAGTTGGGGATCGTTAAACGCTCTCCAGTCAAAAGGTGCCGGGTCTCCTGTGAAATCACCATTGAACCAACTGGCGGGATATTCCACCACGGGCGGGTGATACTCACTTTTCAGCTTATGCGTGCAACTGGTAGTGAGTGCAACAGCAAGACACAAAGCCAGAGAAGATATAATTTTCATCAGTTACTGGCTGGCCAGTGAAGCGACCGGATTCATCCTTGCCGCCTTGCGGGCAGGAAGGTAACCAAAAACCATGCCGATTAATGTTGAACATAAAAATGCAGCGGCAGCGGCCTGCCATGAATAAATAGCGGTATACATTTCGCCTGCCAGCAAGGTTAACAGCGGGTCAGCTAAATACGACAGCGCAATACCCAGAGCACCACCAACCAGGCACACCAGTAAGGCCTCAATCATAAACTGCTGCAGGATATCGTTACGACGCGCTCCCACCGCCATGCGCACGCCAATTTCATGGGTTCGCTCGGTAACAGAAACCAACATGATATTCATCACACCGATACTGCCGGTCAACAGTGAAATACAGGCAACCATCAGAATCAAAATGCTGAAAATCTTCGAAGTGTTTTCGATAGATTTTTTGAACTGCTCAGAGTTAAAGATCTGGAAGTCTTTTACGCCATGGCGTTGAGTCAATAGCTCGGCGATCGAACTGACCGCCGCCTCGTTTGCCACATCATCCATCAGGCGGACTCTGATGCTGTCAAGGACCGTTTTGCCTGCCATGCGGTACATCACCGTACTGTAGGGCATCCACACAGTAATACTATTCGGGTCATAGCCCCAGTTGTTGCTTTGAGCTATGCCTACCACTCTCGCAGGTACGGAGCCGAGGAAGACAATCTGTCCCAGCGCCTGTAAACCTTGCTCATCAAATAACGCCCTGCGGGCATTCTCATCGATGATAACTTCCTGCAGAGCGTTACGATCGTCTGTGAAAGTTGCACCCTGCAAAATCTGAATACCATTTACGTGGAAATAATCGCGTCCGACTCCTTTGACTGAAGCGGTTGCAGATTTGCCGAGAAAACGGATGTTATCTGAAACAGCGATCTCGGGACTCACGCTATCGATAAACCCCTGTTTCATCAGCGCATCAGCGTCTGCCAGAACCAAAGTATGACTACTTTCAATATTGTCGTCGAAGAGACCGCGCCCGGAATAAATATTTACTACATTAGTCCCAAGGTCCTTAATTTCATCCAGCGTCTTCTGCTTCGCGCCTTCGCCAAGCGCTACTACCGACACCACGGCAGCGATGCCAAAAATAATGCCTGTCATGGTTAATGTCGTGCGTAAACGATGTCCGTTCATCGCTTTAAGTGCCATACGTATCGATTCCAGCGTTCGGTCGAGCAGGTTATTCCAGCTGCCTGGTCGGGTTTCAATAGCGGGCGGGGACGGTAGCGTTTCGGTGGTAATTATGCGGCTGCCGCTGTCGGCAATAACTTTTCCATCACTCAGTTCAATAATGCGTCGGGCATGCTGCGCCACTTTAAGGTCGTGGGTAACGATTACTACGGTATGGCCGAGTTGATTTAACTCGGTCAGGATAGCCATTACTTCCTGTCCGGACCGGGAATCGAGTGCCCCTGTAGGTTCATCGGCAAGAATGACCTCACCGCCATTTATCAGCGCACGGGCGATACTTACGCGCTGCTGCTGACCACCTGATAGTTCGCCGGGCTTATGGTGCTCACGGCCTTTCAGTCCCAGTTTCTCCAGCAGTGTAGCTGCCAGTAGCCGGCGCTGGTCACGCCGGCTACTGGCATAAATCGCGGGGATTTCAACATTGTCCAGTGCACTCAGATCCGGCATCAGATGGTAGCGCTGGAAAATAAAACCGATGTGCTCCCTCCGGACTTTTGCGAGCTCATCCGGAGTCAACCGGGCGACATTTTGCCCGTTGATGAAATAATCTCCGCTGTCGGGCACATCAAGACACCCCATTATATTCAACAGTGTCGATTTACCAGATCCTGACGCACCGATTATCGCCACCATCTCGCCTGCTGCGATGTTCAGATTCACCGCTTTCAGGGCCGACAATACCTGACCACTGGTGCTGTAGGTCCGACTGATATTCTTCAGCTCAATGATATTTCTCATAGTGCTGGCTCCTCTCCGGACGCGTTATCTCCGGGTTGCGACAGCACCACAACGTCCCCGACATTTAACCCCTCAAGGATTTGAACTTCCACTCTGTTCGTTATTCCGGTTTTAACTACTCGGTTTTCCAGCTTGTGGTCCGCGGTCAATACCTGCACTTGATGTTTATTTTCATCTATAGAGTGCACAGCCTGTATTGGCACCAGCAGCGTATTTTTAGCTTCGGCGATCAGCAGCGATACCTGTGCGTTCATTGCAATACGCAGCCGGTTATCGGGATTGGGCACGTCAAGCAGTGCGTTGTAGTAAACGGAAGCATTACTGGAGCCAGAGCCTGAGGAGGAATTGCTGCCGGCAGGCGAGTCGTCTTTTATCAGCGTTTCTGGTGCCAGCTCAATGGTTCGTAGCGTAGCGTCATACTGCTTTCCGGGCTCTGAGAAAGTGGTGATAATCGCTTTTTGTCCGGGAGCGACCCCGGTGATATCCGTCTCAGAGATCTTCGCTTTGACCGTCATGACGTCCAGCTGTGCCAGTTTAATAATAGTAGGTGCACTCTGACTGGAGTTAACCGTCTGTCCCTGCAGTGTTACTACCGCGATAACCGTGCCATTCATCGGCGCGACAACACTGGTGTGACCTAGGTTGACCTTTTTGCTCTCCACATCAATCTGCGCTTTCAAGAGACGGGCATTCAGAGAGAGTAGCTCCGCGCGGGTGGTGGTAAGCGTCGCTTCAGCAGATTCAAACTCTTCATGAGAACTGGCACCTTCTCTCAACATTTGCTTCTGCCGTTTAAAACGCAGTTCGTCACGTTTGAGTTGAGCCTGCTTAGCCTGCAGAGCGGCCTTTTCCTCGTTAAGCGCAGCTTCGGCGTTACGCAAATCATTACGCTGCTGAACATCGTCAATGCTGGCAATCAACTGTCCTTTAAGGACGAAATCACCCTGCTTCACATTAAGTGACTTAACCTGGCCTGATACCTGAGCTCCGACATTCACGCGTCTGATGGCATCAATCTGCCCGGTAGCCAGTACTGAATTTTCAATATTACCTCTATGCACAGTGGCCGTAACATACTCAGGAGCCGGCGGATTACGCCGAAAAAAGAGTATCGCAATAACAAAAACGATGAGTAGCACCGCAGAAAAGATGATGCCGTGAGGTCGCAGGGATTTCGAAGACATTGAGCAGACTTTCCATAATGATAATGAACCGTGATCTCATTCATCATTATCTAGTGGAGAGCATTCAGTATTCTGAAATACGTTAAAATTTATAGCGATAATTTGGGTGACACGCATATGAACAAAAGGCTCTAACATCTCCTGTCAGCCGTACTGCCGGGTGCAGAAGCGCAGAACCAGCACTATATTCAGGTTTATGAAACATCTCTGAGGCAGATGCTGCGAGTGGGAATTTTGTGTTAGCTGAAAGTTCCAGCATTGAATGACACTCATTATCCTGCCCGCTTTTAGCTAAAAGCGGACAATGGCAGCATTAAGTCCATGCTCCCCTATGAACCCTTCAGGTATGGCATATTCCAACTCAGCCACCACAGTGAAGTATTCCTTCTTCCTGATACACTTTGCCGGAGGTTTTAATCCCCAACAGTTTTATGCCTCAGTGAGCCTGTAATAAGAGGAACAAGACTTGCCCCTTAATACCCGTCATATGTCCTTATAACGTGACGGCGAACTTTGTAACAATCCTGTCTGTTACTCATCATCAGCAGAACGGTAATGTCCCTGAAGGCAATAAACTCATGCTCAGCGTTGTTGCCCTGTGGACGAGGTTAATGCGGAGTCAACATGCCGATGCTGATAACCGTAACAGCAACGATTGCAGGAATCGCAACAAAGTTTCGCGCCATGCGCGATGCTGAGCAATCCATGTGCCGACAGGTACGGCTGTCAGGACCGCCACGCCCCTTCCCCTTCATAAAGATGAATATGCAATGCACCGGCTTCATTTACTCAGAAAACCGATATAGCCAGGCGGTACCATCGTGCTCGTAAATGGCAGAATTTGATAAATGAATAGCAGCCGCTGCCGTGACAGGGCTGTTCTTATATTCCTACACATTTGGCGATAACTGAAATGAAATACTCAAACTGGCTTGCCGGATTAATAATTGCGTCGACAGTCACTATGTCTGGCTGTACTTCCTGCAAAACCGTACAACTGCATCAGGAGAAACTGGGTGAACATTATACTTACTATAAATCTGATGCATTTCTTTACCGGGGCGATGTGGTAATTTATACGCTACAGGATGGCACTCATGAAAGGGTAACGGTTCAGCGCACAACCCCTCAGGGTATCATCACAAGCACTTCGCAATTCATCCCCTATCAGAAGATGGTCTCGCTTAAACGTAAAGAGCTTTCCATACCGAAAACGGCAGCCGCTGCAGGTGCAGGATCAGCCCTGGCAGCACTCGCAATTTTCGGGCTTGGTATGGGAGCAGGCTTTTGCGGCTTTTTGAAAGGAAGCGCTCGAGCCATAGTATCGGCACTCTGAAAACAGAAGCGTAGAAGTTCCGCTTTGTGCACTTCATTTGAGGCATTATTGACCCACTCCCCGCCCGGTTGGGGGAGGTTTTCAGGGGGCTATTTAATTACACATAGAATATCGGGTATGACGTATTGATTAACGTCTCAGATAAATTCGGTATTATTAATAAATACTTATTCTCGGGATGTATCGTTTAGTTCAAGCTCAAATGTGCCGCCCTTTCGCGGCATAACCTGGTCAACCATTTTCATGAAACGATTCCATCCATATCCGTTCGCAATAGCCAAACGCTGAATCATAATTAAAGAATGCAAATGCTGTGATAACATAGGATTTCCAACATCATCAGTAAGCCATTGATGCATTTTATTTTTTCGATGACCATTGGATTGTTTTGGCGTTTTTTTCTCAAGCTCCTGAAGAATAGAGTCGCCGAGACGCTCATAAACAAGGTCCCGGGTATAATGGGCAACCACACTAAATCGGTTTTTACTCATGCCACTCCATGGCCAGTTTCTCAACTTATAGATGTTTTCATAAAATTCATCTGGGAACTTTTTCGCCCACGCAGCGAGTTCTTTGCTAATGATTTTGTCCAGATAAGCTTGTAATGCATCTTTTGGACGGATTTCCTGATAGCCCGTAGCTTCATCGACAAGGGCAATGATCCCGACCTTGGCTAGTGAGCGAACCAGGATTTCAGCTTTTTGGGCAGTATCCATCTGGTTGGCTTTAAGTGCACCATCCTGACGAGCTTTCAGATATACATCACAGACTAAGGGCAAGATTGAAGCATCATATCCTTCAAGCGTTGTACCTGAATTATCGGTAAAACGCTCGCGTTTGATCGCCTCCATAAGGTCATGATTAAGATAAGGAAGTAGGTTCGCAGCATCCATAAAAGCAGGCAGTTTGATCTCGCCGTCAATCGTTGCTCTGACACCTCGACTTGGTCGGCCAAGAGCTTTGAAAACGGAGGACTGAGAGATGATGCGCTTGCCATTGTTAAGAACGGCCACTTCCAATTCAGTGTCATTGATTTTTAGTACACCTTCGAACTGAGCGGATGGAAGATTATTTTTGATTTTTTCCCAACGCTTATTGGCAGCATTTTGAGCGACAGCTTTTCGCTCATCAGGCGTCATTTTCTCCGCTCGGGCTTTTCCGCCTTTAGCCTGAGGTGATTCGTCTTTGATAGTCATATTGAATTCCGCGCTGATGTGATGAGGATATTGTCTTCATCATCGTATGCCTTAGCAAGCAAAAATTAAAAAATGCTTGCTAAGGCACTCAAAATGGAGGGTTCAAAATGGCAACTCTGACGATAATTATGGCTGAGTAAGCTCCTTCTCTTTGAACTGTGAAAGTTTTAGCTTCCACCGTTTGCACGTGTTCAGAAGCAAGAGTGCCAGTCCGCTTCGTGCCAAAAGCAGACTTTGTTGACTGGAATGACCCCGTTCCCGTGGCGATTCAGCGTTTTGAAAGAGCGGGAGCCGTGCCAGCTAACTGATTGCTGAACTGGCTGAACTAAGCAACACCGAAAGTGTCTCCTGGACGCTAAAGAGTACCTGAAGATAATATTTTCGCTATGTTGATTGCCAGATGCGCATTAATCAACAACATTTTTAAATTGCGGTGAAGGTGATCCTAATAAGATGATTGAAGGGATTTTAAAAACAAGTTCTGGACAAACATCATGAAATAGTTGATTTTAGAACACTAATGACCACACCTACTCTAAACCTAACTCGTAATAGTTAACTTTAAGACACTATCAAGCAAAGGAGTTGCTGAATGAATCAGCGGATTTTACAAATAAGAACAGATGCTTTAGTAGCAGAGTATCTTTATACGGATAAGTTAAAAAGTATTGGTTATCTATCTATTACCATAACCTGTTTGACATTATTAGTTCCTGTGCTTTTTTCTGCAGCAGCATTCTTGGCCAAAGGGACATCTCTTGAATCCTGGATGAACATCGTTTCAGTAATTTTGTCTGCCATTCTTGTTTCACTTTCAATATTTTCTTTGATTTTCAAAATCGATCAAAAGCGGGAGAGTTGCCTAATCGGTCGTCGAATGAACATTGATGTAAGTAGCGATGCTTTAGATTTATTACATAAAAATGACTTAGAACTTGAATGGTTCTATAAGTACATTGCTAAAATGGACTCAACAGATCAGGAGAATATAAGTGATACGTCAGATAAGAAAAGAAAACGCGCTTACATTTACTCGCTGAAAAAGCTTTTCCCCGGCCGTTCAGATACAGTATGTTCATTTTGCAATGCATCTCCCTTTAGTTTTAAAAAAGGTTCATGTCAAGTATGCGGCAATACACCAAAAGGAGTAGTTTAATGTCATGTATCAAAACTTTTGATTTGTGGTATGAAAATTTATCATTAGGAGATAAAAACAAAATCTTGGAACACATAATCAATAAAAAGTGCCAAGTCACATGTGAAGGTTTTCATGCAGGCCCCCATGGTACGATACAAAAGGGACTGTTTGTAGCTCCATCGGGGAGTTCGGCTCAAAAAAAATGTCCAGTTTGCGGAAAGTAAAATTTCCAGAACTCTAAAAGATATATTGTCATTGCATTGTTTTATGCGAAGCCGTATCGGTTAAAACTATAGATTCGCTTCTAGTTTAATTAGCTCCTCGACGCCAAAAGTGTGCACTCTTCAGACCAGAAGCGGATCTATTCTTTCAATTCAAGATACTTCTAACATTCCACTCTATGATTTATAAAGTAAAATTGTAAATTTTACTACGAAAACATGCTAGTGAGTTCATTTCCTTCACGGAAGTAGATGTTAAATCCATATGTTGAATGTGCGCCCGGAACCAGCTTAAGTAATGCGCTAGCAGCTTCGTGTGCCATCAGTCGCGGTGATTTTTTACCTTTTCTTTTCCTGAGGTTTTTGACATACAACTCGGCAAGCTTAGAAAAGAAAATCATATCTATAGCACTACCATCTACCCAGTCTACGCTTTCACGATAGCCAGCAACCCATTCCAGATGGGTTTTTTGACCATTACTGCCTGTTATTAATAAAAATTTGGCTACTTGAGCATTACCGGTAAGACATGTACCAAGAAATAGTCCCTTCAACTGGGAACCGGCATTAGCATTGATGAGAATATTCCTTACCTCTGTCCGGCTAATGGCATTCTTTGTGTTAGGGCCAATATTTTTAGCATCTCCATGTGTTGCCAAATAAACCACTTCAGTAGATTTATCCACGCCGCGCATATTGAGGACTGTCGATAGAGATGATCTATTCGTGAACATATCATAGTAATAGGCTGATGGATTACTGTAATGAATAGCAACTACAGCCTCAAATAAGGCTCGCACGCTGTGATTTCCATGCGACCACCAACGCGACTCAACGACTGCAAATGGGCTTGAACTCATAGACTTTCCTTAATTTGAGTCAAAAACGCTGTGGGACCAATCAAGATGGGAAATTGATCGTTTTCAAAAATATCTGTCTTAGCTTAGAAAAAAACAATGCATATATAATCGGATTTCTTGCCCTAAGTACATAAGGATTGACATGCTCCACAAGATTCAAGCCACCTCACTGTCAGTAAGTCTGCCGAACTTACTCTTATTGCTCACTGACTCATTCAAGCCTGATGTACCCCATCCTCATTCCCACTTTGGGCGAAAATTATCAGTCATCAGGTGAAATTTATCCTTATCTCTTAAGCCAGCTGAAGTGACCTGCTTTCTGCAAGTTAAAGTACCTCGATATAAGTATGCAGTCAAAACTTCCGCTTTTCGCTCATAGCGGACATTAACAGCTAACCAGGCAGTTGCCATCAGACCCCAGCCGCAGGCCCGAAACGCATACCCTGCCGGTTTGACCGAGCTTAGCGGCTTGAAGGTTAGCGTAGTCGGACTGACGCACTGGTTCACCGGTGAGCCTGCCCAAATGCATGATTTGCCACTCACCATCAGGCACCAAAGGGTATTATTGTTACTCGGCAGACATTTCTAACGTGATTGATTAGTTGCTGGAGGCGTAGCGTTGATGGATTGCTGGGATGAATGAGAGTCTTTTAGAGAAAGTGGAGAAAACTACATTCATCAAGTTAGCCTCATGTGACGCCGCATAAGGCTAAGAGAACTTTACATAACAAAGGGCATAAGAATAAAAGCCTTACGGAGCCTATTCTTGTCCGCTGTGTGCTATCCACCGGCTCTCTGTCAGGTATTTAAGAGGTGGGCAGCTCCATTGTTTGCTGAAAAACGTCATACATAGGCGAACTTTTCATTGGCTGTACCGCCCAGTGAAACCGCCCACCCCGACGATTCATAATCGCGCTGCGAATTTCGTCTATTGGCTCAAACACATGATTTGACCTCTGAAACTCCATTTGTTTATTCCGCAGTGGGGCTGCGCCGTAAGTGTCTCGAAACTCATGAATAAGCATTGCTTCAAATTCGGAGTAAACCTTTGAAGCATTTCTTGCCCGAGGGAAGCAATAGCCGATGAGAAATTCATGCTCGCCTTGGAGTTCCGCGAGATCCATAAGCCAGTTCTTATGCTGAGTAATGCGTTGTTCAAAATTTCCTTCGCCAATATAAACGGTGGGTGAAATGCCGCGCGGGTACTGAATGGCGAACAGCCCATTAAGCCTGATGACATAAACGCAGCGTTTAAGATCCTGCGGCTTTACCCCTCTGCTTTGCAATTCAGGCAGGACATCCTTTCCCCATGTCTGACGGCAGTTCCAGTGCAGCCAGTCCCACTTAATTTGTACTGTTGCCACTTCTAACTCCTTATATCATTCTTTAGCTTGCGGCGCCCGGCGTCACAATGGGATTTGTAAGCTCTACCTAGCCGGGTTAGCGGATATTTTTTCCAGTTCCAGACAGGCGATGCGGTTTGCATCGATAAATTCCTGCCAGCTGTATGCCTGCTGATAATTGAGCAGAAACTGCTTGTCGACCTGGCAAACCAGCGGGCGGGTCCCATAGATGGTACACAGCCGGTTCAGTTCATCGTAGTGACGGCAGGCACCGTCACCCCGGTCGAGAAACTGCGTTTCCGGCGCGAGTGAAACCAGGCGGCAGCAGGCGCCGCACTGGTTACAGGGAAACGCGGGAGAGAGCGTCATAATGAATTCAGCCAGCTTCTGACCGAATCCGTGTTGCCAGCCTCAAACGGCAGGACAATGTTGCGTCGTTCTATCTCATCACGCAGCAGCAGCCCGCGCTCTACTTCGCTGTTAACCGCCTCAAGCTGCAGCGAGAATGACGCCAGTTCGCCGTCGTTCATAGCAAACTCCAGCGAAGCCAGAGCGAGGATAAATTGGTCCAGCTCAGCGTTAACCTGGCGGTAGTAATCCAGGGCATGCTGATACTTTTCTTTGAACTTATCCAGAAACGTCCACAGCTTCTGCATCATTGGGCTGTATTCCAGGAAGTAATTCATCACCACCGTCAGCAGGCCTGTGGACAGTGCTCCGCAAAATGCCGCCAGTTCCGGCCCGAAGGGGAATACCATGATTTTGGCCAGCGATTCATTGATGATCACGCCTGCTGCAACCGCAACGCCTGCGGCAATCAGCTTGCTCACCGCTTTAGCCAGTTCTCCCGGTGCAAGGTTCTGCGGATTGAAAACCATAATTTTGAACGCCTGGGTGAGGTTGTTCCACATCTCACGGATCAGGCGCACCATCATCTTCTGGGTGGTGAACATGATATTGAAGAGCGTGGTGGTAACGCTCGAAAGAATGCCCCCAATCACTCCGTCCCTGAAAGTTTCAAGAAACGTTCTGAACTTCGCCTTAATGCGTGCCCAGATGACCTTCAGCACATCCCCCATGTCACTCAGCAGGTCACTGGCAACAAAGTTCTCCCTTTGACGGGCGATTATCTCCGGCAAGCGATCGCGAAATTCAAACCACACTTCAGCCAGCACCAGCCCTAACATCTGGCGGGTCCCCATCATCAGGCCATTGCTGGCAGATGCTAACGCCACGCTTTTGGCAAATTTACTGCTGGCATAGTAGGCATGATTCATAGTGTCTTCGTACTGCTTGCGCGCTTTTTCATCGGCTTCGCGCATGCGGTCGAAATCGGCACTGGATTTGTTCTCAAGCGAGGTAAGCCGCTTTTGTTCCTTATCCGTGAGTGAGGGCTGGCTTCGCAGCGCCGCAATTTCCAGCTGATTCGCCTGGTAGTCGGCACTCAACTTTTCCACGAAAGCATCCATCTTTTTGGCGCCTTTGGCTTTGTTGAGTGTCTCATTGGTATGGGTGAGGTTACTGGGATCATTCGCCAGATCAGGCCCGTTCAAATCTGCCAGCACGCGACCTGGATCGTCATGCACCTCTTTTGCGGACTTAATATGGTCAAGATTGGTCTTGGCGTTTTGAGCAAAGATCTCGCCGGTGTAGGTGTCCATCAGAGTGCCAGCTTCCCGCTTTGCTTTGCCTTCGCGGTTAATGGCAATGTAGTTCTCATGATGATGATATGCCGTCGAATCATAATCGCCGCGGTTCGCGAACTTCTCACGTTCTTTGTCAGTCGCGTATACCTGATGACGGGCATTATGGATAGTGTCGATGTCCCCGCCGACTTTGTCTTTGATAAGCAGAAAATCGAGCCCAAACGAGGTGGCGAAGCTCTTCACCACCGTCTGATGCAACTCCTCGCCCCAGTCGAACGTTTTGGTTACGGTTGTCATTCGCGAATCCGGATCAGGCAAATTTGCCGGAGAACTCGGCATCTGCATCATGCAGTGCTTTGTCCAGTGCAACGGCGTTCAGCACGTTGATGCCGTTTTCGTCGGTTTTAAGCTGGATTACACCTTCCTCAATGACCGCTTTGCTTTTGACATCGGTGACTGGCTCAAACAGCGGAGTGGTGATGATGCTGGTCATAATGGCAGCCAGCATATAGCCATTCTGAATGAGCGCTACACACTCATCGGTCTCTTGCTCGGTGATTTGTCCGGCATGACGTGCCATGACTCTGGCATGCATCGCTTTTAGCGGATCGAGATAGCGGGTGGTGAAGGTGCTATGCATACGCTCCAGTGACTGATAAATAGAGTCCACGTATTTATTGACGCGATTAAGGTGCGCTTCCGCCTTGTCCATTTTACCGACAGCATCGTTGATCTGGCGTGATACCTCTTGGGCATTTTCCAGTGCTTTTGTCGCATGAGAATTATATGCCCAGCCTGCAATCAGGATAAGTGGCGCCACAACTGCGCCGCCGAGCACCATCGCGCCACCGGCCATCCCCCAGCCGCCCGCTGCCAGTGAACCGCCGCCGATAGCTGCCATGGTGGCGTTGTATGCCGCCGCGCCAGAAAGCGCCGCTATAGGTGTACCGGTTGAGGCTGCCGCAAAGGCCATCACGCCGCTGTAAACGGCGAAGCCCGCTGCTGCACCGGAAGCTCCTGCACCAACCACAGTACTGAGGTATTCTGTTGCAGAAATGGCAAGACTCTCAATGCTGTTGAGCTTGTGTTCAGGGATCTTTAGCTCAATCTCCTGATGGTTGGCCTTCGAAATGGCTTTCAGCAACTCTTTGGCAAGGGTGTGAAATTCTTTAAATTCGCTACCTATTTGCAGCTCTTTTTTCCCAAGCTTCTCAAGCTTAAAGGAAGAAGCTTCGTTCGCTTTATCGAAACTCTCTTTGCGATTTTTGTAGCGACTTTCGGCGCGGTTATGGACATCTTCCGCTTCCGATTTTTTCTGATAGCCATCGTATGCTTTTTTGCCACCTAAAGCGGTGGCGATGGCCGCACCACCAAGAATGATTAACGGTATTGGCATATTAAATCCTCCTGATTTAAAGCGTGAATTTTGGTTCCCCGGCCCCTTTAAGGGCAGGCAATGTTGTGTGCATTTACCTCGTGCATGACCTTTTAGATTCCTGCCACGCCCCAGATTTACCATCCGGTAAAGTGCATATCGGCACGGTGGGAAATATTATTAGTTAATAAAACTAAACAGACAGATAGATTTTTTAGGCAGAAATACCCCATTATCGGTGGTGTGTGAAGGTTGATTTGAGGTGAGCGGGGTGCTGTTTTTACTCTTTGCCTTTCTGTATATAAGAAATAAAAAACGTTTTACTTGTCAGAGATAACTGTGACCGAGGTCCCGGTGCTTTATGCGCTGGAATCAGCGCTGATGAATTAAAATCAAAGTGATGGCGCTTCTGGAACACCTGCAATCGGCTATTGCCCATTTAGCTGTAAACAGTAAGGAAGAAGCATGATTGGTTAAGCAATCCAGTATCCAGGACCAGTCATAAGAAATGCCGGCAAAACGTTTTAAATACGAAATTTTTTCGTATAGTTGCATTAAAAACATCTCGATTTAAGTGTGCCGTCAGAACGTCCGCTTCTTGCTCATAGCGGACATTGGCCTGACGCCAGTCCGCTTCGAGCAATAAGTGAGTATTAATGCCGAAGGCATTTCTAAAAACATGGTGCAAAACTCATGTTAAGCTGATCTGAGTGGAAGTGAAAAATTTACGACCGGAGAGAGCCTTAAGTGAAAGCATTTACGGTGCGTCGCATTAATGAGAGCGATCTGGACGATTTCAGAAGAGTAAGGCTGGAAGCGTTGCTCCTTCATCCGGACGCTTTTGGCGCGTCTTACGAAGACTGGAGCCAGAAGCCAGCAATATTCTTTGCTGAAAAATTGCGAACCAATCATATTTTCGGCGGATTCGACCTTCACAACACCTTACAGGGCTTGATTGGTTTGAGCTTCAGTACCTCACCAAAGCTGAGTCATGTCGCGACTATCTGGGGAATGTATGTCCATACCGGGATGAGAGGGTCGGGACTATCATCAGGGCTCATGGAGGCTGCGCTGCAAGCTCAGTAAGAACTATAAAGCTTTCCGTCGTCACAACGAATCATGCTGCATATGCACTCTATCGGTCGTACGGTTTCACTAACTGGGCCACTGATACTGCTGCGCTTTACGCTAATGGTATTTTTCATGACGAATATCTTATGAGACGAGACTCGGAAAACGATTCATAAAAAAGCCATGATGATAAATAATTGCTTATCGTGGCGACATAATCGTTCGAGGTTCAAAGGCTACGTCCGCTCCTCGCTCTTAGCGGACATTGATCTTCACAGCAGCACGTTTTCTCTGAGCATCTATCAAACCTGTAAAACTCCCCTCACCCACCTCTGAACACCATAGGATTTGCATTATCTATATCTAAAATCAGAGCTCAGACCTGCCGTGAAACCCGTTGCTTAAGGTGCTCTTTGTCGCTATTTTCACTGGGACGGATCAGTTATAGATAGCGGCAGAAGTGCCGCATTGGTTGATGCCTGTCGTGATAGCCAGGGCATAGGCGTAGTAGACACAAACCTGCCCTTTAGGTTAAACGCGCGAAGCAACATCGTTGTATCTGTCCGCATAATAAACTTCGCGTGATTTATTTTAATCGCTCTTCCGGCGTTCGCCATTTCAGAAGACGTTGCAGTGCAGTTTCACCCTGCATAAATTCTCTGGCAGCTCTGAGGCGTTCTTTCAGTTGCTCCTGAAGTGCAGCCTCACAAACCTCAATGTCTTTTTCAGCATCCCTGAAAAATTGCTCGATACGTATATCTTCTGCCCATTTAGTCATGATGACCTGCAGTTCATTCACACTGGTTTTATATGCCTCTTCCTGCTTACGGATTACCTCACGTTTTTTAGATTCTAATATTTGCTGCTCCATGCGCAGACGATTGGCCTCAGCGCGTTCCTTTATTGTCTGGATTTCCCTTTTCAGAACAGGCAGAGCGTTTTGGGTAGCTTTAATGATTTTCGGTATCTGACTTATCAGGCTGCAGGTTTTAGTTTGAGAGAAAAACTGATGCCAGCCTTCGGACTCATAAGGTGAGTAAAGCTGCAGCCTGAATCGGCCACTCGGTATGTGTCGCCGACTGTAATATCCTAGCTGGGCTGAGTTTTTACCGCGGGACCAGTTAATCATTCTTTCATCCCGCACATAACGCCCTTTCACCTCCTTCACCGGCACCTCTTCCGTCATTTCAACCAGTGAGAAGCCTAAGCTTACGCCTTCTGCACTGATGATGCTGGGACCTGAGGGCCTCCACAGCGCTGGGTAAAGATAATTGCAGGTCCCATGTTCAGCGAAAGTGATATCTCTTCTTCGAAAGCAATCTCCCCGTTCAGCCAGCCTTACCATGAATCCCCGACTCTCAGCTGCTGCAAAAAATTTCAGCATGAAAGCTTCAGCAAAATTAAGGCCCGTATCCGATGTATTCATGTCAAGAAGCTTGCGCTTAGTGGGTTTGTAGTATCCCAGCTCAGTGATAGATGATTTCAGCAAAATCTCTTTGCTGACAAAAAACAGCTTCGCGCCCTGAGCTGGATGTGATGATGACTTCGCCCTGCGCTTTAGAGCGGGTTTATAACTAGCGGATGCCGGCTGCTCGTTCACAACAGGTAATTGCAGCGTCACTTCTTCCTTGCCGTCGAAACTGTCGCGTGTGTGTGCTTTTAGAGAAGGTAAAGGTGGAATGGCTGGCGCGTTACCTTTGGCGACCGCGCGCCAGTATCCGTCTAAGGGACGCGGGATCTGGAGCTCGATACATCTGGCAATGAGATGGGACTCGCTCATTTTGAGATCTGCAGCGATAAACTTCGCTGGTTTTGACCAAACCAACTCATAAAGAAACTGTCTATCGCCTAGGAGCGACATGGCACTACTCCTCATTCTTATCGGTTAACTTAGCCCAAAGTAAAAGCGATTTTCCGCATAGACGTTATGTGTTTGTACCTGCGCTATTGGTTGTCAGGCAATAAAAACGTCCCACTTTTTCGAACAAAAGCACTCAGTAGCACCTGTTTACCAGTGCCTGACAGAGCAGTTTATGGGATGATTGCAGGATGAATATGGGAGAGATTACGTGAACATAATACCTATCCGTCGTGAGTCTGAATGGACCGCTTTGGAATTTTTTGCTGGTATAGGTCTGGCCAGAGCCGGTATGGAGTTGGCGGGGATTAAAACGGTTTGGGCAAATGATTATGATTTGAACAAAAAGGCGATGTATGAAGGTCACTGGGGAGCCGGCGATCTCATATTGGCTGATATTCATTCCCTTAAAAGTGAAGAGTTGCCTACTGCAGATGTAGCCTGGGCATCTTCTCCCTGCACAGATTTGAGCCTGGCTGGTAAACGTGTCGGTTTACGTGGTGGACGTGAGTCGTCCGCTTTCTTCGGTTTTACCGATTTAATTGCAAATATGCATGAGCACAAGCCAGAAGTTATCGTACTGGAGAACGTCACCGGACTCGCTTCTTCTCACAACAGGGAAGATTTAAGAGCTGCAGTAAAAGAATTTAACTCGCTGGGCTATGCAGTGGATGCGATTACTTTAGATGCACGCCGCTTTGTACCTCAATCGCGCCCCCGACTTTTTATCATTGGCGTCAAGCATCCTATTGATGGCGGTGAGCAGGATACATGCCTGAGGCCTGACTGGCTTTCATGGCTACATAAAGATCCTGAGCTTCGCACGTTCATGATGCCATTACCTAAAGCACCAGCCTTGCTTGCTCAGGGATTCACAGAAGAAGTTGAAATGGTGCCAGACGGTGATAGCAGATGGTGGAATGCTGAAAAGGTAGCGTTATTCAGAAATTCTATGGCCCCCGTTCAGCGTGAAAGACTGGAGCAATTTGTCTGCCTTCCTGAGATCACCGCTCGTACAGCGTACAGGCGGACACGCAACGGCATCCCAGTATGGGAAATGAGGCCGGAAGATATCTCAGGATGCCTGCGCACCCCTCGCGGCGGTTCTTCAAAGCAGGCTGTAGTGATTATGGGTAATGGATCACTTAAAATTCGCTGGATGACTGGGCTTGAATATGCTCGTCTGATGGGGGCCGGGTGGTATACTTTGAATAATCTACGAGACTCACATATTCAGTACGGTTTTGGAGATGCAGTTGTTGTTCCAGCTGTAGGCTGGGTATCTAAGCATATGATACTGCCTCACCTGGAAGAAGTAGCTAAATCACACGGAAAAAAAGTGAATGAACATGCACAACTCTTCTGAAGCATTTTTGAAAGCCGCAAAGGACTGGTATGAAAGTCAGCGAGCCGAGAATGGTGCAATGAATACTAATGTGATGAATGCGGGACTTATTGTTTCCCGTATGATGGCTGATGGTTTGCCCATCACAGACGACCAATTGTACAGCAATGGTAAAAGTCAGGTGCGTGGTTTGAGTGGACCAGCTATTGCTAAAATCCTTGAGCAACATGGCGAAACGCGCATATTCACGCGTGAAGGCGGCCGCACATCAAGAGGAACCGTATTTCTTGCTGCAGCTATTAGAGACATTTTAAACGAGACTCAGGTCTTGGAAACTGAGCCCGTTGATGTTGTTGATGCTTCTTCCCAACTTGAAGCATTTTTTACGCAATGTGTGCGGCTCGATTACTTCGACAAGCAAAGAATATCGGTCGATATTGATTATACCAAACCCCTCTCTTCTGTCGTCAGCGACATCCTTAAAGCAGCTGCAGAACGCTCTGATAAGCCTACAGGTGCCGTACTTCAACATCTCGTTGGAGCCAAGCTACAGTTACGCTTTCCGGAAGAAAAGATAGGCTCAGACAGGGCTAACGCTGCTGATATGCATACGGACCGGGAGGGTGATTTTCAGGTTGGCACAACTGCATTTCATGTCACTACAGCCCCGATGGAAAAGCTAATTTCTCGTTGTGTAGAAAACAAACGTGCTGGATATAGGCCGGTAATTTTAACTCTTGAAAGTAAAGTTCAGGCAGCAAAACAAATGGCCGATAACGTGGGTATGTCCGAAAAAATATCTGTGCAATCCGCAGAAATTTTCATTGGTACCAATATTGAAGAAATTGCGACCTATGATGGTGATCGCATTCGTGAAGGTCTGGCAAAGCTGATACGTACCTATAACACCCGCATTGAAAAAATTGAAATCGATAAATCTTTAATGATTGACGAGCCACTCTGGATAACTAATGTGTTAACAAAAAACATGAAAGATTTTTAAAGCTACAATAGAAAACATTGGCTGTCAGAAATAATTTATTATTAGCATTTTGGTGTTCCTGCGTAAAACTGGCCCTGGTAACAGCATCCAGTACCTAAATTGCGTTAATGGCTTCTCAAACGAACACCTAGCTTTCACTGTTGCCTTCGGGATTTCAAGCCTGCGAATTAGGCGTATTCAGAACATTATTGCGCTTTAGCACGTTTATACGAATATGATGTGAACCGCTCAAAGTTCTGAATTCAGCGACCGTGGGCTGGATAAATAGCCTTATGAAAATGGTGTCGAATTATGCATAATTCTGTAGTGGAAGCCAATTCAGTGCTGATTTTTATAGAGCTTTTGGACTGTTTCGCGATGAATGCCTGAATGAGCGCTGCTCATTCGATAGCGTTAAGCAAAGAAATCACTAATGTTTAGCGGCAGGATTATAAGGAGTACTGTCAGCATTAGTAGCTGAATTAGCAGACATCATCTGAAATAGCAGTGAGCTGGAGAAATAGAGAATTAGGAGATTATCAAACCTACATAACTCATTGGCTGCTTTATATAACACCGGGGGTAGTACAATTAATTTTAACTTATATGATTTACTAGTTAACACTAGCATTAATAATTAAAGCTTGCAGCTATAAAAGCCACTTTAACAAGTTAGTTAGTGCATATTTTGGCAATACTCTAACCAACGAATTTCATAATAAAGGATTTACAGTGGCTTTATTTTATAGGTGATCACAAACTACTTAACTCATTTAATTGACAAGTGTTGAACGAAAATCCCTACAATAGGTAAACCTAATGTTATGTCCTTTGTCTTTTCATCAACATCATAGCCAAGGTGAAAATGAATTCTTCCTCCATTAATTTTAGAGAATTTAAAATGCCACTCACAGCAGATTGTTGAACCATTAATAATTATGTTTCGCTCTCTCATCATTCTAGCAGCTTTACGAGTTTTAGTAGATTCAGGTGATAAATCGATTCCTTTTTTTAGTGCCTCTCCCATGAATTCACTTGGATTTTTTCTAAAATCCTCAACAGCAAAATCATTTAAATATGAAAGTGAATCTACAATCCATTTCATAGGAATTGGGTGTAAGTTAAATCCCTCAAGCTTTGTTCTATTAGACCAATGAACGTAAATATCTTTAAATAACAGTGAGGCTATTTTCCTAAATTCATCATTGCTGCAATCATAATAATTGGATAAAATATTCCTTGTGCACTTCAGTACATCTCCCTCGTTATTGAAAGTGTCGATATAAAATGAATTATTCCACCAAACTTCGCTTTCATAGTTAAGCTTAGTTATTAAAGAAACGCCATTGTTGTTCAAAGCAAATGTAGGGAAATCCTCTGGTGAATCGTGTATAACACCATTAGTATAATCGCTTAAGCTATATTTTTTGTAATATTTTTGTTGGGCTAAATGGAATTTTAATGCTATATCTCTTCCTTTACTTTTCGTAGGATAAAAAATATCAACATTGCTAATCCCTCCGAAAGTTTTTGATAATAAGTTTTGCGTAATAAAAACATATCCTAAGTGAGCAGGTATAATATTTCCGAGATTAGAAAACCATTCAATTTCGACATGATTATCTTCTATTTTTTCAAAAAGAGAAGACAAATATTTTTCATCTACAAGAAATTTAAAATCCATTTTCAATCCTCAGCTGGATAGCCTTTTTAGGTTTGTAAACATCTGATCAAAGTATCCCTCTGGCCAATCTTCAATGCTACCATCATCTGAGAGAACAATATCAGTAACAAATGAAGAACCTTCTTTTGTCTTTTCAAAAAACTTCAATAACACATTTTTTTTATCTATTTTATTTTCTTTAACAGCGATTCGTATACCATCTATGAAATGGTCACTGTGGGTTTCAATTATAATTTGGACCCCTGCAGCTGCGGCTTTAGCAACAAGTTCACCAATTGCTGTTTGTCCGCGCGGATGTAAATGGGCTTCTGGATTCTCAATAATTAATAATGGTGCTTGCTCACCATGAGAAGTAATCCAATCATCTGCGAATTCATTTGTCAATTTATCCTTTACTGCAGTTGATGATAATACCAATAATGACATTACTATAGGCAGGGCGTAACTTATACCAAAACCTGTATTAGTACTTCTATAAGTATCTATCTCAACATGTGACATGTCATGCTTATCAACTTTAGAAAAGAGTAACTTTACACCTGGTGAAATCTCGCTCATCCATGAATTAAGTTGAATTTCTAATGTGGTACTACTGCTGCTAGAATGTAACATATCAGCATTAATAGATATATCACTAAATAAAGTGAAGTAATCAACCAAGTATTCACCCATACTTCCCACGGTTATTTTCTTTTCTCCATGATCCATAACAGGTAAAGAAGTAGATGGCCCTAATCTAGCAGCACATATATAGTCAAATTTAATGTCTAAGGATTTATCAATCACTTCATAACTTTCTTTGCCTATACTAAGCGCATGTTGTGCATCATCGGTAAAAACTTCGATTCGTATATCTTGGCTACGCAAGGCATTTTTTGATTTTAATTCTTCATAATCACCAAAACCTTTAAGGAAAGGAGTTTTGTTATCAACAGCTGATAAAAGCATCCTAATCGCCTGAATGAAAGTGCTTTTACCGCTTCCGTTGAGTCCCGATAGCACTGTTAACTGCCCTAAAGAAATCTTTGCATCTGTAAATGATTTTAATGCAGTAATCTGCAATGCTTTTATATTTTTCATAAAATATACCCCTGAATTAAATTAGTAATCTCTGAATATCTATAAGTACTACCCCAACTACTAGCACCGCGCCTACTTATAGCTTCACTAAAGTCCGCATCATATAAAATCTCTTCATAAGACTCTAAAAAGTGATTTTTTTCTTCAAGAATTAAATCAAAATCATCTTCATCAATCTCTGATAATGCGTTAATCCAAACTTCAAATAATGATTTATTGATCGCGGCTTTTTTATTCTGTGATGGCATTGATTTCCTAAATGAATGCATCCCAAATATCTGATAGGATCTTTCAAGCCCCACCTCAAAATCATCAATTAATTTTGACAATGTCAGCTCTGAACATTCGTTTAATTTCATCATGGTATTAGACAAGAAGTCATCTATGTCACCACTATATTTTTTACGCGGGAATAGATTAAAAGCTATAAATCTTAATATCAGTTCCCGCCCTGCCATACGGTTATCTTTCACCGAATTACCAGTAACCTTAATATATTTATTATTGGCCACCATGGTTTTTAAAAGTTTAGTGGAGCGTCCTTGATATAATGCATTTCTAATTTCCTGTTCTGACAGGCGCATACCACCAGTGTTAATCCTTCTAAAAATATTTCTTTTCACATTTTCAGGAGTACCAGGCTCAATTATTGTAAACGAAAGCTCAGTTTCCATTATATTGTTTACAACGCGTGCACTTTTAGGATTTTTTTCTAATTGAAAATATGTTGATTTATCTAAGCTTTCGCTAAGGAATTCTAAGTATTGTAATTTAAATCCCTTACCATCCTCATCTTCACCTAGAACAAAATCTCGGATTGTTGATAGCCTCTGCAGACCATCAACAACCTCCCAAACACCTGCATTATCTTCTGCTACATAAAACATTGGTAACGGAATTCTCAAAATCATTGATTCAATCAACTGACTTTTTCTTTTATGATCCCAGACTTCCTCTCTCTGAAAATCAGGCGAAAGTACAATGGTTTTCGTTTTTATGCGTCGTAAAACAGTATCTAAAGAAATTACTTTTGTTTTAATTGAAATTGAATCAGGATCGAATGGATTATCGACAGAATACTCTTCAGATTCCGGCTCAGTTTCAACTCCTGAAGGTAACCCTTCCATTGCTAAATCTTCAGATGGTTTTGTAATGGTCATATTTACTCCTCATGATTTATTTAGTATTATACCTAGCATGGTTGAATGTTAAAACCTTTAACCTCAGATTTTTCTTTTTTTTCAACTATTCCTATAAAAATCTTTTAGTCAGGCCAAGTGCGTTGAACCAACTCTCATAGCAGTTTCGTGATCCCCTTCACACGCAACTTTAGCCGCTTAGTGGAAATCAACTCTAAGTACTTATAAGTTTTTTTTCCTAGCTACGACTGTATTTTTTTTGATTCTTTATTATCGATGAAAGTCGTAATTTATTAAAAACCCACTATAGTATATTTAAATCAAACTAACCAAATATGTATCTTAGTATTTTTAAAGTATAAATTAATATCTTTTCAACCTAGGCGATGCATAATAACCACACTCACGCTGGACACCATCAAGTAATAGATTGACTATTCAAACAAGCTACAGCATATATGCACCCATGCAACCTAACAAGGAGAAAGTTATATTACGCAATTTATACGCTAAGAATTTAACTAGAAGTGGCACCTCTGATTATTTCCAATTTCACGCTTTCCCTAATAATAATAAGTAAGTAGGAAAAAAATCAAAATCGACTACTGCCTTATGTAATTCATATATGGTGTTCTAACGTATTTCTTCGATGGCATAAATCATTTAGTTCATACCAATTTTTTAGGTTTTTAAAGCCTAATAAATGATAACCGAAAAGTGTGTATGACTTTTTTAGTCACTGATGGATGATTAGATATTTTATTTTAATGTACTTGCTATCGTGATAATACAACATCAGTATTTAAACAATACGTCCTAAATGAAAGGATGTCCTTTAAGTATTGTAGACATAATATCTAAAACATAATGATGTCATATCTGGCATCGCGTTAAGTTTTCGACGGAAATTTCCCTTAACTCTCCTTGGGTGTACATACAACCCCATATTTAGCCCCTTAGCTTCAACCCACTTAATTTTGGATTGTAGTAAACAATACATAATCATAGTCATTTTTTACCTTTCGCATAAGTTTACCAGATACCTTTGTATCTTAAGAGTTCCTTAATCCTTGATGCAATTACCATTGATTAAAGCCTTGATCTGCACGGCACATGCCTGCGCCTTTTCCACGCTCTCGGACACTACCACTTTTTTTCAATCTGAGAAATAGTTGCAGGGAAGCTCTCGCCGACCTCCATCATATCAGTCAAGTTACTCAACTCAGAACAGAATTTTGAACGTAGATCTTATTCTGTTAGGCATCTGGCTATAGAGACTTGTGAAAATCTATTCATGGTTTTTTTCCTGCCATAGGAGAGCCTGTGTTGAAATGTACAATCCAAATCGCGCGCTGTAGCACATGATGAGACCATGAACCGCATTTTCATCCGGCAGGCCTGCAGCGCGATAATCACCGTCCCTGCACCAGCTGATGAACTGTCCTAGTGGTGGCAAACATTCAACCACCGATAAGTTGTTAATTGATTGGATGCAACTGCTTAACGTTGCTCCTGTAGCTCTACCAATTGAAATTGACCCAGATGCCATGATCCATTTTCAGCCGGTCCATGATTTTTACACCAAGCACCTCGCTGGCCTGCAAATGATTCGGGTTTGACAGAATCCCCACAGGACACAATGCAGATAACCGGCGGTCGATGAACGAGTCTATTTTTTACCCCCTAAATTCTTCTGGAATCGCATAACCAACATTCCCCACCATCGTACAGACTCGTCGTTCTCCGGTGCGTTTTATGGCGGACTTTATACGCCTTTTTTCAGGAAACCGCGCCAGTTTCAGCTTCCACTGCGCATGCATGTCCAAAGGAATTGAGCTAGTTCGCTTCGTGATAAAAACGGACATTGTTAAAATCAGTCGTTACTTACCAATGTGGCTGCGCAGGAAAATTGAGGATAATAAAAAAAGCCGCCAGTGATTCTCCCTAGCGGCTTAAGCATGAGCAACTTGCCGATTTACACCAGACGAAGCGAGGCTCTGGATAATGAGGCTACACTATTGCCGCCACTGACTGCCGCCACCCCATAAAGCAGACTACTCAGTTCATCAATTGGCACGTTAAGCTCATCACCCAGCTGTTTAAGATGAACGCCGTTACCCGCCAGAGCTGCCATCATTTTTTCAATAATGAGCGACTTTTCACGCTCAATTCCTCCAGGTTCACCGGTTCGGTATCCCTTTGCGGTTGCATCGCGCATCAGGCTGTTATACTGCCACTCCGTCAGCATGTTCAGATTGCGCATTCTGACAATCAGAGCCATTGCCGAGACTTTCCAGAGCGATTTCAGCTGAACGATTTTGTCGAACGTAGGAAACGCCATTTTAACGGCCATCACGTTTTCCAGAGGCATCAGAAATGCTGACGCAAAAGCATCTGCTTCACGCTCAGCATCCTGTCCTTTGACATCACCGTGACGGTGAAGCACCAAGTGGCCTAACTCATGTGCCGCATCGAAGCGGCTGCGCTCACCTGATTTACGCGTATTGAGAAAAATGTAAGGGACATCATCTTTCCAGAATGAAAATGCATCGATACTTGCCGTTTCCTCTGAGAGCCAGAACACCTTAACGCCATGTTTCTCTAAAAGATGAACAACGTTAGTTATACTCTTCTTACCAATCCCCCAAGCTTCGCGCACCGCCAGTGCGGCGACCTCAGATTCACTTCCACGGAGATTCGGCAGTTCAGGCTGCGGCAGCGTGAAGCGGGTGCTGAAATACTCGCTCAGCATAACCCCCAACGCACCAGCTCCAATTGCCGCATGCTGGTCAGCGGCTTTTGTCGAGCGCAAAGAACGGAATGAAACTGTCAGTGGATCGATAGCTTCAACGTCATCTCCAAAGAAAAAGGACTCTGGATATTTCAGGGCGCTAGCGTACAACTGGACCGTTTCTGGGGTGGGTTCATACAGGCAATAGTCCTTTTCGTACTCAATTACAATACGGCTGGATAGCCCCATTTTCTCTGCCAATTCTTTCAGGGTCAGCTTCCGTCTGATCCGCGCCAGCTTAAGCCGGGACGGATTAAAAAGACGTTTGCCGTCATCGACAGTTTTACTCATTTGCTTTCAACGGAAATTGATATGTCATCATCGAAATCCTCATCAGGGAAAATATCCGTGCCTTCAAACGGCAGAGGACTCAAAATAATACGCTCACTCCAGGCGCTTACGCGGGCAAATCCGTCCTGATTAACCATTCCTACCGGGTAGGACACTTCGCAGCGGAATTCGTGGCTGCAACTGACGCCAGGCATCAACATCGGTGCCTGGCGGCTTCGTAACGTCACCAGCTGGGAGCAGATTAAAGGCAGGCCAGGGCACTGGCAGGTCATGACGACTTATCTGGAGCGCGGTATTAATGACATGCACAGCCGCCTGACGCTGGGAGAACGCTATACCCCCTCTGAAATTTTTGACAGCGTGCCATTCCGCGGCGTCATGCTCGCCTCAGACGATCGGATGGTGCCTTCCAGTCAGTATATGTTCGCGCCGGTGATACGCGGCGTGGCCAGAACGCAGGCTCGCGTAGAAGTGAAGCAGAACGGTTACACAATCTATAACCAGGTTGTCGCCCCGGGCCCCTTCGCACTGACCGATTTCAATCCCACCGGCGCAGGCGGTGATTTTAAGGTAACGGTGTGGGAAGCCGATGGTGCCTCACAGGTTTTCACCGTGCCTTTTCAGACCCCGGCAATCGCCGTTAAAGAAGGTTATCTGCGCTACAACATTATGGCCGGACAGTATCGCCCATCTGACAGGAGAGTGAACAGCGCGCCGGTCATGGAAGCCACTGCCATGTACGGCCTCTCCTATGGATTCACCCTGTATGGAGGTATTCAGGCAGCCCGGCATTACCAGTCATCTACAGCGGGTGCCGGGCTGAGCATGGGTAACTGGGGGGCACTGTCTACTGATGTAACCCTAAGTCGCGGGCAGCTCGCTGGTCAGGGCACGGTAAACGGACAGTCATGGCGCATGCGTTATAGCAAAGAAATAGCCGTAACCAATACCACCCTCTCGCTGATGAATTCCCGGTTCAGCCAGCCGGATTACTTCACACTGGCTGAAACACTGGACAGTTGGAGGGGTGACGGAATCGCAGCAGACATGCGCAGAAAAAGGAGGAAAAGCCGTACCGGTCTCTCCATCAGCCAGGGACTGGGTAAATGGGGTTACCTGAACGCCGGTGCATATCAGGATACATACTGGAACAGCAGCCTGCGCGAAAGCAGTTTAAACGCGGGATACTCTATTCCGTACAGGGATATGACGCTGTCATTAAACTGGTCTGCCAGTCAGAGTGCCCGGCACCATCCAAGGGAACAGATGGTCAGCTTCTGGCTCAGTATCCCGCTGAAAAAATGGACGGGTGGCAACACGCGCGCCTCGTACAGATACACGCATTCAGCGTCTCGCCAGGCCAGTCACTCGGCAGGTTTAAACGGTAATGCGTTTGATCAACGTTTCAGCTGGAATGTTGATCAGCGGTATAACACAGGGCACGAAGATAGCCGGAATAATGGCGATGTGTCTCTGGGGTGGACCGGAACCTACGGCCACATATCAGGTGATTACAGCTATGATCGTAACTATCAGCAGCGCTCACTTGGCTTTGATGGCGGCCTTATTGCTCACCGTCAGGGTATAACATTCACCCAGGAACTTGGCGAAACCAATGCACTCATTGAGGCGAAAGGTGCTTCAGGCGTGAAAGTGTGGGGTTCTGCGGGTATCTGTACTGATTACCGGGGGTATACAGCTCAGCCATACCTCAGCCCTTATCGTGAGAATAATCTCTCATTAGATCCGACAACGCTTCCGCCTGAGGCGGAGATCGCAATTACTGACAGGAAGGTTGTACCTACAGCAGGGGCTGTCATTCCGGTTAAATTCAAAACTAATACAGGCGCGAAGGCGATCATAAAGTTAATAAGAGAAGATGGTTCAAATATACCCTTTGGCGCAATTGTGCATGTCAGTTCACCGGATGGCACAGAGGGTATCGTCGATAATAACGGAACGGTTTTCTTAACAGGGCTAGCCCGCGAAGGGAAACTGATTGTTAAATGGAAAGGCAAGACGAAAAATTGCAGCTATAAATCAGGAAAAGAACTGTCTGTAGCCGGCATTTATTCTGCAACTGCAAGTTGTGAATGACAGGGATCCATCATGTCATATCGGAAAACTATTTATTTGGTTCTGCCCGTACTGAGCACTGCGTTAACTCCTGTCTTAGCACGAGCTGGAAATTTACATCTGGCTATTATCCCGGAAGTTAACCTGTCAGCAGGTAAAATTGCTGACAATACGCCATTAGCCCGGATCCACATTTCGGGCATAAGCAAGAAATGTAACCTGAGCATATGGGACGAAATGGCAGCCAACGAAACCATTCCGGGCCAGTACACATTGATGGATAAAGTAACAGGCAAGAAAGCGATTGAAGTTAAACTGACCGGGGAAAACTGGCAGCCAGATACTGCCAGAGGAAAAGGGGTATTAAAACGCATTCCCGGCTGGAACGCCGATCTTGATTTAGTAACTAACGGATCACAGTATATTAGTCCTAAAACAATTTCAATACAGCTAACTGCGCGGTGCAATGCCACACATCTCGGCCATGAGGAGGATTATCAGGCGCATAATTAAAAAGTTATAACCCGATATCAACACGCTAAGTAAAACTATGAATTCAGTTTACTATAACCATCTCAAACAGGAAAAACATGAAAAACATACGCAATATAATCCTTATTATTGTCGCAACGCTGTCAACTACAGCCATGGCAGATAATCCTAAACAAATTGGTGAAACCCTGACTCAAACCGCAGATATAGTTTTCAGTGAAAATATAAAACTAAGTTTTCAGCTGATCTCGAAGCAAGGTTTAATAGCAGGAAAAACAATGAGTCAGACAAACATTGCATCCTTTAAAATCACAGCAACACCCGCTACCCGTCTGGGCCTGCGCTTTACGCCTAATACGGGGGAGACGGTAAATGCATCGCAGTTCAGACTGATTGGGAAAAATGACCCCAAACATAAAATATATGTCTACTACCCTCCCTTAGATATGATTTACCTGGAAAAAGGCAACTGGCTTGTAACAAAGGATAAAAAGGCAACTTTGAGCGGAGATATAAAAACGCATTCTGACCAAGATATTCCTGCTGACACTTATATATTGAGCATGGATGCCTCAGCATTCATTTCTTAATGTTATCTCATCCGGTACCATCATGACATGAATGGTATCGGATGAGGCATATGAACTGATATGACTGACTCAGCCAGATTTGATTTCTCCGATGAGTGTCTCACCCTGATTATGAATATTGCCTACTCTGACTGTTAAGGAATGCCAGCTGAAGTCCTACTCTCGCAGTGCTGCATCGTGAGTAATCTCCTGCGCACGTTTTGGCTTTTATTTTTGCAATTAGCCCGTTTTCGTCATGTACAAACCGGCGTTGAAGAGGATACAACATAGCTTACAGATCGAGAACGTGCCCCTTCTGCAATTTTTGGGGACCACGAAAGCACCCTGATGGGAAGTTTTCCTGTGACAAGTGTGGGCTTGAATGGAAACCAGAGCAGGATAAACGTGACAAAGATAAACAATAAAACCTCGCCTCTGCGGGGTTTTTTTATTGCCTGAACTCTGGATTCAGGTTCCGGATCGCTATAGCAAGCCATCCATGGTGCTGGCAGCTGGCAGGCCAATCAATGGGTATGGATGATCGGATATATTCGAGCGAAAAATCATGAAAAAGGTTAAGAAAGTAATGAAGCGAAGCTCAAAAATTGATATCCCAACGCTCTTACAGATGCCCTATCTGAATCTGGATGAAGCGGCGCTGCTGCTGCGCGTCGCTCCTCAGACTATACGCAAATGGGTATCAGTAAACGGGCGCACAAAGCGCCCTCATAATCCCGCATTTCCGGTACCGGTTCGCCGAAGCCGTCTGACGTTTCGCACCTGCGACATCCTGCGCTATCACGAGGATAGCGCCAGCACTGAAACTTTCTCCTCCCAGTTAACCCACGCTGTAACACGCTCCCACCATAACGAGTAGGCACGCCGCTGTTCCTCGATATAGCCATAACGGTCGTACACCTGCCAGACACCAGGCAATTTATGTCCCAGCATTATTTCAGCAACGTGCGGTTCAGTCAGATCGGAAAAATTGGTGCGGGCCGTTCGGCGCAGATCATGTAATGTCCAGTGTTCCATTTCAATGCCTAAATGGCGGCGTGATGACTGTCTGATCCTGGGTGGAATATCGATCAGGGACGAACGGGCCTGGGGAGCGTCACGTTTAATGTTTGCCATCGCAAAGCGGCTACGCGGTGACTGGTCGAATAGTTCCTTCAGCATTTCCTCTGCTTCCGGAATGATTGGCCTTACCAGCGCCCTGCGCGTGCGTCTGCCCGTTTTATGATGCGTTGGCGGAACTGACCATAGTTTTTTTTCAAAATCGAAATGAGCCTTTTCAGCATTTGAGAGCTCCCCCACCCGGCAACCAAACAGCAGGCACAACTTAACCAGTAACTGAAACTTAGGTGCCAGCCTGCTGGCCACCATTGCACGGAAAATTGTCACGATTTCGTCACAGGATAGAACACGTTCGCGCGGTGTCAGCGTAATCCCTAAATCTGCCAGACGCAGATCGCTTAGCGGCTTGGTTTTTGTCAGCCGCCTGCGCATCGCCCAGTTATGGGCCTGTTTGGCATTGGTTAACAGCCTAATGGTGATAGAGGGTTTTTTACGTGCCAGTGGTTCCAGAACGTTTAGCCACATGTGGATAGGTGCATCCTCGTGGGGAACACTTCCTAAATGGGGGAAAACATGTATTTCGAATGAACGCAAAACGTCATGATGTTCAGGCTTATTTTCAGCACCGTATTTTTCCAGCCATGTCCTGATCACGCCTTCAACAGTCAGTGCGGAAAAAGCATCATCACGTGCCTTGCGCTTCACTATGCGAGGATTACGGTTTTGTTCGAGCTCGCCACGCAGCCTGATGGCCTCGTCACGCGCCTCTTTTAAACTGGTCGCCGGGTATGTACCGATATCAACGCGTTCTCCTTTCCCGTTCCAGCGGTAACGGTACTGAAATGTGATTTTACCCTTGCAGGATATGCGGGCAGAAAGCCCGTCACGATCAGTCTTAACCTGCACTTTTTCGTATTCTTTGCCCAGCATTGAACGCAGGGCAGCATCTGAAAGCGCCATGATTTTTGTTGTAAAGTGGGGAATTATGTACATCAGTATGTACACGAAAAGGAAGAAAGAAAAGGGAAAAAAGATGAATACTGAGGAACAGTATAAACAATATGCGACCGTTTTTTTTTGCATTTTCCCTGCTGTGGCGGGGATTTACGGACATAGTCAGGAATGAACGGGAACTGTCAGGAACACCTACTGGCATATCTCAGGAATATGACCATGAAAAACGTAAAAGCACTCTCTATCGCCGCTATCGCTGCACTCTCAATGATCTCGTTTGGCAGCTTTGCTGAGACTGTTTCTGTGACCTCATCCACACTGGATGGCGCAGAATCTAAAATCGCTGCTCAGGCTCAGGAACAGGGCGCGCAGTACAAAATTACGGAAGCGAACACCAATAACCGTGTTCACATGACCGCAGAACTGTATAAATAACGGATGGTCGCAAACGGATTTGCCAGGAGAGGCTGCCCAACGGGCAGCCTTTTTTGTGCCCGATCAGGCAAGACGGGTGGCGGGTGAACTGCCGGTACGCCACCATAAAATCAGCGCGGCCAGCGCTATCGCTCCGAGTACCGCAAACGCCGTGCTATAGGAATAACGTGCGGCGATCATGCCGGTCATGGCAGGACTCAACGCAGCACCTACACCCTGCATCAGCATAATGACGCTCTGCCCGGCGTTAACATGCCCCGTGCCGCGCATCAACGTAACAATGTAGCCAGGCACCGCCACACCGAGAATTCCAGCCGCAATACCATCCAGCACCTGAACCGGAATAACAAAAATCGGCTCGGCAAAACCTGCCGCAATTACCGCGCGCAGCGGTAAAATCATCAGCGCAACCATAATGAAAAGACGATAACCCTGCGTTTCAACGCGCTTTGACACCCACAGCGCAACCGGGATCATTACCAGTTGTGAAATCACCACCGTTGCCGCCGCATACAGCCCCGGACTTACTGCCGCCTGGCCCCCAGCCGAAGCAACGCGCATGCTCAGCATTGGCAGCAACGCGGCATTGGCAAGATGAAACAGCAGTAACGTCACGCCAGCTATCATGAGCGCGGGTTTACGTATCAGCATCGATAAGTTGAGCGCAGGCTGTCGCTCTTCCTGTTTTTCATATCCACGCGCCACATCGTTATCGATTTCGTCACCGCGAATCGCCAGCGTTGCGAAGGCTGCGAAAACCGCCATCACGGTCATCAGAATAAAGACCGCCCCCATTCCCCAGTACCACGCTGAGAAACCCGCCAGCAGTGCAGCAATGGTATTACCGCCATGGTTAAAGGCTTCGTTGCGTCCCATCTGATGGTTAAAACCACGCTGACCGGTCAGACCCAGGGTAATTCCCGCAACGGTCGGGCCGATGAAGGCCGCCGCAATACCTGCCACGATTTGTGAGACCATCGCCGTCCATGTCTGATTGCTGTACCACAGCAGCAGCGTGGCAACGGTGATGACAAGGCAGCCCAGCAGCACAATCATTTTTTTATGGCGGGTTGCATCGGCAGCGATGCCCGCAGGGAGGGTGGCAAGTAATCCGGCTATTCCGCCACAGGTCATCACCAGACCAATTTCGTCTGGTCGCCAGTGTCGTTCCGTTAAAAATATCCCCAGAAAGGGCCCCAGACCATCGCGGACATCGGCCAGAAAAAAGCTCATTAAACAGAGCGCATAAAGTGAACGCTGAGACATGTAATTTCCCTGGAAAGTAAGTGTTAAAGACAGTTGCGCTTCGGTTAACAGGGAAATTATGTGTTACAACCTGGAAAGTCACATTTCGTTATAGTAACAAAATGAAAAAGGCCACCCGCAACGGTGTGCGAGTGGCCCTGCGTTTCACTCAACAAAGAGTAAATTATTTATCTGTGCCGAAACCCTGCTTCAGCAGTGCGGGCAGTACAGCCGGGAAATAGATGTTCTTGTAATAACCGCTGACGCTCTCGCTCCAGCTCTCACCGTCATCACGTCCGATGTTTTTCCAGTGCTGAACCATTTCTTCATTATAAGCCGCAATCTGCTGCTCCAGACCCTGAGTCTGGTAGGTCTCATCGTGGCGGAAAGTGGCCAGCGGCAGACGTGGTTTCTGGTGAGCGGGCTGGTCAACGTGACCGATTACCACGCCGGCAACCGGGAAGGTCATCGGTGGAAGATTGAGCAGTGAGATCATTGCCTGCGGATCGCGACGGATACCACCAATCGGCACAATGCCCAGACCTTCTGCACGTGCCGCGGCCATCACTGACCCCAGCGCAATGCCGATATCGGTTGAACCCGATACGATACTCTCAATACTCTGATGAGCGATCTGCTGCTGATCGACAGCGGCCATGCCGACCGCTGATTTATGCATATCCAGTACAAAGGTGATAAACACGGGTGCTTTGGCGATCCACGGTTGACCGCCCGCGATGGCAGCGATCTCGGCACGACGTCCGGCATCACGGGTAATGACAACAGAAACCTGCTGCGAGTTTACTGATGTTGGTGCGCGGTAAGCGGTACTAATTATACGATCCAGTACCGCTTCATCGACAGGTTGCTCAGTGAAACTGCGTTCACTTTTATGACTTGTAAAAATATCAATCAGTTCGCTCATGGTTCCTCCCATATAAGCGCAACTATAACAGCACAGCGCATACATGCTTGGTAATTCGAGGGTTTTTGGGCGGGCTTTTGTAACTGATTTTTATCATGTACATGTCTATGTACACTTTTGAAATCTATGGCGAAGTCACCAGATTTAGATTGTAAACCTTACGGATCATTTGCCGTTTCAATCGTGGCAGTAACGTTTCCCGGCAAAATGATCCCCTTACGCCCCGGTCCGTCGACTGTCTCATGATGCGCGATAATTGGACCAGTGAACCAGGCATGACAGAGGGCGAAAGCCACAAACAGATTGAGCCACCCTGTTTTGGCAGTAATAAACTATTGCGTATCTCCATGCCACTACACGTGAAAATGCGAAATAATCATCACACCACCGGCAGGTCCGAAACCCTTGTGATATATGCCGGTGAAAGCATATCCCGCTTCATTGACCAGGATTTCTGGATACCCTGCCCTGCAAAAAAAAGACTGGCCTTGCCGCTCTGGTTGAGCCCATCAATCACCCGCATCAGAGCTTCGCTATTCGCCTGCGGCTGATATTCGTCAAACAGACTTAGCTGAGCCACCCCCTGGCTGAAGAAGTCACCAAGCATCACGCCCAGTTTCATATGCCGGTGTCGTGTGTGTCTCTATCCACTTATTCGCAGAGTTAAGTGTGTAATGCCAGTTCATCCGGCCAGGCTCTTTTAAAAAGTCGAGCGTGCTGATGGTAAATCGGCCTTCGGCATCGCGCTTAATCGCCTGCCTGAAAGCCATCATGATTTCGTAGTCGCGTGGCATGATAATTCCCCCTTTGATTAATACTGTATGGATAAACAGTAATTGCAGTTGGCAGGTTTGATCAAGGCGAAGCTTACAACAGATTTGTAAAGGGTCTGATGGCGCTGAATTTTTATCTGACGGTCGTTATGAGGCCATCCTAAAGGCATGATATCCGAAGCTGACTTTGCAACCTGAGTCAATCGAAATAAATTGTTGAACGTCTATTTCCTAATAATGGCGTTATGTGTATCCTCCGTGTTATCAGCCAGGGCTGATAGATGGTTTGCCCCAATTGAACAACTTTACGCCCGTGTAACGCGGGTTTTTTTATGCCTTCCGTTAAATTGCCGCTCCAATGATGGCTTACCAACGCAAAACCCACCCCGCAGAATCAATAGATGGCTTGCAGGTTATTTATTCTGTCGCAAATTTTACTACTGCTTTAGTCTGCAAAGAGCGAGAAGCGGACAATTTACCTTACCCATAAATTTTTTCTCTGCGCATTTACAAAATCATTAGAGGTGATTCGGCGGGAGTAATCGTTTTGTATGGCCGCTTTTTGGAAAAGCCGTCATTTGCAGCGAATCCAAAAGTATTCATTCAGCCTGCTGTTGATCGGCTTTGGTATAATCGTTTCAATTAGCCATGTATGACATAAGTCTTTTGAAAGCGCATGCTTGCAGTCTGTAAGAGCAACAAAACTTCACTTCGGAAACGCTCGCTTTTGATTTAGAGCGGACATTCATAGTTCCTGAAAGATTCAGTTAATATGAACCGCATTTTATAATCTCCCGTCATCATGATTACAAAAAATATTGCGACACTTTCCAGAAAGACGGGGCCAGCCTGGAATTAAATTTAATAAATAACCATAAAAATCAACGCTGTAAAAGATTTTTCACTAAGCTTTCCAAAAAATACCGTTAACATTTTGTATGCATTTCTTTCAAAACGTCGCCATATTGTCAACTAATTACTCTTTATATGTAATGTTTTTGTTAATACTATTTACGCGAATATGAGGACTTGACTATGAAATCAGTTATCCAAGAGAAGATACTTACTTTAATTTTTTGCGTTGCGATTACAGCTGTAATTGTTAAGTTCATTTCGAAAAGTGCTTTTTACGTTTCACATCCTTCTTTATCCATTTCATTAATAGTTGCTGTAGCAGTAATTATCTCAAACGTGATAGTAACAAAATTAGTTTCAAGAAGAGGATAAATGACATGCTTAGAGAGCTGACCGAAAATGAAAGTAATATCGTCTCTGGCGGTAATGCTAACTCAGGTTACGAAGGCTCAAACTGCACCAACGCCGCGATTAAAGGGGGTGTTAACGGTGCAATGGGTGGTGCTGTGGCCGGTGCTATCCGTGGCGGTGTCACGGGGATCGGTGGCGGCCCTGGAGGGGTAGTAGCAGGCGCGGGTGCCGGGGCTGCTGAAGGGGCTGTTTATGGCGGAGTTCCAGGTGCTATTGGAGGGTATGTAGGTTGCCAGAATAGCGGCTCTGCTAACAATGGTGGAAACAGTAGCAATCTCGGCGTAGATTCCAGCGATAACAGCGTGAACTGACAGTGCCATTGGTAGCAGGTTACGAAAGACTGAACCCTAACAGTCTACTATTGTATTTTCGATACCTCAGCTTTAGCCCATTTAACCGCATCATCAGCAAAGTATTGATTACCGGTTAAATAATCAACTACAAGCCCTCCTGCAAGTCTTGCAATACAGGATGCCGTCGCTAAGGCAGAGACCCACTCAAGTTCATATCTGCCTGTTGATAAAACAATTGCTAAATCCGGAACGAAGGTAGCATTTAACTCATTAAGTTCACCATCATTATCCACTACATGTACATAATACTCGAAACCTGAAATTGAACCATTAACAGGGCAAGGTAAGAAGCCGCTGAACGTTAAAGGATCAAATTCATCATCCAGTACGCAGGGAAACCCTGCATGAATGATTGAATCCCTAAGAAGAGAAGTAGGAGGGAAGTTTTTTTTAGCTATGTAAATACCGATATCGCGTGACAAGTCTTACTCCTTCTTAGTCAAGTTCTGGCCTATAACAATACATGGAAAACCAGATAATCAGCATCGTTATCCAGCCCCTGTGTGAAGGTGTCCAGCATGCCGCCATCCCTGCCCATCACCAGCTGCAGGTTCTCCCACTTTTTCTGAAAGTCGATTTTCTTACCGTTATAGGTGCCGCCGACCACACCATAAGCGTCATTCAGTCCCCGTACGATGCCATAGGCGTCGGTACGGTGATGGATAGTCTCAAGCTGTTTGTCAATAAAGTTAAACATCTTGCCGCCAGTCCGCCCAAATATCAGGGCATTCTCACGCTGCTTCTGTTCTTCTGTGCAATGATTACGGCGATAGATGGGCAGGATAACGTTTTCATAGTATTCAACCGGCGACTGGCTGAAGAGCTGAGCATTGATAAGCGGGTTGCCACGGAAGCGCTTTATGCCTTCCAGGCCGTTGAGCTCAATTTTGCTGGCATCCCATATACCCATTTTCATGAGGTCATGCGTGACCTGATTAGGTAATTTGATAATGCCGTTTAACCGGTTGTAAGCGGTCATCAGCGCATCACCCGCTGAGCTGCCCTTAAGCTCGCCGATAATCGGCTCAAGCTCGGCAAACAACGCTTTATTGCTCAGACCGAACGCAGCAGTGCCGGCTTTGGCCATAAACTGACGGTACTGGGTGAAATCGACATTGCCCCCGGAGGACTGGATTGCGCGGAAGGCAGCGTCAATGAGTCGGTTAATCCGCTCAGGGCTTTTCAGGCCGCCCGCGGTCTCAGTAAAGCGCAGCATATCCATCTGCTTCGCAACCGTGGCTTCGCGCTGGTGCTCATCCAGAACGCGTGAGGCGAATGTGATACGCGCCAGCACGGGGGCAGCCAGTTTCGCCGCGCGCAGCTGCTCCTCCACAGACTTCATGCCGGATTCGCTGAATACGCCCTGCGCCTCCACCAGATACTTCAGCATGTCAGTAGCCGATGAGCCACGGACCCACGTGGTTTCGGCAAAATGCATTGCTTCCTCTGTGGTCGCCTGACTCATGCCGAACTGTCTGAACTTCTCAGTCATGGTCTGGTACCGGGCAGCCTCGTCAACAAAACCCTTCAGCATGCTGAAGCCCAGATAGCCGGTGGCCAGATTGGTCATACCGGCTGAATATGAGCCTCCACCTGGTGGCCGGCCATTACCACCGCCGTGGCCAGAGCCACCCCATCCACCAGGAGGGACGCCGTTATTCCAGCCATGCCACCAGCGACTGTTTCCTGCAGGAGGAGGCAGCGCAGGTCCTCCGCCATGGTTCCCATATCCACTGCTGCCCCCTGCAGCCGCGGCACCAGCAGCAGCCCGAACGGGCAACGTTATGGCTGCACCGTAGCTGCCCGCCAGCAGTGGCACATTACGGGAGGCCCGGTTGATGCGCTGTGTCTGGTCAGCAATCTCGCGGATGGCACCGGCATACTCACGCGCGCCGCGTGACGCACCAGAGAACATATTATTGAGGGAGCGATTGAGTGCCCGCAGCGCAGATGTCGCCTCGCGTGCCGCACTGGTCAGTGCTTTAATGTTCCTGGTGATGGTGAGGAACTTCTTTTTCAGTTCAATCGCATCACGGCTCACCTGCAGCAGATTGCACGTAATCTGGTCATCCAGCGCCAGCCGCACGGCTACACGGTAAGCCTTAACATCCATAGGAACCTCAATTTACGGGCATAAAAAACCTGCCGGAGCGGGTCGGGTTTTAAGAAAATAACATCAAAATTCGGTGCGACAGGGACTCTATAAGAGCCTCATACCACTCCTTCACTGTTGGATCGAATTGCAAAAACCATAGACTGAAGTAAACCCCTCCAACACCAGCGAGCATATGCAAGCTAAGATTGAACCAGTATGCGTGAGGCCGGTCAGCCCTCTTGATAAGCTCGCATCTGGACGTGCCTTTGAAAGTCTTGGTGTAGACACCAGTTCGGTAATAACTGTTTGCTTGCATAACCATTACAAGCCCAGTGACAAAAATTGCAATTACAGTGAACCAATAGCCGTAATCCATGCCAAATAATTCCTTTTATAACTAAGTCTTTAATTGAACCAGCCAGCTATCTGCGTTTAATTATCATACGCATTTTTCGGCTCTGCATTTCCGTTTTATCTGCCAGAACCAGACACTTTACACCATCGATTCCGGCTCATCATTTGAGCATTCACAAATTCCAGTCACTGCGAAAAGACCTGTTTTTTTATCAGGATTCCTATTCCAAAACTTAAGCGTATATTGCCAATGGGGTATTCCCATATGGCAAGGTTTAAAAATCATAAATGAAAAAAACAATCGTGGCTCTAATCTCTCTGGCTCTCCTGGCACCATCTGTCAGTTTTGCACGCGGTGGTCATTATGCAGGCGGACATGGCTCTTCTCATAAATATGGTAAGTATATAAATGCTCGTACCGGCAACCATTATGAGAAGCGACACTGATTAATAGTATGGAATCCGTACTCAAAGCCCACTCCGCTGGGCTTTTTTGATTATGCTGAAAGAGTGAATATGCAAAAGAAAAGTTAAAGTTTGCAGCCAGTATGCCGATAATCAATAACATGCCTGAGTGACTCTTGTGAATGATGATCATGTCAGTTGATACTATTTACCGGCACTTTAAAAAAGCCTGGGCTGAAACGCCACATGGAACACTTAGTGATGCTCAACTCCGTTTAATAGCTGAAAACTGCCGCCGGGACGAAATAGCTGCAATTCACTTTGTCATAAAACTGTGCAATGCCGATCTTGCTACATGCCCTGACTGGGATGTTGAAATGCAATACCTGCTTCACAAAAACATTCACACATTACAGCGCCTGCTTGCTCAGATTGATTTGATGCGCAAGCAATAAGCGGTGTTCATTCCCAGTGAATGATTAGGCCGGCAGTCGATACCATAAGTATGTAACTCAAGGAGAACGCTCAATGGAACAACCAAACCCTCTCGCAGCCCTATCATTGATCATCTGGTTTCTGATGTTTATCCCTTGCTTCCGCATGGCTCAGAAAGCTGGTTTCGGATGGAAGATGGCGCTGTTGCTTTCCTTCCCAGGTATCCATTTCATCATGCTCTACGTTTTCGCTTACAAGAAGTGGCCAAGTCTTCCACGCGCATGATAGAAGCACCAATTAATCTAAATGAATTTTAAGTAATGAAAAGATTAACGCCAGCTTTAACTTTTATTTCAATGATGATTACTTCTTTGACTGTTATTGGTGCAGAAAAAAGCACTGATAAAGTTGGTGCTTCAGGTAAATGCCTTGGCTACTTATCTATGTTTAATGAGGAAGATCTCAAGGCTAAATCAACCCGAACTCAAGATCTTCTTGATTTATACAGGTCATCTTTGTCTGAGGCCATGCAGACGTCTTCAATCAACGGGGAGCAGGTCATACCTGCTGATATTTACACACTAAGTATAGATGCATCAGCATTTGTTTCTTAATAAAGCCTCTGCCGGTACCATTATGTCCTCAATGGTACCGGACCAATCGTTCATACCAATGTAAACTGCTTAGTCTCATAAGAAAGAAAAACGTTTGCTGCCCCCGTCCGAACTCCTTTTCTGGTTAAATTCTGGCTGGCAAAATCGCACAACTCGGAGCCTGTGGTGGCCTGAGCGTAAGACCTGCAGCAGCTTTTTAATCGCGGGCACGGACAGGTATTTAAACGACATCAGGCCTGATACTGGTCACACTCATGGTGGCGGAAATGATGGACATTTTTAACAGGCAAGGGCGCGGTCGGAATAAGACCGGTTATGACTGATTCAGCTGACAGATGAGCCGGAGTTTTTGCTACCTGATATCAGCCAGAATGCATGGCAGGTGCACATTAAGCTTCATGGTTTTATAATGGTTTTTTAATGCTACGAATGGGGATATTGCATGCTTAAATCCGCGCTTTTTCTCGCTGCCCTGCTCTCTCCTTTTGCCTCTGTCGCCGGGCCCGGTAGTTTTATATTTGAAGTAAATGGTACAAAGGAAACATACTCACCAGGATGTATAAAATCAATAAGTTACGTGCCGAATGATGAGGTTGATTCTGAAAATGTTGATTTCACACTAAGAAATGAGTGTGGAAAAAAACTCTTTGTCAACACAAAGCAGAACATTGGTAAGAAGTTGTCTATTTATTACAAAGGCAATCTGCTTTCCAGCGCTACTATTGTCTCTGTACTCAGGAATACTTTCAGAATATCCAGTAAAGAGATGCCGCGCATAGTTCTGATGCAGCTTCTTTATGACTATGGGGTTAAGCGTAATTAGTGGAAATGTAGGGGAATGAAGTATAGACGAACGCGACAGGATTAACTTAGATTCAGACGTGTAGTAAGTATTACACGAGTGTTGGGCTGTAGTATCCGGGTGGCACTTGCACAATCTATCAAAGGAGAAAAACGGTGAGATGGCTTTTCTTATCCGGAATGTTACTTTCCATGATGGTAATAGCGGATGACCGGTCGTTCGAAACGCCAGAAGTAAAATGCCTGAATGAACACACTATCCCATTCATTAAGTCGGAAATTCCGCCAAAAGAAATCGTTGATGAGGCCTATGTTACCTGTAAGCCAGAACTGGATGAGTGGAAGAAGTCGCAGGAGCCATTACCTGATGAAATGAAGCAGCACATGCGCAAAGAGCTTTATGACTTCTACATTAGGATGATTGGAAAAAGACGAAATTACGAAACAGGTAAATCATCAAAGGCTGCTCACTGAGACACTTTTTAACGTCTGCGCGGCTAAATTTTCGGGGTTATCAGAAGATGAACTTCCCTGGAAAACCAGACTCTGTATAACAGAAGGAGTAATGAAAATAGCCTACAAACCGAGAACATGTCCTTTCTGCAACTATCCGGGCCCCCAAAAAGAGCCGGATCGGAAATGGTCCTGCAGAAAGTGCGGCCTTGAATGGAAGCAGGAGCAGGATAATCGCGATAAAGATAAACAATGAATCCCGCCCTGCGGGGTTTTTTATTATCTGAAGACGGGTTCAGATATTCCCGGTACCGGTACGCCGCAGCCGTCTGACGTTTCGCACATGCGACATCCTGCACTATCACGAAGATTGCGCCCGCATCGAGAGTCACCCTCACCGTAACTCGTATCCACCATAACAAGTCAGTGCGGCGCAGATCATTTAAGTTCCAGTACGTCTGACCACATACTGACTGGCGCATTCTCATGGGGAACACAGCATGGTTGTGGAAAAAGGTGCAGTTCAAATGATCGCAATGCCTGCTGATAATCACTCTTGTTTTCGACGACCTATTTTCCCGCCACGAACTGATCACGTATTCGATGGGCATAGGTGCCGATATCGACACGTTCATCCTGCCCATTCCAGCGATAACGGTATTGAATCATCATTCGGCCTTTACGTGATATCCGGACAGATAATCCGTCGCGATCCGTTTTCACCTGAACTTTTTCATATTCCTTGCCCGGCATTGAACTCAGGGCAGCATCTGAGAGTGCTATAGATTCTTTGGAGGTTGGGAATTATGTACATCATTATGTACACGTAAAAAGAGTAAGTGAAGAGAAACACCTGGAATACTGCGGAATACAAAAACTCATCAATTACCTGTTTTTTATGCGATTCGCCAGCTATCACGTGAATATACGGAATAGCCGGGAATCGAAAGAAAACAGATGGAATAGAAACTGTTATATAGCGCAGGAATAGCAGTCAGTCACAGGGAAAAACTTAACCGCACTGGTCATGCTGATGTGGCCTTTTTCAGCCTCCCCAGCGGCTTTTAAGATAGCTCACTGCCTGCTGAGTCTGTGGCTGATTCAGATAGTTCTCTCTGAACAGAATGGTGCCGTTGATATTTGGGTTCGATTCATTGAGATCGAGCTGTTTTTTCAGCTCTGGCACACCACCCTGAAGCGTCCAGTCAGGCTCAATTTTTGAAGGTTCCCCCACTTTGTAGAGCGCCAGACCAATATAGAGCCGGGTTTTAGTGGGTTTAACCACCTCTGCCCACCAGTTTGCCAGCACGTCGTAACGGGCAGCCTGACGGGAAAATGGCCAGTACAGCTGGGGCGCAATGTAATCCAGCAAACCCTGCTGAACCCAGCGGCGGGTATCCGCAAAGGCTTCGTCATAAGCCGCCGCGCCGCGGGTATCGGAACCGGCGGGATCGTGTGACAGATTGCGCCAGACGCCCGCCGGGCTGACACCAAACTCAACCTCCGGCTTCAGCTGCTTAATGGTGCGAGATACCTGCTCAATCAGCTGCTGCGTATTGTGACGCCGCCAGTCTGCTTTACTGGCAAAACCCTGACCATAACGGCTGAAGGTCTGATTATCGTTGAGCAGCGAACCCGCAGATTCGGAATAGAAGTAGTCATCGAACTGCACACCGTCGATGGGATAGCGCGCGACAACCTCGGCCACAATGCTGGTAATCCAGTCACGCACCTCAGGAATACCCGGATCGAGCACATAGCGATCGCCAGCGGTGCGGATCCAGTCGCGATGCAATACAAAAACACTGGCCGGATTAAGTGACAGTGTGCGGTTCAGTTCGCTCACGGTAGAGGGTTTAGTGTTCACCGATACCCGGTAAGGGTTGAACCAGGCATGGACTTTGATACCGCGCTTATGTGCCTCATCCAGCATAAACTGCAGCGGATCATAGCCAGGATCGTCACCGATTTTGCCGGTCAGCATATCGGACCAGGGCAGGATTTTTGAGGGCCAGAGCGCGGTAGCATCGGGCTTGACCTGGAAAAAGACCGTGTTAATCCCCAGGCTTTTCAGCTTATCCAGCTTGTCGGTCAGTGATTGCTGCTGCAGGCGAATACGCTCTGCCGCCGGACGGCTGCCATTCACCGACGCTACCGGTGGCCAGTCAAGACGCGATACCGTGGCTAACCAGACGCCCCGCAACGGTTCATGCACCTCAGGGCGGTCTGGCTTGCCTGCAGGTAGCGGCTGTTTTGTTACGGGCGGAAAAGGCGTCACCAGCGATTTCGGCGGCTCAGATGCGCAACTGACCAGCAACAACGCCGCAGCGAGCGCGGCGCCTCGCTTAATAGCGGTTCTGGCCTGTGCAGAAAAGAGATTAAAGACGATGATGAACTCCAGTATTGTCTGGTCGGGACGCAAAGAGATGTATTCTCGGTGAGTCTGATTAAATGTCAATGCGTTAGCACAGCGGCAACGGTAAAATCGCCGCCATTAAAATCAGGCCCTGAACCCGCTAGCGCTGTGGAGTGAATTCAATACCGGCAGACGCCAGACAGGCTTTAAGGGTGCCAAACGCATCCTGACACTGCCGCTCATTAACACAGGCGTAGCCCAGCAGTAATCCACGCTCCTCCTGTGGGTGCATATAATATTGCGAAAGCGGCCTCACCTTGACCCCGCGCTTAAGTGCCTCTGCGGCTATCGCCACGTCATCAGCACCGGCTGGCAGCGGCATCACCAGATGCAAACCTGCTTCATGGTTGAATGCCGGTAAAAAAGCAGGCCCCAGATAGCGCTCGATAAGCCGGCAGAGGAACTGTCGGCGCTGACGATAAAGCAGCCGCATGCGGCGGATATGCTCCATGTAATGACCCAGCCGGATAAACTCCGCCAGCGCCCGCTGAATCAACAGATGCCCACCGCGATAGAGCTCCGCCGCCGCAATGCGCAATGGCTGCGCCAGCGGTTTCGGCACCACCAGATAGCCGATACGCAGCGCGGGATAGAGCGTTTTGCTGAACGTACCCATGTAAATAACCGGTGCATCTGCTTCCAGACCCTGCAGTGAAGGGTGTGGCTGTCCCGAAAATCGAAATTCACTGTCGTAATCATCTTCAACAATCCAGCTCTGATGACGGCGTGCCAGAGAGAGCAATGCCTGACGACGGGCCAGACTGAGATGAACGCCCAGTGGATACTGGTGCGACGGGGTCACAAACACCATTTTGGGTGGCGGCCCGCTGTCCGGCACCAGGCCCTGCTCGTCCACGGGCATCGCGCGAATTTTCAGGCCATTCATACGCAACAGATTCCGTGTTCCCCAGTAGCCCGGCTCCTCCATCCAGACCCGATCGCCCGGATCGCAGAGCACCCGCGTCACCAGATCAACCGCCTGATGAACGCCTTCCGTAATCAGAATCTGATCAGCATCGGCTCGCACTGATCGTGCAACCCTCAGATAATCCACCAGCGCATGGCGCAAATCGGGACAGCCACCGCCGCTGCTGTAAACCAGACGGTGAACGTCAGGTTCGCGGTTCAGTCGCGCCTGAATCTGACTGAATAGCTTATGGGGGAATTCAGTGACATCCGGTGCGCCAGGAACAAATGCGCCCCATTGATAAGGTGATGCGGTTGCATGACCGAGTAGCGTGGCGCCCCGCTTTGACAGCGTCGCCGGTCGTTGCGCCTTCACAGCCTGAAGATCGGCAATCGCATCGCTCTGCAGACAGTTTTCCGGCAGCGTCTCGGCAATCCAGGTGCCGCTGCCGGTTCGCGCCGTGACATAACCCTGCGCCATCAGGCTCTCATAGACATGCATAACGGTATTCCGCGACACGCCCAGTTCCCGCGCCAGATCGCGTGTTGGCGGCAAACGGCTTCCGCGCGGGAATACCTCTTCAATGATCGCGGCCTGCATACAATTCAGCAGTCGCTGATGTAATGAGCCCGTTCTTAGAAACTGTAACCGTGCTAATAGATGATCTGCGTACAACAGTCGCAATTGGCTCCACCTTTCCTCTCACAATTGGCTCTGGCAACTCACCGCGCCTCAGGCATAAATAAACGTGTTTGTCGGGAATTGTAAACACGCATATTAACGAGGTGGAATAAATGAGCGAAAAAAATAACCTGATGCAGCAGCGCAAAGCACAGGCTCTTCCCAAAGGTATCGGTACGCTATGCGACTGGTACGTTGCCCGGGCAGAGAACGCCACCTTATGGGATCAGGACGGTAACAGCTGGATCGACTTTGCGGGCGGCATCGCAGTGCTGAACACCGGCCACCGCCATCCACGCATTGAACAGGCGATTGCCGAACAGTTAACAAAGTTTACTCATACGGCCTTCCAGATCACGCCTTATGAAAGTTATGTCGCACTGGCCGAGCGCATTAATCAGCGGGTGCCAATCGCTGGGCCGGCGAAAACCGCCTTCTTCACAACCGGCGCGGAAGCCGTAGAAAATGCGGTGAAAGTGGCGCGTGCCTTTACCCGCCGTCACGGCATCATCACCTTTGGTAACGCGTTCCATGGCCGTACCTTTATGACCATGGCGATGACCGGGAAAGTGGCGCCTTATAAACGCGATTTCGGCCCGATGCCGCCGTCGGTGTTTCATGCACGCTATCCCAGCGCGGTTCAGGGAATCAGCATTGAGGCCGCGCTGACCAGCCTCGACGAAATTTTCACTCAGGACATTGCACCGCATGACGTCGCCGCAATCGTGCTGGAGCCGGTACAGGGCGAAGGTGGTTTCCATGCGGCACCGGCAGAGTTTATGGTGCAGCTGCGCGAACTGGCTGACCGTCACGGCATTCTGCTGATTGCAGATGAAGTGCAGAGCGGATTTGCCCGCACCGGCAAGCTATTTGCCATGGAACACTATCCGGTGAAGGCCGATATCATCACGATGGCCAAAAGCCTGGCTGGCGGGATGCCGCTCTCTGCCATCGCAGGTCGTGCAGAAGTCATGGATGCGCCTGCGCCTGGTGGGCTGGGCGGAACCTATGCCGGAAACCCGCTGGCTATCGCTTCAGCGCACGCGGTTCTGGATGTGATTGAAGAGGAGCAGCTCTGTCAGCGTGCCGTTGAACTCGGTGCCCGGCTTGAAGCTGAGCTGCAGGAGCACCAGCGCAAGCATCCGGATATTGCTGACGTGCGTGCGCTGGGTTCGATGGTAGCCATGGAGTTTTATCAGGCCAGCACCGCGCAGGCCGTTCAGAAGATGGCAATGGAACAGGGCCTGCTGCTGCTGACCTGTGGAGCCAAAGGCAATGTCATCCGCTTCCTTTACCCGCTCACCATTCCGGATGCCCAGTTCAGCCAGGCGCTGACCATTCTCTCCACGGTGATCAATCACTGTGTCGCATCTGCCGGACATCCCGTCGTCCCAGCCTGATTTCGCTGGCGCGTTAACGCAAGTTTATCCCCGTTCGTCCGGTCTCACAGGCCGGACGCCGTCTGGAGACGTTTACATGACGATGACTCAGAATGCGAATGAAGATTCGCTCGCCCAAAACCTGAAACCGCGCCACGTGCGTATGCTCTCAATTGCTGGTGTGATTGGCGCAGGACTGTTTGTTGGCTCCGGCCACGCAATTTCTGAAGCGGGCCCGGCGGTCCTGATCTCTTACGCAGCGGCGGGTGCCCTGGTCGTATTGATCATGCGAATGCTGGCTGAGATGGCTGTTGCCTCGCCCGACTCCGGCTCGTTCTCAACCTATGCAGATAAAGCTCTCGGACGCTGGGCCGGTTTTACCATCGGCTGGCTTTACTGGTGGTTCTGGGTGCTGGTAATTCCGCTGGAGGCCAATGCGGCAGGCACCATTCTGCATGCCTGGTTCCCCGATATCGCCATCTGGCAGTTCACTTTCGCCATTACATTACTGCTAACCATCACCAACCTGCTCAGCGTGAAAAATTATGGCGAGTTCGAATTCTGGTTTGCCCTGATCAAGGTCGTTGCCATCATCCTGTTCCTGGGCGTGGCGGGTGCGGCAGTATTTGGTTTGCTGCCGGACAGTAACACCAGTGGCCTGTCGCATCTTTATGACACACATGGTTTTATGCCGAATGGTATCGGCGCCGTTGTCGCGGCCATTCTGACCACCATGTTCTCATTTATGGGCACAGAAATTGTCACGATAGCGGCTGCCGAGTCGAAGAATCCTGGCAAGCAGATCACCCAGGCAACCAATTCGGTTATCTGGCGTATCGCGCTGTTCTACCTGCTCTCCATTTTCTTTGTGGTGGCGCTGGTACCGTGGAACACGCCAGGACTGGTTGAACAGGGTTCATGGCAGACGGCATTACAGGCGATGAACATTCCGCACGCACGATTGATTGTCGATCTGGTGGTGCTGATGGCGGTGTGCAGCTGTCTCAACTCCGCACTCTATACCTCTTCACGTATGCTTTACTCGCTGTCACGCCGTAAAGATGCGCCTGCCGCTGCTTCACGCACCAATCGCAGTGGCACACCCTGGGTTGCCGTACTGCTCTCTACGGCGGCTGCGTTTCTGGCGGTCATCGCGAATTATCTGGCGCCCAGCGCCGTGTTTGAATTTTTGCTGGCGACATCAGGCGCGATTGCACTGCTGGTCTATCTGGTGATTGCTGCGTCACATCTGGTGTTGCGCAAAAAACGTGAGAAAGCGGGAGAAGTCCTGAGCTACCGCATGTGGCTATTCCCGGGCCTGACCTGGGTCACTATTCTCTTTATTGTGACAGTGCTGATTATTATGTTGTGTGATCCGAAACATCAGTCTGAGCTTCTGGCAACCGGCGGGTTAACGCTGGTGATTATCGCCACCAGCCTGGTTCTGCGTCGTAAAAAAGAGGTTCGCCAGCGAACGAAATACTTTACTCAGCGTTCTTCCGACCCCTCATAATCTCTGGTAATTCTTAAACAGTAAATGATGCCCACCTTTCACAGCAAAGGTGGGCATTTCTGCTTTTATATGCAGAATAAAATCTGAAAGCTTATTCCAGATACTGGCTGAAGCGCAGCAGATACCCATCCGGATCCTGTACCAAAAACTCCCTCTGACAGGCAATCGTCTCGCCAGTGTCATAATGGTTATCCCGCATCTCACGAAACAGTGGCACGGCATGCTGCTGCAAACGCGTTAATACAGCGTCAATGTCGTCCACCTCGATCTGGAAATTAATGCCCCGGCCAAGCGGCCAGTGCAGCCCGGCGGTGTTCCAGCCCTGCGGATGGAACTGCTCAATCATCAATTGTGCTTCTCCATAGCAAAGGTATGCGAAGTCAGGCTGCTGACGCTGAATCCTTACCTCAAAGCCCAGCACCACAGTGTAAAAGTGCATCGAAGCGGCGAAGTCAGTGACGGTGAGTTCTGGCACCATGCGATTCCAGTACATATTGTTGTTATCACTCATAAAGGCATCCGTTTTTGTCTGTTACGATCGCTGTTCATTCTCACCGCCAATACTTCTTTGCAGTTCATCCAGCATCAGCCGCAGGGCGGCAGACTGATGCTCGCGCGACAGATACAGTCCCCAGATGCCAATGCGCCGGGGCTCATAATCGGGCAGTAAGCTCACCAGCTTACCCGCTTCCAGTGCGCGCCGGGCTTCCTGCTCAGGTACCATTGCTATCCCACAATGTGCAATGGCTGCATCACACAACAGTAGTGAGATGCCAGCACTGAAGTTTCCCTTAACAGCAGCCGTGATTTTCTCTCCATCCGCCGCCGTGAAATGCCAGCTTTGTCCGGCGAACTGGCTGTAGTAAAGACAGTTATGCCGCGTCAGATCATCCGGGGTTTGCGGTATGCCATGCTTCTGCAGATATTCCGGTGAGGCGCAGAGCACAGAGCGACATTCCCCGAGGCGGCGCGCGATAGCGCCCGGCTCTGGCGCATCCGTAATACGAATCGCGAGATCGATACGCTCACTGATCAGACTCACGGGCTGATTATTAATGTCCAGCTCAATGCGCAGTGCAGGATAGCGTGCCAGAAAGTCAGGGATCACCGGCCCGACAAGATGCAGCGCCGTGAAGTGGGCGCAGGCGATGCGAAGCGTTCCCGCCGGCACGCCCTGCGTGGTCTCCTGCTGGATCGCTTCTGAGAGCAGGGCCAGCTGACGGGTCTTTTGCAGGGTCGCCTCACCGGCAGGCGTCAGGGTCAGCCGACGCGAAGAGCGATGCAGCAGACGTGTTCCCGCCCACCTTTCCATCTCCTCCAGATATCGGCTGACCATCGGACGAGAGATCCCCAGCGCACGTGAGGCGGCACTCAGGCTACCCAGTTCACAGATTCGGTTGAAAACAGCGGCTGCCGTCACTCTGTCCATCTCGTTCACCTGTTCGGATTATGAAACTCAGCATCTCTGATTGCGGGAATTCTATCAGATGGCGAGAGGCGTAGAATAGCGCCATCGACACTGAACAACGCCCGATGCAGATGCCTGAAGCGGGCCTTTACTTCTGAGGATTCACAATGAAAACCACACTGTTACCTGTGATGTTAATTCTGGCTTCGGCTTCCGCTAACGCCGCCACTCTGCAACTGGAAACCTATAATCCGCAGGAGAAAGGCATTTTCCCTGTCTCTTCCACACTGGTTTCCGGGCCAACCGAAGCAATTCTTTTTGATGCACAGTTCAGCACCCAGGACGGTGAGAAACTGGTGGAGATGATTAAAAAGAGCGGTAAAAAGCTGAAGGAAGTGGTGATCACCTCTGGCGATCCTGATTTTTACTTTGGTCTGGAACCGATTGTTAAGGCCTGGCCGGATGTGAAAGTGGTTGCCGCGCCTGCGGTCGTGAAGCATATCCAGCAGACGCATGATGCCAAACTGAAATACTGGGGTCCTCAGATGAAGCAGGGCGCGCCGGATAAAGTGTTTGTTCCTGAAGTGACTCAACAGACACGCTTTAGCGTCGACGGCGAGGTGCTGGAACTGCGTCATCCTGAGCAGTACGCTGCCTACGTATGGATCCCTTCTGTGCGCACCATTCTGGGCGGTACGGGCCTTGCTTCCGGTATTCATGTCTGGACCGCTGACACCCAGACCGTTAAGAGCCGTGCAGAATGGCGTCATATCCTGACAGAAATGAAGACGCTGAACGCAACGAATGTCATTCCTGGTCACTACCTCGGGGCACGTCCTGAGGGTTCCCAGGCTGTGGATTTCACACTGAATTACCTGAAGAGTTTTGAAACGGCATTGTCACAGCACAAAACCTCAGCTGGCGTGATTGCCGCCATGAATACGGCCTGGCCGAAACTGGCTGAGCCGGCATCACTGGAACTCAGCGCCAAAGTAAATACTGGCGAAATGAAGTGGTAAATCTGTAACGGGTCAGTTAACCGCAGCGTGCGCAGCCGTTTAGCGGTTAACGCCCTGGAATAAAGCAGAGAGGTCCAGGCGCTAATTCTTTGTGAGATAGCGCCTGTCATCACGCGCCTGCAACCGCGCTTCCGCCGGAGTCGGGAAGATATAGTGAAACAGATCGCGGTAAAAACTCAGATGCTTCAGTAATCCTTCCTGAATAGCCCGGCTGATGTCCTTGATCAGGAACGCCTGGGTTGTATTGAAGTTAGCGATACTGAAAAAGGTTTTGTCATAGACGTTCACCACCCCTTCCCATTTCATCACCTTCTCATCCGGAGATATCCCTTCTGAGGCAACAAACATGCCTTTATGGGATTTCACGCCCTGTTTACTGATATAGGTAGTTAACGCGTCATAGCCACGCTTATTGCGCCAGCGACAGAATTCATACGGCACATCGTAATGCGGCAGCACAAAGTCAGGCGTGCGAAAATGTTCATCCCCAATCAATCCATCCAGCGTGACGGTGAAATGCAGAAAATCCTGGAGGAAATCGAACTGGCGGGTTTTGGTCAGAGTAACATTGATGGTGAAGTGACCCGCCTGTACAAACCAGTAATTGGTGAAGCCGGTGACCAGAATACAGAATGCCTGCCAGTCACTGAGTTTTCGATCTCCCGCCAGTCCCCTGAAACGGCTGATCATCATCCGCGATTTTGGGTGCTGATACGCTTTCAGCAGCGGATCGTTCATACCCTTCAGTAACATCAGGCACACTCCTTGATAGATTGCGCTTATCCTGCCACGCCCTGATCAGGGTGAAAAGTGTCGTTGTTCTGAAACAGTCTGAACTGATCGTCACTATGATGTGAGCCCGGTGCTTCTGGTAGCCGGAAGGCTCAACAAATAATCAGTCCATGTCTATCACCATCCCACTCAGGTGACAGGCTATCCTTAGGTTGAGGGCAGAACTTATTCCTTTTCTTAATGCTGTTAACTGATGCTCTGGCCTGCTGTACGTATCAGCTCACTCACTTCCGCCACCAGCTTACGAACCTTATCAGGGATAAAACGGGCGTCAGGGAAAACGGCATAAAGATAGCGGTCGGGAAGCCGCCAGTCCGGTAAAACCCGTACCAGCCTGCCGGAGGCCAGCGCATCTGCGCCAATCAGCAGCTGTAATCCGCCGATCCCCAGTCCCGCCTCAAGGGCCTGCATTAACGCCTCACTGTTGTTAGAACGAAACACGCTTTTCACGGGAACAGACACACCTGTCATCCCGGACACCAGCTGCAGCGGCGCATCAGGCGAAATACCGCTAAAACGTATGTGAGGATGCCGCTGTAAGTCATCGGGCGTTTCCGGCATACCGTTTTGCGCTATCCACTCAGGGGAAGCCACCAGTACGGTTTCAACCGTGATCAGCGAACGGGCCGCCAGCGTGGCAGGCGGTGACTCGCTAAGGCGGATCGCCACATCAACGCCCTCCGCAATGAGGTCTGAAAGACGATCCTCAAGCGCGATATTCAGATGCAGCGCAGGATGCGCCTGCTGAAAGGCGATCAGATGCGGCATCAACCGGTGCCCTAAGCCGCTCGGCAGCTGAATATGCAGTTTGCCGTGAAGCGGCTGCGTGCCAGGCCGCAATTGCTGTTCAAGTTCCTCCATCGCACTGAGCAGTTGCCTGACCTGCTGCAGATAGTGCTGACCCTGCTCCGTGAGCGCCATTTTTCTCGTCGTTCGGTGTAGCAGCACTACGCCCAAGGCCTCCTCAAGTGCAGCGATCTGCTGGCTCACCGCCGACTGCTTCATGCCATTTTGCCGTGCCGCCGCTGAGAAGGATCCCGCTTCCGCTACACGGACGAAGGTCTGAATCGCAGTCAGTTTGTTCTGCATTTATTGATTTTCCTGATAAGTGATATCCGGTTCAGGGGATTTAATCAGAATAACGCGCAGGTGAGAATGCGGCTTCTCTCTTAACAGGGTAATGATCATGAAAATGACGCAGGATAAAAAGGTTGCGCTGGTAGCAGGGGCCAGCGGGATTATCGGCCAGCAACTCAGCCAGGCGCTGGTGGCCGATCAATGGCAGGTGACCGCGCTGACGCATCAGTCAGACCTGGCGATAAGCGGAACCGAGGTTATCGCGGTGGATTTGCGCGACGTGCAGCAGAGCCATGAACGGCTGGCCTCACTGACTGATGTGACCCATATCTTTTACAGCGCATGGCTGAATGCCGCCGACTGGGAGTCGATGGTCGGTCCAAATCTCGCCATGCTGCAAAATCTGGTGCAAACCCTTGAAAATATCGCTCCGCTTGAGCATGTCAGCCTGATGCAGGGATACAAAGTGTATGGCGCCCATCTCGGACGATTTAAGACGCCGGCGCGGGAAAGCGATCCCGGCGTGCCCGGTGCCGAATTCAACGCCGCTCAGTTGAACTGGCTGAGCGCACAACAGCAGGGTAAAGCCTGGCACTGGAGCGCACCACGGCCCGGCGTGGTCGGCAGTGACCGGTCAGGCAACGTCATGAATCTGGCGCTGAGTCTGGCAATCTATGCTTCAATCTGTCGTGCAGCTCAGCTGCCTTTACGCTTCCCGGGTTCGCTGGAAACCTGGAACAGTATGGTGGATTTTACCGATGCGGCATTGCTGGCTGACGCCACGATCTGGGCAGCGCGCAACGCTGACGCACGCAATCAGGCGTTTAATATTAACAACGGCGATCTCTGGCGCTGGAGCGAGCTGTGGCCTGTCATTGCAGAATGGTTTGCGCTGGATATCGCGCCGCCCGTTTCACTCTCTTTCCGCCAGATGTTCAGGGACTATCGTACGCTGTGGCGAGACATCGCTGCAGATAACACACTCGTCGAGGCCGATATTCTGGCGCTGAGTGACGGGACTTTCGCTGATTTTGTCTTTGGCTGGAATTACGACATGTTTGGCGACGGCAGCAAGCTGCGTCGGGCAGGTTTTAACGGTTATCGTGCAACGGATGAGATGTTCTGCGATCTGTTTGCCCACTTCCGGTCATCGCGAATGATTCCGTGATAAAACGGTAAAGCGCAGAGAGCGGGAATATCGCTCTCTGCCTCAGGAAGATTTTAGCGCCCTTTCTTCTTACGTCCCGGCTGCACAAAGCGCTTGCGTGAAGCACCATTCGCATCGGCTTTTTCAGCCGGTTTAGCGGCACGCTTCTGTGGCTTACTCGCGGCGGCAGCTTTCGCCGAGGCTTTGGCTTTCTTCGCCGGTTTGTCTTCTGACGAGGAGTTCTCCAGCAGTTTAAACAGCTCTACGAGTTCGTCGTCGGTGAGATCGCGCCATTCACCCAGCGGTAACCCTTTGAGATTGACGTTCATGATGCGGGTACGCTCAAGCTTCATCACTTCAAAGCCGAAATGCTTACACATACGACGGATCTGGCGATTCAGCCCCTGAACCAGGGTAATGCGGAAGACAAACGGGGCTTCCTTTTTCACTTTGCATTTTTTGGTCACCGTGCCCAGCATCGGCACGCCTGCGCTCATCCCGGCAATAAATTCATCGGTGATCGGCTTGTCGACAGTCACGACATACTCTTTTTCGTGATTGTTACCGGCCCGCAGTATCTTGTTGACCAGATCGCCATGATTGGTGAGGAAAATCAGGCCCTGAGAATCTTTATCGAGTCGGCCAATCGGGAAGACGCGCTTGCTGTGATTGACGAAGTCGCTGATGTTATCGCGCTCGCCTTCTTCCATCGTGGTGATGATCCCGACGGGCTTGTTCAGGGCAATCAGCACCAAATCGTCTTCGTCGCGCGGCTCGATCAGCTGACCATTCACTTTCACCACATCGCCTGCAAATACCTGCGCGCCCACAGAGGCGCGTTTGCCGTTAATGAAAACGTTGCCCTGCTCGATATAACGATCGGCGTCACGACGAGAGCAGATGCCGCTCTCGCTGATGTATTTATTGAGACGAGTTGATGAGTCAGTCAGCATGATTCCTCCAAAAAACGCGGACTATACCTTACCGGCGGGGGGTTGCGAAGCCTTTGTACGGGAAACTTTTGCCACTTTTTGCCCGCCTGGCCGTGGTCCGCATTTACAGGTCAATCGACATCTCCATACAACGCAACGCGCAGCCCGCCAGCTTTGACGGATAAAGACTTTCTCCCAGCGGCCGGAAACCATGCTGCTCATAAAAGCTCACGGCGTTTGGCGTCGACTCAAGCGTTAAGCGGCGATATCCACGCTGCAGCGCCTCCGCTTTGATAGTGTCAATGATCCGGCCCGCCATTCCCTGTCCGGCAAAGCCTGGCAGCGTAAAAATGGCTTCGACACTGGCGGCAGCGAGATCAAGCGATCCTGTCGCCACCGGCACGCCGTCCGGGCCATCAATCACGAAGAAGGGATTCACGCGAATCATCGCAGGAAAGCTGGCGGGCATGCGGTCCGGCGTCCAGGCGGCAAGGACATCGGGAGGATAAACGTGCTGGCAGCCGTGGCGAATAGCCAGATTACGGATATTCCATAACGTGTGCGCCTCTTCGGGCGATGCCTGTCTGACAATCATGATGCCCTCCGGCTCCTGAACAGAGCCGTTACGTTAGCACACCGCGATGCGGGGATCTCCAATCCCTGACAGGTTCAGATGTCGTCAGCCATTACCTCTTTGCGTAATGACAGACGACAGAGTTTAAAGCAGAGCAGTTAAAAGCGGGCGTTAAGTCCGACGTTCCATGTCACCTGATGCGTGTCGCTGTTGCCTGCCACTGCTGAGACGCCCGCAAAGGCATTGACCGATGCGCCAATCGGCACACTCGCCCCGACCGCCATATCGATCCAGTTATCGTCACGCGAGCCGCTGTTGCGGGTAAAGGCGGTGCGTGTCGATTTCAGTCCGGCGGTGACGGCAGAGTCGGTATCACCAAACTGGTGGTTATAGCTGACCTGCGCCCAGGGATTGATTAACAAATCCTTACTGTCGATACGCCAGCCGACGGAGCCGATTTGGGAATGCAGTGTCTGGTCGCCAAAGCGCATAGAAGTACTGCTGTTCCCCTCTTCTTTATACCCATCGACCTGGGTGTAATCCAGCGCATAGCTTGCCATCGGGCCGGTGGAGACATAGCGACCCAGCGGCAAATCCCAGCCGGTCTGTACCCGCATTCCCAGCACTTTGCCATCACTGCTGCCCTTTTCAGTACGTGTCGCGGGTCCCAGCCTGATCTGACGCTCAATATCATCAAAGTTGAGATCGGCATAATGGGCATCCGCATTAATCCATCCGCCATCGAGATAATTGAACTGACTCCAGAGCGCCACCAGATTGCCGCGTAAACGGTAATCAAAGCGCGACGAAGGATCCTGGCGTTGCGAGGTGGCGGAAAGCATCGCGCCGGCCTGCCAGTGATCGGTCAGCTGATAGCCCACACCTACGGTGCCAGTGGCGCTGGTGGCATCGCCATCAAGCAGGCTGTCACCGCGAAAATCTCGCTGTTGCCCGGCATAACCGCCGAACACAGTAAACTCGCCAGCGCTGGCGGGCTGCTGACGCTGCTGCTGCAGATGACCGTCGAGCGTGTTATGCGCATCGCCCACCAGCATCGACGGTGCCTGAGCTAGCGCCGCCACCTGCAGCGGCGCATTCAGCACCGACTTAATATAATCGGCGATCAGCGCATGCACTGCCGGGCTGGGATGCAGCCGGTCGGCGAACAGATATTGCTGTGACTGAGAAAATCCAGGCGTCGAGGAGGTGCAGTCCATTGATGAGACACCTGGCGGGCAAGCCATGCCCGCCGTATTGCTGAGTCCATACAGACGCGGATTATCAATCACCTCATTAAACAGGCCATTGATATCCACCCGCGCGATGTTCCCGCGTGCTGTCAGCAGACCCTGCTCTTCAGCCTGATTGTAACGATCGGTCAGTGTCGCAGCCTCCTGACTCAGTAATTGCCAGGCAGCAATCAGCTGTTGCGCAAGAGCATCCCGGATAAGTGGAATCGAAGAGACCTGTCCTGCCGCCTCGTTTAGCGCGGTTTCAATCGCCTGCTCTCTTGCGGCCCGGTCAGGCGTGGTGGTGGTGCTCAGCGACTGAAACAGCGCCGCCGTCGCGGGTTGCGCAGCCGGGCCAAGTACCTGCAATATCGCCTGCAACAAAGCAGGCGTTGCTCCCACATTCGGCACCGTCGGCACAATCACCGTTCCGGCCCCGGCATTCAGCAACCGGCTGACCTGTGAGGCCGCTGCACTGGCACTGTTATCCACAATCTGCTGTGCAGCCAGCGGCGCCAGGGCTGCTGCCGCCAGATCATTACCACCAATCCAGTGAATGTAGAGACCGTTCGGGTCAGCCCGTCCCCCACGCGCCGCAAGATAGCTATCAAGTTGATCCTGGGTATTAAACAGCGGATTGATCGCCGGCACTGCAACCGCGCCACCCTCGGCATAGTTGTTACCACCCAGGGATGAGGGACGCAGGGTATCGCCCAGCGACTGCGCCAGAATCTCGTCATAAAGCGGATGAGTCGCGCCATCGTAGGTAAAGCGGCCTACGTTGCCGCCATCACTCAGGCTATCGCCAAACACGGTGAGATCGCTCCATGCCGCAGCAGGTAACGGGGACAACAGGCTCAGGGTCGCACAGCAGAAAAGGTATTGCGCGTGAAGGGGTTTCATCAGCAGCTCCGCACAAATCAAAATTTTGAGAAAAAAAGCGTCGTAACCGCACCCACTGGCGCAGCAAGCTGTAAGCGTAGTCGTCTCAGAAAATGGGCGGCAGAAAAGACGCGATCGCGGTCGCAAAGCCGAAAAATTTGGCTTAAAGATGAGCCGGAAAATCCGGTTAACCTGAAAGGCATACCGCTTCGGCTCAGTAGTGATGACTACTTTTTGCTGACGGGTTTCAACCCGCGATTGAGTTCCTGTAAACGCTTCATAGTTTTCACCGTGCGCTGCGGCAGCGTGGAAGCCACCGACAGGATTAGCATCTCCAGGCAAACCATAATCGTGCCGTGCAGGGGAATGCGTCCCTTCTCACCGCCACGGGGCACATTGATCACTACATCCGCTTCTCTCGCAAAAAAGGAGTCGGTGGCATTAGTCAGCAGAATAACCGGGATGTCGAGCCGCTTTGCTTCTCGCACCACGGCCGTGCCTTCGCGGTGTGCAGACTGCTGGGCCATCATCACCAGCACATCGCCGCGCTGAAGCGCCAGCATTTGTTCTGCCAGTGCAATACCGGCGCGATTCAGGGAGAAGGCGGGGAGACCAATACGGTTTAGCAGCCGCACGCTGTAGTCCGCAAGAATCCCCGAGGCATTAATGCCAAAGATAGCGACTTCCCGCGCTTCGCCCAGCAGCGCGACGGCATCCGCTACCGCCACCCGATTATGCGGTTGCGACAGCACCTCACAGGCATAACGATGACCATCCAGCACAAAGTCGATGGCGCTGTTCACATCGCTGGTCACCTCACTGACGGTGGTGATCATCTTATCTTCTGAAGTCAGCGAGGGACCAAACCAGGCCTTAAGCGTCTGTTTGAGGTCGCGCAGACCGCTAAAACCCAGAGCCTGAATAGCGCGGATCACAGTGGCATCAGAGGTGTGATTCGCTACGGCGATCTCAAGCGCGGTGCTCTCCAGTACCGTTTCCCGCTGTTGATCGATATAGCGCGCTACGGCCAGCAGACGCGGAGAAAGCTGTTTTTCGCGGGCACGAAGGCGTTCAGCGACCACATCCACTCTGTTTTTAACGGGTCTGTTCTGTTTCATGCTGCTCCTGCTGCTGACCTTACAAATCTGTAATGCTCACTCCCGGCCTGATCAAGGCGTGACAATTTCAGGCCTCAAAAATGTAGTGAAAGCCTCATTACGCTTTACATTTCACCTGAAAAAGCCAGGGTTTAAACACTACTCCTACATCCCATAACGAATAAATAATCATTATTATCAATGATATAAAATCATATCTGAACTGTTTTTTTATAAAAAGTGACGCGATAAAAATGTAGTAAAAACTCTTCAAATTTTGTTTACTACTACATTACCTGATGTTTGAATGATTCTCAATTACAGATGAGAAGTGTTGTCGTCCGGGCAACGTCATGATGTCTGAACGCTGATGTGCTTCTCCTCTGCTTAAAGCGCTGCATATTGCAGACCACCTCCAGGGAAGCCCTGCATGACCGACAGCCATCAGGGCGTATTAGCTTCAGAAACTGCCAGTAACAGACACGAAAAAAAATGAAAAACAAAGACACACGATATCCGGCCCGACACCCTGCTCTGGTCATGGCGATTTTCGGCAGCATTATGCTGCCACAGGTCAGTGCAGCAACCGACAGCGCACCGGATATGACCGTGACCGCGGATGCCAGTCCAGAGGGAAATTACAGCGCCAGCGAGACCAGCGTTGCCAGCAAAATGCCCACCGCGCGACTCGATGAGGTGCAGTCGGTCAGCGTGGTCACGCAGCAGCAACTGGAGGATTTTCAGGCCAGCTCACTGGCAGATGCGATGCGCTTTGTCAGTGGCGTCTCGGAGGCGAACACGCTGGCAGGCACCGAAGATGGCTTTGTACGGCGCGGTTTTGGCAGCAACGCCGATGGGTCGATTTACCGGGATGGTATCCGCAGCAGCCAGGGTCTCAATTTTGATGCGACGACTGAAAGGGTTGAGGTGCTGAAAGGTTCCTCTTCCCTGCTGTATGGCATTCAGAATCCGGGTGGCGTTATCAATGTGGTCAGTAAAAAGCCGCAGTATAACTGGCACTCCAGCGTCACCGGACGGTATGCCAGTGAGGGTGGCGGTGCTGGCACGGTGGATGTCACCGGTCCGTTGGGCAACGGTTTTGCCTTCCGGCTAATCGCCGAAAAGCAGAATCAGGATTACTGGCGCAACTTTGGCAGTGAAGAGCACACACTACTTGCGCCATCGCTGCAGTGGTTCGGCGAGCAGGCCAGCTTTCTGATCAGCTATGCGGACTATCGCTATGATATTCCCTACGATCGCGGCACCGCGTTTATCGACGGCAAGCCGATTGATATTGGCTACAAAGATCGTCTGGATGATAAAGCTAACCATGCCTGGGGCCATAACAGAACCCTGAATGCCCATTATGACTGGCAGTTTAATGATGAGTGGCGCACCCGGTTAACGCTTGGCTGGAACCAGCGGCAATATGATAATAATGAAGTGCGCGTAACGGCGGTGAATGCCACCAGCGGCGTGGTGACACGTCGGGCCGATGCCAATCGCGGGTTTAACCACAAAACCAAATATGTAAGCTGGGATCTGATGGGCAACCCGGAAATCCTGGGGATGCAGCACGCGCTGGTGGCGGGCACCGACTATGAGATGAACCAGACTTATCGTGCTCATCAGTATCAGGGCAAGGTCAATCGCCAGTTCAATTACTTCAATCCCGACTATGACATGCTGTCGCCGGTCACAGACGCCAGCACAGAGAACACCGCTGCGGCTAATAACCTGAACCGTATCCATAGCCGGTCGCTTTACGCTAAAGACAGCATTTCACTGACACAGGACTGGATTGTGGTACTGGGTGGTCGTTATCAGCATTATGAGCAGCGTGCCTCTCGTGGCTTCAATCCGCAGATTGAAACCCTGAACGATGAGGGCAATAAGTTTCTGCCGCAGGCGGGAGTCATCTACAAACTTACCCCTGACCTCTCTTTCTACACCAGCGTCAGCAAATCTTTCACGCCTTCAACGGATGTGGATGATGAGGGTAACGTCGGCAAACCTGAGCAGGGAACCAGCTGGGAAGTGGGCAGCAAATGGCAGCTGTCGCCGAAACTCCTCGCCACCGTGGCGCTCTACCGTATCGATGAAAGGTCGATGTCGCTGAATATTAATGGCAGCACGCGAGCCATTGATAAAGCCCGTTCGACCGGTGCTGAGTTTGAGCTGAATGGCGAAATTGCGCCTGGCTGGGATTTGAGTGCGAACTACAGCTATGATCAGGCAGAAATTGTCAGTGACCGGGTTAATCCGGATAACAACGGTAACCGTCTGCAGAATGCCCCGCGTCATGCCGGTGCGCTTTACCTGAGTCATGAAATGCAGGTCAGCGGCCTGCCCGGCTCGCTGCGGCTCGGCGGCGGTGCGCGATATGTCGGCAGTCGTGCAGGCGATCCCGACAACAGCTTCACCCTGCCCGACTACGTGGTGGCTGACAGCTTCGTCGCATGGAAAAACCGCCTGTTCGGCGAAAAAACGGAGCTGCGTCTGAACATTAATAACCTGTTTAACCAGCACTATTACACCTCAAGCGGCGGCAATCTGCGCGTCCGTGAAGGCGAAACCCGCAATCTGATGGTACAGGCCCGTGTTGAATTTTAAATCACTTCGTTCTGCATTGCTGATGCTCGGCGTGATGCTGGTCAGCGCGGGCGTACACGCCCGCACGCTGACCGATATTACCGGTCGCCAGGTCACCATTCCTGACCATCCGCAGCGTATTGTGCTGGGTGAAAGCCGGATGCTCTACAGCGTTGCGCTGCTGACACCCGGCAATCCTCTGCAAAATATCGCTGGCTGGCCGCAGGATCTGAAAAAGTATGATCCTCAGACCTGGCAGATTTTTGCCCGCCAGTTCCCGCAGATGGACGCTATTCCGGTACTGGGCCTGGATGGCGTTAATGACATGAATCCCGAACAGGTTATCGCGCTAAAGCCTGACGTGGTCATCCTGCCACAGCTGGCACGCGGCAGTGAAAGCGGCCTGGTACTGGAGAAAATGCTCGCGGCGGCGAATATCCCGGTGGTGAAGATCGATCTGCGGGTTGATTTGCTAAAAAATACTGAGCGCAGCATCACGCTACTGGGCGAAGTACTGAATCAACCCCAGCGTGCGGCTGACTTTAATCGCTTCTACCGCAGCCACATGCAGCGCATTGCGAGTCGTCTGGCGGGTTATCACGGCCCGAAGCCATCCGTGCTGTTGCAGTTGCACCTGGGACGGCGCAGTGAATGTTGTGTCACCTCGGTAAACGGCAATCTGGGTGAGCTTCTGACGTTTGCGGGTGGCAAAAATATAGCCAGTGAGCAGATCAAAGGTGTGTTCGGGCGGCTGAGTGAGGAAACTGTGATCGCTGCTCAGCCGGATTACTACTTTGCTACCGGCACTGGCAGCGCAGATGAAGTGGGTGCGTTAAAACTTGGCCCCGCTGTCACCGCAGCGCAGACCCGACAGAGCCTGCTGGCACTGACAGGTAAGCAGAATGCCCTGAAGCAGCTCACCGCACTGCGCGACGGTCATGCCGGTGCTATCTGGCACAACTTTTACCTCAGTCCCTGGCACGTAGTAGCAACCGAATTCTTTGCGACCACGCTCTACCCGCAGCTGTTTCATGACGTCGATCCTGAACAGACACTACGGCAGCTGTTCCGTGATTTCCTGCCAATCCCCTATTCGGGCAGCTACCTCTACAGACTGGCACCCGAAGTGAAACCGGAATCAGGCCGCTGACAGTCCGCGATTTTTTACCCGAACGATATCTGCCATCACCGACAACGCAATTTCCGCCGGCGTTTTGCTGCCGATGGGCAGACCAATGGGCGCATGGATGCGGTCCAGTTCCGTCCGATCCAGACCGGCGATCTGCTGGAGTCGCGCGCGCCGTTTCTCGCTGTTTTTCACCGAGCCCATAATACCGATATAGAACGCGGGTGTGGCAATCGCTTCCATCATCGTCAGGTCATCAATGCGCGGATCGTGGGTCAGTGCCACAATTGCTACCGCAGCGTGCGCCCCGTTCAGCTCCAGCCAGCGCGCCGGATGCTGTGACACCAGCGTCACGTTGTCCGCGCCGCTGAAGTGGCTCTCCAGCTCTGAGAGCATCTCCGGGCGGTGCTCACAGACCCGCACATGAAAACCCAGGATCTGCCCAAGCCGGATGCACTCATAGGCTACGGTTGAGTAGCCCGCGATCAGCAATTCCGGTATCGCGCCAACAGGCAGCAACATCTGCGCCTCGCTGGCATCCAGCTCAGGCAGCACACGATCGCTGGCGATAACTTCCCATTGTGCGCGTTCACCAGGCCGTATCATTTTCACCATCGGCTGTTGCCCGCTCAATGCGCGTTGCATTGCCTTCAGCAATGCCAGCGTAGCGTCATCAGGCGGCAAATATTCAATGGCGATCTCCAGACTACCGCCGCACGGCAAATTAACGTCAGGCCGAATTCCGCCCTCACCATAGCGCACACGCTGACTGCTGGCTCGGTAAGCACCCGCCGCCAGTTGCGCCAGAAAATCCTCTTCTATGCAGCCGCCCGACAGTGAGCCGCAGTACGCTCCGGCTTCATTGACTGCCATCAGCGTGCCCGGCGCGCGCGGCGAAGAGCCATAGGTACGCAGCACCGTACAGAGCCAGACATTCTGACCTGCCTGGCAACTACTCAATGCCGCATTAATCACGCGTTGATCCAGCGTTATCATGAAAATTCCTTTATTAACTGCAGATCAGCGGGGAGATCGATATCGCACAGGCAACCGCGATCATGAAGTGGCAGCCTGACCGCCTGTGACTTCACCATCGCCTGCGGACCGGCATCGCCCTGCAACACGCTCAGCATGGGATAGCATTGCTGCTGAAAACCGACCGGATGGCCTGGCCTGCCCTCAATCCACGGCCTGACGATAGGCGCATCCGCCAGCGCGGCGCTGACGGCGCGATAGCTTTCCGCCGTGACAAATGGCATATCACCCAGCGCAATCAGCCAGCCGTCGTAGTCGCGGCTGGCGTGAACACCGGCAGCGATCGATTCGCCCAGTCCGCCGCTGTTACACAGCACTAAAGTTGCCTGCCTGCAGAGCGTGTGAATTGCCGATGCGTCGGGGCGCGTGACGAGGAACAGGTCAAGCCCGCTGGCAGCGGCATGCTCCAGTGTATGTTGCAACACCGGTTTGCCTTCCAGATCAGCCAGAAGCTTATGCTCGCCTGCCTGCTGGCGAAAACGGCGACTCAGCCCGGCGGCCAGTACGACCAGCGCTATCCTCACTCTCTTTCTCCGCTCAGCGTGCAAAACGGGCGCAGGCTCCAGCCCACGCCCGTAAAATGACAATTCGACCGGCTGTCAGCCGGTCAGAATCAGGCTCAGATAATTTTGTCGAGCGTAATCGGCAGGTCGCGAACGCGCTTGCCAGTGGCATGGAACACCGCATTACTGATCGCTGCCGCCACGCCGACGATACCCAGTTCACCCACGGGTTTACCGCCCATCGTAGTCGCCTCGAAATCGGGCTCGCCCACATTGATGGTGGTAATGTCAGGAATATCGCCATTGACCGGCACCAGATAATCCGCCAGGTTATTATTGATTACCCGGCCATTACGCGGATCGACAATGCCCTCTTCCATCAGCGCCTGGCCGACACCCATGATCATGCCGCCAATCCACTGACTGCGCGCCAGTTTAGGGTTGTAGAGACGACCGCTGTCGAGTGCCGCGACCATCCGTTTTACCCGAATCGTGCCAAAGTCTTCATCAACCCGCACTTCAACAAAATGCGCGCTCCAGCTGTGGGCAGAGAATTTTTCAGGACGGGTACCATCATTGAGGTTGCGGACCATCTTATCGCGCTCACTTTCTGACATATCATCCGGGAAGGTCCCGCCTTTCACCGTGAGACTCTCCGACGGTGCCAGGCTCGCCAGCTGCGCGAATGAGACGGCCAGGTTGCTGTGCTGAGTATGCTGCACGCCGTCGCCTTTCAGGGTGAGCTGAGAAGCCGGTGTCCCTTTCAGCGGCGACTGAGCCAGCTCGCTTGCCAGCTTCAGTAACTGGTCGCGCATGCGTTTAGCGGTGTCGTCCACTGCGGCAGTCACGTTGCCGGCCAGCTGCGAACCGCCCGCTACGCCTGTACGCGGCAACTCGGTATCTCCCAGTTGCACCTCAATGGTACTGGAGGCCACGCCCAGAATGTCGGCAGCAGTCTGCGCCAGAATGGTATAGGTTCCGGTGCCGATATCCGCACCACCGCACTGCACCACAAATTTGCCCTGCGGCGTCAGGATGATTTTCGCTTCTGCGGGCAGCTTATTGACCGGATAGGTGCCGGAGGCCATACCCCAGCCAATCAGCTCACGCCCCTCACGCATTGAACGCGGCGTCATAATCCGCTGGTCCCAGCCAAAGGCTTCAGCCCCTTTCTGATAGGCTTCTTTCAGTCGGCGTGAACTCCACGGCAGATCGAGCTGATAATCTTTGTCTGCCCAGTTGCGCAGACGCAGTTCCAGCGGATCGATGTTCAGGGCATAAGCCATCTCATCCATCGCCACTTCCAGTCCAAAGGCGCTGGGGTTTTCGCCTGGCGCGCGCATCCATCCCGGTGTAACGGTGTTGATCGGCCTGATCTGATGTTGAGTGGAGACGTTCTCCACCGCATACATACGCGCTGTAACTTTGCTGCAGTTCTCGGCAAATTCGTCGATCAGTGACGTTTCACTGAAGCTGCGCTGGATAATCGCCTGGATTTTGCCGTCAAGCGAGGCACCCAGCTCCAGCTGCTGAGAAGTAGCAGCACGTCCGCCGAGACCCGTAAAGGTCTGCGGACGGGTCAGCGACACCTTGATCGGGCGGTTAAGCGCCCGCGACGCCACACTCGCCAGCGCGACGTGGGTATAGGGCACTGGCTTTGAACCAAATCCGCCGCCGACATAAGGCGAGATGATGTGCACGTCTTCAACCTCAATGCCCAGCCACTCGGCGATCTCCACCTGTGCGCCCGCGACCCACTGGCTTGGCTCCCAGACAGTGATGCGTCCATCCTGCCACTGCGCCACACAGGCGTGCGGTTCCATTGGCATATTGTATTCGCGCGGCGTGGTGTAACGCTGACTCAGACGCACCTCAGCCTGTTGCATCGCTGCCTGCGCATCGCCCATGTTGATATCCTGCTTCGAGACCGGTTTCGGCTCTACGCCCTCATCAGTTGCAAAAATCAGCGCGGGTGAGGTTTCATACTCAATTTCAACCAGCGAGGCGGCATAGGTCGCCTGCTCGAAGGTCTCTGCCACCACCAGACCGATATTCTGCCCGTTGTGAATAATCACATCGTCCTGAATCGGGGTGTAGGTTGACTGCGCCGCGCCCCCATCTGCAATGGCAGTAGGTTTGTTGATCTTCAGGCTGTTCAGATGGGTATAAACCGCCACCACACCCGACGCCTGCTGCGCCTTGTCGGTTGACATGCGGCTGATACGACCGCTGGCAACGGTAGACTGGATCACCACGCCATAAAGCGGATTTTCCGGCTGATGTTCAACCGCATAACGCGCTTCACCGGTGACTTTCACTTTGCCGTCGCCCCGCGTGCGAGCGGCGCCCAGCCCTTCAATCGGGTTGTCTGCAGCTGAGTTCGCCTTCACTGCATCCTGAGGCGCGTGGTCGTTTACGTCACTCATGCGATTTCTCCTGCTGCCATCAGCGCGCGTGCAATGACACGCGGCGCCAGTTTTGCTTTATAGGCGTTATGTGCCAGCGCCTGCGCTTCCTGGGTAATCAGTTCTGCGGCCCGGAACACTGTCTCTTCATTAAACGGCTGGCCTTCCAGTGCCTGCTCCACGGACCTGACGCGCCAGGGTTTGGTCGCCACGCCGCCCAGTGCGATATGCACCTGACGCATCACGCCGTTCTCCAGCGTAAAGCCTGCGGCGGCACTGGCTGCAGCAAACTCATAGGAGCTGCGGTCGCGGACTTTAAGGTAGTGAGAGTGCCGGAGAGAGTCGGTTTGCGGCACTTCAATCGCCACAATAATTTCGTCATCACGCAGATCGTGCTCACGATCAGGCGTGTCACCTGGCAGCAGGAAGAAATCATCCATTGCGATGCGGCGGGTTTCGCCCTGCTGATTCTGCAGGACCACAATGGCGTCAAATGCCACCAATGCGACCGCCAGATCGCCGGGATAAACCGCAATGCAGCTGTCGCTGGCACCCAGAATGGCATGATTGCTGTTAACGCCATCCAGTGCGGCACAGCCAGAACCCGGATTGCGTTTGTTACAGGCAGTAAAGGTCGCCGGATCGCGGTAATAGGCGCAACGGGTACGCTGACGTAAATTGCCGCCCAGCGTCGCCATATTACGAATCTGAGGAGACGCAGCCTGCCACAGGCTGCCGTAGATTGCCGGTGCATTCTGCTCGCAGTCGTGATGATCGGCCAACTGACTCATCGTGACCAGCGCACCGGCCGTAATTTTATCGTCGTCAAACTGCAGATTTTTAAGCTCGCTTAATCCGCTGATACCAATTAACTGGGGTGGCGTGAAGACGCCACACTTCATCAGATCGAGCTGCGTGGTGCCGCCCGCCAGCAACTGACTGCCTGACTGCTGTTTAAGGGATGCGGCGTCCTGAGGCGTCTGCGCGATTTTCCAGCTGAATTCATTCATGCGGACTCCTTCGCCATCTCAGCAGCGGCCTGTTTAATCGCATCGACGATGTGCGGATAAGCCCCGCAACGGCAGAGATTGCCGCTCATATATTCACGGATCTCATCATCTGAACCGGCGTGGCCCTCTTTGATACAGGCGACAGCGGACATAATCTGGCCCGGCGTGCAGTAGCCACACTGGAAGGCATCATTTTCCATAAAGCAGCGCTGAACCGGATGCAATTCACCTTCGGTAGAGGCCAGGCCTTCAATGCTGGTGACTTCAGCGCCATTTGCCTGGACCGCCAGCGTCAGGCAACTCAGCACCCGCTGACCATTAATCAGCACCGTGCAGGCACCGCATTGTCCCTGGTCGCACCCTTTTTTAGTGCCGGTCAGGTTCAGATGCTCGCGCAGTGCATCGAGCAGGGTGACTCGCGGATCGACCTGCATCTGCTGCGACTGGCCATTGACCTGCATTGTTAGCGATATTTGTTCCGACATTGTCTGCTTCCCATTGTTGTGGGCTAAAAGATGGTTTTTATTGGTATTTTTATGACGGGAGTGAAATCGGGGAAATGGTGATAACCCTAATCTTTACACGCGTATCTCTGCTTTTAGGTTTAGCAGCTTTTTGGCGATTCGGGGAAGATCAGGGTAAAAGACAGCGTTATCTGAGGTGAAAAGAAGATCAAAGCGTTATAAAAGTTAAAACATAACGATTTCATCTCTATGATTTTATGGGCTTTAAATTCTAACTTGCTGCTATGTGTCGTTCAGAAGACTTCTGGAACTGCCTTGTTAACTTTCCCAAAAAGTTAAACACTCAGGAATTGCCTGAATCGACAATCCTGTTTAAGCCAGAATCCGCTGACGGAATATGCAACGTTGAGTCTGCTACGAGATGGCCATTTTCTCGGTTCAGTGAGGCAATGAGGTGCCTGAACGCCTGGCACACACATCAGGCTCCTCTTCTGGCCCCCTGGTGGCTTAGAGTATTTGTGGTGGGATAAAATGGGTCATTACCAGTATGAAAAACGAAATGTACACGCGTCATCTCAAGGTTATCCATATTATCTGTTAAGCGTGCAGAAATGCTCTATCCTTTCGGATAGTAATACTACAGGCTGATTACTCACCATTTCGTTGACGTAAAAGAATCACAGACTTTTTTCTGATTAGCTTCCACCGATAAGATGTTGACAACGATTTCTGGCGTCCCAGTTATATTGAGGATTTTTTATAAAATCAGAAGCAATTTTGGCACGATCTGAATTAACCGTGATGACATAATCAGCCGAAATTTCCCGGACACCATATTCAGTATCAATAAAGTAGTGTTTTCCTGGCTGCGGGATAAATGGCACCCATTGAGAGAGTAAATACGTTTCCTGATGCTTAGTTTTTTTTCCTTTTTCGTCATAATCGCTTTTAATCGTGTTGAGCTGCTGAAGAGCCATGAGCCTGCCCGGTTTTACCTTGCCAGTCATAACGTGACCCGCAGAGGGTATTAAATTTGACTCAAGTTGATAGCGCTCAGTTCTGTCATAACAACTGCCTTTCTTCTCATAGACAGAAAGATAAAATGTGCCCACAAATCCTTTTGGATTTATGGCCACTACGGTCGCTGCATCTTTACCTTCGTAATTTTTATAATCGAGGGGAAGAAGCGTAGAACAACCCACCAGGATAATAGCAGGGCATATTAACACTATTCTCTTAAATTTCGTGATGGCATGCATTTATTTTATCTTCCTGACATTCTGATTCTGGACGCCTGCCGCGAATAAAAAACTAAAGGTATTTATAAAAAATTCTATTTATCGCGCAATTAAACGTAATCGCAGACCAAGTGAGTTTAAATTTCACTCAGCCAGCTATTTTTAGCCATAAAAGCCATGCAGGCACTCTCTATCTGATGGCCTTATTATCAGGACGATTAAAAAGCCCGAAAGAGCTTTTTAATCGCTTTATGGCGTGCAGAGACGAATCAGAATCGGTATTGCAGACCCGCGGTGATCGTGTAGTTTTTATTCGAGATACCCGCGGCATCTCCACCAATTGATGCTGAATCACCGGAGAATCGGTCAATGATCTCTGTGCTGCCTTTGCCTTCTTCATATTTGCTGTAAGTAAATTCGGCAAAAATTTTGGCATCAGGTGTCACATAATATCCTGCGTCGACTGATGCGCCGTAGTACCGGGAATCAGTCGCTTTCTCGCGAAAGGTGAGATCGCGCATGTAGTGCTCGTCGTTATCGTGTGCACGGACCCAGTCACTGAATTTAAACAATGCGTTAAATTCGAAGTCGTTAATACGATACTGTCCCGCAAGACCAACGTAAGGCATTGAAAAACGCTGGCTATACCCAATGCCACGTTCACCTCTCGGGAAATCACCCGTCGATGCGCCATTATCGTAATTGTATGAGCCACCAAAGGCGGTCCAGCTGAAGCGGGTTTCCTGATAACCAGCCGTCAGCCCGGCCTTGTAGTTATCGCCTTGCAACACCCAGCCCTTAACATTGAGATCGTATTCGTTGGCGTAATTAACATCCGTGCGGGGATGAGATGAATGGTCTGTCCAGGCTGACTGATTGTCATCAAGCCAGTCATAGTCATCCATATGACCGGAACCGGACGCCAGGGAAGTCCAGCCTCGCGCATTCAGCGTCAGAAATGAGTATGCATCCCAGGATAGTTCGCCTTTCAGAATAGCCACATTCTTTATTTTCCAGTCCAGTTTGCTGACTTTGCGGCCTGTTTCTGTGTCGTAAACCAACTCATGAGATTTGCCACTCAGCATCCCGGCTGACGTCGAGACAGTAAAACTTTCCGGAGAAAAATTCGGTGAAAACCGATCTGAATCTGCGCAGGCTCCGCCTGACAGCGTCGCCATCATCATCACTGCAACGGTACTTTTTTTCATTTTAATCCCATTTCCTTGAAGGTAATCCTTGTACAGCAGCGCCATTCTTCTCATTCAATGACAGCTGCACTTCTATACTCACCTGTGGGGCTGAAGCCCCGAAAAAACGAAATCCTGCGCGATGGTGCATGTGAAGTCGGAGATTTGTTAACAACTCACATTGTCCATCGCAGGTTTGAACAGTTAAGGCAAATTCCTTAATCGGCATGTCATCAGGAAACATTAATTATTTTTGCCATTCCCACTTTTATGGCGGCCTGGGTTATGGCCAAGCTGCGGAAGCCAGGTTCCTCAGGCGTTCATGCCGAAAGATGTCATTCACAATGCTGTCTCCTGACCTCCCGCCAAAAGAGTGATTAATGATCGGCCAGGCGGCTTGATTCTCAGCGTGACCGTTCAGGTTGGGACACTGCTGAAGAGCGAATCTTGATATAAAGCGCAATTAGGATTCCCTGTTTCCATGCTTCTCTTACGGCAGACTATTAAATTGCAGTAGCCTCTGAAAGCCACGTATTCCCGGCGCCCTGCTCGCCTTCTATCAGGCATCCTTAAGGCGCGCGAGCATGCGGTTTCTGTAAGCGTAGATGATTGCGCAGAGTAAAAGGCTGAGCAACGCAGTACAGATAAAAACGCCCGCCCCGGTCATCGCCAGCATTATCCCACCGATCAAGGGTCCGACAGCGATCCCTAGCGTCGACAACATTGAGGCGCCAAGATATGCACCGCGATGCTCTGGTGGTGCCAGCTGATCAAGTAAAATGTTCAGATTTGGCATCAGAATCGCTTCGCCCACACTAAAGACACTGGTCACAGTAAGCCAAAGCCATATCTCCGTTGAGCGTGTACTAAAAAAGCAGATCTGAGATAGCGCGAAAATAAACCCACCGAGAAGAATGCGCTTCGGCAGGGAAACGGTAGCCAGAAACCGCATGATGAACGTCTGGAAGACCAGAACGGTGCAGGCATTTGTCACCAGTATCAGGGTAATCAGCTTAATGGCGGCGTCGCCATTCAGTAACAGGAGATACTGCGGCAGAATAGCTTCGTAATGGATAAAAACAACACTGCATAAAATGCTGCACAGCAGCCCCGCAATATAAATGTTATCCCTCGCGATGATACCGATAACCTGATGCAGTTTAACCGTTACCCCGTCTCCATCCTGCTCCTTCACAAGTTTTCCTGCGGGGATAAACAGCAGCACATAAACGAAAAAAGGAATATAGGTAAGCCCGGTTATTAAAAAGGTGCCCTTTTGCGATGTCAGGCCAAATGCAATTCCGACCAGCGGGCCGAATACCGCTGCGACGTTGATAAGGTAATAGCGCATTTGCAGGGCAAGCGCACGACGACGACGATCCACCAGCAAATCACTCATCAATGCGCGCAGCGGCGGATCAACCCACGCAAAGGAGACGCCGATAATCATCAGGCCAATAATAAACAGCCCCATCCCGGCGGCCTGCGCCAGAAGACTATACCCCAGCGCTGAAAACCCGCAGCCCAGCAGCAGAATAACGCGTCGCCCCAGCCTGTCTGAAATCTGCCCGCCGTACATGCCGAGCACCACCGAGAACAGCGCACTGCTGGTCATTGCCACACCAATGGCGATCGGCGACATATGATAATTCTGCGTCATGATGACGGCGATAAACGGCCATGCCATGAAATAACTAAAGCGTATAACCAGCGTAAAAAAGAGAAGCGCATGAACTGTCGCCGGAAAAGATTTCAGCGTCCGGAATAATCCTGTTTCCGTACATTCCTCAGCCGCAGGTCTGGTCGTCATAAAATATCCTTATTTTGTTTCTGTAAGTGCTACGCAACGCAGTGTGCATAAAGCCTTAATATTAATAAGATTATTCTCCAGGACACGCAATCCAAATGTTAACTGATTGTTTATTTCCCCAGCTTATAGGGTAAAGGCTCCTGTTCGGAGAGCAATGTAAGGAAAAAAGTAATGCAGGGAATTAAATGCGGACATTACTGCTGGTCATGAAGGTGACCCGTTACCGAAGCCGTTCCGGTGAGCGCGTTGGCTGGCTTTAAGCGTTTAAATGTGGAGAAGAAATGAAAAACAGGGTGGCCAAAAATAGCCTGGGCAGGATTCAAAACTCATATTGCGGATAGCATTAAACGATTCGCGCAGTAAGCGCAACGCGGCGCTGATATCCACTGAATTGCGTTACTGCGCATCAACATGTTTATTTGTAAATATCAGCGGTGCCAAACAGGACGTTATTGCCTCCCGCCGCCACGATACGGTAGCTGCTTGCTCCCGCCGCCTGCGCTTTTGCTGCCAGATTGTCTTTTAATTCGGAAAGCGTAGTTGAGCCGCTGCTGTCAGAGACGCTACCGATAAGGGTCTTACCTTGTGGCATGGTGGTTTCCATTGCAGCAAAGCTGGATACAGAAACAGAGCCCAGAATTACAGCGGCCAGAATCATTTTTACGTTTTTCATATGTCACCTCAGAAAGTGGAATTCGCCAGGGGAAGCAAACGCTAAACTGTTGCTGCCCGATGTGAGAATTACACCATCGCAATGTATCGGTAACATATCGACCAGGGGTGAAAAGTGTACCGGAATTTCGCTCTTTGCCGTTATTACACACTGCGATACAAATCAGTGAAGGGTATCCGGCAATGTCACCGTCACCCGCAAACCGCCGTGTCGGCGGTTCGTCAGTGTCAGCTCACCGCTTAATGACGCCACCAGCTGCTGGGCAATGGCTAAACCCAGCCCGGTTCCACCGGTGGCCCGGTTACGCGAGTTCTCGATGCGATAAAAAGGCTGCATCACCGCATACATCTCTTCCGGTGGGATGCCGGGTCCGCGATCCAGCACCGCTATAGTGATCTGACCTGCATCCTGTTCCACCACCACTTCTGCGCTGCCCGCGAACTTCAGCGCATTATCGATCAGATTACTGAGCGTTCTGCGCAGCGCGTGCGGTCTGGTACTAAACGACCCGTGAAGTTTTCCCTGCAGCGTTACCTGCTGCCCCGTGTCCTGATAATCGCAGACCAGGCTGTCTATAAAAGCATGCGGCTGTATGCGGCACGGTTTTTCATCGCTGCTTTCACTGGTGCGCGCATAGGCCACGCCTTCGCGAATCAGCCGGGTCATCTCCTCAAGATCCTGCAGCAGTTTGCTCCTGACGTCTGTCTCACTCATCATTTCTGAACGTAGACGGATACGTGTTATCGGCGTTTGCAGATCGTGGGAGATCGCCGCAAGAATTTGCATGCGCTCTTTGAGATAGGCACTCATTCGCTGCTGCATGGCATTAAAAGCCCGTGCCGCATTGCGCACTTCAACCGGCCCCTCTTCCGACAGGCGCACCGTTTTATTTGAATCGGGATGCAACTGTTCTGCAGCCCGTGTCAGATCTGCCAGAGGCCTGACCGCGCTGCGCACCGCAAACCAGGCGGAGCCAAACAGCAGCACAAACTGCGCCACGAGTACAATCGGCAGCCAGCGGGCAAACGGCATATTACGCGGGGCCAGATCAATGCTGAGCGGGCTGCCATCACGTAAACGCAGATGCGCCATCATCTGAGCACTGTTATCAGGATTAACGCTGAAGCTCAGGGGATAGCGCGGGCCAAGCGCCCGCGTCAATGCGCTGGCCGTGTCCTGCAGGCGTTTTGTCTTTGGCGGCTGGCCCAATGGCGTAGCGTACATCAGATAATGATGATTACTGCGATCGAGACGTGTTGCCCATGCAGCGCGTTCACTGGCAGGAAGGCGATCGAGAATCGCAACGCTGGTGGCCACGTCATATTCCAGATTGCCCATCATCATGGCTTTGGCACTTTGCGCCCGCTCCAGCAGCAGCAGTCCCAGAGTTAATCCATTCGCCAGCAGTAACCCAAGCAGCAGGATCAGCATCAGCCGCGAGGCCAGGCGTTTAGGCCACCATTGCATCAGACGTTTCACGCGTTGGCCTCACGCAGTTCCACCGGCATCGCAAATACATAGCCCTCGCTGCGCACCGTTTTGATATAAAAAGGTTCGCGGGCATCATCGTTTAAGCGTTGACGCAAACGGCTGACCAGCAAATCAATGGAGCGCTCGAATAACTCGGCGTCTCGGCCCTGCGTCAGATTCAGCAACTGATCGCGATTAAGCACACGTTGTGGATGATCAACAAATACCCGCAGCAGGCGATACTCCGCGCCGCTGAGTGCCACCATCACGCCCTCTTTGTCCACCAGGTTACGCGACGTGGTATCCAGCACCCATTCGCCAAATGCCACAATTCGCGCCGCTTCTGAAATAACAAGATTGGGCGGCATCATGCGCGTACGGCGTAAGACGGCTTTTATTCTGGCAAGCAGTTCACGCGGGACGAACGGTTTGACCAGATAATCATCGGCGCCCATTTCGAGCCCGATGATGCGGTCAGTCTCTTCGCTTCGCGCTGTTAACATCAGCACTGGCGTGCCTTTATGTTTTCCACTGCGCAGTTCACGACAAAGTGTAAGGCCGTCATCGCCCGGCATCATCACATCCAGCACAATCAAATCAACCGGCATGCTATCGAGAAAGCTACGCATTTGCCGCCCGTCGGCGACCTCTGTCGTACGCAGACCGTTCTTTTTCAGGTATTCCGCAATCAGGCTACGAATTTCACGATCGTCATCCACGATCAAAATGTGATCGACATGTTCCACAGCGCAATCCTTATTTTCAGAGGGTGTGCAAACCGCTGTCAGCTTATCGCAGTTATATCGTTAGCGTTGCGGGCTTTGTACCGGAGTGTATCTCCCTTCCTCATCGATCCTGCGTCACCATCATGACGGGCGCGGCATTTGGTCAGAAACATTCCGTCATCCTGCTACATAAAAATACAAATCTCTTTCTCCGGGAAACAGTACCGATACAGGGCTTTGCTTTTATAGGCCAATGAAAGGCCAGTCCGGCCTTTGCTATCCTGTAAAGGGCTTGCTATGAACCGTACGCTTCGCTGTTTCCTGATTGCTAATAGCCTGCTGGTTTTGAGCCAGAGTGCAGGCGCACATGATCACCCCAGTGCCAATGCAACTGCCGTTCTTCAGGAGCAAGGCTTCTGGAAAGAAAATGAACAGGCTATGGACACCATGATGTCTCGCATGGCTATCGATCCTACCGGCAATGTTGATGAAGACTTTGTTGCCATGATGACACCGCACCATCAGGGCGCCATGGATATGGCCGTGGCTGAGTTGCGATACGGCAAAAACGAGCAGCTCAGGCGTATTGCGCAGGAGATCATTGTGACCCAGCAACAGGAGATCGTCGCGATGTATCAGGCGCTGGGTAAACCTCTGCCTCCGGCCGCACCCGCTCCCGATCAAGTCCAGCCAGATTCTGCGCCTGCGGCTCCGCAGGGAAACTAAGCCACACCCTGTGGCCTTTGAAACAATCGACAGTAAAAAGGGATACACCATGACAAGACCATTTGTATGCTCAATCCTTGCGGCAACAGTGGCGCTGGCGTCGTCGTTCGCCTGGGCGGGACAAGCGCCTTATGCTGCCTCTGCAGCGGACATCAGCGTGAGTCATCATGACCGCGTTTACGCAGCAGAGCAGTTCTCCAACACCGTTTCTGTTACCGACCCCGCCAGCAATACCCTGCTCGGGGTGATTAAACTGGGTGATGCGCAACCCGCCAACCTTAGTCCACTCTATAAAGGCCAGGTGCTGGTACATGGACTAGGTTTTTCGCCAGATGGCAAAACCCTTGCTGTTGTTTCAATTGGTTCCAACTCTGTCAGCCTGATTAATACCGCGACCAACGCAGTGAAGCATGTGACTTATGTGGGTCGATCACCGCATGAAGCGTTCTTTACTCCTGATGGCAAAGAAATCTGGGTCACCGTACGCGGTGAAAATTATATTGCGGTACTGGATGGCAACAGCGGGGAAGAGAAAACGCGTATTACCGTGCCTGGCGGTCCGGGCATGCAGATTTTCTCACCGGACGGTCAATACGGTTACGTTTGCTCCTCCTTCAACCCCGAAACCGTGGTGGTGGACGCAAAAGCGCATAAAATTATCGGCAGCATTAAACAGGTCAGTCCGTTCTGTCCCAATATAGCCGCCACGCCTGATGGCCGGCAGGTCTGGTTCACGCTCAAAGATGTCGGTAAAGTGCAGGTGTTCGATGCGCGCCCACCGTTTACACTGCTGAAAACCATCGACAGCGGTCCGATTACTAACCACGTCAATATCGTGCATAACGCTAAAGGCACCTTTGCTTACGTCACTATTGGTGGCCTGAACAAAGTAAACGTTTACCGTACCGATGATTTCCGTCAGGTCGCAACCATTCCGGTAGGCAATCTGCCACACGGCGTCTGGCCATCGGGTGACGGAAGTCGTGTTTATGTCGGTCTGGAAAACGCTGACGCCCTGACGGCGATTGATACCCTGAGCAATAAAGTGATCGCGACCATTCCAATTGGTCAGGCACCGCAGGCGGTGGTCTATGTGCCCAATGCCGTGCCGCAGGGCGATGGTAAGCAGAACCTTGTGCCGTTGGGCCTGGCAGGTAAGGCAGCACACCTGACACTGAAAGAGGTAAATGCTGCGCAAGGGGCGCAGCCTGCAACCACGCTGACCCTGTTCGATCAGGAGTTGACCCAGGTGTTGCAGGCATCTGCAACCGGGCTGGAACCAAAGCAGGCCTATCTGCTGGCGCTGTCGTCTGATGCTGAAGGAAAAGGTGAGCTGGAGCCACTGGCACAATTTATGACCAACCCGGCCGGTGCAGCGATCGTTAATGCCGTCGGTCCGATTCGTCAGGTGGTGAATAGCCATCATGCAGATGAACGACGTTATCTGGTGATTGTAAAAGGCACCGCCGATCAGCACGGTAAGCCTGTGCAGATTCAGGTGCGTTAATCCTCTCTTTGCTGCTGTCAGCCAGGTCTCCATGGGGATCTGGCTTTTTTATTGTTGCGGCAGTCAACAGACCAGCTCTGGTTCAGCGCTTCAGGTGTGGTCAGCGGCGATGGGCTACGTACCGGCAGACGATTTTTGCCTTTGCGACGAAAATTCAGTTTCAGCAGGCAGTAAATGCGGTGGATCCGCTTATGGTTCCACTGATATCCCTGCCGCTTCAGAACCTGAAAAAGCTTCGGGAAGCCGTATCGTGGATATCTTTCAGCCGCCGTCTGCAACGCGAAATAACGGGATCGTCAGCGTGCTGTCAGGACGGTAGTAGTAAACCGTTCTGCTCAGGTTCAGAGTCCTGCAGGCCTGACGGGTACTCCGTCCGAATGTCGTTATCAGATGCGTCACCCGCTCACGCTTAAAGGCTGGCTTCAGAGCTTTTTTTCGATAACGTCTTTCTGTGCCCGATTTTCAAGACTGAGGTCGGCAAACAGCTGCTTAAGCCGTCGGTTCACGTCCACAGGATTTTTTATCTTTTAATATCAGATGCTTCCATGCCACCCTATTTAGACTTCCAGTTATAGTATGTCGCTTCAGAGATCCCGGCCTCCCGGCAGACGTCTTTCACTGTTCGTGCGGCTTCAACCGACTTCATTACCGTGATGATCTGATGCTCAGTAAAACGGGCTTTACGCATAGCGATCTCCTTCGCTGGCGAAATGAGTATGCCGGAAGGTCTTTAAATGTGAATGGCACGATTATGCGGGATACTTACACTATCTAATACTGGAGGCAGAGCAGAATATTTGATTGCAGAATGTAAATAGCATAATGCTCGATTTTGGGTTGTTGAGTAGAGAATCGCCGAAAAAACACCACGATTAAGGACGGATTTTCAGTTTACATGCCTGAATAGAAAAGTATTGCAAAAAATATATATTATTATATTACAAGAACATATATCAATTTATAAAGCATGAAGGCACTCTAAATCTATTCTGTTTATATTCAGTTTAAAAGATCTGAGCAAAATTTATACCGTGCCGCGCTCAAGCAAAAGAAGAGACTTCATAATTATCAAGACCCATTCAGACAAATCAGATAAGTAGAACGATCATGATACAGAGTGGTCTTTGATAAGGATTTGCGGCTTGCGTCACGATATTTCTCTCAACTCAGAAATGCTGGAGTGTTGACCGATATGAACCCTGCGCTGAAACAACTTCACCCCTACCCGTTTGAAAAACTTCGAGCCTTACTTGCTGGAATTCAACCTGATAAAAATCTTACGCCTATATCACTGTCGATCGGAGAGCCTAAACATTCGGCCCCGGAAATGGTCAAACAAATGCTTATTTCCAGTCTCGATAAAATGTCGGTGTATCCCGCAACTCTGGGTATCCCTGAATTGCGCGAGGCAATCATAAACTGGTGTGAAAGGAGGTTTGGCGTCCCAAAGGGATGGCTTGATGCCAGTCGTCATGTTCTACCGGTAAACGGAACACGAGAAGCATTATTTGCCTTTACCCAGGCAGTTGTTGAACCTAATGTCGAAGGTTTGGTGGTCAGCCCAAACCCTTTCTATCAGATATATGAAGGTGCTGCGATCCTGGCGGGGGCGGCTCCGCATTACCTGCCATGCCTTGAGAGTAACGGTTTCATTCCTGACTTTGAGGCTGTTTCAGCGGATATCTGGACACGTTGTCAAATTGTATTCCTGTGTTCCCCAGGCAATCCTACCGGTGCACTTATCCCTCTTGAAACGCTAAAATCACTCATTAGCCTTGCGGATAAATACGATTTTATTATTGCAGCCGATGAATGTTACAGCGAATTGTACTTTGACGAGTTGTCGCCCCCTCCGGGTTTACTGACCGCATGCGCAGAGATGGGCCGTATCGATTTTAAGCGCTGTGTTGTTTTCCACAGTCTTTCAAAACGATCGAACCTGCCAGGCCTTCGGTCTGGATTTGTGGCTGGTGATGCAGAGATTCTCAAATCATTTTTGCTCTATCGCACATATCATGGCTGCGCAATGCCGGTGCATAGCCAGCTCGCAAGCGCCACGGCCTGGCGGGATGAGGCACATGTTCGCGACAACCGTTCTCTTTATCGGGAAAAGTTTGATGCGGTTCTTGAAATTCTGACCCCTGTTCTTAAGGTGAAGAAGCCTGACGGAGGCTTTTATCTTTGGGCCGAAGTCCCTGGTGACGATACCGACTTTTGCCGGCAACTCTTTAGTCATACAAATGTTACAGTCATCCCAGGCTCATATCTTTCCCGGGAGGTTGACGGCATCAATCCGGGCGCAGGCTGGATTCGAATGGCATTAGTTGCACCTGTTGCAGAGTGTGTGGAGGCGGCCACACGAATAAGGGATTTTCTGTCTACCTATCGTAGGTAAACGGTTACAGCATTTATGATAAACGCTAACCAGCCGGTGGTCTCAGATCATCTTCGACTTTGTTAACACCGGCTATTCTTAATTTTATCTGGTCAGGTTTTCATGCATACGGCGATCCATGCCAGCTGCAAGCTTTACTCCGCTTCACCGCGTGCCGTCGCATTAATCTGACTAAAAAGCCCTTTCGTCCAGGATGCATGACGTGCTTCGCATCCGATGAGAGTTGCTTTGACCCGCCCCAAATCACGAAAATTGCAGGCAGTAAGGAAAGATGTTATTCAGTTAAGACTTTTTTGCTAAACGATCTTTTTTGGGCGCTGCGCTTTCAGCGCAAAAATAACTGATTATTTTTGTCTTAAAGGCGGGGTCCGTCCTGTCGCCATATGCCTCACTTTTAATGCGCTCACGAAACTTACCTGCTAATTTCTCTGCGTTGATACCTCTTGCCGGGGCTCTCTCAGTGACATCAGGCAGAGCGTTGTGATCGCTGATAGAGAGTTCGCTTACTGATGGAAAGACTGAGGTGACCTCCTCAGGCGTTGAGGACGCCTGAAACGCACAGGTAACCCTGGCCGCAGACAGCCCTTCTACAGCAGCAAAATTTGACTGATTCATATCCGCAGGATGCATCAGCTTTAATCGTTAACCGGGTTCACGCAGCGTATGCTCTTTGGCCGTCTGAATGTCAGTGGCTAGCTGTCTTGCATCAGAATGAGATAACCGAAACGCGAATTCACCATGGATATCGCCGGGTATACGTGATGCTCAGGCGGGAAGGCTGTCGCAATAACCACAAACGGATCTACCGGCTTTTCAGCGAGCAGGCGCTGTTACTGCGCCTCAAACGTCCACGGCGCAATAAATCCGCGCAGCGCCGGCAGCCACAGCCTCAGGGACTGTATTCGAATCACGTCTGAGGCATGGAATTTGTCTCGGACGTGCTGTTTGACAGGCGACGACTGCGCCTGCTAAAGGTTATCGACCTTTACACCGACGAATGCCTGGGATCTGCGTCGGGCAGAATCTGCGTTCAACAGAAGTGGCAGAAATGCTGAACAGCATAACGCTCAGGCGTCCTTTGCCGCAGTAGCTAAAAACCGATAGTGATTCTGAATTTCAGGAAAAATGCTGGACAGATGGGTGTACGAAAGTGGGAGAAGGATCGACTTTCACGCCCGGGACCACCCTCGGACAACGCTACAGTCGAGTCCTTCAACGGCTGGTTGCGTCAGGAATGCCTGAATGATAACTGGCTCATGTCTCTGGAGGATGCACTGCACAAGATCGAGTCCTGGCGCATACTCTTTAACAAGAGACGTCCCCATTCTGCAGTGGGCTGGATGCCCCCTCCGAATTTGCCCAAAAATCTGCTGGTTGCCAGAATATGCAGCCATAATGAAGCCGGTTATTCCCGATTATGAATGGATCATATACGGGGTCAGAGTCACTTATGAAGACGTTACTAAAATCGGTGTATATAAATCAACGGGGAGCAGGTCAACAATGAATCTTCTCACTTTCTTATAGATATCCACTTTAGTTTTTAACTGTCACGAAAAATTCATTATAAAAGCATAATTCTGACTTTAATTTAAAATAAACAAAAATTAAATGAATGCAAAAAAAATAGCGTGGGATTTATTTTTAAGAACTTTTACCCTTGTAAAAAAACAACCGGGCGCTTGAGAATAATTTTCCAAATAAGGCCTACATTCAATCAGGATGGTTTTCAATATGTATTTTATGTTTTAATGAGGTTTGTGAAGAATAATTATCCCGCTCGTTAACTAAGACTAATGATTAGCAAAATTAACTACTATCACTTTCTCGGGGAGTTGGTATTACATCTCCTGTTATAATGAAAATGTACTTTACCTGCATAGTTAATCGTGATAAAAACAATCATTAGCCACTTCTCTAAAATCACTTAAAGCCAGCGTTAATAAGTGAAAAAAATTATTTTTTAAATGTTTAATCATGGCATAACGCTGTGCCTGTATTATATAAATCCTATTGTATCAGCAGCCTGTAATGATGACTATTTAGTTAAATGATTTTCCACACCTGGAGATGAAACATGCCTGATCATACTCATTTTATAGCTTTTGGTTTGATTGCACTTGCAATGGTGTTAACTCCTGGCCCAAACATGATTTATCTGATCTCTCGGTCTGTATGCCAGGGAAGACAAGCCGGGCTGATATCTTTAGGTGGTATCGCTTTTGCGTTTGTTTTATATATACTCTGTGCGGCATTAGGAATAACAGCTTTTCTGTTTGCCATTCCTTATGCATATGATCTACTTCGTTTTTCCGGAGTTGCTTATCTTTTATATCTGGCCTGGCAATCAGTTAAACCTGGAGGCAGGTCTACTTTCGCTGTTACAAATTTACCCATAGATTCCTCAAAGAAACTCTTTATCATGGGTTTCATTACTAATGTATTAAATCCTAAAGTTGCCATTATGTATTTATCTTTATTGCCACAATTTATCCAGCCAGAGCACGGGAGTGTACTGACTCAGTCTCTGGAACTCGGAAGCATACAGATTTCTATCAGCATGGTAGTCAATGCTACTATTGTGATGATGGCAGGAACTTTAGCCAAATTTCTTTCAAGCCGACCTGCATGGCTTAAAGCGCAACGCTGGATAATGGGTACTGTGCTTGCAGGATTGGCAGTGAGAATTGCTCTGGAATCAAAAAAATAAAAATTATGCGTTTGTGGCGATTTTGTTCAGCGTCCGGCTACTGCCGATTTGGGGCTTCTTCGTATCGCGACAGTCATTGAGATCGTCGGCGCAACTTGTAGTGAACTTAATATTACACTTTAACAAACTCGCCGCGCTCCGCCTGTTTCATTGACTCATTAATATGCGCAGCGTTCGCCGGGTTGCTAAAGAGATACACCGTTTCTATCAGTGCTTCATACTCTTCCGCATGAACTATCACAACATCAGGTGCCTCGCGGCGCAAAATGCGCACAGGCTCAGCGTCGTCGTTGACCCGCTTCATCGTATCTGCGAAATGTTTACGGGCATCGGTAAAATTGATTGAATACATGTTATTAACTTCCATCAGTTAAAGAGCAATATGCAACCTGTACTCAAGTAACTACAATTTAAAATTTGCCCGATTTCTTGTCAGGACGACGCCCTTGCAACGGAAAGATTAAGGAGGGAGCCAGGAAGTCTGATCTTTAAAATTCTTATGACATCAATTAAGTCTGTCGGTCCTCAGTTGGGAATGCATATGCTTGTCGTGCTACGCAGCCATAAATGCTACTCATTTATGGGTGTGGAGCCGGTTGAGAATCGCTGAGGCACGTCGGTACGTCGTCGTCCCCGCATGTCGAAATAGGTCCGTGACCTGATACCTACAGATTAGTACATCCCGATGTTAGCAACGTCCATTCCTGGTTTAAACCGAACTAACGCCAAGCCAATGTCCGCTAATAGCGAAAGGCGGACACTGGCAATTTTGCTCTCATAAAAGTGACTATAGAAACAGTTGAGATTCAAATAACGAGAATAAGGAAATTCAGGACGTTCTTATGAGTAACTTTTATTTTTAAAGGAGGTCGTCAACCTGTGTCATAAAAACTTCTCTGCAGTCGCTTTAGCAATGCAGATGGCAATTACCGTAAGTGCGAGTCTGAGCGTCTCTTTTTCGGGCCAGGAGGGGGCTAGCCGGAGCTGGGCATCGTAATCGTCACGCCTATAGGGATAACACGAGCCCGGTCTGGCAAATCGCACACCTGCCACAGCGGCTAGCTGGACGATGCGACTGGCAGTGCCGGGAAGTACATGCAGGCTGACAAAATATTCCCCTTCAGGACGGGACCATGATACGTGCTGCTGGCAGCCTAAAACCGAAGAAAAAATGGCATCAACAAGTTCAAACCTGGGCCTGAGAACCTGACGATGCTGTTCCATCAGAGCCCGTATATTCCCTGGGCTCTTAAGAAAACGAGCCTGCCGAAGCTGGTTGACCTTATCAGGACCGACACTCCTGACGGATGCATGCCTGAGCCACCATGTCTTATTGGTGCCAGACGCCCCTATAAATGCAACGCCGGCACCCGGGAGAGTCATTTTTGATGTTGAGGCATAAATCGGTACACGGTCAGGATTCCCATGACGCACGCAGTCATCATAAATACTCGCTATCATGCGATCGTTTTCTGCAAGCGGATGCACACAATATGCATTATCTCAGAAAATCCGGAAATCAGGCGCTGCCGGGGATCCAGTTTCTCCTGCTCAGCAGGTATGGGCTTCAGCGTGCCAGAAAGGTTCATGTATTATCCTGCAGAGCATCAAAAAAACGACTGTGTAAGAATCAGAAAGAGAGTTCAAATCGATAATTTATAGGCGCTTATTCAGTTGCTGAATAATGCTGAGTATCCCGGGCTGCCAACCTTGACGAAACCTTATGCCATCAGCAGGATGGCATTCCGGACATAAATAATGAGGAATGGTTCAGGATATGACACCTCTCGTACTGATCCCCGGGTTCATGCTTGATGAAACTTTGTGGGATGACTTCATCGACGTTTATCCGCCCGGTCAGACGTTCTGCCGCGTCAGCCTTGGTCAGGAAGAAAGTATTGCCGGGATGGCTGCCGGGATCGTCGCGTCGCTTCCTGAGCGTTTTGTACTGGCAGGGTTCTCGCTGGGAGGATATGTTGCCCGCGCTATAGCCGAAACGGCTCCGGAAAAAGTTGCCGGCCTGGTCCTTATTGCCACTTCACTGCGTGAAGACTCATACCGACAACGAGAACGGCTGGATGCTGCTGTGCTTTCGGGTGAGTTCAGGGGGATAAGTCCTGCCGCTATCAGGCATTCGCTTCATCCGAAATTTCATGATGATACAGCTCTGCTGGGGCGTATTCGCGAAATGGGAAAACGCCTTGGCCCGGAAGTATTCAGAGCCCAGTCCCTGCTGAAACGCGGAGGAATAACCGTCAGGCAACTGACCTGTCCGGTGCTGATTATTGCAGCCGGAGAAGACAGGCTCAGAAGCCTCAGTGAGGCGGCTGAACTTTCTGAACTTTTCCGGTGTCCGGCAGAAATCATTGAAGGCAGCGGGCACATGATACCGCTTGAGAAACCCAGGGAACTGGCTCAGATGATTTCAAACTGGATTAGCCTTAATGGCCTGTAATTACCTTAAAAGTCAGATTACCCTGCAAACCCTGTATATCTGCTCCCTCAGCCACAGGTGTGCCGCATTGTTCTCGTCACGCTTATGCCAGTAGAGGTTCCAGCTAACAGGCTGGGCTTCAAAGCGTAGTTCTATCCTCTGAAGCCCGGAAAAAAGAGGTGTGGATGCCATCTTTTCTGACACTACCGAGATGAGGTCGGTTTTCACTAATACAAAAGGCAGCGTCAGCCAGTGCGGTGTCGTGACGGCAATCTTTCGGCTGAAACGCTGACCTGACAGTATATTGTCCACAAAGCGAACATCCGCAGAACTCGTTGCAACGTGCAGATGACTGGCGCTAAGAAACTCAGACAGTGTCAGCGGTGCATCAGATAGCGGATGGTTCTGGCGCATTATACAGTTGAGCCTGTCGGTGATAACGGGGTCGCTGACAATTCCAGACGTGTGACGGAGTTGAGAGCTGACTATACAATCCAGGTCGACGTTTTCCAGGGCAGGAATTGTTTTATCGACAGGTGTGTGCTCAATATTAATTTAATACCCGGGGCTGACCTGTCACGATAGACAACAAATCAGGTAGCAGCATCAGGCCCAGCAAATCTGCCATACGGCCCGAGAATGACTGCGTACTTTTTGCCTGTACGAAGGTCACTTCAGACATCATCAGTCGCTCCGCTTCCTTCAGGATCTTCGTCACGCCAACGCTGATTTCCACCGCCCGCGGCGTAGAATAGTCCGCAGATTCATCATTTGAAACCGGTAGAGAGAGGGCCAGGAAATTCAGGATATTATTAGCTGAAGAATGCCCAGCGTCGCGACGGAAATAATCAGTGTTGGTAACATCGACAGCCTGATGGCACAGCCTGCCGCAACGATCAATGCAATGATTTGTGCCGGATTTCCGGAAGCAAAATAAGGAGCAATAGCAGAAATCATCACGCATCCCGGCGCACTTTCCAGCACGCTGCGCGTGCCGGGACTCAGGCTACGGTTCCTCAATATAAGATAACCCAGGATGCGCGTCAGATAGGTGACCACTGCCATACCCAGAATTGTCATGCATGCAGCCAGTGTCATTTTACTTTCACTCCCCGTACCCATGCTGAAAATATGCCGCTGAACGTCCCTGCCAGCACATAGGTATGGCCAGGTACCAGACGATAACAGACTGCGGCCACCGTCAGGCTGATAAGCCAGGGGATGGCTGCGTCCAGGCCTTTCCACATGCTACGCAGGAGGACGATAAAGGTGGCAGGAAAAGCAATAGCAAAACCGTACTGCTCAATGTTTCCAAGCACGGGGCCCGCAAGAAAACCCGTGACTGAAAATCCAACCCAGACGGGATAAAACGGAAAGCTGGCCCCCAGGTAATAAGCCATGGTAAACGACTGCTCAGGCGGTAAAGTGGCAGCGTTTTTTAGCATTTTCGCATAGGTGACCGCCCAGCCCTCATCGGCCATAAAAAATAAGGCAGGTAATATCTGACGACGGGGAAGATGCTTGATATAGGGCGTCAGGGCTGCCCCCATTATGATGTGGCGACTGTTAATCAGGAACGTCAGCAGAATAATGGTCAGCACCGGCAAGGGCTCGTGCCAGAGCTGTATAGCGGCAAATTCCGATCCTCCAGCAAAATTCAGCGCCGTCATGAAGCCTGTTTCGGGCAGGGTCAGGCCCGATCGGGAAGCCTGAGCCCCCAGAATAATTGCGTAAGGCGCAATTGCCATGAGCAAAGGAGACGCATCCTTAACACCCTGCAGGAAGGAATCGCTTCTCGTTATGCTGTTCATATTATTTTTCCGTAATGGATTAGTTGAGCCATGCGGGCCAGGCAATCTGAAAAGCCTGATACCGGCGGGCCTTCTGGTTTTCTGTTTACTTCATTTCGTTCAGCTGATGAGCGGCCAGGGCACCCAACCGCGATATGGCCATGCGGTGCCTGTCCGTCAGTTCAAAACACGCCGCCATACGGAAACAGTGATTGAATGCCCGGCTTCCGGAGCACAGAAGGCCTGGCATACATAGTATTTTTTCATCCAGGGCGGCATGAAATAGAGCCAGTGTGTCGGCACCTTCCGGCAGCTCAATCCATAAAATAAAGCCTGCCTGCGGGCGGCTGACACGAGTGCCTGCTGGAAAATAATCTGCAATACAGGCTCTTACAGCATCAATCTGTCGTTCATATAATCGCCTGAGGTGGCGCAGGTGCAGGTCATATCCGCCGTTCTCAAGGAATATCCCCAGGCTTTCACTCAATAATCCGGACTCAGCGACAGTGGAGGTAAACTTCATCTGCCTGGCGACATCGCGAAAGCGTCCGGCTTCCAGCCAGCCAATGCGAAAGTCTGGCGCAACCGTTTTGGTATAGCTTGCACACACCATCACCCAGCCATCACGATCAAAGGCACGAATGTTGGGTATGCAGGTATCGCCAAACTGCAGTTCGGCATATATGACATCCTCTATTACGGCGAACTGCCGGGTTTCAGCCATGCGGGCCAGGCGCTGACGATTTTCTGAAGGCATGACAAAGCCAAGTGGATTGTGGCCACTGGGTATCGTAATCACCGCGGAGATTTTTCGCTGCTCTGCAAGAGATTCAAGGGTATCCAGGCACATTCCGCTCTGAGGATGGGTAGGCAGATTCACAATACGACGGCCAAGATCCTCCAGCATAGGGTACAGGTTGTAAAAAGTAGGTGATTCAACGGCAACGGTATCACCGGGAAGGGTTGACGCCCGGACGGCCAGGCTAATGGCCTCCATGGTGCCGTGAGTGATGATTACGTCATCGGGAGAGAGGATCATGCCGGTGTGCAGACCGCGTCGGGCAATCTGTGAGCGCAGGCGGGGGGAGCCGGGCGGCATGGCGTAAGTTGTGCTGAACCCGGATGCTGAGCGCAGCAGCTGGGCTGTGATTTTTTTCAGCCGGCCGGCAGGATAAAACCTATCGCCAGACGGGCACGCAAGCGCAAGATCAGTACAATCCCCGCGCAGCTGATTTTCCAGAATAACGGATAGCAGCCGGTTCAGACCGGATAAAGGCACCGCGCTTTCTCTGCTGTTCACCGAACTTTCCTGCAGGTGGCAGAGTTCAGGCAGGCTGTCGCGGACATAATAGCCGGATTGAGGTCGTGCGGAGATCAGCCCGCGATCCTCCAGAAGCCGGTAAGCGGTTTTGACCGAGTTAACACTGACGTCATATTGTCCCGCATAATGTCTGACGGACGGAATACGTGTACCGGGCGTCAGTTGTCCGCGCAGGATTGAGCGCGCGATGTCATCCGCAATCGTTTCATATAGATGCATATATGTCATATTTCTTGATCAGGATGGACTCAATTTATATCAGGCCATGTGGCCTGACAATGCTGTTTTTATGACAATTTCACGCGTCAGTTCCCGCCAACTGTGACCATTAATATTGATGATTACTGTGGCTGTAACCATTCAGTCAGTTACGGTATTATGAGAAATATGTTTGCTATATTTCACGGCTTCGATGAAGGGGGCTGTTTTCAGACTGGTCGATCTTTTTTCTTCATTTCCAGCGTAATCCGTTTGCGGTCATCATGAATGCCCACTGTTTATCTGAGGGGCAGCTGATAAAGCGGATACAGGGCACGCGGACGTCTGTCTGAATGAGGTGCAGGCTGCTCCTTTCAGCTGGCAATCAGATAGCGGACCGCTGGCATGACGGAAAACCGGGCGGAAGAACCTGCCGGCCCCCTGACTCATCACGCGGGCACTGAGCCGCCCAGCCCTGTTGCCTGCCCGGGCTGGGTCGGTCAGACTGAGACAGTCTTCGTAAACGTTAAAGATCCATTCTCAGCACCATGCGAAACTTCACGTCCCCCGAACGCATGCGCTGATAAGCACTTTCAGCCTCAGCCAGCGGTGCCGTTTCAATCTGTGCACGTACGCTGGTCAGCAGACTGAATTTAAGGGCACGTTCTGTTTCGTAAGGTGTGCCGGTAAGAGAGCCCTCCAGCCTTAACTCGTTTCCGACCATTGCTCCGGGCATGATCAAAAGCGGGGAGCTGCCGGCACCCACAACCATAAATTTACCCTGTGGTGCGAGTGCTTTCACCAGCCCGGAAGCGGCCTCGCTGTTGGTAATAGTCGTCAGGATAACCTGCGCGCCGCCAGCCTTTTTAATTTCTGCAACGGGGTCCGACTTTAGCGTATCAATGTACTGATGAGCCCCCAGGTTAAGGGCATCCTGCCTGATATCACTTCCGCGTCCTACCGCGATAACTTTGTAGCCCATTTTTTGTGCATACTGTATGGCCAGATGCCCCAGACCACCGATACCCTGAATAACGACTGTATCACCGGGCCGGGCGCCTGATTTGGTCAGCGCGTTGAAAGTGGCAATCCCTGCACAGAGCAGCGGAGCCGCCTCTGCAGAGAGCAGATCGTCGGGAATGAGAACCAGCCCCGTGGCACGCGCCAGCATTATTTCCGCATAGCCGCCATCGCAGGAGCTGCCGGTGACAGGCTGATCAGTGCAAAGCACAAACTGACCCTGCCGGCACTGCTCGCATTCGCCGCAGTATCCCCCCAGGCGCCCTACACCGACCCGCTGCCCTTCAGAAAGGTACGAGGGAACGCCCTGCCCCAGAGAGAGTATGCGCCCCACCACTTCATGGCCTGGAATGCGCGGATAAGTCGTATTCTTTTCAAGCCCCTCAACTGCGCCGGAATCCGCCCCGCAGATGCCACAAGCCTCGACCTTCAGAAGAACCTCGCCATAACCAGGCACGGGCACTGGGCGCTCTACCAGTTCCATTCTGCCTGGCTCGGTAATCTGCATTGCCTTGAATGTATTCATTTTTCATCCCACTGTTTGATATAAAAAAGTATTTAAGGGCTGTCGGACGAGCAGCATTTTTGCAGTGGTGCTGCCGGTACGCGGGAATCTGATTTCAGAATTGGGCAGAGGCAATATCGCTCGCTGTGCCCCTGCGCCGGGCCTATCGCTCCTTAGTCTGATAATGCCGGCCGGTTCTTCCGCTCAGGCTTTTCAGCCTTTCATCGTGACGAACTCTTCGGCAGCGGTGGGATGAATTGCCACGGTATTGTCCAGATCTCGTTTGGTCGCGCCCATTTTGAGTGCCACAGCAAAGCCCTGAAGGATTTCGTCCATACCTTCTCCGATGCCGTGAATACCCACAACCTTCTCATCGGGCCCGGCGCACACCAGTTTCATCTTTGTCGCCTGACGGTGGGACGTTACTGCAGTGAACATCGCGGTAAATGACGCACTGTAAATTTTAACGTTCTGGTCGCCGAATTTTTCACGGGCCTGGGGTTCAGTAAGACCGACAGTGCCGACAGGTGGGTGGCTGAATACGACAGTGGGGACATTCTGGTAATCCAGATGCTCATCCGGCCTGTTGTTGAACAGGCGCTCAGCCAGGCGACGACCGGCGGCAACGGCAACCGGCGTGAGTTCAAGCTGACCGGTAATATCACCAACGGCATAGATGCCTTCCGCAGAGGTGTTCTGATATTTATCCACAGTGACGTAACCTTCATCACTGAGCGCCACCCCTGCTGCCTGAATGTTTAAGCCGGATGTATTGGGTTTACGGCCGGTTGCCCAGATCACGACATCCACTACAATTTTTTCCCCTGAAGCCGTGACCACCGCCACAGAACCATCCGGCTCTTCTGACAGAGACGTGGTAATGGCCTGACGGTGGAGGCGAAGCCCTGATTCATCCATCATGGCAGCCAGGGTATCCCCGAGCAGAGGATCAAAATGGCGCAGAGGTTTATCACCGCGAACCAGAAGATGTGTTTCCGTACCGAGAGAATGCAGCACGCCCGCGAGCTCAACGGCAATATAACCCGCGCCGATGACGGCTGCCCTACGGGGCTGTGCGCTCAGTTCAAAGAAACCATCCGAATCAATTCCCAGCTCTGCGCCGGATACAGAAGGACGAACGGGGTGCCCGCCGGTGGCGATAAGAATATGATCGGCCGTCAGCGTTTCGCCATTGACCTCAATACTGCGGGGGCCGATAAAGCGGGCTGTTCCCTGAATGACTTCAACCGCGTTCCTGCTGAGCACCGCATCATAGGAACCGTGAATGCGCTCAATGTACTCACTGCGGTTTTTCACCAGCGTAGCCCAGTCAAATTCACACCCCGACACGCTGAAGCCATAGCCGGAACTGTAAGTGCGGATGGTTTCTGCCACCTGTGCGGCATACCACATCACTTTTTTTGGCACACATCCCACGTTTACGCAGGTTCCGCCGATGGGCCCCTTCTCAATAAGGGCACATTTTTTTCCATGCGCAGCCGCGCGATTAACGGAGGCGATTCCGGCGCTGCCGCCGCCAATTGCAATGTAATCAAAATGTCGGGTCATAGATATTCTCCAGCCAGCCTTCAGAAACGGGAAGCCGGCGCGTGCTGATTCACGCCCCCGGCCGTAGATATTCAGTTCTTTCTTACGAGTTTCTGCTGCACCTGCCTGACGCCCTCCAGAGAGGCCTCAACTGCACCTGCAAGGTATCCCGGAAACTGCGCTGACCATTCACTGCCTATTCCGCGCAGGCAGTCCGCCCACGCTCCGTGGTCAGGGTAAGCAGCTGGAACCGTATGTCCGGCCTGAATGAGTAAATCTTTTTCCGTGGCGGTAAAGGGGTCATCTGCCCAGTCCTTTAAGTATTCAGCAACGGGCTCCCCGGCTTTCTCTCCAAACAACCGGATGAGCTGCGCCCGGCATAACAACTTCAGGTTTTCCTCACTGGTAGTCCACCGTGACCGTGCCGGGATGCCGATAAAGCCGAAAAGGGCACTAACCCGGCCTGGAACGGAGGCATCATGGATCTCAGCCATGGGGCCGACGCCACTCCGGGCTTCACCTGACAGTCCTGCCTGTTGCCAGAAGTCATGCTCATAGATGGCCACATATTTGGCATGAGGGGCCATCCAGGTGCCGGTACCGGCCCACTCCCCGGTCAGCCGGGCAGGAAGTGCCGGAAGGTATTCGATACGGGCGGCGAGAGCAGGAGGCAAGGCCAGCAGAACGGCCTGCGCCGTAAACATACGACCGCGTTGGTCAGACGAAACGGTATGTACCTGAACCTTACCGACGGTCCGTTCAATGCGTATGACGCGGGCGTCGGTGACAACCTGTTCAGCTGCTATCCGCGCCTCCAGGCGCTCCGTGAGCTGGCGCATCCCGCCGGCGATCCGCATAGACGGAGGAGACGAAACATAGCCGGGATGACGGGAGGGGGACTGATGGTGAGCGCGTTCATAGAGCATGTCGCCGTCTTCAGCCTGTGGTATCAGCGCAATATCCAGCTCGGCCGTCAGGGCTGCCAGTTGGGGTTGAAAAGAGGGCCAGATCCAGGTTGCGCCAAGGTCAACCCGCCCTTCCGCTTCCGCCCCGCTTAGGGAGGGAGCCGGTCCGCCTGCGCAGGAAATGATCCTGCCTCCGGTCTGCGCCCGTGCTTCCAGTACCACATAGCTGATACCGGCCTTTTCAAGCTGGTAAGCGGCATAAAGTCCGCTGAGACCCGCGCCGATAATGGCGACCTGCACATGTTCATTCATGCCGGGAACCCGTCAGCGCCGCCTGACCCAGATGGCCGGTTTTAAGATAAATTAAGGTACTGGTCTCTCCGGATGTCAGGCAGGGAATGTCACCCGCGGGAAACCGTAGCCAGCTGCCGGCAGGCCATGCCTCTCCGTTTTCATAAAGGGTGCCGCTGAGCACGAGAATTTCCGCTCCCCTGTTCAGGGCATCCGGCAGGATCGGGCTGTGAGGGTGGAACCGGCGGAGCGTCGCCTTTTCATACGCATTGCTGAAAAGCGGGCATTCCTCGCCGTTAACCGCGTCATGCCAGTTATCACGGTCGTTCGTGTCCAGCCTTAAACGGGCATGCTCGCCCTGCTGCATCTGCCGCAGTTTCACAAAGATCGTGGCGCCACTGACACTTGACGGCCTGTGCGCAGAGTCAGGCGGATTCCGCATATACCAGCCAGCAGGATAGTGATCCTCACCCTCTGAAAATACGCCGGAAAGCACCAGAATTTCTTCTCCGTCCGGATGATAATGTTCAGGAAAATGAGAATCAGGCAGGTATTTAACGATGCTGGTTGCGCGCGCTTTTTCTGCGCCGGTCCGATCAAGCATGACACGATCGACTCCCGTCCGGGGGGAAGAGACCCAGTCATAATCTGCGGGTCTGACAGAGGCCCGGCGGGCGAAATCGTGATTAACTAACATTGTTTTATCCATTTCAGCACGACGGCGCTCAGCACGCGGGTGCGAGGCGCCGTCGTCAGTTGCTTACGGTTTTGGTAATGCATCAAACGCATCAAGCGCGTGTGCCGTATAGGTCAGAGCCGCACCGGTATTCAGTGAAATTGCGACGGCGAGGGCTTCGGCGATTTCTTCCCGGGTAGCGCCATGTTTCGCCGCCGCTTTAACATGAACGGACAGACATCCGTCACAGCGGGTAGTGATAGCCACGGCCAGCGCAATCAGCTCGTGCGTTTTCTTATCCAGATGCCCCATCGCCGACGCACCGGCATCCATTTTCATCAGGCCTTTCATGAACTCTGGCTGCAGTTTTGCATACTCGCCCACTACGCCAAGCAGTTCATCGCGATGGCCATTCCAGTCTAAAAGCATAATAATCTCCGGTAGTTAATGCAGAGTTAAGGCGAAGCGTTCGCCAACACGTCAGGCAACGGTGTAAATACGGACGTCCGGTGCGCTGTTAAGATAGGGTTTCAGCGCGGCTACCACGTCCTGTGTGAACAGCGGGGATGTCAGGTAGGCTTCCGCCTGAACTGCAGACGTAAAGCCATGTAAAACCTGAACATCTTTATCCCGCACGAGCAGTTCTTTGGACTCAGCACCGTCAATACTTTTCAGAAAAGACGCTTTATATTTCTGATAAATACCGGCGGCGGCTTCACGATGTTCTTCACTGATATTCAGCGTAATTTGCAGATAAGCCATACGGTACTCCTTGTCGGAAGTTGTGGCGGATCCGGTCTCCGTAACCTGGAGCCGGAATAAATTGATGCGACTTAACATTTTCAGGGAGGGATTTGTTCTGCCTCATCATGCATTACCCTGTCTCTGTTGCGCATTATGGGAAGGTTACCTAAGGTGGACAACCCAGATAATCTTGACTGTCGGAAAAGAATTTCTTTCTCATATCAAAATCTCTGTCCATCTCAATGCATTGCGTGCATACGAAGACAGCGCGCGCCACCAGAGTTTTTCAATGGCGGCTGAAGAATTACATGTCACGCCTGCAGAGCCGTCGGACAACTGGTCAGAACGCTCGAGGATACGGTGGGCTACCTTCTCTTTCAGAGGCACGGTAACCGTCGGGCGGGTCTGGTGCTTACTGAACCGGCATCCAGAGCCCTGCCTGACATACAGGCGGGGTTTGACAGACAGAGTCTGGGAATGACGCGTCTGCGGGAAGGCGCTACGGGCGGGACACTGAACATCACCCTGAGTCCTGCGCTTGCGGTGAATTGCTGCTGCCGCGCATCGAGGATCTTCAGAGTCGCTGGCCGGATATTGATATCCGGCTTCCGGCATTGAGTGTTCAGGACGATATCAGAAGCTGGCGGCGGGTGCGGTTGTGCCCGAACGTTTCTCTGCATTCACCGCGGGCCTGGTATTTTGTCTGTCAATACGGTTGTGAAAATCTGCCCAGAATTGCACTTTTTTCGGCAGTGGATACGTGAGCAGGCCGCACAGTGAATTTTAACTGCTGAGTTGACTGTCACTGACGTCCTGAACCAGCCAGTCGTGCAGTATTTTAACTTCAGGTCGCATCCTTGAATGCTCTGACATGACGAGATAATAAGACCACGTCAGGGGCCAGCGGTGCTCCGGGAAAAGCAATACCAGCTGGTTGGTATCGATCAGTTGTTGCACCAGTGCGCGCCGCACGACCGCCACGCCACGCCCGCTGAGGGCGGTCATGATCGCCGCTGCCGTTGAGTTGATGTGTAAAGTTGTGGTGCCTGCAGGTGGTGCCTTGAGCCGTTCGAAAATGGTATCCCATGAAGGAAATCCGGCACCTGGATGGGGGGTGTCATCCTGTATCCGTTTTTCACCGGCCAGCCACTGCGGCGAGGGACGGGCACCCGTTCCAAGAAGCCGCGGGCTACAGACGATGACGGCTTCCTCATCCATCAGCCAGGTTTTGCTGAGGCCTGCCCAGTCGCCAGGTCCGCACCTCACGCCAAGATCGGCCTCGCCATGAATCACGTCAGACAACCGTTCCGTAACGTCAAGACGGATATCAATGTTCTGATGTTGCTCTGAAAACCGGTTGAGGCGCTCCATTAGCCAGTTCATCAGCAGAACCTGGGAAGCCGTTAACAGGATCACCGAGCGCGCTCTGCGCCCGCGCAACTTGTTCAGCCCTGACTCAAGCTCATCCAGGCCATGTGAGATGTCCTGCAGGGCATCCTGAGCCTCACTGACCAGCGTTAATCGTGTTTTTCCGCTCCGGGAGCGCAACAACAGGGGATGTCCGACCCACTCTTCCAGTGCCCGGACCAGTTGCCCAACGGCTGCAGGCGTCACGCCCAGCTCGTCAGCCGCCCCTTTAAAACTTCCATGACGCGCGGTTGCTTCAAAGGCATGAAGCCATTTCAGTCTGTTAAGTGATCGCATAGGTTTCCTCCGGCCTCTATGCTGCCACACAGATTCCTGTCGAGATAGCTTTTCTTTCCCGTCGTGCAAGTTCTTATGCCTCGCTCGGCCCCTGGTCTCATGGCAATCTCTTTCTGGCAGGGAGATGACGGCCTTTTCCGTTACTCCATAAATTAATTTAAAGATTGAGGTATAGGATGACAGCATTATTTTCAGGTAAAAAACTTCTGGTTGTTGGCGGTACAAGCGGCATGGGCTTTGAAACTGCGCGTCAGGTGCTCAGAAATGGTGGCAGCGTGGTCCTGGTAGGAAACCGTCAGGATAAAGCCGAGCAGGCACGCAGCACGCTGTCAGCTGAAGGTCAGGTCTCGATCATCGTCGCCGACCTCATGACGGAAGAAGGCATGCATCACGTGACTGACGTCATTAACCGCGAGCATAAAGACATCAGCCTGATGGTTAACGCTGCCGGCGTTTTCTTCCCGAAACCGTTCACCGAACATGAAGAGGCGGATTACGACATGTATATGTCCATTAACCGTGCGTCATTCTTCATTACCCGTGACGTGGTCCGCAATATGGTAAGCGAGAATATCAAAGGCTCTATCGTGAATATCGGTTCTATGTGGGCACAACAGGCTATCGGCGCAACGCCGTCATCTGCTTATTCAATGGCAAAGGCTGGCCTCCATGCGCTGACGAAAAACCTGGCCGTTGAACTGGGTGAAAAAGGGATCCGCGTGAATGCCGTTTCGCCAGCAGTGGTTCATACGCCTATCTATGAAGGCTTTATTCCAAAAGATGACGTTAAGGACGTCATGAACAGCTTTGACAGCTTCCATCCGATTGGTCGTGTCGGTACGACGCAGGACGTCGCTGAAGCCGTATGTTTCCTGCTGTCTGACAAAGCCGGCTGGGTCACGGGCGCCGTATGGGATGTTGACGGTGGCGTGATGGCTGGTCGCAACGCCTGATTTTACCCGGCCCGGACCCATGCGTCCGGGCCAGATAGGTTATTCACATGGACACATACACGAATAAGGCTGCACCGGTCCCGCGGCATCATCAGCCGGACGACAGTTCAGCTGAAAAGACTCCCGGACAGGCGGTTTTCAGCGTCAGTACCTGCTGGCAGGGTGGACTGCAAAGTGAGACGGTCTGTAATGCATCCATCGTAGATGGACAGACACTGAGCGGCACGGGGCACCGGATTCTTTCTGATGAACCTGAGCTGCTGGGCGGTAGCAGTTCAGCACCCGGCCCGCAGGAGCTGCTGCTGGCTGCTTTTAATGCCTGCCTCACCGCATCCTATGTGACGGCTGCGCGGGCTGAAAACGTATATATCGACAGGCTGAACATCATCACGTCAGGCGTGCTCGATGTGAGCCGCTTTCTGGGTCTGGAAACGTCAGGGACACCGGAACAGGATATACTGCGCTATGTCATTACCGTAAGCGGTTCCGGCTCCGTTCCCCAGTTTGAAAAGATCCATCAGTCCGTCATAGCCACCTCGCCTAACCGATGGATTATCGGTAAAGGGATGCTCATTGAAGGTGATCAGGTCATTACGTAATTTACGGTCCTGCCTCCCCTTGTTTCTGAACACTAAGGAACGCCTATGTACAGTCGGGTAGCACTGGCAATGGTGGCTTTTGCGGCTAATTCAGTACTGTGCCGCCTTGCACTAAATCAGCAGCACATCGATCCCGTCAGCTTCAGCGCACTCAGGATCGCCGGCGGCGCGTTAATGCTTGGTCTCATGCTCCTGTGTTCCCGCCCGCGACACTCTCCGGAATTCAGCTGGGTCAATGCATCGCTGCTGTCAGCGTACGTGTTTGCCTTTTCTGTGGCCTACGTCGCGATAGACACCGGAACAGGGGCCCTGCTTTTATTCGGCACGGTTCAGCTGATTATGTCGGCGTGGGGGCTGTATAAGGGTGAGAAAATGACGGTGCTGAAAGCAACAGGGGTGGCAATGGCTGTTGCGGGAATAGGCATTTTACTTCTTCCATCAGCCGCGGCGCCATCACCCTCCGCGGCACTGCTGATGGCGATATCCGGTGCGGCATGGGCGGCTTACTTTATTACCGGTAAAAAAGTCAGACATGCAACCGCGGCCACCGCCGGCAATTTTTTGATGGCAGCCCCCCTGGCTGCCCTGTTCATGCTGCTGAACCGGCATGATGTGCACGCGGACAGCGCCGGTGTTCTGCTGGCGATCACTTCCGGTGCCATCACTTCCGCCCTTGCCTACGTACTCTGGTATTCGCTCCTGCCCCGCCTTTCCTCCACGATGGCTTCCGCTGTTCAGCTGAGCGTGCCCTGTCTGGCCGTGCTGGGCGGCGTCCTGTTTATGGAGGAAACTCTCGACCTGCACATCGTCGTGTCTACCGTCATTATTCTGGGCGGCATTGGCCTGATCGGTAGCGCTGAAAAGTCCCGCAGGCCGTGAGTCAGTACCGCCACCGTAGCCGGGCAGCACGTTCACTAAAAGAGCGGATAGGCGAAGCAACACCGATCTTCAGGCGGGCTCGTCCCATGGTTACATCAGAAAGTGAAGGGAATAACCCATGAAAAGAGAAAAGTTTCTGTTTGAGAATGACGAGGGGAAAAAACTTGCTGCCCTCCTTGAAATGCCTGACAACGTCCGGGCGTTTGCCCTGTTCGCACACTGTTTTACCTGTGGCAAAGATCTGAAAGCGGCATCCCGAATTGCCAGGATACTGACGCAGCATGGCATCGCGGTTCTCCGGTTTGATTTTACCGGGCTGGGCGGCAGCGACGGAGACTTTTCAAATACCAATTTCAGCTCGAATGTTGCAGACCTCCGGTCGGCGGCTGCACACCTCCGGGATAACTTTCAGGCGCCGTCTCTTCTTATTGGCCACAGTCTCGGAGGATCAGCCATCCTGTCCGTTGCGGGCGATATTCCGGAAGCCAGGGCGGTCGTTACCGTTGGATCGCCCGGAGAGATATCCCATGTAAAGCGGCTGTTTGAGGACGATCTTTACGCCATTGAAAAGCTGGGCGCCTATCCGGTCAGGCTTGCCGGCCGAACCTTCGTTATCCGCCAGCAGCTGGTTGATGACATTCAGCAGCAAAAAGTAGCGGAGAAAGTTTTCAGAATGAACAAGCCCCTTCTTGTCTTTCACGCGCCGGAAGATGATACGGTTCTGATTGAGCAGGCTGAGCACATATTCAGATCGGCGCGGCATCCGAAAAGCTTCATTTCCCTGCACGGTGCCGATCACCTCCTGTCGGACAATAAAGATGCCGACTATGTCGGGGAATGCATCGTGGCCTGGAGCTCACGCTATCTTGACATGACGCCCTGAGGGAACGGCAGAAGATCCGCCCTGTTCGTTCTCTCTTTACAGGATTTAGTCACGTCCGCGCCTGAAACTGGTGGCTCAGCACACTGAATATTTACCGGCTGCATGCCATTGTCAGCAGGAGCATTACTCACCATGAGCCCCCTCCGGACAGTTGGGTATATCCAGGCGCGGAATGCCGGGTCAGCATCCGGTGTACATTTTGCAGAACGCGTTACCCCTCCGGTGCACGTTATAAGACTGCAGAAACAGGACGCGGCCCAGCCACGGGTTCCGGCGCGCCCACACGGCCTACCGGCTTTTATCCACCTCGTCAGTATCCTCTCCTCCCCTGAACCCCTCGCAGATCGTCATATGAAAAACAACGGAGAGAACAGCCTTCCTTGTCCACCTGGTGACAGGGCGTAAAACGCCTGGACATTTGATAACGCCAGGATGGCAGAGCGCCGCCTGACAAAGAATTTCCCCGCTCCAGGGGATCATCCGATAAGGCCATCTGACGCAAAAGTGAGAGCTGTGTAACGTTCCCATATTTCGCTGATTGACGGGGGAATTAGTATCAGTATTGTCACTACATTAACAAACGAGCAAAACAAAGTGATCATATGAGCAAAAAAGCAGGACCACGCATTCTCCCTGCTCAGTTGCTTTCCGTCTGATTAGGCTTTCGTTCAGCTCTGCCATTTCTCAGAAATCATTCAGAGGTAATTCAATGAAGCGGGACCTTGTTGCAGGCATCGACTCATCCACCCAGTCGTGTACCGTCATGCTGCGCAGTCTTGAAAATGGCGAAGTGATTGCCCTGGCACGTCGGCCGCACCCTCCGACGACACCACCCTGCAGCGAGCAGGCCCCGGAAGCCTGGTGGGATGCCCTTGTTACCGCGCTGGGCGAACTGAAAGCGTGGTGGCCCCGGATTGCAGGACTCGCTGTCGGTGGCCAGGGGCATGGCCTCGTCATGCTTGATGAGTACGACACGCCCCTGCGCCCGGCCAAACTCTGGAATGATACGGAATCGGCCCCACAGGCACGCGAATTGTGCCGGCAAATTTTGCCCGCAGAGTGGGCACGTCTCACCGGATCGGTGCCGGGGCCTGCGATGACCATTTCAAAGCTGGCCTGGACTCATCAGCACCATCCCGGCGTCCTGCAGAAATGCCGCCGCATCATGCTGCCGTTTGACTATCTGGTATACCGCCTGAGCGGCAGTTTTGTGTGTGAACGTGGCGGGGCTTCGGGCACTGGCTATTTCAATCCTTTCTCAGACCGCTGGGAGCCGCAGCTGGCGGCCGCAGTTCAGGGTGACATCGACTGGCTTTCACGCTGGCCTGCTGTCATTCCATCACACCATCCGGCTGGTGTGGTCAGGAAAATCAGCGGACTGGAAGCGCTGGCCGGTGCCATTGTGGGGGTCGGAACCGGCGATAACATGTCCGCTGCGCTGGGCATGAACCTGAAACCCGGTGATACCGGTATATCAATCGGTACCAGCGGGACGTTATACGGCATCACCGCCACGGGCATAGCCGACAGCAGTGGCACCATCAATGGTTATGCGGATGCGGCGGGTCGCTTTATCCCCATGATTACTACGCTTAACGCCGCGAAAGTGACCGATGCGTTTCGCAAATTATTGTGCGTAACGCCGGATGAGTTCGACGAACTTGCGCTGGGATCGCCACCCGGCGCAAACGGACTTCAGCTTGTTCCCTGGCTCGACGGCGAGCGAACACCCAATTTACCTGATGCAACCGGACACATGCGTGGATTGCGCACTACCACAACACGACAGGACATGGCCCGTGCGGCCACGGAAGGCGTGCTGTGCGGCCTGCTGGCCGGCGGCCGGATGCTGAAAAAGCATGGCTTCAGTGATGAGGGGCGCCTCGTTCTTACCGGCGGTGGGGCGAAGTCACGGGCCTATCGTCAGGTTCTGGCTGACCTGACGGGGAAACCCGTCTGGGTGTCTCCGGTGGGAGAAACGGCCGCCGCAGGAGCGGCCATTCAGGCTGCCGCGGCGGTGCTGGGAAGCACTAACGCCGAAATGGCCGATCGCTGGAGTCAGCCGCTGGAGAAGGTGGCCGACCCCCGGCAGGATGCGCGCCATGTTCTGGACGCTTACGTTAACTATGTCAATGAATTATCAGGAGAGCTGCAATGAGTTCTGTCACGACCCCTGCCAAAATCAAGCCCCCAAAACAGCCTCTCAGAGTACCTGCTGAAGCGGGTATCGCGGTGGTTTTTCTGCTGGTGATGCTGGGTGGTTTCATCGCCACGCCAAACTTTCTGACCGTTTCAAATATGATGGTTCTGCTGCTCAACGGCGCGGTGATTGGGTTTCTGTGCCTGGGGCAGTCTTTCGTACTGCTGACGGGCGGTATCGACCTCTCCTGTGGCTCAATCGTGGCCATGACCTGCGTGGTTGCAGCATTGCTGATGGAAAAATTTGGTATTCCCTGGCCGCTCGCAGTGCCTATGGTTCTGGCGGTGGGTGCCCTGAGCGGCCTGATTAACGGCCTCATCATCGAACGCACCGGTGTGCCCCCCTTTATTGTGACCTTTGCAATGATGGGCGTGGCGGCCTCCATTCCGCAGATCATTACCGGTGCCGAATCTATCCGCGTGACGCAAATCGGTTACAGCCTTATCGGCCAGTCAAAACCCCTGGGGATACCGTTCCCGGTCATTGCGCTGCTGCTGGCCATCGTGATTGGCGTCATTTTTCTACGGCGAACCATCACCGGCACCCATATCTATGCAGTTGGCGGCAATGCGGATGCAGCACGTTTATCCGGCATCAGCATTCCGCGCATCACACTGCTGGTTTATGCAATTTCCGGACTCTGCGCCGCCTGTGGCGGGCTGATATACGGATCGCGTCTGATGACCGGATATCCGACAGCAGGCCGCGGCGATGAACTGTTCTTCTCCATTGCGGGGGCCGTCGTCGGGGGTGTCAGCCTGTTTGGCGGCACAGGGAGTATCATCGGCGCGATGATTGGCGCCATGCTGATTGCCGCCATATCGAACCTGATGAACGTGCTGAACGTCAGCGCCTACTGGCAGCCGCTGGTTATCGGGCTGATCATCCTGTTCGGCGTCACCTTTGACACGCTCCGGACCTCGAAAAAAATTGCTATCCCCTGGCTAAAGGTCAGGAAACCCCGAAAGACACAACAATAATGCTCTCTGCCCTACACCTTTTCCGGAGATGACCATGAAAATCCGTACCACCTTATCCGCCTGCGCAGCGGTCGTTGCCCTGTCCTGCCTGCTGTCAGGCTGTAACCGCGATGATGCAGAATCAACAGCCGGCCCCGGCAAAAAAACGCTGGGCGTGACGCTGCCTAATCTTACCAATCCTTATTACGTGGCCATGAAAAAAAGCTTTGAAGACAGTGCGGCTGCCCAGGGTATGAACGTAAAAATTTCGATTGCGGATAACGACGACGCTAAACAACTGTCGCAGGTTCAGAACTTCATTGAACAGAAAGTGGATGCGGTGGCGGTGAATTGTGTCTCCTCCGGACCCTGCGTTTCCATCATCAGCCAGCTTAATCTGGCAAAAATACCGGCGTTTGCCGTGAATATCCTTCCCGACCCCGCAGGGCTGAAGCAACAGGGCGTGGTCCTGGTTCAGGGAGTGCAGACCGATCAGCGGGAAGGCGGCAGGCTGATTGGTCAGCAGTTGCTGAAAGATATCGGTGAAAACAGCCCGGCCACGGTGGGTATTGTGGGAGAACCTACCTCCATTGCCGCGAACGCGCGCGACGAAGGCTTCAAAGAAGCCGTAGCCTCCAACAAAAATATTAAGTTTGTTGCCCTGGTCAATGGCAAGGTCGAAGAAACAACCTCCCTTAAGGTGACGACCGAGATGCTTCAGGGGAGGCCGGAAATTGATGTGGTGTACTCAGATACTGAACCTTCCGCTCTGGGATCGCTGGCGGCTATTCAGCAGCTGGGGGTCAGTAACAGGGTGAAGCTGTATGCGTTTGTGGATAAGGAGGGTGTTAAAGCCGTTCAGGACAACAGCATCCTGAAAGCCGGTGCAATTCAGGAGCCAGTTAAACTGGCTCAACTGCTGGTCGAAAATGCCCGGAAAAGCCTGAGCGGTGAGCAGGTTCCTGCCATGATCAATAATCCGCCACTGCTGGTCACCAAAGATAATGCGGCTTCCGTGATGGGCTCAGCGTACTGATCCGGTAAAAGGTGAAGAAAAATGAATTATGTGGCGAAGCAGGTAAAAATAGGGTTTTCGGGGGTTCAGGTCCTTCACGGCGTGGATTTCAGCGTCAGACCTGGCGAGATCCATGGCCTTTTTGGCCATAATGGCGCAGGTAAGTCTACGTTGCTCAAAATACTGGCCGGTGTGAACTCGCCGGACAGCGGGGAGCTGACTATCGGGGATGAACCGGTTCATCTGGCCTCACCCCGCGATGCACTGAACAGTGGTATCGCCTGTGTCTATCAGGAACTCCGGCTCATTCCCGGCATGAGTGTCTGGCAGAACCTTTTCCTCGGGCGTGAGCGGCGGAAAGGAAACGGTTTTATTGATGACGACAGCATGATCGCGCATACCGAAAGCGTGCTGAGAGAGTATCACCTGAGCTTCAGCGCGACTGAGCTGGTGAGAAACCTGTCACATCCTGACAAGCAGATGCTGGAAGTGGTGTCGAACCTCGATCGTGAGGCGCGGTTTCTGTTTCTCGATGAACCCACGACCGCACTGGAAGGTGCGCAGGCAGAGGCGTTACTGCAGGCGGTACAGCGCATCGCGCGTGAAAAGCAGATTGGAGTCGTGCTGGTTTCTCACAAGTTAGACGAGGTACTTGGCGTCTGTGATGAAGCAACCGTCATGTGCGGTGGCCGCGTGATCTATAACGAAGGTAAAGCAACGCTGAGCAAAAGCGCCATTATCGACGCTATTGTCGGCGACGCGAATGCCTATCAGGCGGCGGCTAACAGCCGCGGCCTGATCCGGGGGGCGCTGGGCAAACCCTGGCTTACCGTAAGTAATCTGCAGACCGACCGCCTTAAGGGGGTAAATCTTGAGGCCTATCGCGGCGAGATCCTGGGGATTTACGGACTGGCCGGTGCCGGCCGGACGCGCCTGTGCCAGACGCTGTTTGGGCTTGAAACCGTAACCGGCGGTGAAATACGTCTGGGGCATAAAGTTTATCACCCCACCTCCCCCGCCAGGGCCATTGCACAGGGGATTGCCTACCTCACCGAGGAACGTAAAAAAGACGGCTTTATTCCTCAGATGTCGAGCTATGCCAATGCCACTCTGCCTGTCCTGAAAAAATTTCGTGCCGGTGGCTTCGTCAGCCACGGCGCCGCCCGCCAGGCGGCGGCGGCGCTGCTGAGTAAAATGAATACGCTAGGTTCGCTGGATGGGCCGATTAAGTCCCTCTCCGGTGGAAATCAGCAGAAGGTGCTGCTCGCCCGGGTGATTGCCCAGAATGCTAACCTGGTACTGCTGGATGAGCCGACCAAGGGGGTTGATATCGGAGCCAAAGCCGATATCTACCGCATTATCCATCAGCTGGCGGACAGAGGTTGCTGCGTCATTGTGGTCTCAAGCGAGGAAGAGGAGCTGCTGGACGTGGCCGATAACATTACGGTGTTCCGCCACGGCAGGTGCGATGGTGTGATCGTGCCCGCGCGTGATCTTAAACCTGCCGACCTGCGTAAAGCCGCCTGGGAACACTCAGAAACGGCTGCTTAACCTGCTGCGGTAAATGGCTGCCAGCCTGGCGTTCAACACACCTTTCTTAGCGTTACACCAGGCCCCTGCCACATAACCCAGGCCGGGGCCTGCCTCAAAGCACTGACGGCAGTAAGTGGGCTTTTGGGCAGTATCACATCCGTTCATGTTACTGATACTCCCTGCCTGACAACGTTTCCAGATACCCTCCAGGGACGATACTTCTGGCAGATTATCTCTTTTTCAGGGATGTCATAAACAAATGAGCGCTTCCGGGGAAGCGCTCTGGGCTATTACTCAAAATCAGCGTGCCGTTCAAACATCGTTTCGCTGGTTTCTCCCATCTGCTTCATCAGCTCAAGTACGATGGCGTCATAAGTGATGAAGCAGAGCTGTTCAAAGGCCGACCCCATCGGCTGTGAAAACTGCCCCGCCTGATTGGCATGTCCCGTTTTCACGGTACCTGGCAAGACCAGTACGCATCCGGCCAACTGACCAATCGTCGACTCTTTTTTCAGGGTAACCAGCGCAACCTCAACGCCTCTTTCTGTGGCCGTCTGCGCAAGACTTCTAAGACTTACCGTTTCACCGCTGCCGGAACCAATGATCAACAGGTCACCCGGGCGTGAATGCGGAGCGGAAATTTCCCCCACAACGCTTACCGATAACCCCAGGTGCATCAGACGATTAGCGAATGCCCGTATGGCTATTCCGCTGCGTCCGGCTCCCTGCAGAAAAATGTGGTTTGCGCTGCGGATCCGGTCAATGAGCTGCAACGCCTGCCCGTTATCGATATCCTGTGCATTGCGCTCCAGCTCCCTGAGAATGCTGATCGTGTTTTCCTGAACGCCCATGCCCTATCCTCCCGTCAGGCTACCGTACGGCCGCCATCCATAAGGATGGTCTGACCCTGAATGTAAGAGTTCGACTTATCTGCCAGAAAAACGGCCAGATTCGCCACGTCATCAACGGTACCCAGGCGACGGACCGGAATTTTCTCCAGCACGGCGTCCAGATCGGCCTGCGTAGGGTAGTTAACACGCATCATTTCGCCAGTGTCGATCAGGCGTGGCGCAATGGCATTAACGTTAACGCCTCGGGGGCCCAGTTCTTTCGCCAGGCCGCGTATCAGGCCTTCACCGCCGGCTTTACTTGCCGGATAACTCACGCCGCCGCCGGTTCCGGACAATGCTGATCCCGATGAGATATAGACAATGGCACCCTGGTTAGTCAGAAAGTCATTATAAAACGCTTTAACCGTATTAAATAAACCGCTCAGGTTAATGGAAAGCGTTTTATTCCACTCCTCGAATGTAATATCGCTGACTTTATTGGCAAATGCGACGCCTGCATTCAGGACCAGAATATCGATACGGCCAAACGTGGCGAAAACGGTATTACGCGCATCCACCATCGCCTGAGGATCGGCTACATCCGTTTTTATGAACAGCGACGTCACGTTTTCCGATGTCAGTTCTTCGGCAGTCTGACGGCCGTTAATGTCGTTGTAGTCGGCGATGACCGTATGCGCTCCGCGCGCGGCAAACTGTTTTGCGATGCCTTTACCGATCCCGTGTGCGCCACCCGTGATTAGCACGACTTTCCCTTTAAAATTACTCATCAGTCTTTTCTCCTGAAACCTCGCCTGGGCGGGAGAAGACGCTCACCCAGCCCGGATAATATGAATGCTGTTAATTAATATGTCGGTGCCCTGTTAACAGAAACTTCGCTTTCAGAGCATGGCAGTTTTTAATTCCCGGTAGCTTGATGCAGGGTCCTCGTTAAATAACGCCCCGCCAACCACGATTAAATCAGCCCCGGCTTCCTTAACTTTACTCGCAAGGGTCAGATTAATGCCGCCATCGACCTCAATCTGAATATTCCGTTGCGCAATCATTTTTCGGGTGTTACTGATTTTCTCCAGGCTTTTTTCGATAAAAGTCTGCCCCGGCTGGCCCGGATTAATCGTCATAATAAGGATGTAATCAATGTCGTCCAGCAGATAGCTCAGCACACCTTCAGGTGTGCCTGGATTAATGACCACTCCCGCTTTTCGACCGGCTTTACGGATCTTCTGCAGAATATAATGTACGTGTGGCGTTGATTCATAATGCACGGAAATCATTTCCGCGCCGGTACCGATGACGGCATCAATATGCTTTTCCGGATCGGCCAGCATCATATGGACGTCAAACTTCATCCTGCTGGCTTTTTTCATCGCCGTGATCTGGTTAGGCCCGAACGCGATATTGCTTACGTATGTGCCGTCCATTAAATCAACGTGCAGTATTTCTGTATTTTCTTCTTCTAAAAACCGGATCTCATCCTCCAGGCGTAGAATGTTTGCACCGAAAATTGAAGGTAAAATCTGTGCCATGGTAAGCGAACCTCATCTCTTGGGATCAATGGAATACCGTGCTCAGCCAGTACGTCAGGACTTCCCAGGGGCCGGTTAATACAAAGTCGGTTCCCTGACCCTGTAAGCCCACACCTGCACCATGAAGGAACCGGGTCGCGCCCGGCGCCACATACCCGCCGAGATACATCACGACGATAGTGAAGAGCAGGGTTGTGATAACTGAACGCACGACGTTCCCTTTGCAGGCCATGACAGTCATGGTCGTCATATAGATAATTGACATCAAAACACCGATGGGGAAAATCATGATCCCCGGCAGAACCAGTGCACAGAGCATGGTCAGCGGGATGGTAATGACGGTAACGGTGACGGTTGCCGGATCGCCTAGTGCCAGTGCACAGTCCATACCGATGTTCAGCTCAGCATCCTTCCCCATCTGTCGCTGCATGATTTCTTTGGCGCTTTTGCCAATCGGCGACAGGCCTTCCATCAGGACGCCAACCACCTTGGGCAGCAGGACCATTACGGCGGCCACGCCCATCGCCATAGGCACTACGGTAGTCACCGGCTGTTTCGTGAGAAGCCCCAGCAGACAGCCGACAATGACGCCAATAATCGCGGGTTCACCGAAAACGCCCAGTCGTTTCTGCACGCCCTCCAGATCCAGATCTATTCTGTTCAGGCCCGGAATAAGGTCGATGATTTTATTGACTATAAGCGCAAAGGGCAGCGTCCAGCCTGTATGGATCACGGTGGTACAGGTTGTGCCTTCCAGGCCATAATATTTCTGCCAGCGGGGGGCAAACAGATCGCCGATGAACAGTGCCATAACGCTGAGTGCCACTGCCACGCCAAAACCGATCATGAAACTGTCGAATACAAAGTACGCCAGCGCGCCCGGAACCAGGAAATGCATGTAGTTCCAGATATCGACGTTCAGGGTCCGGGTCAGCTTAAGCCGGACCAGAAGCAGGTTCAGAATGATACCGACCGGCACGACCAGCGCAGCAAACGGTGCCACCCAGGCCGCCGCGCCCACGGCAGGCCAGCCGATGTCAGCCACGGTAAAACCGCTTCCGATTTTCGAATAATACGCAATAGCCGGCTGCAGGGAGGTGCTCAGAAGATTGACGACTAAGCCTAAACCTATAAAACCGATACCTACGGTTATACCTGATTTAATGGCGGCACCCACTTTCATCCGGAAAACCAGGCCCAGAATAAAGATGACAAGCGGCAGGATAGCGGTTGCGCCCATGCCTGTTATTGTCAGCATTATATGTTTTAACGTTTCCATCCTGACACCCTCGGTATGCTGTTATTATTTCCCGGCAAGCTCAGTTAACAATTCACCCAGTTTTTTGCGTAAGGTACTTTCATTAATTCCGGTGATAAAACCTGCCACGCTCATGTGGGGCTTACCGATTTCGCCTTTATAATTATTTGTGGTTAAAACAATATCGGCATGCTGTAATTCAGAGGGGAGCTCTGACATGCTGCATTTGTTAATTTTGTACTGAGAAATACCATATTCAGCACACACAGATTTAACCTCGTCGGCCGCCAGGGTTGACGTGGCCACCCCACTTCCGCAGGCTACAAGAATATTAATCATCATTTTTCTCCGGGGTTGTTATTGCATAATTTTTGAAATAAATAACGCTTCCGCCTTTCCGGACGGCAGCTCCAGCAACTGCTGGTAAAACTCCCCATCCTGCAGATTATTAAACAGGGCCCTGAGCAGCTGCAGCTGATCCGCAGGTTCGGTCACGACCAGATTGATAACCAGTCTGACAGGCAGTCTGTCATCGCCATCAGCCTGATGAACCTCAACAGATTCAGGCAGGCGGATAATGTAAATGGACGGCCTGCGGGCATGACTGCTGTCACAGTGCGGGATTGCCACTGAATAACCTTCCAGCAGAATACCTGTCGGATACATGGCCTCACGCTCACGCAGCGCGTCCAGATACGACGCTTTTACTGTCCCTTCTGCATGCTGGCGCTGATGAATATGCTGCAGCACCTCGTCGTAATTTCTGAACGCCGCGCCGTCTGCCACGTCTACCGCTACTGTCGTCATTATACCTCCCCGCATCACGCCATTGCTCACATGAGCGATAAATTTAAATCATATGAGCAATTTATAGCACAACGCCGTCACGCAAAAACGTGCAGAGCGCAAAATTCAAAGGCCGATCACAATAAACCACAAAAGAGCAAAATAAAAAAAGCTCATATGAGCAAAATAAAGTTATAAGATTGCCTTAAAAATTATTCTTATTTATTTAAAAACAGATAGTTAAATATAATGTGTGTCAGAAGTAGAGGTCTGCACTCCGGTAGTGCAATTACTGCAGATAGAACAGGCCGTCACGCCGTTCAGCACGCGTGGCATACCGCGGGCCGTCAGAATGAAAATGAATCCGTGAGGTCATCGGGCAAACGGCAGGGCAAAAAAGTTGGCGTTGCAGGAAGCGCCCGGATGATGAGGATAAAGGGGGAAATGACGCGGCATAATGGAAAAGCATGACCAGGACGCCTGCGGCGCCCTTAATGAAAGCCGGTTAAGTCGTAATCATGAGGCGTTAGCGAGCTTCACTGCCGTATCAAAATCCGTGATCAGCACATCAAGCAGGCCAGATTTTAGCGACGCCACGATGCCTTCATATTTCTGCTCTCCTCCTGCTACGCCAATCACGGTTTTGGTATTACGCAGCTGCTCTGTTGAAATCCCGAACCCCAGCCGGCTCATCGGACTGTCAAGGATCTCTCCTTTGCTGTTAACGAGCGTTATGCAGACGTCAGCCGCAATATCATCCCGGAAAAGTGGCGCCTGCCATTCTTCCGGAAAAATATCACACAGGCTTGACGATCCCGTTTTCCAGGCACCAATGCCCGTGATCACGACATCCAGCCGGGAATAATACTGCTGGGTGTCCATCACGGCCGGATCGCTGGCCAGCTTTTCTGCCAGGCTTTCATCATCCACCCACATTGGAACATACATAGGATGCGCCTTTCCCTGCGAGATGGTCGACAGCCTGTGGATGAGATCAATCGGTCCCTGGCTGAATTCTATACCGGGATGCACACCTGACAGCTGCACAACATCCAGCGCCGGCAGGCTGGTCAGTTGGTTCACAGTGCTGGATAATACCCGTCCCCAGGCAATGCCGACCGTCATTCCTGCGGTGAGGTAGTTGCTGAGATAACTGGCCGTAATGCCACCCAGCTTCTCATTGAGCTGCTCCTGACTTGCCCAGGATTCAGATACCGAAAGCACAACCGCGTTCTGCAGGCCGTATTTCTGGCAGAGACTGTGCGCAATTTCCTCATCCAGCATCTGCTGCTTTGGAAACAGAAACTTCACATACTCCTGCTGAATCGCCTCATCAATCAGACGGGCAGCCTTGAACCGCGAAATCTCCAGCTCCTCAGCAATTTCTGTTTTCGTTTTCATTTCCACGAAATAACGCCGCACAACGAGCGAATAGATGTAGCGGGGATCGTAACCGGACCAGCGGCTGTTCTTGATACGTTTAGGCATAGCGAATTCCGTTTTAGTCAAAAGTAAATCTCATTCAGGATAACCTGACATCCCTGCATTTTATTCAGAAGAGTATCGTTTTATGCGCTCATATGGTATCTGATGTGCTTTGCATTTTCCTACAGTGTGACTGCTGGCACGCAAACTGTGACCGGCGTGGTGAGATGTTCTTTGCCGTCATACAGCGACGCTTGATATACGCATAGTCCTGCGAAAGACGGGCGCGGAGACCAGCATGAAAGCGAAAACCAGGCAGATCCGTTACCAGGCCGGGCGATCTGCTGTCGTTCATGTCGCTGTTAAAGGACTCCGTACAGGCCGCGAGCGCAGCCGCTGGTGATGGAGTCACGTTTTCCGTGCCGCTGACGCCGCATACTTTCCGCCACAGCTACGCCATGCACATGCTCTTTGCGGGCATTCCGCTGAAAGCGCTGCAGAATCTGATGGTTCATAAGAGCATGAAGTCCACCGAGGTCTATACAAAGGTGTTTGCGCTCGACTTGGTGGCCCGGCACCGGGAGCAGTTTCATATGCCGGGCAATGAGGCGGTAGCAATGCTCATAAAAACAATCTGAGAAGTGGTCATTAGCCGGGCGGGTTCAGTTCAAAGCAGTTATGGCTTTGTACGCACAGGAGTAGCAGGTACTTATCCTGCGCGGCCACAGGTTATTTTTGCTTTACGGCAGCGGCATATTTTCAGGGAGCAGCTTCTATGGATTTTTTACACTCAAATCCTGATTGTCGAAATAGCGTTTCTGCAGGACGGAATAGGTGCCGTTGCGGATAATGTTTTCGAGACCCTTATTGAGCAGCCGCTTCGTGCTGCTGTCACCCTGACGGATGCCGTAAGCAGATCCCCTGCTGAACAGATCCGCATCCGTCACTTCCGGCCCTTTCAGTTCAAAATCAATGCCCTGGGGCGTCCGAAGAAAGCCATATGTCAGCGCAACGGAAGGTACCAGGGCCCCCTCCACCCGGCCGGCATAAAGGTCCTCGTATATAGCCTCAAGGTCAGGATAGTTTTTTACAAACACACCTGCAGGCCGCCAGTATTTATCCGCATACGCTTCCTGAATGCTGCCCTGCTGTACGGCAATATTTTTTCCCCTAAGGCTTTGCGTCTCAGGCAGAAGATGAATTTCCTTTCTGGCTACCAGACGAGTTGGTAAATGAAATACGTAACGGCTGAAGTCGATAGCGTCCTGTCTTTTCCTGGTGACGCCGAGTGGCAGTATCACATCCACTTTTCTGGCCAGCAGCGCCGGAATTTGTGCATCGAAAGTATTAACGACATAGATGCATCTGACGTTAACGGATTTACATACAGCCTTCGTGACGTCAATTTCAAACCCCCCCGGCTCCCCGTTCTTGTCCCTGTACTGAAACGGGGGATTAGTCAGATCGGCCCCGATGCGAAGAGCGTCACGGACGGCGGAGGCTGCCGGAAAGCTCACAAATATGATGATGGCCGTCAGCAGGCCTGTTTTTTTATGCATGGTAATGTCTCTCGCTTTACTTTTGTGTCAGGAAAATGATTTATCCTGCAGACACCATGTGAACGGCGTAGCACTGATGCTGCGCAGATTAGTCCTGCTGTTGCGCCTTATACCTCCAGTATCAGGCCGTATATCCGGCCGGCGGGTCAGCTGTACCAGGAAAATGAGCTCCATTCAGGAAACACAAGCCGTTATCCCATACCACCGCCGGAGGACAGGCTGCACCCCGAGACGCAGAATATTCAGGATTGCTGCTAAGAAACAATGCCGGGTTACGACTGGCTGTATCCCGGTTGAAAACAGGCTGGTTATGCGCACAAGAATACGGACCACCAACTCAGTTTCATCAAGTGGCATTCGTAAGAGCGTCCGAAGGGAGCCGCTATCGCGGATGCACTCAGCTATTGCAGGCCCTGAACCCTGTACATTCTTTTTCATAACAACCCTGATCCCCCTCTCCAGTAACATGTCTTCTACTGGCAAATGATGCCTCGCCTTATCGCCTGTCAATTTGTGCATAAATGGCATGCGCCTATTACGTGCAGATGACAGTTCCCCGAGCGATACGGAACTCAATCAACCGGCAGAAACGTTACTGCACATAAGCAGTGAAGAAAGAAAGTGACCTGCTCCCCGAAAACTAACATGCCATGATGCAGGCAACGTCCGCTTTTGGCACAAAGCGGACATGAATCATGTATAAAACTCGTTAAGAGAGAAATTGATATTAACAATCTTTCCTACCTCTTATGAGGTAATTAGTAACATCAGCATGGGCTAATTACTGGGTGACAGGTTAGACCTTGTTGCAATTCAACCTAAACATTCCCTTTCTTACGCCTGCTATAAAGTTAATGAACAGTTAACCGATAATGATGATTAAGATGCTTTCAATCTGCATTATTTTTGTTCTTATAATAATTAATTCAGCAGGATGTAAAAATGAGTAATATTCTTAACAATATTAATCTTACCGCTAAGTTTGCAATTCTGGGCTTGTTTTGCCTTGTTCTTTTTTCAGTTCCTACCGTGCTTTTTGTGTCAGAAGGTAATAAATATATTCAGGACAAGCAGAAAGAAGTAACAGGAGTGCCTGCTGAAAACAAAATCCTTGCCCTGTTGAATCTGATACAGCGCCATCGCGCTGAAACAGCCCTCGCTATTGCGCAAAAAAATCCTGCCACCTCATCGCGTCTAAGTGTTAGAGATGACATTGTTACTATCACCGATGTCATCAAGAAAGAGATGGCGCAGACAGAAGGCAGTGCGGGTTTAATCGATAAAATTAATGGGGTGCGTGCACAGTGGGACGCGCTGCAGCAGGACATTGATGCTTCGAAACTGGATCAAACGGCCAGCCTTGACGCACATGCGCAACTCATCCGCAAACTTCTTAACACAAACCGCGACGTGCTGGATTTTTACGGTCTGTCGCTTGATTCAGATATCAGTACGTACCGCCTGATTACCAGCAATTTCTCATCATTGCCTGAGCTTACCGAAAGTCTGGGTAAAATTCGTGCGTTCGGGACTTCACTGCTTGCCAGGAAAGAAGCCGTTAGTGAGGCTGACTCTGTCCGTATGGAATCATTAATCAGCACGGGTGCCTATAATCTGGATATGTTTGCTCAGGACTCAGAGAAGCTTTTTTCGTCTGATACAGGGCTGAAGCAGAAATTCAGTGCCGATGCCGACGGGGCCGTACAGGAAGCCCAAAATGCCCTGAAAACTGCAGGTGAGTTATTTATTAGCCGCAGTATGACGAATCAGAGTCCTCAGGACTATGCCGCACTTTTTACCAGCGCGATTAACAGATTCAGCACCTACGCGATTGCGGGCGGTAATGAACTGAATGACATGCTGAACCAGCAGATTACGGACCACCGGCATGCACAGTATGGTTTGCTGAGCGTTCTTCTCTTTATGGTCCTGCTTTCTGTCGTTTTCGCATTGATTATTATCCGTTCTGTAACACGACCTATCGGTGCCGCGTCCAAGCTTGCGCTTGAAGTGGCAGAAGGCGATCTGACCGCATCTTTTTCCGTGACAGGACGCAATGAAACAGCCGGTCTGCTTAAGGCATTACTGCAGATGAGTCAGCGCCTGACGGTGACGGTAGAAAACATTAAAAGTAATGCTGTCACCATTGCCACCTCATCTGAGGAGATTGCCCGCGGTAACGGCGATCTTTCTGCGAGGACGGAAGAACAGGCTGCATCGCTGGCTGAAACAGCCGCCAGTATGGAACAACTCTCTTCGATCATCGGCAACAATGCTGAAAACACCCGCCATGCTGCAGAAATGGCCAGCTCGGCTACCAGCGCGGCATTGCGTGGCGGTCTGGCAATGGAATCAGTGCTGGGTTCCATGGAGAAAATCAGCAGCAGTGCAGGGCAGATTAAGGAAATCATTTCTGTCATTGATGGGATTGCGTTTCAGACGAATATTCTCGCGTTAAACGCGGCTGTTGAAGCTGCCCGGGCCGGTGAGCACGGTAAGGGCTTTGCGGTTGTTGCGGCGGAAGTCAGATCGCTGGCACAGCGCTCGGCTGGCGCGGCGAAAGAAATTAAAGGACTGATCGAACAGTCTGTGGAGAATGCTGAGCAGGGCATTTCGATGGCCCGGGATGCAGGTGAAAAAGTGAAGGAGAGTATGGATGCGATTGAACAGACAGCACAGCTGGTGAGAGAGATTTCATCTTCTTCAGAAGAGCAGAGTGCAGGCGTATCGCAGATAAATATTGCCGTTACTCAGATGGATCAGGTCACACAGCAGAATGCCGTGCTCGTTGAAGAATCAGCATCGTCTGCTGATGAACTTGCAAGTCGAGCCGCTAATCTGAGGGACGCGGTTAGCGTGTTCCGCACAAACGCTGGTTAAAATTTCTGTTAAGTGCTTTTTTATATGTCTGTAAACGGCGTGCTGCCAGGCGCATTTCTTAGGCCTGTCATCTCAGTAACAGTATTCCATAAGCCATCCTACGGGATGGCTTAATTCCTTCCTTACGTAACGTTGGCACAAAGCGGACATACGTGCTGCAAGGTCCGCTATGAGCGAGAAGCGGACTTTGTATTACTGGTATCATTGAACTCTTAGAGCATTCCACTCATCGCGGGTGATTTCCCAAAGCTCAGAATCCAGAAGGCCGCTGACATACTCCTTCTTAACAGTTTTGATAAGCCGCATTCCGCTAGTGACCGAAATACGCTGAGAGCGGCTGTTAAGGGCTGCTTTAGGTGCGCGTAACACCGGCTTATTCAACACATTGAACCAGTAATCTGTAGCCGCAATACTAGCCTCACGCATATAACCCTGACCCTGATATTCCGGTGCGAGCCAGAATCCGCGATTGTTGTCTTCTTCGTCGTAAAGACAGATCAAGCCCATGACTTTATCTGGTATCTCACGATTTCTGATAGTCCAGAACCATGCAATTCCTTTCGCCATGTCAGGCAGAGCAACGTTATTGACGTAATTCTCTGCACCATTCTCTGGATAAGGCCAGGGGACCGATGCCACCATATAGCGGACTATTTCCCAGCGGGGATAAAGCGTCTGGATCTGCTTAGCATCTTCGGCGACTAATGGTTTTAAAAGCAACTGATCTGTTGTAAGTGTGGGGGTTAGCATAGGCAATCATCCTTACTGGTTAATAAATTCCTGATCAGATTTTGTTTACCTTACGAAAAATATGCACATACCGTCATCTGTTACATCATGCAAAGATGGTATTACGGCTTCAGCGTCCGCTTCTGGCAGCAAAGTGAAATGCGGCAGGCTAAGGTCCGCTATGAGCGAGAAGCGGACATCACGATTCATTCACCTTTTGCAAAAAGGAAAATTTTCTGTTTATGACATCAGGTCTTTCAGCGATGACTTTAAAGCATCAAGGAAGACAGTAACGCGGCTCGGTAGATAGCGCTTTGTGGGAAATAATGCCCATATCGCCAGCATGTGAGGCTCTACATCAATAAGAGGTATTTCAACGAGTTCTCCGGCTGCAAGTTCAGAGTGAACATCTGCTTTTGTTAATTGAGCCAAACCCGCACCGGCCTTACACATGCTTCGGACACCTTCAACATTGTTGCAAATTAACCGTGGCTCAAATAGATGGCTGAGTTGATTTCCATTCTTTGCAAACGTCCACTGAGACACCATTGTTGTTCTCAAACATTGGTGATTACTCAGTTCTGCAAGACTGCCGGGTCTCCCGTATCGTGACAGATAAGCCGGTGAAGCACAGAGAACCCGGGGATTGCTACTGAGTCTGTGTGCAATCAGATTTGAATCACTGAGGGGGGCGACCCTGATGGCCACATCGTATCCCTGACCCACGATATCCATCACATCATCGCTGAGGTTGAGATCGATTTTTATTTTAGGATTTTGTTCCATGAGATCAGGCAGCAGGGGAAGTATGTAACGTCGGCCGATACCGGAAGGAGCCGTAATTTTCAGCAGTCCTGAGGCCCCGCCAGCGTCCTCGCTGAATATAATCCGCGCGCCCTGCTCTGCTTCCATCATGGTTCTGGCATAAGGAAGAAATTCTTCGCCCTCACTGGTCAGCGAGACGGCGCGGGTCGTACGCTGAAATAAACGCACACCTAAATCCTTTTCCAGTTGAGCGAGATGTCGCGACACGCTCATTGCACTCATATCAAGCCTGCGGGCGGCCTTAGAAAGATTGCAGGTTTCCGCAAGAATGGTGAACAGTTCGACATCGCGCAAATTCATTTTATCGACTTCCGTTATACAGTGATGCATTTTCTACCAGTATTACATTCATAATAACGGGATTATAATTATTTTTATTATAATTGTTATCGGAGAGTCATCGTGTATCACGCATCTTTATATCAAGCCAAATCCATTAACAGTATCCTATTCCGTAATCGAATTATGGTTGCCCCTATGACGCGTATCTCCGCGTCTGAAACTGGCGTGCCGGGTGAAAAAATGCAGGACTATTACTCCCGCTTTGCCCGTGGGGGTTTCGGTGCCATCATCAGTGAAGGTATCTATATTGACCAAGCGTGGTCACAGACCTATGCGTTTCAGCCGGGCATTGTGAATGAAGAACAGATCTCAGGCTGGAAAGTTATCGTCGAAAATGCTCATCAGAACGGTGCATGCGTTATAGCTCAGCTTATTCATGCCGGGGCACTGTCTCAGAAAAATATCTATCGGCCGGACTCTGCCGGTCCTTCTGCTGTAAAGCCTAAAGGTAAGCAGCTTGAGTTCTATCATGGTTCCGGAGAGTACTGCACACCCCAGGCGCTTAGTGAAGAGCAGATCAGCGACGTCATCTCCAGTTTTGCTGAAAGCGCAGAGCGGGCCGTCGGTGACGCAAAATTTGACGGGGTGGAGATCCATGCGGCTAACGGGTACCTGCTTGACCAGTTCCTGACAGACTATACAAACCAGCGTACAGATAAATGGGGCGGTTCACTGGAAAACAGGCTGGCCATTACGCTGGAAGTTATCCGCGCAGTGCGTCGCAGAATTGGCGCAGACAAGGTTCTGGGCGTCAGAATTTCACAGGGAAAAGTGAACGATTTCCATCATAAATGGAAAGAAGGTGAAGAAGGCGCCAGGACAATTTTTGGTCTGCTCGCAGATGCCGGCGTGGACTATATCCATGTTACCGAATACAAATCCTGGCTCCCTGCATTCGAGAACGGCGATAAGAGCCTGGTTGAGCTTGCCCGTGAGGCCGCTCCGGAGACAATTATCATTGCTAACGGTGGGCTGGATGACGGTGAAACGGCAGAAAAACTGCTGGGTATGGGGGCTGACTTTGTTTCCATTGGTAAAGCTGCGCTAGCCAATTCTGACTGGCCACGTAGGGTCGGTGGCGGTCTGCCACTCCACGAGCTGCCTCAAGACATTCTCTCTCCGGTTGCGGACATCAAGGAAAAAGAGCGCTTTTAATTGTTATCACCAGTAGTTCTGAAACCGAGGAGTTAAAATGACTGATAACACGAAAAAAACGATCAGGATCTTATTTCCGCAGTGGCAGGGTGGCAATCAGGAGCTTTACGGGTTTGGTGCCCGACTTCTGCACTGGCTTTCCCCGGAAACATGCTCCCCTTTGTACACTATCAACGTACCGGAATTCAACCCGGACTCACCTGAGCCTGAAGATGGGCTTCTTTATCGCCGGCAGTTACTCAGCCAGCATGATGAGGCCTGGGCGGTACTGGAAAAAGAAGATCCAGATCATATCGTGGTATTTGGCGGTGACTGCCTTGTGGACCAGGCCCCTTTTGCCTGGATGAACCACAAACACAATGGCGAGATGGGTGTACTGTGGATTGATTCACACCCTGATGTGAAGACTCCGCGCGATTTTACAAACGGCCATACTATGGTACTGGGCAATCTTTTGGGCGGCGGTGATCCGGAGTTTGCTTCTAAAGTACAGACCCCGGTAGAACCCTCACGCGTCATGTATGCCGGCCTGATTAAAGAGGGGCTGACAGAACAGGAAATGGCCGTTATCAGCGAGCTGGGTCTGCAGGTAGCCCGACCGGAAGAGCTTTATGAAAGCAGTGGCAGGATCACCCGCTGGATAAAAGAACAGAACATCCACAAACTTGCCGTGCATCTGGACCTGGACGTCCTCAATCCGGACGTTTTCCGTTCGCTGCTGTTTGCGGAGCCTGAACCTGAGTTTGACTGGCAGGCGGTGTACCCGGTAGGAAAACTAAATCTTGCTCAGACGCTTAAGATCATCCGTGATGTCTCTGCTGAAACAGAAATTGTGATTATAGGTATTACCGAACATCTGCCGTGGGATGCCTGGAATCTAAAAGAGTTTCTTAAAAAACTCCCTATTATGAATGAGTAAGTCCCAGGACTGATGTTTTCATCATGTTCAACTTCAGGATGGGCGAGCTGCTGACACTAAACATCAGGATCAAAAGAACCTTAACTCTCATTACCAGTGATGTCCGCTTCTGGCACAAAGTGGACTAACGCAAGACATATGTCTGCTATGAGCGAGGAGCCGACGTTGTTGTTACGGTCATGCTGTAACAATCGGTCATTATTTAGCGATCAGAAGAGGTTGCGGTTGATGTGTCCAGAGAGTGACAATTCTGCTTTTGCACCTGCGATTTTCTGGAACGATGCCAAATCACCTTGCCCAAGACTGGCCTACTAAGTGGAAAGTTCTAGCTCCTTTGCTGATCAGGATAGGGAATCAAATTTCCTAACTCTGCCTTGAAATTAAGATCTTATGACCTGATATGATTTGTAGCGATTGCATATCGCAGTCGTCCTCTGGAGAAAATAAAAATGACAGACTTCTACATTTCAGCAATCCGTATGGATAGTAAAGGGCAGCATATCGAGTGGGTAAAAACCCATAAAAATATTGATAATAAATCACTTGATCGTGAAGGTTCTGTGAACTCAAGAAAGTTTGTTAGTGAGTTGATCAGTTCCGGTAAAATTACCTTTAGAACCGTAACTTGGAACCAATCCACTAAGAAATGGGATATCGGCGCTGTCGTTGAAGTTATGGACAGTGGGTATATTACGACTGACCCAAACAAAACTGAACTAGATAACTTGGGGAACTTACCCAGATTTTAATCTGATATACAGAGCAACCAAGTTTGAAACCGCCTTACAAAGGCGGTTTTTTTGTTCACACTTTTAACATGCAAATCAATAATTAATGCAACGTCCGCTCCTGGCACAAAGCGGATGGAGTCAGATGAACGTCCGCTATGAGCGAAGAACGGACCTTGCTAAAAGAAGGTGTATCAGAAGCTGAGCACCACAGAGGGTCTGATATTCTTTTAGATACAGAAGCCCGGAGAAACCGAACCTCTGTAAAGCCTTATTAAGCGTAGATAATCACTAGATTTGCGCTGAGCCACCGTCAACAAACAGTTCGCTTCCGTTAACGAAACTGCTGTCATTCGATGCCAGGAACAGTGCCGCAGCGGCCACTTCTGCGGGGTCAGCCAGCCGGCCCAGCGGCGTGGTGGATTCAACCGCACGGATCATTTCACTGTTGAATGTCTCGTCAGGTGAAAGACCATGCCAGCCTGGAGTCGAGGTTGCGCCTGGCACCAGAATATTAACCCGAATCTTTTTCGGTGCCAGCTCAAGGATCCATGCCCGTGCAAAATTGCGCACGGCAGCTTTGCTGGCGCTGTAAACGCTAAATGCCGGCACGCCGGTCGTGGCACTGGTAGAACCGGTCAGTATGACTGAAGCTCCCTCTTTCAGTAAAGGCAGCGCTTTCTGTACGGTAAAAAGTGTGCCTTTAACATTGGTGTCAAAAATTCGGTAATAATGCGCTTCAGTAACATCCGCCAAAGCGGCGAAATCTCCGCCGCCAGCGTTGGCGAAAAGTACGTCAATATGCCCGGCCTGCCGCTGAACTTCCTGAAAAAATGCCTCAAGATCCTGCATTTTAGAGATGTCGCTGGGTATCCCCACCGCATTATGGCCCACTTCCAGAACAGCTTGTTCGAGTTCGGCTGCACGACGTCCCGTCATAAAGAGCTGCGCGCCCTCCGCGGCAAAACGCTTCGCCGATGCCAGTCCGATGCCACTGTTAGCGCCAGTAATAACCACAACTTTTCCTGTCAGTTTGCCCATGTTTTTGTCCCAATTGCGAAGTAAAAAAAGATAGTAACGCTATACCTTCTTATGTAACAGTACCTACCTAAAGGTATGTATAAGGAAAAAGTTATGGAGCCGATCTGCGGCCTTGATGTGGCCTTTCGTTATATTGGCGGTAAATGGAAACCCATTATGTTATTCCATCTTCAGTTTGGTCCGCGTCGTTTTGGAGAACTCAAACGACTCGTTGAAGGTATCAGTGAAAAAGTGCTGATCCAGCAACTCAAAAATTTAACAGAGGACGGCATTCTGGTAAGACATGATTTCCAGGAGGTGCCGCCTAAGGTTGAATACAGCATCACTGAGTTTGGTCGTTCGCTGGCGCAGGCGTTACAACCTCTTTGCGAATGGGGAAACGCTAACCGCTTTCGCCACCAGGCTGAAGAACAGCAGTAAAGGGATGCCTGACAGGCATAGGGTGCGTGTCTGAAACCAGATAATATTCAATGGAGAGAATGGCAATCGATAGGGATGAGGTGATTGCTGATTTTAACAGCAAGATTGACCTGCTCCCCGTTGATAGATATACGCATCTGGCACAAAGCGGACAAGCTAACTGAGCTGAGGTCCGCTATGAGCGAGAATCGGACATTGCAGATATCGCGATGTATAAATCTTTGGAAAGCAGGTCACAGATCCATGTTCTCATGACCCCGCAAAGAGTGACTCCCGGCTAATTAGCAAATCGGATTAAAATGGGTGCTCATGAGGGAGGATTTTTATCTGCTGCCTCACCACGTATGACCATCCAGATCCCGACAGAAGAAATCGCCATACCGAAAGCCATCTGCCAGGAAAGGGGCTCATTGAACATAGCCCATGCCCAGATCATTGTGACAGGTGGACTGAGGTACAGCACGGTGGTAACACGGGTTGCTGAGCTCCGGCGTAGACAAATCCAGTAGAGACCGTAGCCACCAAAAGTTGGCAGAGTCGCCGTCCATAAGACGCTGAGCGTGAATCCCAATGTGGGGATTGGTGCCAGGTCGCCGTTAATGCCGCCAATTACAGCAAAGGCAATTACCGCGACGAAACACTGGAGCCAGAGATTGGGCAAGAGATCCATTGACTGTGAATCATTACTGCGTTTCTGCCAAAGCGTTGCTACTGCAAGCGACAGCATACCCGCTACCGGCAAACCATAAGCCCAGAGTGGGGCGTTGCCAAAAGTGAGCACGTTACGGGTCACCCATATCACGCCGAGCAGTCCCGTGAGAAGCCCAAGCCAGACCCGGGTGGCTAACCGTTCCCCCAAAAATGCTGTCGCCAGCAGCGCCATTCCCAGCGGAAGCAGGTCAGCACACAGGGCTGCGAGTCCCGCCGGGACACCTAATGCAATCCCCTGGGTCACACCGATCATGTATCCGACCATGGCCAGCAGGCCGATTCCGGCATTTATCATTAGTACTCTGGAAGGTATTTTTAACAGGGGTCGGAACACGAAGGGTAAGAGGAGCAGCGTTAACAAAACATAGCGCCAGAACACGACCAGTAATGCTGGGGCGTAATTAATCGAAAAGCGTGCGCCGATGAAGCCTGAACTCCAGGAAAACAGTAAAGCTACCTCAAGCAGCGGCAGAGGAATGGTATAAAGCCAGTTAAGGCTTAACGACTTTTTTCTTTGAAATTGATTTAGTTTGCTCATTCCAAAAAGGTAATAGATGGGTGTAATCTGGTAAATCAAAATGATATGTACAACTGGTTTAAAGAAGGTAAACATTGACCACAACGCTTTCTATCGAGCTACTTCGCACTTTTCATGCTGTCGTACGAACAGGAAAATTCAGCGCTGCAGCTAAACTCCTCCATAAGAGTCCTGCGGCAGTGAGCATTCACATTCAGCGTCTGGAGGCCGTTGCAGGTGGGCAGTTACTGCAACGCGATAATCAGTCCGTAATGCTGACTGCACTAGGGAAAAAGCTTCTGCGCTCAACAGCAGAGCTCCTGCGCTCGCACGATCAGATACTGGCTGACCTTCATGGGGCGAATCTTACCGGGCGAATCATCCTTGGCATGCCTGATGAGTATGCTGCTCAGGTTATCCGGGAGATACTTCCTCCATTTAGTGCGGCGTGGCCGAACGTTGTAATGGAGTTGAAAATGGGGCCCAGTAACGAGCTTGAAGAGTGGATAGATCGAGGAAAACTGGATGCGGCAGTGGTCGTCCAGCCTAAAGAAAAAACCAGTCCCAATGCGCAGTTGTTAATGTCAACCACGCCCGTCTGGGTAGGTCCTCTGAACAATACTGTGGCGCTTGAAACCCCCTTGCCTCTGGCTGTCTACGCAGCGCCATGTATTTATCGTAAGGCTATTACCGCCTCGCTCAAAGCTTCAGGTCGACGTTCGCGCATCGTGCTGGAGAGCCATTCAAGTAAGGCGGTCCAGGCATGTGTCGAAGCAGGACTGGCCGTAAGTTTAATGGATCGGGGAAAGGTATCAGGCCACATGGTTATTCTTGAGAATATGCCTACTATTCCTGACCATAATATCGTGTTCATACGAAGCGCCCAATCATATGGGGACGAAGCTGTAGATCTGCTTTCAAAAGCGCTTCATCAATCATTCCGGCTTTAAATGGCTAATAACATGATGCAATCAGATGTTCTTATCTCATCATTACTGTGTGAAAGATTTCCTTGTAAAAAGCACTCCTGTTTCTTTTCTCCAGTTATCGATTAGTCTTTGGCAAATATCGCTGATATGTCCCTGTAACATAAAAATGCTCTGTTATGTTGGATTTTATACATAAGTAATGTCCGCTCCTGAAATAAGGCTGCAGTTGCAGCCCTCGCAAGTCAGACTTTAATTGACGCAGATACCTCCAGAACATCAATTTCGCAGGCTGCATCAGAAACTTTCAGCAACAGTCCCTGCCATCATCATTAATCGTCCGCCGGTCCGAGCCATGACATAACCTGTCAGCGGCGAAACCAGCCCCATGACCAGCATGGCAACGGTAAGGCCAGAGAAAGTCACCACCGGAGACCAGCCCGTCTCTGCCAAGATGGCGGTTCCGAAAACGCCGGGCATGTAGAACGTAATTCCCCAGTTGATAAGCTGTGCCATACCAACGCAGAAAATATTGCGCCCGGTCAGATGTCCGTCTGTCATCAATTGCTCTCCGCAAGCGTTGCGTCGCCCTGTCCGAGCGCGCGCTGCAGAATGACCGTATCGAGCCAGCGCCCATGCTTAAATCCTACCGACCGGAGTGTGCCGGTGATGCTGAAGCCTGCAGCACTATGCAGAGCAAGAGAGCCCCTGTTTTCGCTATTTCCCACCACGGCTACGAGCTGGCGAAAGCCACGGGCTTCTGCCCAGGCTATCGCATGGGATAACAACATTTTGCCGGTGCCTCGTCCCTGATAATTGACATCCATATAGACGGAATCTTCCAGGGTAAAACGGTAGGCGCGACGTTCCCTGTAAAAGGAGAGGTAGCAATACCCCCGGACCTGTCCGTCCTCAACCGCCACAAACCAGGGCAGTCCTGCTGAACGCACCTTTTCCAGTCGGGCTGCTATTTCAGCTGCATCCGGCGGTTCGGTTTCAAAAGTAGCGGTGCCCTGTAATACGTGGTAAGCATAAATCTGCTGGATAGCAGGAATATGTTTTTTATCTGCTTCTGTTATTTCCATCGGTAAGGCTCTTTTTCTTCTGAGAAACAAAGACTAACCCGGGTAAATAATTTCAGTCAGACTGCGGGACTTATCAGCGGTATAAGGAAAACTTTGACATGGCAAACCTGAACCTGGATCACCTTACGACTTTCAGGATGGTCATCAGCCGGGGCAGTTTCTCTGGCGCAGCAGACGCTCTCGGACTCTCACAACCTGCTGTCAGCCTGCAGATAAGACAGCTGGAGCAGACACTCCAGGTCCGCCTGATTGAGCGAACCAGCCGGGGAATAAGACCCACTCCAGCGGGGCTGACTTTTTCTGAGCACTGTATAAAAATTGATTCAGTAATCAATACAGCCATTGAGTCAGTGTCTCTGCACTCAGACGACATAACCGGCACCGTTACTGTCGGCATGGGGGCAACGGCCTGTATTCATCTTCTGCCTCCCGTACTGCAGCAGCTGCGACAGGCACATCCTCTGCTAAAAGTAGACGTCCGCACGGGCAATACTTCCGATATTGTCCGGAGCGTGGAGGAGAATCGTATAGATATTGGGCTTGTAACACTTCCAGCTAACGGCAAATGCCTGAGAGTAAGCCCGCTAGGCACTGATGAGTTTGTTGTGATCATGGAAAAGGATGCACCAGATCAGAGCGTGAAACCGCTGTCTCCCGATGCCCTTTTGTCACTGCCGCTGATTGTTTTTGAACCTGGGAGCGGGACACGCGCCTTGATCGACGAATGGTTTCATAATGCCGGGCTAACTGTCAGCCCCATGATGGAGCTTGGCAGTATTGAGGCCATTAAAAAGATGGTACGTTCCGGTCTGGGCTACAGCATCGTTCCCCGTATGTCTGTTGCAAATATTGATGAAAGGCAGGGTCTGAGTCTTTACTCTGTGACGCCCTCGCTTCATCGAACTCTGGGGACAGTAATGCGAGAGGATCGGATTGTCAGCAGGGGCATGAGTGTCATACTGAAAAGACTACAGGCTGGTTTTGCAAAAGATGAAATCAGCTAAGTATTTCCGGATAAAGTTGTCTGGCAGCGGCGGCTGGTTTGCTCCAGACAATATCCCTGCAGCTTAAGCCACCGGTGGCCTCTTCCGGCACACCGCGGCGGTCAGAATAGATCTCCCGCCACCTTAAGCTCTCCGGCATACCGGGACGTTGGCCTGATTACGCTAACTGGCAGACAGCTTAACTTCGCCGAACCGCCAGAAGCGGCGTTTCGGGTCTTATGGCCTGGGTCTGTTAGAAAGTAAGTAGTGACATTCGATATGTAACGAAGAATGGCGTTTGCATCACGTGCGGGAACAATGTCGGTTAAGGGCTAAATGCAGTCTTTTGCTAATTACTCAGTAACAGAGTTGGTATGCTTTGGCTTTCCTCTAAATGAAACTCTCACAGCGGGACGGATATCATGAAGCAGGTCAGAATCTATACACTCAAAGACAGACAGTCAGCAGAAATTTATTTTCACAGACACTGGCCCCAGCACATGGTCTCTCTTCCGGCCTTTGGTATATATGTCAATCATGTTTATCTGGGGAAAGAATGTCAGGTCATTGCAACAGTGACGTATCAGGAAGGGGCCGAAATAGAAGCCTTAAATCAGAAATATATGACCAGCAAGGAGTTCATGTCTGACATGGACGGCTTTGATATGTCTTCAATCCTTCGCGTGGATGAAATCAGCATTAAAGAATCGCTTTTCTGACTTCGTAACGTTCTGAACCAGCACGAGTGTTCCGGTCTCAGTCATTTAAATTAATACGCAGCCACCAACCAGCCCTTAAGGCGTGGCTCAGATACAAAGCATTTTACCGGTCCGCTTACGGTATCAAGCGGACTGACGTCAGGCTAAGGTCTGCTATTAACGATGATCAGGCATCACCGATGTAAGGGCCTTACCTGTCGGTAACACGTTTATACAAAAATCTGGCGACCCGGCCTGGAATGCGTCCAGCCAGGCTTGCCCCAGTCTTGTGCGTTTCTCAATCTTATCCCACTGGCGTGAAGTGATGTCAGCCATACGCTTTTGAGTGGCGTTAGCCTTTCCATTACCCGAAGCGTTATATTGCGCAATGCAAGTTCAGTATCAAGGTTGGAAAACGCTTTCAAGTCAGTTGGGATAACATTATTTTGAGATACCCACATACCGACCTCTCCTGTTGGTTCAAAGCCATCTACTGGCAATTCATATCTGTAAATTTTCCCGCTTTGAAAACGTGATAGCCATGCATGTTCAATACAAGCAATCGCCGTGGCCTGGGAGTCACTGCCCATCCATTTTTCAATGTCCACTCTGTTTGTGTCAGGTCGTGGCCAGTAAATGATACGTGGGCACTCACGAGGGAAAAGATAAAGTAATTCATGCGCTTCATCCGTAGCCCATATCAGTGAGCCGTTTAACCACTCCTGCCCGGCAGGTCGATCAACATGAACCCTTAACTGGCGAGGTTTAAATATAGTAATATCAGAATTATCACTGAAATGAAAAAGACGCATTAAGACTCCGTTTAAAATGAATCGAGCACGCCAAACTACTAATATTGAATAAATAAAGTTTCGTCTTTATGAATGATTTCTTAAATTAATTTTTCAGGCAGGCAGATATTGATCATCTTTGAAACTGGATGCGTGAAGCGTCCATTTCTGGCACATAACTGCTGATGCAAAATGAGGTTTGTAAAAAAAATGCCCCTCTGTACATAAAGTCACCCTGGATGGGGGCTGGTCAGATGAGAATGAGCAGCACGTCAGGAGATTGTCATATAAAAATTTCAAGGAGTCAGGAGAGACGATTATAGTTATCCGAGACGAGGAAAAACATGAGTTAGCCTCATGACGATCAGGCAATTCTGCCCTTTAAAAGATAACTACTCATGTTTGTAATCCGTCATTGAAGACAGCCGTCTGAAGTGTTCTCTCAGGATATCTGTTAACTCAAAAATACACTCGAGATGTGTGCTGCCCTCAACAATTCGCCTGGTTAAATGCGGATTGCCGCAGCTCCTGAAAAACTCATCCATTCTGCTTACATCAAACAGTTCGTCATGCTCAGCAAGCATGATTGTTAGTGGAATCGAAATCGCTTTGAGTTGCCTTGCTGGATTACGAGGGGTAAGGGCATTAGCCATATTAACGCTATAAGTCTGAACGAAGTCCGGCCTCGAATTGATCACCTCACAGGGAAATTTAAGCCTTACTCCCGTAGAATGACCACAAAGAAAACCCCCACTCATTGCATTGATTATGAAGCTCCAACGGTTTATCGATGCAAAGGGAATGGAAGAATCCCGGTTCAGATTCGGGGGTAAAAAAGGGCCTAACGCTGGGGCTAGCAAAATCAGGCTTTCAACTTTCCGCGATAGAGAATATTGCGTAAAGTAGTTGATCAGCATGCCACCGCCACTGGAATGACCAAGCAAATGAACCCTGGCATCGCTAAAAGAAGCGCGAGCATAATCGATGACTTTATCAACATCCTGCCAGATTTGCTCAGGGCTTGAAGCATCCCCTCGGATTCCCGTTGAGCGACCGTGCCCACGGAGATCAATGAGATAAACACAGACGGGTAGAGCGGAGCTCAACTGTCTTGCAAGAATGTCGTAACCAGCATCAGAGTTAACACCACCACCGTGATATACGATGAGAACCTCATCCACGATCGTTTTTGGCTCATATCTCCTTATATACAACCCATTGAGTTGTCTTTCGATGACTTTAGCAGGAGGAAGTAACTGAGCATTGAGCTGTTCAAAGCGCTCGATAAAACGGGTGAAATCAATCACGTTTGAATTCCTTATTAACAAGATTCACTGCCTGTGAAGTTCTAACATCAAGCATGCACATTGTACTGTATGTGAGGGAAAGCTTTTATCATAAGCGTTCTTTGACGCTCCCCTACTGAGACTCATGGAGCATTTCTGCGGACTGACGTCTGCGAGGAGCGAGCATTGTTTATACGTATGCCTTAGAATCAGAGGCTCGGCTACATTACGTGCATAATTGATATGCTATCGGAACAGGAAAATCACGGAAAAACTCATGGACAACACTTCGCTGGTTACACTCTTAAAATTTAAACGCTGGATTGATGCTGAAACGCTAAAGGTGATTAAAGGCATCAGTGAATCTGCCTATGCAGAAAAGCGTCATCTGATGCTTAGACTGATGAACCATATTTATGTGGTTGATATGATCTTTAGAGCAAATATTTCGGGGCATAAGCATGGCTACACTGCCCTCAACACCCCTGAAACACCCTCAGCAGATGAACTTGAAGTTAAAATGAACGACTGTATAAACTGGTATATCCAGCGCGTAAGTTCGATGTCTCCTGCCGATTTAAAAGAAACAATTAAGTTCAGCTTTGTCGATGGTAGTGAAGGAGAAATGACTGCTGCAGATATGATAAATCACATGCTCTTTCATGGTTCTTACCATCGCGGGGCGGTGGGCTGGTTAATTTCTGAGTGCAAGGGTACTCCGCCAAAAGATGTGCTGACAGTTTTCCTGAGAGATCATAATCACTGACAGATATTTTCTTCAGCTCTTTAACGATCTGGCGATTTCGATGGCCGCTTTGGCAGGAAGCCAGCCTTAATAACAATAATTTTTGGGTAAAGACGTTAGAAACAATGCTTAGAGTTTTCTCAACATTATGGCGGAATTGCCAGCATACAATCTGTTCAACAGCACAGACTTTATACCCACACTGCCTGTGCGAATCGCCGTCCCACAGCAAATGTTGATTATTAGATCGTTGATCTGGTACTCACATAACGTCTTCGCTGAGACCGGAGATCCAAACTGAGCGGGAAGCGGACATCACCAAATTTTTGTGTTACTTGTGTGCGTATTCATTTCAGCCAGCAACCAGCGCTCAAAACTGTTTAGAGCTGGCTCACTTATATGCGTGTCCGTGGGTTTTATTAAACAGAATCTTTTGCTCAGGCTATCTGATGCAGGCCACGGTGAAACAAGTGTGCCGCAACTTAATTCATTCTCAATATACATACGAGGAACTAATGCGACTCCCTGCCCCGCCATTACGGCCGCGATGGCCATTTCATGCAGATCGTACCGCGCCCCCTGCGCCGGGTTATCAAGCTCTATTCCACTCTCCTGCGCATAGCGATGCCATGCATCAGGATTCTGCCGCCGATGAATGCGCGGAAGTTTATTTAATTGCTGATTGACGTCATCATCAGTTAACAAAGCAGGATGGCAGACAGGCAGCAGATTTTCCTGAAACAGAAATTGCACACGCATACCTGCCCACGCGGAATGCTCAAAATGAATCACCGCATCATAACCACTGCCAGGCAAAATAAAAGGATCCGTTCTGGCGGCAATATTTAACGTTATTGCCGGAAACAATGCGTTGAAGCTGTTCAAACGGGGAATAAGCCAGCGGCTGGCAAAGGTCGGCAGGACGGCGATATCAAGGCTTTGACTGCCTTGTGGCAGGCCCAATATGTATTGCGTATCTCTTTCAAGGCGCTCAAGGATTTCACGCACGTGATGCGCGTAGCGCGCGCCGACCGGATTAAGTTTTACCCGGCTTCCCACACGGTCAAACAGTTTACAGTTCAGCAACGCTTCCAGGCGCGCAATCTGACGGCTAATCGCCCCTTCTGTTAAGGATAACTCTTCTGACGCCCGGGCAAAGTTTCCGTGTCGCGCTGCAGCATCAAAAGCCTGAAGCGACGCACTACTGGGTATTTTTCTGCGCATATAAAAGCTCTTTGCTCTTGCCTTTAGTGACTAAATATCACTGACACATGACATATTATCGATTTTAAGCGATTAAACCAGCTTGTAGCATGATGAAAAATCATTGAGCAAACCTGTTTGCTTGCGTTGATAACTCATGTGGAGATGGGCTGATGTTCTATACCGTAGAGTGTTCATATAACGATGCTGAAAGCGAGGCTGACTGGAATGCGTTTTACAGCCAACAAAAGTTACCCGCATTAATCTCTGTTACTGGCTTTACTACCTCTCAACGTTTTCGTGCTCTCAAATCTGGCTGCCCTGCTTATCTTGCTATTCACACCGTCAATGATGCGGAGGTGCTCAGCAGTGAGGAGTACCGTTTAAAAGGAGGCGGTAATTTCTCCCGCTGGCAGGCCTTCATTACTGACTGGCATCGTAACCTGTATGCCGGCGAAGGCCTGATCCCAGGGCTCTCTGCCGATGAGATTCTGCTTATCAGCACTAAGACAATTGACGTCCTGGAGACCGAGCTGGGCTATCACGGACTTGAAATGGATGCGGTGGCGCTGGATAAATCACCTTTACATCGCGTTATCTATGCCCTGCCTTATGAAATTGCTTCGCCCTTCATGGATATGCCCGGAGTGTACCTCTACGAGTCCCTTATTCCGCAATTGCAGAGCACTGAAAAAGGGATGCGATAACATCATGCCTAATCTGACTTTTTATTTTTCTGAAAACCACGCTGACCGGTTCAAAAATCTCTGCGATTTTACCGACGCATGCAGCGCCCTCTGCTGTGACATCCTCGGCGCAGACCGCGAAAATGTGCATATCATTTTTATTGTTGTAAAACCGGGCTGTGGGCAGCCGGTGTACGCCGAGCTCTTTTATCGGCTGACAACATTGAGAACCCCTGAAGTGATGGAGAATTTTATGCGAGAACTGGATGTTGTCACCCAACACACCTCTGGTCTGACGGCCCGAATACGCTGCTTTGGCTCACAAGCAGAACACCTTTTCGCCCGCAACTGACCCCGAGGTCGTGATGATCAATCCTTTTCCGTTCCGCCAGGTTGGCGATTTTCAGATAACCGCGCTAAGTGACGGCACGATAAATGCCAGTCTGGAGCTGCTATCAGGTATTGAAAACGCTGATGCGGACGCTATTCAGTACCGTGCCGGAATCGATAAACCCGGTGATATCCATATTAACTGTTACCTTATTCGCGGCCGTGGACGGGTGATGCTGGTTGATGCTGGCCCCGGCGCGCCGGGACACCTTATGGCAAATCTTGCTGCATTGGGCGTCCGCCCTGATGACGTGGATACCGTTTTATTAACGCACTGCCATCCGGATCATATTGGAGGCCTGCTCGATGCTGAAAAAGAGCCGGTTTTTAAATGCGCTGAAATTATTCTGCACCCTCTCGAAGCGCAGTACTGGCGGGATGATAAAAAACGCGAAATGGCGAATGAGCGCGGGCAGCGTAATTTTTTGCTGGTACGGCAAACCTTAAATGTTTATGCCCCAAACATCCGCTTTTTCAACGGTGGGAAAATAGCCGAAGAGATTCTTCCAGTATTTTTACCAGGCCACACGCCTGGGCATACCGGTTTTCGCATCGATTCCGGGAATGAGAGATTATTAATATGGGGTGATATTGTCCACTACCCGCATATTCAGTCAGCACAACCGGCTGTTTCAATTTTATTCGACGTCGATCCTGCTCAGGCCGGGGAGACACGTAAAAAAATAATGGAACAAGCGGTCAGCGAGAAACTGCTCATTGCAGGCATGCATTTAAATCAGGCAGGATTTGCCCGTGTTCACAGGGATGGGAGTACATACCGCATCTTCTATTCAGATGAATAAGCAGATATGCCTGAGGAGCACACCCATGTTTAAGACCGTTCAATATCATCAATGTCCGCTTCTGGCACAGGGTAGGTCGCCCCCAAAAGTTTCTCCAAAATAAAAAGTGACCTTATTCACATAAAGTCACTTCAGATAGATTTTAGCCTGATGAGAACGGGAAGCCTGCACTCAAATCAGTGCCTTACTCCTTTCTTCGTGGTCAGCATCTTACCCAGCCCGGCCGCCTTCGCGAAGTGTAAGACGTGCCAGCTGCCGGGATTTTCGCCCCGCTACCACCATCGCCACAACAAACACCAGCGCAAACAACACAACGATCGTTGGCGCTGGGGCGCTGTCGATAAAGAACGAGAGGTAAACCCCACTCAGCGACACCAACACCGAAACCACGACCGCCACCAGTAACGCATGCGAAAAACGACGGGTGAGAAGCACCGCAATAGCGCCAGGTGCTATCAGCAGAGAAATTGACAGGATAATCCCCACCGCTTTCAGCGTCGCCACAATGGTCAATGAAACCATGCAGAGCAGCCCGTAATGCAGCCAGCGCGCCGGTAAGCCAGAGACCTGAGCCTGCTGCGGGTCGAAGCTGAACAACATGAAGTCACGCCACTTCACCGCAATCACCATTACGATGACCGCTGCGATAACAAATGTCTGAAAAATATCCGCGCCAGTAATGCCCAGCATGTCCCCAAACAGAATGTGATCGAGATGCACTTCAGGTTTCACGGCGATATACAGGATTAGCCCCACAGCGAACATGCCAGAGAAGACGATGCCCAGCACCGTATCCTGTTTGATACGGCTGTTGTCCTGCAAAAAACCGCTGGCGACAGCGCAGAAGAGACCCGCGACGAACGCGCCCACCCCCAGCGGCAGCCCCACCATCCAGGCGAGCACAATGCCGGGAAACACCGCATGGCTCATGGCATCGCCCATCAACGCCCAGCCTTTCAGCACCAGAAATACTGACAGCAACGAACAGGGGATGGCTACCACCAGCGCGATGAGTAACGCACTGTTCATAAAAGCGAACTGGAAAGGTTCTAAAATCCACATCAGCCAGGCTCCTCATCAGGTTGCTGGCAGCTGCGACGCCGGTTAGCCAGCAAGCCATGTTTCGGCGCAAACACAAACGCCAGCAGGAACAGCAACGTCTGCGCCACCACAATGATGCCGCCCGTTGCGCCATCTAAGTAGTAACTCACCCATGCACCGAGGAAACTGGTGATGCTGCCAATCGCGACGGCAATCATCAGCAGACGCGGAAAGCGATCGGTGAGCAGCCACGCCGTTGCGCCCGGTGTTACCACCAGACAGATCACCAGGAACGCGCCGACCGTTTGCAGCGCCGCCACGGTTGAGACTGCCAGCAGCGTAAAAAACAGAACTTTCAGGCGTTCAGGCCGTAATCCGATGGCGCGTGCGTGATTTTCATCAAAAAAGGTGACCATCAGGTCTTTCCACTTAAACAGCAGTATGATGATCGACAGTCCGCCAATCAGCGCCAGCTGAAGGATATCCGCGGGCGCAATCGCCAGAATATTGCCCAGCACAATTGTCTGAATGTTCACGGCTGTCGGATTGAGCGACACCATAAACAGCCCGAGACCAAAGAATGAAGAGAAGATGAGACCGATGATCGCATCTTCTTTTAATCGGGTGCGCTGATTAAGCAGCAGCATGCTGCCCGCCGCCAGACCACCTGAGAGAAATGCCCCCAGCGCAAACGGCAGCCCCAGCATGTAAGCGCCTGCAACACCCGGCACGATAGAGTGAGAAAGGGCATCACCAATCAGCGACCAGCCTTTCAGCATGAGGTAGCAGGAGAGAAATGCGCAGAGTCCGCCAACCATAGCGGAGACCCACATCGCGTTGAGCATGTAGTGATAGCCAAAAGGCTCCAGTAGCAGTTCCATGGTCAGTTCCCATCTTCACGTGTCGTGCGAGGCGCAATAAAAGGCCGTTCGTCATCAGTGATGATCTGATCGTCCAGCCCTTTCACCATGACATGACGCAGTACGCCGCTGAATGCGCGCTCAAGGTTTGCGGCAGTAAAGGTGGTCCGGGTCGGGCCGCTGGCCAGAACAGTGCCTTTAACCATGACGGTGTAATCGCAGAACTCGGTAACGGACCCCAGATTATGTGTGGAAACCAGCATGGTCTTGCCTTCATCGCGCAACTCACCCAGCAGACTGATGATTCTGGCCTCTGTCTGAACGTCCACGCCGGTAAACGGCTCATCCAGCAGGATAACGCTGCCCTGCTGGGCAATGGCGCGTGCCAGGAATACCCTTTTCTTTTGCCCGCCAGAAAGCTCACCGATCTGACGATGGCGGTAGTCAAGCATATCGACCCGCGCCAGCGCCTCGCTGACAATCTGCTGGTCGTGCGGTTTAGGCCGGCGTAGCAGGCCCATATGACCGTAGCGCCCCATCATGACGACATCCTCAACCAGCACCGGAAAAGACCAATCCACGTCTTCCGACTGTGGCACATAGGCTACAAGACTTTTGCGCAGTGCCTGGCGCGTCGGCATACCCAGCACCGAGATGCTGCCGCTGGCAAGCCGGACAAAACCCATCAGCGCTTTAAACAACGTTGACTTACCTGAGCCATTCACGCCTACCAATGCCGCAATCGATCCGCCGGGTACGCGGAAACTGGCGCCATGCAATGCGGTGTGACCGTTACGATAGGTCACGGTGACATCAGAAACCACGATGGTATCGGTCATTTTGCTCTCTCCCCCGCTTTAATGCCCTTGACCAGTGTCTCTGTGGTGACGCTAAGCAGATCAAGATAAGTCGGCACCGGTCCCTGAGCGGTGCTCAGTGAGTCAACGTAGAGCACGCCACCGTAATACGCACCGGTTTCCCTGGCGACCTGTCGGGCGGGCTTATCCGATACCGTGCTTTCGCTGAACACCGCCGGAATTGCATTTTTTTTCACCTGATCAATGACGTTTCTTACCTGTTGCGGCGTGCCTTGCTGGTCAGCATTAACAGGCCAGAGATAGAGTTCTTTCATACCCAGATCACGTGCCAGATAGGAAAAAGCGCCTTCGCTGGTGACCATCCAGCGCTTATCCGCTGGAATCCCGGCAATCTGTTGCCGTAATGGATCCAGCGCTGCGGTGATTTTTTGCTTATAGGCTGCTGCGTTCTGACGATAGATATCCCCATTAGCGGGGTCATATTTCATCAGTGCGTCGCGAATGTTATCGACATAGATCAGTGCATTGTCCGGGGACATCCACGCGTGAGGATTTGGTTTTCCGTTGTAGGGCCCCTCGCTAATTCCCATTGGTTCTACACCAGCAGAGACCACGACTTCCGGAACACCATCCAGATGCTGGTAGAAGCGCTGAAACCAGCGTTCGAGATTCAGCCCATTTGCCATGATGAGCTGCGCACCCTGGGCACGCTTAATATCGCCGGGCGTAGGCTGATATTCATGTATCTCAGCACCCGGTTTAGTAATGGAAGTGACTTCAGCAGCCTCGCCCGCCACGTTTTTCGCCATGTCAGCAATGACCGTAAACGTTGTCACAACCTTAAATTTTTCTGCTGCATTACAACTGGCAGCCGTCACCAGAGTCAGCAGAGCACTCAGTAACAAGGTGGCTATTGGTTTTACTGTCGTCATCAGAGCGGTCTCCAGAGTTGATTAAGAAAAGAGCATAATTAGCATAGGCTATTCTTTATAGCACAGGCTATACCGTTGAGGTAGCGCGTGGATGTGAAGTTTCTTCAGTTGTGAAGCCTGGATGTCAATTTCTGTAAGAAGTTGCTTTATTTTATTGATATACAATAATTTTTTTATTTCATGAACGCGTGCACAGTGAATTTATCTGGCGACTCTCTTCTTTTTCACGCCAGCAAAAATAAATGCAGAAGCGATTAACGTGTCAGGATAAAAGCAATCACCCTGCGCATTTAACAGAGGCAGGTGTATTAGCGAATTGCACAGGCATGACACATGCAACCCTCAACGATTAAAATAATATTATTGATAGGTAGAATTGATTAAGTTTCGTGAATTTTTTTGCTACAGTTAATGTTACTTACCGCAATCACACAGGAGGATATTTTGTATTTTTCCAGCGACGAAAAAGCGAATGTCATCATTGGCGAAGCTGCAATGAACCTGTTTAATGCCGGTCAGGAAGTGAACGTTGAACTTTTGATTAATGAGCTAAAAGTGATGGCTGGATCTGAAGTGAATGATAATCGTCTTGAGCAGATACAGCATGCGCGTCAATGGCTGATGGGGTTCAAAACTATCGGTTCCCGCAGCACCAGCCCCGCGAACTGGTTATCAACAACATTTGGTAAAGAACCTGCTGACCCGCTCTCCGCGGATGACATTTTCCTGAAGCATTAACCTTACCCACGCCTGTTTACCGACCTGCCTGTACAGGTCGGAGCACTTTAGCAGTGAAAACCGTACAGGTATTTGGTACAATTTCCCCCCACCACACACTCTCTTAACTAATTGATTTAAATCAATAAGCACTTTTTGCACAAAAAAACTCACCTCAAAAACCCAAAATTCTGTACAAGAATTCTAAAGATGTATAACTTGCACAACCTGTGAGCGATACATTTTAACCACCTGAGGACACCCACATGCGCCAGAACGGACAAGCCCCTGAAGCAATTAGCGATATTGCCCATTACTTCAATCAGGCTAACTCCCCTTCGCAACAGGAGACGCTGGGCTCAGTTGTTGTGGAAATTCTGCGTGCAGGGCATAGCCTGAGTCGTAAAGCGATTTGCAGTAAACTGTTGCGACGCCTTGAACTTGCCGCAACACCTGAAGAAGAGCGTCATCTGCACGAGCTCATTGCATTGCTTTTCCGTCGTGAAAGCTAATGCAAACACGGATTGATAGTCGCCAGTGATAGTCATTACAGTTTTTCAGGATGCCCGATTTAGTCACGCCGCCAGGATGGTTTACCCTAGTTAAAAAGCCCAGTACTGCTTTCCCGTATCAGGTGCATCTCTTCGCACCTGCAGAGAGATACGGACCCGCAGCATGGCCATTGATTCGCAATCAGAGAAGCCAGTATGTACAGAAGTGAAGATGAGAAACTGACAGATGTCATGATAGGTGAAGCCGTCCTGACATTGCTCAAGTCAGACAAATCGGTATCCAGTAATGCCCTGATAGAACAGCTTGAACTCATGGCTGCGGATGCTGATGACAGTGAAAAAGTAACCGTTATTCGTAAAGCCATCACTGAAGTCCGTAATGGCATGGTTGCTGCGCGCAAACGCGTTAAGGGTGACAGCGCTGAGCGTGATAATAAGTCACATCGCATGAACAGCGATGGCCCGCCCGATGGTTCGAAAAAACACTGATTGAAGGGTTAGATACCTGAATTACGCGGCTAGTTTAACCGAAGCGGCAGCCTGAAAAAGAAATGTTTTACGGCTGGTTGGGCAAAACGAAAACAGCGTCTACACTCGTTTTGACTATTCACATTGCTTCTGACTAATTTTCTTCAGAGAATGAAAAATCATGCAACACTCTTCATCAGATTCAACCATCATTGATTATTTTCGTAGCGAAGGCGATTTACTTGCTCCTGAAACAGAACTGCTGGGCGGTGTCATTCGTGACATTGTGGCCGACCAGGGGCGCGTAACGAATAAAGCGATTATCCTTTATTTGATTGCTGAACTTGAATGCACCTCCGATGTGGTCAGAATGGATGTGCTGCGTAAAACGCTGGAAATCGTTGTTGGCCGAACACCTGACGATACCGGCTTCTGATTCACTGACCTGCGGTAACGCAGGTCAGGTTAACTGCTTGTCGAACCGCTAATTCTCATTCATTTCCCTGCGTCATTCTCCTTCTCCCTTCTCACGATTTTATTTCCCATAATCGACCTGTAAAAAGAGTGCGTCCAGTGATGTTGCAGGAACTTCATATTAATGATTACCGTTAAACCTATTTCCTGACGAAAATAAGCTTTCCGAAAATAATAACGATAACAGAGCAGATTACCGCTTCAGTAATTAAACCCTTGCCATTTTCTCTGGCCAGCAATCTCAATAGCCTTTTTGATTTATATTTTTCAGAAGGTGAGAAAGCGTTTTATATGATCCTGAAGATCAAAACCAGGGGCAGCCATAATCATCAGAAAACGGATTTCGGGCACCTTATTCTCGCTGAAGTGAATCGATGCCGGTGAATGAACAGGACAGGCGTCAGGGATGGCGCCAAAAACCGGCGCCATCAACCTCAATGCATCTTGCGGGTGAAAAAGGCTATCGCTTCCTGACACAGTGATTTAAGCCTGCTGTCACGGGTTTCTTCGCTCAGTCTGAACAGAGCGTCCGTAATATCGTGAAAATGAACTGGCTCTCCCGCCTTGATCAAATCACTAACTACCGCGCCAACCAGCGCACGGATTTCATTATCGTTGTCGTACTTCACACGACCTCCCGACAGTGTATGCATATACAGTCTATCACTAGCAGGAGGTAAAAAACAAAAAAGTGGTTTTTGTAAAAATATAAGCGAAGCGGCAAAGAGGTTACTATTTATACACTCACGGGATATTATCTTGCTTTATATTTGCCCGCTGTAACCCTTAACTTATAAATTGCTAAAATGGGGTTATCATCGCCGTAATCTAATTTCACTGTGACTGACCTTAACCAAAGCGCCCTATCCCTAAAACAGAAGCCCGGCAGAATCTGATTATAAAAAATGTTCTCTCGAATCGCCGCAGGCTTGAGGGTCTGGAATATCCTGAACTGCGATTGTCAAATCACCATCCGAAAACAGCCCGCAGTGTGATAAAACTACTTTCATTCGCCGGCATCCCGAGTAGCACATGGCTAAATTTACCCTGAAACAGATTGCTGCCCAGTCGGGACTTAGCCTCGCAACCCTTGACCGTGCTCTCCATCAGCGCGGTAACGTTCATGCCCGAACGCTGCACCGAATTCAACAGGCAATAGCGGACCTGGAGTTGATGCAAAAGGCGGGGCTGGCAAAAGGCAGAACACTCTTTTTCGACGTGATCATGCATACGCCTGATCGCTTTCAGCCATTGATACGAGAAGCGCTCAGCAGTCAGATCGCCAGCTTTGCTGCCTTTAAAATTCAGCTGCGCTTCCACTTTGGTGCGAATCTTACGGCACAAGCGATTAACGCGCTGCTAAATAAAAAAGCGCTTTACAGCCACGGTGTCATTCTGAAAGCGGCCTGCTCTGGCGAGCTTAATCCCACTATTGAATTGATGCTGAAGCAGCGTATTCCGGTAGTCACCATGATGAGTGACTTACCCGACAGCGCGCGTCTGCGTTACATCGGCATGGACAACTTTGATGCTGGCAAGGTGGCAGCTTTTCTGATGTCAAAATGGTTGCGAGTCAGTCGCTCGCATATCGTGGCAGTGACCGGTAGTCACGATTTCATTGGTGAACAGGAAAGAATTCTGGGTTTTCAGCGAGCGATGCAACAGTTTGCGCCTCAGCATCAGGTGAGCGTGCTGGCTGGCGGGTATGGTATTGATGACAGGATGCATCAGTCAGTAACGGCGTTTTTGCGGAGCCATGCGGACGCGGATGCCGTTTACACCGTGGGCGGCGGCAATCCCGGCATACTGCGCGCGTTTGAAGAACAGAAGCGCCCTGTAAATGCGTTTATCGGTCACGATCTCGATCAGGAAAATTGCGACCTGCTTCAGGCAGGTAAAATTGATGCGCTGATTGAGCATAATTTACAGCTCGATGCGCTGCACGCCTTCCGAACCCTGCTGGCCTTTCATGGCTTTATACCCGAAACCGAACCGCCTGCACCCTACTCAAAAATCAATATTATCACCCGATATAACATGACAACCTGACATCTGCTCTGGCTATTAATAACGTCTGCTTATAGCCACATACGTGCTGAACAGGGTAATCAGGCACCGGCCAGGCGGTTACACTTAAGCTTTCCCTTAATAGCAGGAGTCAGTTATGAAAATTATTGCCAACGGATCGCAGCCTTCACGGAAAGGACCTGCAGAATATTTTACCGGCAGCGTTCGTATTGATGCCCCTTTCCAGGCAACCGAACCGGCCCGTGTGGGCGGTGCGACGGTGACCTTTGAGCCGGGCGCCCGCACTGCATGGCATACTCATCCACTGGGGCAGACCCTGATTATCACGCATGGACAAGGCTGGATTCAGTGTGAAGGTGAAGATATTCAGGTGATGAACGCCGGAGATATCGTCTGGATCCCGGAAAATGTGAAGCACTGGCATGGCGCAACGCCGGTCAATGCCATGACGCATATTGCTATCGCCGAGTCACTGAATGGCTCGCCGGTTGACTGGCTGGAGCAGGTCAGCGACCAGCAATACCAGCGCGACTAAACATAGCCGCTCACCCTGTTCAGAGCCTGACGTGATCGATTAGCGCCCTCATCTTGGGGGCCAGATTTTTGCGGCTGGGGAAATAAAGATAGAACCCGGCAAAACCGGGCAACCATTCATCCAGGATAGTAATGAGTTCGCCACGCGCGATGTAAGGCTGGAAAGTCTCTTCCATGCCAAAGCTGATGCCGCCTCCGGCGCAGGCGGTGCGAATCATCACCCCCATGTCGTTGGTGGTGAGCTGCGGATTGACGGCAACATCAAAATTACACCCCTGCTCAGCGAACTCCCAACGATAAGGGGCTAATCCTGGGCCTTTTCGCCAGCCTATGCAGCGATGATTGACCAGTTCCTCGGGGTGTTGTGGTGTGCCTTCACGCGCGAGATAAGTGGGTGATGCCACCGCAACCTGACGTTGTGCGGTGGAGACAGGCACGGCAATCATATCCTGAGCAATCACCTCCCCCAGCCGTACACCCGCGTCATAGCCCTGCCCGACAATATCGAACTCCTCATCAGTAACGGTGATATCCAGCTCAACCTGCGGGTAAGCGGTGATAAAGCTCGCCAGCAGCTCTCCTCCCAGCATCCGCTCCGCAATTGATGAGATCGCCAGCCGAAGCTGACCGCGCGGCTCCGTGGCCAGTTCGGTGAGATCAGTGACGGCACGGTTAAGCTGGTTGATCGCCGGAGCCACCTCGGCATAGAGCCGTTGGCCAGCTTCGGTCAGCTGAACCGAACGCGTGGTGCGTTGCATCAGCGTAATATTAAGCCTGTCTTCCAGCCGTCGCAGACTCTGACTGATTGCCGGACGCGTGACGCCAAGCTTTTCTGCTGCGAGTCGAAAATTTCGGGTCTGCGCCACAATCACAAAGACTTCGAGAGCATTTTTATCGGCATTCATAGGTTAGATTGCGTTACCAGAGTGTGAAGTGTTTGGTGGATTATCTTTATAATCCAGCCACCGTATGATCGCCAGTGACAACCTTACTGGAGAAATACGATGACTCAGAAAGTGATTTTAATTACCGGCGCTTCAAGCGGTATCGGTGCCGGCATCGCACGAGAACTGGCGAAAACGAATGCGATTCTGTTGCTGGGTGCACGACGAGAAAACCGTCTGGCCGCGCTGGCTGAAGAGCTAAGGTTCAATGGTGCTGAGGTGGCGATCAAAGCGCTTGATGTGACACGCCGTGAAGACGTTACGCAGTTTGTTGATTATGCACTGGAGAAATGGGGCCGCATTGATGTGATGATCAATAACGCCGGTATTATGCCTCTCTCACCGATTGCGGCGCTGAAGGTGGAAGAGTGGGATCAGATGATCGATGTGAACATCAAAGGGGTGCTGTATGGCATCGCGGCGGTGCTGCCGACCATGTTGACCCAACAGCGGGGTCACATCATCAATATCGCTTCAATTGGTGCTCTGGCGGTGTCACCCACTGCGGCGGTCTACTGCGCCACTAAGTTTGCGGTACGGGCGATTTCCGATGGTTTACGGCAGGAGAACAGCCAGCTGCGGGTGACCTGTGTTCATCCCGGCGTGGTCGAGAGTGAGCTGGCATCAACGATTACCGATCCAGAAGCCGCTGAGGCGATGCGACACTATCGCGCTATCGCGTTGCAGCCGGACGCCATTGGTCGCGCCGTGCGCTATGCCATTGAGCAGCCTGAAGAGGTAGATGTGAATGAAATTGTGGTGCGGCCAACCCGAACCCAGCATTAAGCCATTGGCCCGATGCGCAGAGTGCATCGGGCCGTATTATCAGTAAAGGCTTCGACGGGTACGCTGGACAGTAACGGCGATCGCCGTTAAGGCCACCAGCATCAGAAAGATCCCCAGACCCACCATTGCATTAAAGCCATAAGCTTTGAACAGCAGCAGACCGGCGATACAACCGCTCAGGAAGGAGAACACCGTCGTCAGATGGGTATGCAGCACCTTCTGGAAGAATCGACGGTCGTCGGTTTCGAGATGCACCGCATGTGACGTATGAGCAAAAATCCAGGAACCCAGTGCAATACCGGCATCAGTCAGCGTGCCGGTAATGTGAGTCGATCTGACGCGGCCATTGGAAAGCTGCGTCGAGGTGGCATTATGAATCCCCATTAAAAAGCCCAGCATCACCAGCACTTCCCCGTTAAAACTTGGCCGGTAGAACACGATCTCAAAGAACGATGCCGCTGTCAGTGCTGCCCCTTCCGCCAGAATAATCAAACAGAAAATGGTGCGTAATTTATGTCTGATACCTACCACCACTGCCAGCCGGGCGACGGTACAGCCCAGCACAAAGGCCACAATCAGTGCCATTAAAAATAGCATGGTGTGCAGGTCGCTGGTCGTTACCTCCTGGGAGATCTGCGAGGTGTTGCCAGTCATATGTGACGGGAAAAATCCAAAGGCGCCCAGCGCCATGGCATTAAGGATACCGGCAGTGGTGGCCAGCACCAGCGCCAGTAAGCGGTCTTCGGTATGCGAACGAACTTTCTTCTTTTTTATCAGCACAGGCTTCCCCACATCAGGTGAATGCAAAAAACGTTCTAATACGGTTTCAAGCATACAACCTGATAAAAATTATTCCCGTCAGAACCAGATAACTCTGAAGAAATAAGCCATTAATTTTGCTGATTTTTATAAAGCAGATTCAGTTTACTTTTAAAAGTGTCAACGACGCGATGATTCACCAGTTGATGACCACAAAAGAGGCAGATAGCCAACTCAGTCAACGATAAAGAGCTTCGCGCCGGTGGAGGTAAACGAACGATGCGGTTCAGCATCGTCTGCTACCTGATAACTGACGCCCGGTGTCAGTACGAAACGGCGTCCATCGGACAGTTCTGTGTGAAGCTCGCCCGCCATACAGAGTAAAATATGGCCCTTGGTGCACCAGTGATCGGCCACATAGCCCGGCGAATAATCGACCATGCGAACCCGGATATCGTTAAACGTCACAGTTCGCCATCTCGCCTCTCCCTGGTCGCGTGATGAACCGTCTCTTCAACCTGATCCCATTCCGTCAGCCCAAACGGCAAATTATCTATTTTCATGCGATGTCCCTGAGACTGCGTTGAAGATGAGCGTTAAGAGAGAGCCTGGAAAACGGCCTCTTCAGCATGGATGAGCGTGGTATCAAATAGCGGCACGCTGGCGTCGGTAGCGTCAACCAGCAAGGTAATTTCGGTGCAGCCCAGAATAATGGCCTCGGCCCCTTGTGCCACCAGCCGCTGCATGATCTCCCTGTAACGACGACGCGAGGCGGGATTGATTTCACCCAGGCAAAGCTCTTGGTAAATCACCTCGTGCACAAACAGGCGATCCGCTTCATCAGGCGTGATCACTTCAAGACCGAACTGCTCATGCAGTCGTCCGCGATAGAAATCCTGTTCCATGGTGAATCGCGTTGCCAGTAACCCGACCTTATGCACGCCAGCCTGCTGAATACGCCGTCCGGTGGCGTCAGCAATATGCAGTAGCGGGATGTCTGTGGCGGCGCTGATTTGCGCGGCCACTTTATGCATGGTGTTGGTACAGAGTACGATGAATTGCGCACCCGCCCTTTCCAGATTACGTGCTGCATCAGCCAGTATCTCGCCCGCCTGCTGCCACTCGCCCGCAGCCTGAAGTTGCTCGATATGCTGGAAATCAACACTATAAAGTACCAGCTCCGCCGAGTGCAGACCGCCCAGCCGCTGTTTAACCTGCTGATTGAGTATGCGGTAATAGAGTGCTGTTGACTCCCATGACATACCGCCTAACAAACCAATAACTTTCATGCTGCACTCCTGATTCAACGTTTTACTCTCAGCATGCCAGATTGCCATTGTTCGGCAACGGATTTAATCAGGCTGAGCTGTTCTGCGGCCTGAATCGCCGGGCAATCAGCATTAACACCATCACGCCAGCACTCATGATCACCCAGGCCTGCGTCAGTGATGCACCACTGTCGCGCACCCAGCCGGCCACCAGCGGCATCAGTGCTGCAATCAGGTATCCGCCACCCTGAACGCGTGACAGCAGAATGCCTGCCTCTCTGGCGTTGCGCGCATGATCCAGTGTGACAATCAGTGACAGCGGAAAGAGTGCGCCGATTCCTGTACCCAGCAGCAACACAGAGAGTACCGGCATCGTGTTCGGGTAGAACACCAGACTCAGCAGCCCCGCCAGTAACAATGTCAGCACGCCAAGCAGCAAAGGACGGCGGTCGGAAAAGCGATGTAACGTCGCTGAGACAATAAATCCTGCCACCACTTCGGTTAAGGTCAGCGCGGCGAGCAGATATCCGCTATGACGCGCACTCCAGCCCAGCTGTATATAGAATGGCGGCAGCCAGGCCAGTACCAGCGTGTAGGCCCCGGTGCCAATGCCAAAAAAGAGCATCAGTAGCAGTGTGCGCCGCACAGGCAGTATCGCTTCATCAACCGCTACACTCACCGGCGACGACCGCCTGACCGAGGACAGCCAGATTAGCAGCGTCACCAGCGCTAATCCTCCGGAGAGTGCCAGCGCGGGTTGCAGGCCCAGCAGGGTAAAAAGCGGCTCAGCACTCGCCGCAGTCAGTGCCGCACCCGCCATAATGCCTGTGCTGAACAGCGCCATCAGCGTCGCCGCGGCTGCTGTAAAGCGTTGCCGAATCAGGGCAGGCATCAGCGCCTGAATGACACCAATTCCTGCGCCACCCGCCAGCGCAGTGAGCATCAGCTGAGCAGAGGTCAGGTTAACCCCGCGCCACAGACAGGCCGCCGTCAGAAGAAGCAAACCCGAGGCGATGCCCATCACCGGCCCAATACGGACGATCAGCCACGGCCCGGAAAGTGCCGCCAGACCCATCATCGCCACCGGCAACGTGGTCAGAAGACTGAACGAGGTAGCTGACAGTCCAGCCTGCTGTTGCAACACCGGAAACAGCGGGCCGATAATAGCCAGCATCGGACGCAGGTTTAGCCCGATAAGAAAGACGATCACAGCAAACAGAATGGGGAAGAGATTATTTTTCATCGTTGACACTCTGACAGAGGATTGACGATGACAGCATTGGGCTGCCACCATTTATCTTAACGTTAAGATAAATATCCCGCCTTGTTAAGAGGTGCAGCACAACCCGACAACATAACCCCAGCATTTACAGGTGATTTATGCATGACCATATTGATTTCGTTGTCAGCCAATGGGACAACGCGATGCCTGATCTTGATGCTTCTTCCATGCGCATCTTCGGCAGAGTGTTGCGTCTGATGAAACATCTGGCGAAAGCGCGCAGTCAGGCACTGGAGCCGTTTGGTTTTCAGGAGGGGGAGTTTGATGTACTGGCAACGCTGCGGCGGGCGGGCTCGCCTTATCGCCTGTCGCCCACGCAACTTTATCAGGCGCTGCTGGTAACCTCCGGCGCGATGACAAATCGGCTGAACCGGCTGGAACAGCAGCATCTGATTGAACGTGTGGCTGCACCGGATGATAAGCGCAGCATGCTGGTTGGGCTGACCCCGCACGGGCAGCAGCAGATTGAGGATGCACTTCGTGTCCACACCGCCACGCAGGCGGCGGTGCTGGCGCCGCTGGACGCATCAGAGCGTGCCGAACTGGAGAGGCTGCTGAAAACCCTGCTGCTGGCGTTTCCCGGCGAATCTATCACTACAGACGAGCGTTTTTAGCGCTGTAGTTCGGCCACCGTCATGGTGAAAATAACCGGCTGGTGATCGGCACTGGCATAAGAATGCGGCATATCTGTCCGCGCCACCGCCGCACACCCCTGCTGCACGACCATTGTCTGCTCACCCACGGTTAATGCCAGTTTGCCCTGTTCAACGTGCAGCAGTTCAAGCGTGCCCGACGAGTGACCCGTGGAGCTGAAAACCTCGCCCGCAAACATTTTCCAGCGCCATAGCTCGATCATATCAGGTCCGCGTGTCCCCGCCAGCAGCTGCGCAGTTCCGCCCTGCTCACCCTGCCACAGAACGGGCATTTCGCTGTTCTCAATCAGCCAGGCGTCAGGTGCATGCGAAACATTGACGATATCCGCCACCGAGACACCCAGTGCGGCAGCCACTTTGCAGAGGATGGCAATGCTGGGATTGGCGGCGCCTTTTTCAATTTCAACCAGCATCCCTTTACTGATCCCTGCACGATGGGATAACGCATCCAGTGAGAGTTTCTGGCTTTTACGCCATCTTTTGATGCTCTCTGAGACAGCCTGATTAACACTGGCAACATTAGCGCCCGCATCGGTCGTTATATTGACTTTTTTGGTCATCGGTCATTACTATGGAATAAATTAGTCAATGAGAGAGTATCCGATGTTATCTGTTCATCCGTCAATCGATCCCGCGGTTCTCGCGCTCGCCCCCGGCTTTCGTGCCATGAGCATTGTGGTAGACGCTACGCCGATAACACGACCTGAGGTCGCCAGCGAAGCATTGAAGAGTGCCTGCCAGCAGGTGTTGCAGGAGGATGTGGCCTGGGCAGATGCGCATCTGGCAGCCTGGGCCGAGGTTTTCAAAGCCTTTGGTGCTAAAGCGAAACGCACACCCTGTTCTGCTGAAGCATTGCGCAAGCGCGTGCTGCGGGATGGCGCATTGCCTGCTATCGATCCGGTTGTCGATCTCTACAATGCCATCAGCATTCGCTACGCCCTGCCAGTTGGAGGCGAAAATATTGCGGCTTATATTGGTGCGCCACGTCTGGTGATTGCTGACGGCAGTGAACGGTTCGATACCGTCAAAGAGGGCGAGGTGGTTGATGAGTCACCAGAACCCGGCGAAGTGATCTGGCGAGACGATCAGGGCGTAACCTGCCGCCGCTGGAACTGGCGTCAGGGTGTGCGGACCAGACTGGATGCCAGTGCACGCCAGATGTGGTTTATCCTGGAAAGTCTTCCGGCTATGCCGCTCATTGCGCTGCAACAGGCCAGTGACGATCTGATCTCGGGATTAGTGCAGATGATGCCAGGGGCACAGGTCAGTGCAACGCTGATCGACGCGCCAGCCATCTGAACATTGCCCCAACACCGGTGATGCAGGGTTAACGTTGGCCAGAATCTGTGGCAGGATACGCGCCCTGCGTCTGGCCATACCCGGCTGACTGAACTGCATACAACCGGTGACTCTAATGGCTAAAGTAAAATATAGTCTCCCGCTGCTGCTGATCCTGGCTCTGGCTGGCTGGTGGTTGATCCCGCACGACAGTGAGGAGGATAAAGCGTATTACGTCGCGGTATTCTGCGCGATCGATCATCACAGTGCGCAGCCGCTTGATACGCAGATGCGCAACGTGATAGAAGGCGGCAATTCTGACTATGCGTTGCAAAAAATAACTTACAAGTCAGCGCTGGGCGACCGTGTGATTGGCCGCTGGCACCAACTGACGACGGATGATCAACAGCGCGCCGCCCAGGATAATGCAGCGTGCCAGCAACTGCTGACGCGCTGATTTCCGGCGGGTGTAATTATGTGATGATCGAATCATTGAGGAAAAAGATGAGTCTGCCAGAACGCAAAAATTACGCAGAACTGGGCGAAGTAAAAGCACCTTATGTGCATGCCGTTAAGCATGGCAACACGCTTTATGTTTCAGGGCTCACTGCGGCTGGCACACCCGCTCAGCAGGGCGATATGGCTGAACAGGCAGAAGCTATTTTTGAACAACTTAAGTCTGTTGCCGCTGCTGAGAAGACGTCCCTCGCTGCGCTGCTCAAGGTCACAATCTTCATTACTTCATTCACTGAAATCAGCGCGCTGCGGGAAGTGCTTTATCGCCATTATGGCGAGTATCTGCCTGCCAGCTCGCTGGTTCAGGTCAGCGGCCTATTCTCCACAGATCTGCGTATCGAGATTGAAGCCATTTTTGCCTTATAAGTCGCAAACCGCGATCTCTCAGCTGCTATAGCTGTAGATCAGCAGCAGCGGAACCCTGCGCCAGGTAACCGATGCGGTAGACCTCCTGTGGGTCTGCGGAACGCTGCTGTGACGCATCAATGCTTAATCCCTGCCAGCGGGTCACATCCCAGGCACTTAATCCTGCCGTCAGTGGCACTGTAGTCAGGTCCGAATGCCGGGGGATCGTCCAGCGATTCAGCGTCATAAACCGGGCGTCGGCCAGATTCGGAAGATGGTTCTGTCCTTCCAGTGCCAGCCAGCTTTCGATGATCGGCCAGCCAAAATCTCTGACCAGCGTCGCGAAGCCAGGACTTTGCAGGAAACGCTGCATACCACTCGCCTCCCGCCAGAAATAGATGGGTGCATAACGGTTTTCATTCAGTCCGCCATCATCACGGCAGGCCCAGAGATACGCCTTCGCCACCAGCCCCGGAAAGCCATCCAGCCGGGCACCGTTTAGCCTGATGCGCTGTTCAATGATGCCCATATCGTAGTCCGCAGGCAGGGTAAAACGGTAGTGCATGATAATCATAACGCCTCCTGTGCCAGCATCCGGCCACCGCTGAAGCTCCACTCTTCGGTGCTGTTGAACTGAATAATGATCATGACATCATCGGGATCGATCGCCATTTCCACCTGCAGCGCCGCACAAAGGGCATGATAAAACCGTTGCTTCTGATTCCGGGATCGCGGTCGGCCTGCTGTCACCTGAAACAGCACGAAATTGTCGCTGCGCCCGCCACTGAGATAGTGAATATCAAATACCCGCTGACAGGCTGGCAACATCTCAATCACCTGAAAGCAATCATGCTCAGGCACGTCAAACTCCGTCACCAGTGCTTTCTGGAGTAATGTTGAAATCGTATTCAGTGCCGCATCGCTGTAGCCCTGACGCAACGTGATTCGGGTGAATGGCATCAGCAGTTATCCTCCAGATAGCCCAGCGCGGTGACGGCGGCGGGCCAGCCAGCGTAAAACGCCAGATGTGTAAAGCTCTCCACCAGCTCATCCTGTGTCAGCCCGTTCTGACGGGCAAAATCGATATGCCACGGCAGCTGCTGAACGCGCCCCATCGCGGTTAACGTTGCCAGCGTCAGCAGGCTGCGCTCACGTGGTGACAACAGATGACGTTGCCAGATATCACCAAACAGCAGCTGCTGTGTCAGTTCGGCCAGTTTTGGCGCGCGTTGCGCCAGTGTTTCCCGATCCAGTGAATTTTTCATTGCACACTCCTCAGTGGTCAGAGAGAGTGTTATTCATAGTCTCAATCCTGAAAATCAAATTAATCAGCATTCACCATCCGCGTTTACAGGACGATAATGAATAAACTACCAGAGTCACTGGATATGGATGCGCTGCGCAGTTTCGTTGCTGGAATCGATGCTGGCAGCTTCGCGCTGGCAGCACAGCATCTCTGTCGATCAACGTCGGCTGTCAGTGCGCAACTCAAGAAACTGGAGCAGCAATGCGGCACGGCACTGGTGCTGAAAAAAGGGCGGCATCTCCAACTGACACCAAGTGGTGAACAGCTTATGAGTTATGCCAGACGGCTGCTGTCACTGAACGATGAGGCATTGCGGGCGGTGAAGGGCGAGGCGTTACAGGGTGAAATACGTATTGGCATGCAGGAGGATTTTGGCGAGGCGTTGATGCCTGCCATTCTCGGCGCATTTAATCGCCAGCATCCGGAAGTGAGGCTGACCGCTCGCGTCGACAGAAATCAGCCGCTACACACGGCGCTGGCGCGTCATGAGCTGGATTTGGCGCTGCTCTGGCAGGCGGAGCAGCAGACTGGCACACAGTTGATTGGTCAATGTCCGTTAGCCTGGATTCAGCATTCGGCATTTGATCTGGCAGGGTTTCTGTGGCGCGGCGAAGCGCTGCCGCTGGTGGCATTTGATGCGCCCTGTGTGATGCGAACGCGCGCCACCCAGGCACTGGATAAGGCAGGCATTCCTTGGCGGATCGTGTTCACCAGTCACAGTCTTAGCGGGATCTGGGCGGCAGTTCAGGCCGGGCTGGGTATAACCCTGCGCACCCGCGCAGGTATGCCAGAAAAGCTGGTGACGGAGTCAGACCGGTTGCCACAATCCGGCTATCTGGGAATCGCGCTGGCCCGCTCAGATCAGGGCAACGATCCGGCGCGTATGCTGCTGGAGCATCTCATCACGGAAGCTGCCCTGCCCTTTGTTCAGCGCCAGAGGCCTGACTAAATGCCTGCTGAATCAGCGAAGAACAGTAGGCTGATGAAATATCGCGATCACCGAACAGAATGTGGAACATAACGGGAGCCACGGCCACATCAACCATGCGATCAACATCAAAGCCGGGTTCGCCACGTTCACGTGCGCGGATGTTCAAAGTTTCCAGATGCTGATAGGTGAATCCACAGCACTTCTGGCTGGCTTCTTCAGCATGACTGCCGATCACATCGGCTAGCAGTTCACGACCGACTTTAGACGACATCTCTTCAGCGTATTGCTGGAGGAACAAAGTAAGGTCGCTGATCATCGATCCTGTATCTTCCGGTTCGGCGATTGGCCGCATCCGCGCTACTGCGACATCTGCCAGCAACTGGGCCAGATCACCCCAGCGTCGATAAATTGTAGAGGGCGTTACGCCTGCCTGTTCGGCGATCATCGGAACGGTAATAGCCGAACGGTCAACGGTTTCCAGCAATCGATTGACGGTGTTATGCACCTCTGCCTGAATACGTGCGCTGCGCCCACCCTGACGAATCATTTCCCGTGCCATCTTTCTCCCGCTTTTGTCAGTGATAACGTCACAGTTAAAGCAACAAAATTGCGTTAACGGAATTTGACAGTGTACCGCATCTCAGGCTGAACAGGCGTTAAAGTGTGCTATCAGGCGAGGTCTTATCAGGGCTGAATTTTACTCAGGACTGAACTGACCGGCTCTGTAGTGAGATGGGACGATGAATTATCCGATGCTCCTATCCATAAAAGACCGACTGCCATTACCGCTGAAATAAAAATTGTTCGAATATCCATAAATCCTCCCCGGAATAAGGTGAATAAAATAATTCATGCTGCGGAGAGTCAATCGCGGGATTAGCGGTGCTTTAAAGACGCCAGATACGAAAAGATGGCGCAGATTTGACCACGCCCGGTGATATAAAGAAGAATCAGACAGGTTTGGCGACAGTGTTGCCCGCCGCAATCCAGTCGGATCGGCTGAGGGTATACATCAGGCTGGCAGGCAAGCCCTCTGCATCCTCGACTCTTTTCAAAAAGGTTAAGCCCGCTTTCTCCAACACCCGCTGTGAAGCCAGGTGGTTTTCGCGCGTTACACCGGTGATAATGCTGAGTCCGGCTTCCTCGAAGCCATAACGAATAGCTCTGCGGGAAAGCTCTGTGGCATACCCTTTTCCCCAGGCCGCGGGCTCAAACCGGTATCCGAGATTATTGGTCTGACGGCCATCGAACTGGCTTCGGAATACCCCACCAAAACCAATGATTTTTTCCGGATGCGCTTTTTCGAATATCGTCCAGTCGCCAAAACTCTGGTCCCGATAACTCTCCTGTATGCGCTCCATAGCCTGCACAGCATATTCCCTGTCAGGCCAGGGACCTCGTGGATTAAACTTATGCGTTTCAGGGTCACCATAGATTCTGAAGAGGTCGTCAAGATCCTCACGAAGGGTAAATCTGTAAAGCAATCGCTCTGATTCCCAGACCATCCTGCGCTCCTTTTGGGTACTGATCAGATACCCTTTTATAGCAGCAGTCCCTTCTGACACCAACTTTTACGACGCTTCTGTGCCCGATAAAAACGTTGAGTTGTGGCCCGACTGAGGCGAGCACGCTGGATCGATGACGTTAATCTGCAATCAAAAAAAGGACGCGCCTGTTGCTCGCGTCCGTTTATTTGTTACGCCTGACAATTAAGCTGAACTGTGAACACGAAACGAATCGACCATGCCACGCAGCGCATGGGCCTGTTCAGAGAGCGATTGAGACGCTGACGAAGACTCTTCCACCAGCGCGGCGTTATTTTGCGTCACGCCATCCATCTGACTCACGGCGATGCTGACCTGAGAAATGCCCTGCATTTGCTCAGATGAGGAGAGGGAAATATTATCCATCGCTTCAGCCAGTTCACTTACCATGCCGACAATCTTCAGAATGCTCTGGCCGGTTCCGGCTGCCACCGAGACGCCCTGCTCTACCTGACCAACAGTCTGCTCAATCAGTGATTTGATATCCCGTGCTGCGGTCGCGCTTCGCTGCGCAAGGGAACGGACTTCACCCGCCACAACCGCAAATCCACGTCCATCTTCTCCCGCCCTTGCGGCTTCAACGGCCGCGTTCAGTGCCAGGATGTTAGTCTGGAAAGCGATACCTTCGATTACGCTGGTGATATCGCGAATTTTTGCAGCACTGAGTGAGATACCATTCATGGTCTCGGACATCTGATGAACATCATTTTCACCGCTGCGTGCCAGTGATGCGGTTTCACGGGCCGAGCCTGCTGTCTGCTGTGCACCCAGCGTATTACTCTTCACCGTGGCGGTAAGCTGCTCCATGCTGGCAGCCGTTTCCTGCAATGCCGCCGCCTGCTCTTCAGTGCGCGAAGACAACTCGCTGTTGCCACGGGAAATCTCATCCGCCGCCAGCGCAACAGAGCCTGCAGATTCTTTGATGCGGGAGACCAGTTCACGCAGATTGGTCTGCATACTATCCAGTGAAGCCAGCAGGCTTTGGGTATCACCGCGACGCAATGCCACCGTCGTCGTAAGATCGCCAGAGGCGATAGCGGCAGCAAGCACCTGAGCCTGAGCGGGTTCACCGCCCAGTTGACGCATGAGCGTGCGGACAGTGAACAGACAGGTCGCCAGAGCCAGCAGGATGGAAATGCCCGCCAGAATCATCAGCGTGAAGCCGGTACGCGCCGAGGAGTCGCTGCTCATTACCACCGCTTTCTGCCCCTCCTCACTCTGGATCGTTGAAAGGGTATTAAGTGCATCAAGCAGAGTACGCTGTGCGGGGCGTGTCACCGTCAGAAGATAGGCAGTAGCTTCCTGTGACTTATTCTCCAGCCCCAACCGGCCAGCTTGCTCAAGTGAGTCGAGTGTCGCTTTTTCGGCAGAGAGACTTTTATCGAAAGCCTGGCGCGCAGCGGGAGTCGCATCATCCATCATGCGGGCCAGCTTCTCACGGTTAGTGATATAAATTGCCTTTTGGGCCAGTAACCGTTTCCATTCCGGCTCCATTGCTTTGGTATCGTTCAGTAGCGCCATGTTGCGCACCGCAATGCCCATGTCACGCAAGCTGCCGCGCATGTCGAGTACCATCTGATAGCGTTTCATCTTTACATTGACCACATCATTCATGCCATTACGGGCACTGCTGAGGGCATGTAACGCGATTCCGCTGCAAAGAATAAACAGCAAAATGAGCAGGCCAAAGCCGGTATACAGTCGAGTTGAAATTTTCACTGGCGAGTCTCATGAACGGTTGTAATAAGGTTGTAATGTATTCCTGGTATCGGCAGAGAAGGGAAAACATGTAGACACGACCGGTATTAAATTATTTCGTCGCTGACACTACGGCACGTATCGGTTTATTATTCCTCGGCGATAACCGGACTCTGTGACGCGTTTCAGACGTTAGCTTCATGCTTAAGATCTGTGTCGTATCGTCGTGAGTATTCTGGAAATTTATCAATGAAAGGACGATGAAAATGGCTGAGCAGCACAACATCATCACTGAACTGACTGAACTTGAGCATCTTTATGGGTCGGTTGCCAGGCCCTCAATTGCTAAGGTGACCGATCATATTCACCCCGCCTATCGGCCTTTTATTGCTGCCTCGCCTTTTGTCGCGCTGGCAACGTCCGGGCAGGAGGGTCTGGATGTTTCTCCCCGCGGCGATCCGGCAGGATTTATTGAAATCGACGATGAAAAAACCCTGCTGTTACCCGACAGGCGCGGCAACAACCGCATCGACAGCCTGCGTAATATTCTGTATGACAATCGGGTCGCGTTGCTTTTTCTGATTCCTGGTATTGGTGAGACATTACGTATTAACGGCACGGCGGTGATCAGCACCGATCCGGCGCTACTTGAGCGCTTCGCCGTCAACAACCAGCGCCCCAAAACGGTGTTACGCATTAGCGTGGAGAGTGTTTTCTTTCAGTGTAGCCGGGCGATTATTCGCTCGGGATTGTGGGATGCCGAAACGCAAATATCCCGCCAGTCACTGCCCAGCACCGGCTCAATTCTTAAACAGATTGCAGAAATTGACGGCGATGCCTACGACAAAGCACTGCCTGAACGCCTGAAGAACACACTTTATTGAATGCTGTTCAGGATCAGTAGATCCTGTCAGTAAGCCAGGCAGCGATGGCGTCATACCAGGTCCTCAAGGATCTGCTTTGCATCAACGTAGTCGTATGAGGTGATTTCAATTTTATTATCACTGGGATCGCTAAAATAGACGGACATCGACACAGCGTGGTCACTGACGGTGAATGGGATCTTATTGTCTCTGAGAACAGGGATGAGTTCGCTAAATGAGGATGCTGCCACGCCAAAGGCCACGGTGTGACCGGGTAGCTGAGTGCTTCTGAGAAAAAGAGAGAGTGATGCCCGGTTATTCCTTATAACCAGCGGTCCACCCTGTTCGAACCAGAAATAAAGTGCATTGTCGCGGGAAAAGCCCAGGATCTTGTTATACCACGTCTCTGCCTGCTCAATATTTTCAACGTAAAGATGAATATGGTCGATCTCAGCTATTTTCATTACTCTGACTCCCTGATTATTATTCGCAGAAAGACTCGACTAAATGTTGTTGTAAAACAACTCGCAAAACAAAAAATGACTCATTGATGAGCGTCATGAAACTGGATTTTTCGACGCTATATTGCTGCTGGCAATACAATGTGCGCTCTCAACACGTCCTCTTCCTCAAAAGCACACACGCACACCCTGGTAACGATCGCAGGAATCGTTAAAGCAAAGATATTGCATTAAGACGCGGGTAGTCGTATACCTTAGCAAAAGCTAATATTTTGCATTAAGGTGATTTCCATGAATCCTGCATTGACACCTCAGGCCGCAACCCGGACCACGCTTTTTAGTTTTACCGGTGCGGCATTGATTTCAGCCACCAGCAGTGCGCCAACGCCACTTTACCCGCTTTATCGCAGCCTGTTTGACCTCACGCCGACCATGCTGACGCTGATATTTGGCGCTTATGCTTTCGCGTTGCTGGCAGCGCTACTGACGGTGGGTAAAGTGTCAGACTTTACCGGCCGCCGTCCGCTAATGCTGATGGCGCTGGGGATCAATGCGGTTGCGCTAGTGATCTTCATGACTGCCAGCTCTGCCACAACCTTAATTGCTGCCCGGCTGGTGCAGGGCTTTGCTACCGGTATCGCCTTGCCGACCTTTGGAGCCAGCCTGATTGACGCCAGTAAAACCCGCGGTCCACTTCTGAACTCAATTACCGCCTTTCTGGGAATGACGCTGGGCACGCTTGCAGGGGGAATCCTGGTCACTTTTGCGCCCTATCCTACCGTGACGCTCTATGCGCTGCTGCTATTACTGATGCTGGCCGCAATTGCACTGTTACCGCTGATACCTGAAACGATTGCACCCCAGCCTGGCGTCCTGGCCGCACTGCGCCCTCAGGTCAGCATTCCGCGACGCGCGCTGGGGCCGTTGCTAAAAGTGACGCCGGTTAACATTGCGACCTGGATGCTGGGCGGATTTTATCTGTCACTGATGCCCACGATGGTCGCGAACGCAACAGGCCTGACATCGCCGTTTATTGGTGGCTCGATTGTGGCGACATTGATGCTGAGCGCGACGGCTGCGGTGTTCATTTTTCGTCTTTTACCCGCCGCACGAGCTTTAGTCATTGGTACAGTGATGCTGATGGCGGGTGTCAGCGTAACCCTGACGGGCCTTTCTCTGCATAGCGTGGTCTGGCTTTATGCGGGCACCGCCATTGCGGGTCAGGGTTTTGGATCGATTTTCGCCAGTGTGCTGAAGATCATTATGCCGTTAGCCGAAAGCCATGAGCGTGCCGGGCTGTTCGCCGCCTTTTTAATAAAAAGCTATCTTGCCTTTGCCCTGCCTGCTATTGCCGCAGGCATTGCTGCACCCCATATCGGCTTGAATCAGACCGCATGGTGCTATGGCATGACGATTATTGTGCTGGCGCTGGTGTCGCTGCTGGCTGTCAGAGGTCGCGATCCGGCCGGCGCGGCCAGTTCCTGACGCCCGCGGCGGTAAGATGTCTGCCTTGTCGTCCTGAAACCGTGATTTTCACTTACACTCAACGGATAAATTTCAGGCGCAGTGGTTGCGTAATACCGTGAGTATGATGTCGAAATCCCAATCAGATACCGTTTTAGCCAGGTTTTCTCCCGCCACCCGACGCTGGTTTTCAGGAGCGTTTGCTGCGCCGACACCGGTACAGCAGGCGGCCTGGCAGGCGATTGCCCGTGGTGAACATGCACTGGTCATCGCGCCTACCGGCTCAGGAAAAACACTGGCGGCTTTCCTCACCGCCATCGACACGCTGTTTCAGGTCAGAACCAGCCAGCCAGGACCCACGCGTGAAACCACTACCCGCATACTCTATATCTCTCCGGTTAAAGCGCTGGCCGCCGACGTGCAGCGCAATCTGAATCTGCCGCTGGCAGGCGTTTACGCCGAGCGGCAGGCACTGAATGAGCCCGAAATCACACTGAATATTGGCATGCGGTCGGGCGATACGCCAAGCACTGAGCGCGCCAGATTATTACGTCGCCCGCCTGATATCCTGATCACCACACCTGAATCACTGTTTCTGATGCTGACGTCAAAAGCGCACACGACACTGAAGGGCGTGACCACGGTGATAGTCGATGAGGTGCATGCAGTCGCGGGATCAAAGCGCGGTTCTCAGCTGGCACTGAGCCTGGAACGGCTGGATGCGCTGTTGCCGAAGCCCACCCAGCGCATTGGCCTGTCCGCCACCGTGCGGCCGGTGGAACGGGTCGCGGCCTTCCTGGGCGGCTGTCAGCCAGTGCAGGTGGTAAACCCAGCGGCCAATCGCACGCTGCATCTGACGATTGAGGTGCCGGTTGAGGATATGACTGACATTGCCAGCGCTGATAACCTGACAGATGACGTCACCTCTGCCAGCGGATCGATCTGGCCGCACATTGAAGCGCGCATTCTGCAGCAGGTCATGGCCCATCGCGCTACGCTGGTATTCGTGAATTCGCGAGGGCTGGCAGAGAAACTGACTGCACGGCTCAATGCGCGCTATCTGGCGCAGCAGGCAACTGCTGAGGTTCAGGATGCAGAGCGCACAGTTGACGACGATCTAATTGCCCGCTCGCACCATGGTTCTGTCTCCAAAGAACAGCGAGGCGAGATTGAAGCCGCGCTGAAACAGGGCAGACTGCGCTGCGTGGTGGCGACGTCTAGCCTGGAACTTGGCATTGATATGGGGCCGGTGGATCTGGTAGTCCAGGTGGGCTCACCTTTGTCAGTGGCCAGTGCACTGCAGCGTGTGGGTCGCGCCGGACATCAGGTGGGCGGCGTATCAACCGGCATTCTGTTTCCGCGCACCCGACGCGATCTGCTGGATTCCGCCGTCATAATAGAGTCGATGCGGGCGGGTCAGCTTGATGCGCTGGCGCCGCCGCGTAACCCGCTCGATATCCTGGCGCAGCAGACGCTGGCCGCCGTCGCTATGGATCCCCTGCAGGCCGACGAATGGTATGCGCAGGTCTGCCGTGCTGATCCGTTCCGCACGCTGTCACGACGTCTCTTTGATGCCACTCTCGATATGCTGGCGGGGAAATTTCCTTCAGATGCCTTTGCTCAGCTGCGCCCGCAACTGGTATGGGATCGCCTGAGTGGAATGCTCACGGCACGACCTGGCGCGCAGCATCTGGCCGTAACCAGCGGCGGCACCATTCCCGATCGCGGTATGTTCAGCGTCATTCTGCCAGAAGGTGAAGAACAGGCGGGATCCCGCCGGGTTGGCGAACTGGATGAAGAGATGGTTTATGAGTCGCGGGTCAACGACATCATTACCCTGGGCGCGACGTCATGGCGAATCCAGAAGATTACCCATGATCAGGTGCAGGTAGTGCCCGCACCTGGTCGTCCCGCTCGTCTGCCCTTCTGGAGAGGAGAAGGCGTGGGTCGCTCGGCGGATTCGGGGGCAAGTCTGGGAATGTTTTTGCGTCAGCTAAACGCGGCATCACCGGACGATGCACAGCAACAGCTTCACGCGCTGGGACTCGATGCCCGTGCAGTAACGAATCTGCTGACTTTGCTGGCTGAACAGCGCGCGGCTACCGGTGTCGTGCCGGATGATCGCACGTTGCTGATAGAACGCTGCCGTGATGAAATCGGCGACTGGCGGGTCATCCTGCATTCGCCGTGGGGAAAACGGGTTAATGCGTCCTGGGCGCTGGCGATTGCTGCTCGTATCCAGCAACGTATGGGTATCGATGCCTCTGTTGCGGCCAGCGATGACGGCATTGTAGCCCGCTTTCCTGCCAGTGAGGGGCATTTACCCGCCGCTGACCTGTTCCGGTTCGATGCCGACTCGCTTACTCAGGAGGTCACCCAGAGTGTCGGCCAGTCGGCGCTGTTTGCCGCCCGCTTCCGGGAATGTGCCTCACGCGCGCTGTTGCTGCCGAGGCGTAATCCGGGCAAGCGTTCGCCGCTCTGGCAGCAGCGGTTGCGTGCAGGTCAGTTGCTGGAAGTCGCCCGTCAGTTTGACGACTTCCCGATCCTGATCGAAACCGCCCGCGAATGCCTGCAGGATGTCTACGATCTGCCTGCATTGCACCAGCTCATGGAAAAGCTGGCTCTGGACCAGATAAAAATGGTAGAGGTGACGACCGAACACCCCTCCCCTTTCGCTGCGCCACTGCTTTTCGGCTATGTCGCCGAGTTTATCTATGCCAGCGATGCACCCCAGGCAGAACGGCGCGCGTCATTGCTGGCGCTCGACAGTAATCTACTGGGTGAACTGCTTGGCCAGACCAGCAAGCGTGATTTACTGGCACCAGACGTTGTTGAACAGGTTGAAAAGGAATTGCAGCGTTTTGACACCCGCTATCACGCACAGCATGCCGAAAGCCTCATCGACCTGCTCCGCGACCTCGGTCCTCTCTCCCTTGCTGATATCGCGGCACGTTTTAGCGGCAACGATACGCAGATCAAAGAAGCACTGGCGCAGTTTTCTGCGGCCCGGCGAATCATTCCGGTTATCCTCGCGGGTGAACTGCGCTGGGCGGTGATTGAAGATGCGGCTCGCCTGCGTGATGCGCTTTCCGTGGTATTGCCTGATGACCTGCCCGCGACATTTCTGGTGCCACAAGCTGCTCCACTACCCGATCTGATTAACCGCTACGCACGGACCCATACGCTCTTTAACGCTCAACAGCTGGCTACACATTTTGGACTGGGAGTGGCCGTAGTGAATGAGGTGCTGTTTACCCTGCTTCAGCAGGGCAGCCTGCTGAATATGGGCACAGTAGCGGACAAATCGGAAACAGAGTGGGTCTCCTCAGACATCTTCAAACGGCTGCGCTTACGTTCACTGCAGTCAGCACGCGAAGCAACCCGACCTGTTTCACCCACCGCCTGGGGCAGTCTGCTGCTGGAGCGTCACGGCTTGCTTAGCGCGCAGCGTGAAGAGCTATCGGGCACCAACGGGCTATTACGGGTGATCGAGCAACTGGCGGGTGTGCCGTTGCCTGCCTCGTTGTGGGAGTCACAAATTTTGCGCGCCCGGATAGTCGACTATCAGCCTGCGATGCTCGACGAACTGTTAGCCAATGGCGAAGTAATCTGGTGCGGACATAAAGCGCTGGGCCAGAGTGATGGTCTGATCTCGTTTCACCTGACTGAATTTGCTGATGAAACGCTGCCGGTCATTGACACAACCCAGCCCCTTACATCGATACAACAAGCAACTATCGACGCATTAAGCCGCGGTGGCTCGTGGTTTGTTCATGAGATCATGGCGCAGATGGAAAATGAGGAGACCCATCCCACTGAAATCAATGATGCCCTGTGGCAGCTGGTGTGGCAGGGCTACGTCAGTTCCGACAGCTGGATTGCGGTACGTGGATTACTGACCACACCAGTCATGACCCGTTCGCGCCCAACGCGTTCTCTGCGCACCCGATTTGGACAGCGCTTATCTCCAGGCGCGCTTCCCGCCCGCCGGCCTGCGGTTAATATGCTGGCGGGTCGCTGGTCGCGGATTCGCAGACAGGAAATTACGCCTGCCCGGCTTGGCCTGTCACTGGCAGAAAACCTGCTCGACCGTTACGGGGTGATCACCCGTGGCTGCGCGGTATCGGAACAGATCCCCGGGGGATTTCCGGCTTTGCAGCCGGTTTTACGTGGCATGGAAGATGCCGGTCGGCTGCTGCGCGGTCAGTTTGTCGCCGGGGCAGGCGGTGCGCAGTTTGCCGACCAACCGACCATTGAGCGGCTTCGGGTGCTGGCAGATAACCCGGAAACGCTGACAGAGGCTGTAGCACTCAGCGCACTCGACCCGGCTAATCCGTTTGGGGCAATGCTGAGCTGGCCGGTCCATGCCAGCGGTATTCGCCCGACCCGTCGTCAGGGTGGCCGGGTTGTGATCGCAGGCGGTGCGCTGATACTTTATCTGACCCCAGCAGGTAAAGAGTTACTGACGTTCAGTGAAGAGCCCGCGCGGCTTCAGACGGCGGTGGCGGTGCTGGGCATGGCGCTGAAACGGGATAAGTCGGCGAGTTTTACCCTGGAAACGGTAGATGGGGAACCGGTGATGCAGTCATCGCTGCTTAACGCACTGCGTCACGCCGGATTTTCACGCGTGCCGCAAGGCTTCAGCTGGTATAGCTGAGTTTTTTCGCGCTCGTTTGTTTCGCGTACAAAGTCGATGAAAGCCTTAAGCGGCGCCGGAATCAGACGCCGATCGCTGTAGTAGAGCCACGGGCCGGAAAAGGTCAGCCACCAGGACTGCAGCAGCGGTTCCAGTTTGCCGCTGTCCAGGGTTGGACGGAGCCACTCATCAAACAGATAAATTATGCCGCTTCCGGCAATGGCCGCGTCTACCGCCAGATCCATAGCACCCCCGACGGTGACCACCAGCGGCCCGCTGGTTTCAACACTGATTTCCTCACCCTCGCGGCTGAAGGTCCACTCCGCCATGATGCCGCTGGCGTAGCGACCCCGCAGACAGCGATGATGGATAAGATCGCGTGGATGTTCCGGGCGGCCATATTCAGCAAGATAGGCCGGTGAGGCTGCCAGCGCGAAACGCTGCAGACGCGGGCCTATGGGTATCACCACCGTATCCTGCTCCAGCCGCTCATCGTAGCGAATCCCGGCGTCACAGCCGTCACGAAAAACATCCTGTACATTGCTTTCCGCAACGATTTCCAGCCGGATATCAGGATAACGCTGCAGAAATTCCGGTACCAGCGCGGGCAGTATCAGCCGGGTGGCACTAACCGGGACATTCAGACGCAGCGTCCCACCAGGCGTATTACGGTAGCGATTGACCGCATCCAGTGCAGCATTAACTTCGTTCATCGCAGGCAGCAGACGTTCCATCAGCGCCCTGCCCGCTTCGGTTAACACGACGGTGCGGGTGGTGCGGTGAAACAGTCGGATACCCAGTTGCTGTTCTGCCCGGCGCACCGCATCGCTGAGCCGTGAGGCATTGCTTCCGGTCACGCGCGCCGCTTCCCGAAATCCTCCTGCTTTTGCTACCGCGACTACAGCATCAAGCAGCGCCATATCGATCGCCATTGTGCACCACCCCGTACAGTCCGTCCTGATTTCACCCGATAGTTGCACAGCTAAATCACCGTTACAATTGATCTACATTCACGCAGGAGGTTTTCATGTCAAATACCACCATGACTTATCCGTTAGGCGATCGTGAAGTCAACCGTCTTGGTTACGGCGCGATGCAATTAGCCGGGCCAGGTGTCTTCGGCCCAGTGAAAGATGAAGCCAGGGCAATACAGGTTCTGCGCGACGCTATCGCGGCTGGTGTCAATCATATCGACACCAGCGACTTTTACGGGCCGCATGAAACCAATCAGTTAATCAAAAAGGCGCTCTATCCTTATCCTCAGGATCTCTGCATTGTCACCAAAGTAGGCGCCCGTCGCGATGCGAAAGGTGGCTGGCAGGCGGCGATGGAACCCGAGGCGCTGACGCAGGCAGTGGAAGATAACCTGCGCAACCTTGGGCTGGACGTGATTGAGGTCGTGAACCTGCGCAGTATGTTGCATCCGGCTAAACCTAAAGAGGGCTCCCTGATGCCACAGCTGGAGGCGTTGCTGGCGTTACAGGCTCGGGGACTGATTCGGCACATTGGCCTGAGCAACGTCACTGCCACACAAATTGCAGAAGCGCAGGCCATCACACCGATTGTCTGCGTGCAGAATATGTATAACCTCGCGCATCGACAGGATGATGAACTGGTGGATCAGCTGGCGCAACAGGGCATCGCTTACGTGCCGTTTTTTCCACTGGGCGGTTTCTCCCCGCTGCAATCGGATCGGCTTAATGAGGTCGCAGTATCCCTGAAGGCTACGCCGATGCAGGTCGCACTCGCGTGGCTACTGCGGCGCTCGCCCAATATTCTGCTGATTCCGGGTACGTCATCGCCGGAACACCTTAAAGAAAACCTCGCCAGTGCCAGTCTGCAACTGTCAGATGAGGTGATGGAAAAGCTGAACGCGATATAACATCTGGCCCGCAATTTGCGGGCCTGATTCTCTGGTGGTTCAGAAATGGCTCAGGCAGGCTGCCAGTGGCGGCTTGTCGCTGCAACTGATTTGGTGATCAATTTGTTCAATCATGTAAGGGTAAAACGGGTTGGAGGTAGCACGCATGATCGAGTCCAGCCCGACAATCAGCACGGCACTCTCTCCGCGTAGTGACAGCGTCCCAAAACTAATACCAAACTCATTCTTCTTAGCGGGTGCACTGCCATATAAACCATCCTCAGCAGGAAATGGAATGGCAACATGTGACAGCGAGTAGAGACCTGCCGGATAATCAATTGCCAGCGGTTTAATCTGTTCCTGAATCTCACCGGCAGGCACGCTTTTCGTTACCATTTCCAGCGACGTCGCTGAGGCATTAGTGATAACCGTTGAGGCATAACGGCGACTGGCAGCGGGCAAAAGCTGATTTACCGCGGTGTATGAGGAGTGACGAAATAGCGGACTGACGCTGACCGCCTGATTGATATCGAATAGCACCAGCTCACTGCCATTCTCCGGCAGGAAATTGTACAACGAGCGGATCACCGAGGATGTGCTGACAGTAGAATCCATAACCGACTGGAAAGTGAGTACCGGCGGGAAGGCAGACAGCTGTTTATTCCGTGCGTAAAGCTGGATCTCTTTCTGCAGCGCCTGCGTCAGCAAATAGGTCTGACGGGCAGCGTGAACCGGGAAAGAGTTATATTTAAAGGGATTAAACTCCGGCACGATGTTCAGCCACGCGGTTTTTGAAAACGCCGGAAATACAGCGGGCAGCCCGGCAATACCGGCAAAGCGGGCAAAACGCGTTACACCAATCATCGGCGATAACAGTATGAGCTGTTGCGGACGACGCAGTGTGTGATCATCCAGGCTGTCGAGCGCGTATTTTACCGCCAGCGCCCCACCGTTAGAGAAACCGACCAGATGCAGCGGCGTCTGCGTGCCTGCCAGACGGGTCGCTTCTCTCACTGCGAGACGTGTGGCGGCCATCCAGTCCTGCCAGTCTACATCCGTCAAACCGGCAGGCACCGTACCGTGACCCGGTAACCTTATCGCGACGACCGCATAACCCTGTTGATAATAAACGTCTGCCACATGACGCAGGCTATAGGGACTGTCGGTCAGACCATGTAACAGGACAACGGCACCGCGCGGGGTGCCTGTTGGTCGCAGGATATAAGAACGATTCCAGTCCTGCACGAAACGGCCAGGATAGATCATGCTGCCGGCGTAATATCGATTAAGTGGCGTTTTGTCTTCAGCTTCAAGTTTGTTGCTGACCTGCTGCTTCATCTCATTAAAAAGATGGTCTTCGGCATTGAGATAATCAGCATAAGTTGCGTTATCCAGCTGGCTCGCGGTCAGCTCATGGGGAATCCAGGTGTGCCAGCGCTTTAACTCCGGTCCGCGCTCGGCTTCATAAATGCGGATAATCAGAAGTAGCAGTAATACCAGCCCCGTCACTATCCCCAGCCGCCAGAGTCTGCGTTTAGCCGTTTTCCACTTCCGGTTCATACGTCCTTTCCTGAAAAATTAAAACACATAATGACACCACGCGAATAAAAAGCTGCGATTATAGCGGAGAGTGGGATGCGATCATTGTCAGTAGTCATGCTAGCTTAATCCGGATTTACAGAAAGACTTAGCGGAAAAATGCAGAGAGAGACGCTGGCGATTTCAGCCTGAAATCGCCAGCGCTGTATAAAAATAGAACAGAATATTTGCTGATTACAGTGAATGCTTTGGCGGCCTGGAGATGAAGGGAAGCGATTAGGGATGAATTAGCGGGGAATGGTAACGGCGTAAAACCGGATCCGACCGTCAGGCCGAATCCGTTGAGGGCTTATAACGCTTCAGCCTCTCTGCGCTTTTCACCGAACTTCTCTTTCATGTGGGACTCAATCTCTTCAAGGCTCTTGCCGCGCGTCTCGGGAACCATCGCCATCACAAAGAATAGCGACCCGACATTAATTGCAGCAAAGATAAAGAAGGTTGTGCTGCCTGCATATTCCATAACAGGTGGGAAACCAAATGCCACCACAGCATTAAATATCCACTGTAGTGAGACGGCACCACCGGTTAATACGCCACGCAGTTGCATCGGGAACAGCTCCGACATCATCAGCCAGTAAACCGGCGAGATGCACATCTGCATACAGAACAGGAACATCAGAATGCATGCCAGGGCGAGATAGCTCTGCATCACACTGGAGCTCATAAAGGTCAGCACGCTGCCCAGCATGATCTGTGCCGTGATGACCAGACATAAACCCGTAATCAGCATGGTGCGACGCGGGAAGCGACTAATGGCCCAGATACCGACAAACGTGGCCAGAACAGAAACCACGCCATTACCGATGGTGGCGGCGATTGAGGCACTGGTCCCCAGACCAGTCGACTTCAGAATGATCGGTGTGTAGTACATGAAGCCGTTGACGCCAGTAAACTGCGCGACAAAGCCCAGTCCTACACCAATAATCATCAGACGGATAACCCACTTCTCACGGATCAGTGTTTTCGCATCCGGCCCGCGTTCTGCCGCCCTCGCCTGCTTCTTCATCTGCGCCATCTCATGACGCACTTCGCGCGGCGTTTCACGCAGATACTTCAGAATCTTTTTCGCCTCTTTTAAGCGCCCTTCCGCCACCAGCCAGTGTGGGGACGCAGGAACGAAGAACGTGCCGATGAACAGCAGGAATCCCGGTACCATCGCAATCGCCAGCATGTAACGCCACAGATGTTCATCATGCAGCAGATAACTCAGAAGCGTACTGGCGACATAGGCAATAAGCTGTCCGGTCACGATCATCAGCTCATTGCGGCTTACCAGAGGTGCACGCAGGCGCGGTCCGGCAATCTCGGCAATAAACACCGGTACAGTTGAAGAGCCACCGCCGACAGCAATCCCCAGCAGGAAGCGCATCGCCACCATAATATTCACCGAGGGCGCCAGCGCCGTTCCCAGTGAACCCAGAACAAAAATGACTGCAAGGCTGCGTAACGTAATACGGCGGCCAAAACGATCAGAAAAGAAACCACTCAAGAAAGAACCGATGGCCGCGCCGAACACCAGCGAAGAAGCTACCAGGCCTTCAGTGAATGAATTCAGTCCCAGGCCGCCCTGACCGGGTGGTGAACTCATATAAGGTAACGCACCCGAAATAATCCCGGTGTCATAGCCAAAAGCCAGCGCGCCCATAGTGGCAACCAGCACCACGAGAAAAATGCGTTGGCGTACCGTATCCGCAGGCGCGTGATCGCCTGCTTCACCAGAGTCTGGTGTATTCGTACTCATAATATTCCTGCCATTAATAAGTTAAACATCCGTTTGATTACATTTCATACGGAATAGAAATGGAACATATTTACCGATTGGGCAACGAAGTGTAGACGGTATTTGAAAGTTAGCTTTAGCAATACGCCTTTCAGGGGGAGATAAATAATTAAAGAAAGAGACTGGAGTAACCGTGACCACCTGAACGTCTTTTCTGACTTCGAATCCCTGACGTACCGACTGGAATGCGCCACAGACTCGCCATGCTGTGAAGCAGTACAGGTCTGTGTTCACAGCTCTATTGAATGTGCTGACCATACCGTTTCTTGTTTGCTGAGTGCCGCTGCGCAGCTCATTCTCAGCTAACCATCCACTACTGAAGACGTGACGGTTGCCTGGTTCGCCGCTTAATCAGTGGTGAAGTCCTTAGCAACGAGCGAATCAAATCAACAATCCTGATTACTGATTACTGCTTGCTGACTGGGATAAGGTCGCGAGGTGAGCTCAAAGCAGGTAATGGAATAGACATATTGGTGGGATATAGAAGTCAGATGTTTTTGAGATGCTGAGCATTAAAATCTATTCGCCACTTCAAAGCCTGCTTTATGGAATATCAAAGGATGATAAAAAGCGCTATGGTGCTCCGCTGCACAACACTCTGTTTACTGATTGCAGTGGTCAGCGGGTTTACCTGCCGCCTGATTCTGATAGTGCGGGTAAACTGGCACTGATAAAGGGGATGGTTACGTTGAGAACGGCGTAATGCCAGATTCACTGTAAACAGCAATTGTTTATAGTTTTTGTCTTCATGCTACTTAATGACATCTGCATAGGGTTTAGCTGGCGACGCTCAGTTAGTCTACACAACATAGTGAATCTGATGCTTAACGGGTTTCAGTTTGTGATTCAACACTGACGCGTTCAGTGCTCTAATTTCTTCCTGAAACCTTTACGCTGAAATCCACACCGTGAACATGCTATTGCTCAGAAAATAAGTTTGTTACGAGAAAAAAGTTATCCACTTTTTCTGTGGATAAGTGAGGGATATTTTATGAGTATCTTTTTTCATGCACTCTCCATGACCTCTCTGACCGTAATGTGAGATTTATAGATGCTCTCATTTTTCCATGCATGTGCAGTTTCAATAAAAAATAGCCATTAACCAAGTGGCGATTTCAGGCTGAAATTAACTGAAATTTACATTTAAAAACAATGATTTAATAGAACATTATACTGGCGGAGGCTTTTGCAGACAAAAGTTTCGCAGAGGGACCTACGCATTATCCTCAGGGAGCGAGTTATGGAGAAGTTAAATCTCAGGTTACTGGTTACTAATGAACCAGCAGAAAAATACGTGCTTGCATTAACACTATTTTTTCAGTGAAGGCTGACATCGATGCAAGTTGATTATTGTTGTATCAGATTAAATTCGCTTTTGTTATTCATTGTATTCCAGCCGGCTAACTCATAATTTTCAGCTCTGACTACATGACAACATAATATGGCGATTTCAGGCGCCAGCAAGACTGGGAAAACTCTATAAAACCAATAATAATCATAAGCTTAAACAAGAACCACCTTGCTCCGGGCTGGCGATTTCAGCCTGAAATTCATGATTCTGCATCCCCTTTAATTGCTCTCAGGCGCCAAAAAAAAAGCCAGCGTCGAGCGCTGGCTTATTGGAGTGAGGATGATTCAACGGTTAAGGTATTTCTTGAGCGTTTCAGCGATGACTTTATCAAGCTCTTCCTGCAACTCTTTTGATTGCCGGTTAAATTCATAACTGAACATACGACCGCGTACCTTTTTACGGGCAAAGCGATCTTTATCAGCAAATGACCAGAGCGCAGTGGCCTGCGTTTTGTCTTTTTCCGGTTCTTTCATCAGCGTCTGACTTCCCTGTCGAATCAAACGCAGAATGTGATTTTTAAGCTCATCCTCAGCCAGCCCGTCACGGGCGCAGACGACATCAATTTCTCGCGAGATCGATTTAATCAGGGCTTCTGTGCTTTGTCCGGACTCACTCAATTTGTCAGCAGCCTGAAGCAGTGCTTTGTAGTCGGGATAGGTAAGCTCAGCCTGATTAGGAAAAAGTGCAATTAAATCTGACGGCACACTGGCGGCCTGAAGCGCACGTGTGACTTTCGCTTGCGATAAGCCCTGGTTTTCAGCGATTTCTTTCTGCGACAGACCGCCATCTTTAAGCGTTAACAGTCGCATTCCCACTTCACGCAAATTGTGTTCGCGAGCAGTCTGAATATCCTGTGCCAGTCTGCGTGCTTCATCCGGCGTAATTGCAGCATCAGTAACCAGCACGTCCAGCCCGGTTTTACAGATAAGCGCGGCTGCACGTCTGCGAGAGCCATCCAGGATTTCTATGCGCTCATCACGCATTACGCCAATAGCCGGGAAAAACTGCTGCAGCTTGATGGTACGAATAATGTCGCGCAGTGAGTCAGGTGTCAGTCCTGTTTGATCGCGGCCATTCGTTTCCATCGTGACGAATGTCTTACTTTCAACATCACTTGCCGCAATACGTTCAAAACGAAACTGGGCGCGCTTGCCCGTTGCCAGTACAAATGTCTGGTTATGCTGGCTGTCATTCGTGTCATTTTCCAGTGGAGTCTGGCTGAAGGTTCTGCCAATCGTAATTCTTTTTGCGCTCATACAAACCTCAGTTCAGGCGAATAAATTCGATACGGTCGAAGACGGCTTTTGCAAAATCCTCTGCCGCGGAACGTGCATTCTTCAACGCTTCGCTGCTACCGACATAGGTTGACGGATTGGCTGAGATAACCGTATCAAACGATTCACCGCAACGTTCGAACCCATCCAGGCGGGGTAGGGCGGCATCAAGCATATCCCCGCCAAAAATCTCTTTTGCCAGGCTATGGCAGAGTTTGTGGTCAGCTTTATTAGAGAGCTTTGACATAAAGCCAATGTTGCCCTGCAGGCGACAGGTGGCGCCGGAGTCTTCGATAATCGCAATCAGTTCCGGCAAACGTGTCAGGTATTTTAATGTTGAATGGAAGTCAACCTGAGCGGGTGGCACCGGCGTCATCAGGAGATCTGAAGCGGCAATCGCATTTTTCAGGAAAGCATCAAGATGTGGGCCGCTGTCGATAAAGATGAAGTCATAATCTTTTTTAAGTTTGGCAATCACATTGTCGTACAGCACGGCATGGACGTTCTGTTCTGGCAGATGCTCAGCACAAAGCTGGTCCCAGCTTGAGGCGATGAAAGCATCATCAATTGACGCGGGCAGCACATCCACGCCAGGGATGATCGACGGAACAATAAATTCATTAACCAGTTCATCACGGGAGACGTTTTGCAACATCGCCTGTGCGGCAGTGGCTTCTACCAGCCCAACGGAACGCTCGTGATTCAAAAACATGGTTGCCGATGACTGCGGGTCGAGGTCAATAACCAGAATGCGTAAATCTTCATATAAGAGATGAGGATGGGCACGAAGCGCATGGGCCAGTGAAACCGTAGAGACGGTTTTGGAAACGCCGCCCTTGAGATTACCCACAAAAATAGTGAAAGCATCACTATGACGATCCCGGTATTTCGGCACGCCACGATGATGGTAGATATCGATAATATTCTGAATCGACATGGCATATTTAACAGAAGAACCGGCAGCCCGTTTATCAAACTGATAACCGCTCTCTTCCATTTCATTCACCGCGTAATCGACGCTGGCACGGGTCAGTTTGGGCAACTTTGCTAACGCCGCTTTGGCATAGACCTGATAGTACGTATTTTCATGCAGTTCCTGCTTCTGCGCCTGAATCTGGTCGGTAAGGCTAAGAAGCATGCGTTCTGAACGCTGTGCAACTTTCATCACCTGTTTGTCATCGTTAGCCATGGTTGCTCCAAACATGTAGGATTTATGACTTTATACAGAAATCCTGCACGTGAGGCAATAAATTATCATATCAACATGATATGCGTTTTTATGTGAGTACACGGATTTTGGTGAGCTTCATCACATTATTGATTCTGTATGAATAGCCTTTGCAGATAAAATTTGCAGAGCATTCACTGTAATCAGCAGATCATTCACTGTAGTGAGCAGATAAACAGGGAGAGGTATACGAAAACCTGATGCAAAACGAGAGCAGACGAGTTCAGGGTATCTCTCAATACTCACTAAGCGTTCACTGTAATCAGCAAATCCACGTCATATCAGATGATTTGTGAGTCAGTCATGAGCTGCATTTTAAAGAGATTAGTGGGTACGTAGCCAGTTGCTCCACCCACTATGCTGAGTTTTAACGTTGTCTGTATAAACGTTCACTGTAATCAGTAGCATTGCCCCGGTGTGAGTCTTACCAAAGAAAACGTTCACTGTAATCAGTAGGTGCGTCTGTCAGGTGTCAGCGTGAAAGAGTAGGGCGACATAAACGTTCACTGTAGTCAGCAATATCCGGCTATTTAAATGTGAGTGGGTCATAAAGCATTGGGACCAAATGAAAGGCCAGACATCGCCAAATTCCAGGCTGTGATGGCAGATGGTGAAGAGGATAAGGGTTCGTCTGCGTTCACTGTAATCAGTAAATCCTGACTGAAGCGAACGACATTCACTATAGTCAGTAGACACAGGAAGGACTTCACAAACATTCACTGTAGTCAGTCGAGAGTGCGCGTTCTTACAGCGCCAACCGGTGCCCAGCCGTGACAAACAAACTATGACTTTCAACGTGTACGCTATGACTGACAAGCCTGGAGCAGGCGGTCCTCTGCTTTTGTACATCAATAAGGGCATGACTCTTGTGACGTAACATTCACTGTTATCAGTAGCCGACGCAACAACTCGTCTATTCTCTCAACAAAGATTCACTGTATTCAGTAGAACGTTCACTGTAATCAGCAGGACGTCGCTGCTCAATCATAGCAACCTGGACTGCCCTGAATAGGGCTTCAGGTATAAACGTTCACTGTAATCAGTAGACCAGATGGCAAACGGGATGGCAGCAATGCGCAGGAAAGAGGACGATGCCAGCCTGCATACATTCACTGTAATCAGTAACAGTGTCACGTTGATCAACAGCCTGGCCTGTCCGTCATCACTGACTGGGAGGCACGATCCCGCGATGAGCCTGAGTGGCACAACAGAGTACTAACATTCACTGTAATCAGTAGCGTTTACTGTAATCGGTAAAAGAGAGACGTGCCCTTAGCCTGAATCCATACATTCACTGTAATCAGTAAACAGGTCAAAAACAGATACTAGCAATAAAGTATGTAAGTACACACTTACTCTAAAAGCTTTATAAATAAACGAGTAGAGAGTTGCAGGCTAACATCGGGGCGCGGGTCATCAAATAGCGTTTACTGATTACAGTGAACAATACTGATTACAGTGAATGCCTGAGGAGTACTGATTACAGTGAAGGGTGAAGTGATGGAAGCAATGTCATCCTGCTCAGAGGAAGTGACACTGCCACGCAGGAATGCTGATTACAGTGAACGTCAGGCGTTAATCTTCAAACTCGATCTCATCCAGCGAATCAATGCTCTCCAGATTACCGATACCATCAAGCTTAGGCGTGCGACTGTGAATAATGAAAAACACAGAGCGGCCGCGCTTCACTTCTGAATAATCCAGATAACCGATCTCTTTTAGCTGCTCCATCGCGCGCCTTACCACGTGGTTCTGCGTAGTGGTCTTTGAACCGAGGTTAAGACGCATGCGCAAACGTGCAAGGGAGATGGGTGCCGGATTGGTCGGCAGACTCTCCAGGAAGGTGTAGAGCGCCTGCGCAGACTCTTTACGCTTGAGGCGGGAGATGGCCCGGAGCTGAAGCAGTACTTTGTGGTCGAAATTATAAAGTTCGAACAGCTTAGGATCAGCCTGAATGCGGACGATATCTTTTTCACGGTCGTAATAAGCAGACTGCACCAGGTGGGTATGATACGCCTTGCCATTGCCTTCAAAGGAGAGGGTATTGGTCGCAATACGTCGTAGCGAGGCATCAAGGCGTTTTCGTAGCGCAGCAGAAGAGTTAGCAGAGGGAATGCCGCACATCTTCACAAAATCAATAAACGGCAGGGTGACCGTGTCGCCTTTGGTCGGATAACGCGAGAATGACTGAATAATACCTGCCCAGGTTTTGAAATCGTTATCCATATCCAGCCGCGCGCCGGTAATGGTAATCTTTTCGTAACCCTCCGCTTTCACCAGCGTCAGGTTCTTTAGCTCTTTCGTCGCATCTGTTGAGGCCATCGCCCCGGATTTCCCGCGAGCGGTCGATTTCAGCGTTGGCACAAAGAGCCCGAGACGCATTAATGCGACGGGCTGAACGGTATTATTCTTGTTGGGATGAAGCTGGATAACTTCACCACTGTTTTTTGTCACAGACAGAAAAGGTTCTAGTAACGCTTTGTTTTCGTTGTCTTTATCTGCCATGGCGTAAGATCTTCATTCTGTGGATGAAAGGGATCGTTTTCTGACTACAGTGAACATTAGCACTGTTTACAGTGAACATTCTACCTGGTACAGTGAATAAAGTACTGATTACAGTGAACACTTTACTGATTATAGTGAACACGATCACCCTTTTAGCCCTTGGTGGGCGCGGCCTGCGACGATCGGGGATCTCTTAGGATCTCTCTATGATCTATTAAGGATCGTCTTTTAGGATCTGGTCACTGTATAAGTGGAAAACTGCTTCAAAACGTAATCTTCGTACATGTTATTTATCAGCAAATGATTGTTAGCAATTAGCAGATTACTTGACTGAATCTTCGCACCACAAATTCCAGATTCTCATATAATAAACAACTTCCTCACTATTATTCATTTTTCATCATCAACTACAGCGCGTATCGTCTCTCCATCACTGACAGAATGAGGAAAACGGCACCATGACTGAACATGCCCTATCACGTAACCCCGCAACTGGTGAAATTCTGGCACGCTATCCACTGCAGAACCCGGCAGAGCTGGAGCAGACGCTTGAAACCAGCGCATCAGCTTTTGCCACATGGAAACACAGCAGCATGACCGATCGGGTTCGCGTATTACGCCAGCTTGGTGAGCAACTGCGTCTGCGAGAGCCTGATCTTTCCCGTATGATCACAACGGAGATGGGAAAACCCATTTCGCAGGCACGCGCTGAAGTCCTTAAATGCGCCAACTTATGCGACTGGTATGCTGAGCATGGCCCTGCAATGCTGGCCGACCAGCCCACCCAGATTGCTGATGCATGGCAACGATTCCGTCCCATCGGTGTGATCCTGGCAGTGATGCCATGGAATTTCCCACTGTGGCAGGTTCTGCGAGGCGCAGTGAGCATGTTGCTGGCAGGTAACACCTATCTGCTGAAACACGCGCCTAACGTCATGGGCAGCGCCACACTGATGGCTGAGCTGTTCAGCGCAACCGATCTGCCAGCGGGTGGCTTCAACCTGGTCAACGTCGACAACGACGGTGTCTCAGTCGCCATCAAAGATGATCGTATTGCTGCCGTCGCCGTAACCGGCAGCGTACGGGCTGGCGCAGCCATCGCCGCACAGGCAGGTGCAGCATTGAAGAAAACCGTGCTGGAATTGGGCGGATCCGATCCCTTTATCGTGCTGGCAGATGCCGATCTTGATGAAGCGGTTAAATCTGCTGTCATTGGGCGTTTCCAGAATACCGGGCAGGTCTGCATGGCCGCTAAACGCTTTATTATTGAAGCGCCAATTGCAGAAGAGTTTGAAAAGCGTTTCACGGCCGCGGTTCAGGCGCTCACCATGGGCGATCCTCTTGATGAAAACACCTTCCTGGGCCCAATGGCTCGCGCCGATCTGCGTGACGAACTGGATGGACAGGTTAAAGCGACACTGAGCGAAGGCGCACGTCTGGTGCTGGGTGGTGAAAAAGTAGCAGGGCAGGGTAACTACTATGCGCCGACCATTCTCGCAGATGTCACCAGTAACATGACCGCATTCAGACAGGAGCTGTTTGGCCCGGTCGCCGCTATTGCTGTGGCACGGGATCCTCAACATGCACTGGAGATCGCCAATGACAGTGAGTTTGGCCTCAGTGCAACCGTCTGGAGCGGTAACGAAGAGATTGCCGATCAACTGGCGCGGCAGCTGGAGGTTGGTGCGGTGTTTATCAATGGCAACGGCGCGTCCGATCCGCGCGTTACCATTGGTGGCGTGAAGAAAAGCGGCTACGGCCGTGAGCTGTCGCACTTTGGTGTGCACGAATTCTGTAACGTGCAGACCGTGTGGAAAAACCGCCGCTAGTTCTTACTGCGCCGATGGAAGATAAGCGGGCGCTGCTTTAGCGACCGCACTGAGCGGACGCAGCAACCGATCCGGTGCAAACGCACTCAGCATCGGTGACGCTGTGCCGCTCAGCATCTCCTCAGCCACCAGCCTGCCCAGCAACGGGGCAAGGGTCATTCCGCTATGGCTGACCATCAGATAAACGCGTGCTGACGCGCTGATGTAGCCTGTTGCCGGTAAGCCATCAGCCGGACGCGACCGCTGTCCTGTTTCAATCCGCTCAATTCTCGCACCTTCCGCGTTTCTAAACAGCCGACGTAATCGGCGCAGCATCTCTTTACCGATCAGTCCATCCGGCGAGACCGGCCGTGCCGGATCGACATGCTGATCCAGATCCAGCGCCTGCAGCATCAGGCGGCCGCCGCCATCCGGCCGTACATTCAGTTCCGGGGTTATCAAATTGCATTTAAGTGGGATCGGCAGAGGCTGCGTCTGCGCCAGAAAACTACAGGCAACAGGATCGGCGCGATTTGCATCGGTCATCGCCAGTTCAAGCCCACATTGACTCATGAGTTCCGGTGCCCAGCGGCCAGTCGCCAGTACCAGCTGATCGCCACGCCATTCATCACCACTGGCCAGTGTCAGATGCACATCCCGATTTGTTTCAGTCAGCGTTGTCACTTCATTGTTGCAGACCAGCTGTCCGCCACAGGCGCGCAGGTCCGCCAGCAGAGAGGCGATAAACAAGCTCGGATAGAGCAGGCACTCCGACGGGAAAAACCATGCGTGCTGAATGCGGGGATCGAGCCGCAACGCGGGCAGAGCATCCAGAAGTGCGGCGCGGCTACGTTTTTCAACGGGATAATCAAGCGTTGTGAGCTTTGCTGCGCGTCGCGCCAGCTGGCACAGGGACGATTGATCGGCTGCCCACTCCAGCGTGCCGGTTTCCAGCAGCCATTGGGGTGATGCAGGATGACTGGCCTGCCAGCGCTTGTGCTCGTCTATCGCATGGGCATTCAGATCATGGTAGCTGGTGGGTTCCTTGCCGTTGGCATTAACCCAGGCATAGCTGATTTGACTGGTTCCGCTGCCAGGATAGTTTTTATCGAAGACGGTGACCTGCGCGCCCCGTCGCGACAATGATTGCGCGACGGCTAAACCCAGCACGCCTGCACCGATTACGGCAATACGTTGTGGCATATCTGGTCTCTCCTGAACAGGGATGAGTGGAAAACTGCTTCCCGCCGGGTCGTTTCACTATTGCGAAGTCGACAAAGGACGTCAACCGCAGCTTCAGATAGTGGCTTCATCAAACCAGTCAGGTACAGGATCGGGCAGATTGATCCACTGCTCAGGGCCCGCAGCCATCTCATAGGGTGTCAGCAGTGCGTGGTCGAGCGCGGAAAGAATGCGCTTTTCATCCATTTCAATGCCGATAAAAACCAGCTCCTGGCGCGCATCGCCAGTCCCTTCCTGCCAGTGTTCAGCGATGAAATTGAGAGTATCCGCATCCTGTGGCCAGTCCATCCGCGGCACACTTACCCACCAGCGCCCGGCATAACCCTGACGAGCCACAGCGCCCGCCTGCGACCACATCGCAGCATAGTCAGGCCGGCTGGCTAGCCAGAAGTAGCCCTTAGAACGGATAACACCGTCAAGCTGGTGATTAACAACTTCCCAGAAACGCAGCGGATGGAACGGACGGCGCGCGCGATAGACAAAACTGCGAATGCCATACTCCTCCGATTCCGGTTGATGCTCACCACGCAGGGTCTGCAACCAGCCTGGTGCCTGTGCTGCACGATCAAAATTAAAGCGACGGGTATTGAGCAGGCAATCGAGCGGAACCTGGCCAAACTCACTGTTCACAATAAGGGCATCTGGATTGAGCGCACGCAGCATGCCCTGCAGTTCATGCAATTGCGTCTGGCTGAGCAGATCCGTTTTGTTCAGTACCAGCAAATCACAGAACTCAATCTGATCTACCAGTAAATCAACCACAGAACGCGTATCCTCCTCGCCCAGTGACTCGCCGCGGGACTGAAGATCATCGACTGAACGATAATCTCGCAGAAAATTGAAGCCATCCACCACGGTAACCATGCTATCCAGACGCGCATAAGCCGACAGACTTTCACCTTCTTCATCTTCAAACGTAAAGGTTTCAGCAACCGGCAGCGGTTCAGAGATCCCGGTAGACTCAATTACCAGATGATCGAAGCGACCGGCCTGCGCCAGACGTTTCACCTCCAGCAGCAGGTCTTCTCGCAGCGTGCAGCAGATGCAGCCGTTACTCATTTCAACCAGCTTTTCATCGGTACGTGACAGCTGTGCGCCGCCGTCGCGCACCAGCGCAGCGTCGATATTAATTTCAGACATATCATTGACGATGACCGCAATCCGCCGTCCTTCGCGGTTATTAAGAATATGGTTGAGCAGGGTGGTTTTACCGGCACCGAGAAAGCCAGAGAGAACGGTAACCGGCAGTCGGGGATCCTCGGATGTCAGGAGGGAGAGTGGCATAGTGTTACCTGTCAGTAGTGATTAATATATATGTTATAACATAACATTAATCAGCCTCTTTTCAATCGCGATTTCTCTTCCCCTGTTTGATAATGAAAATAGTTAAAAAGAAGGAGAAGTGATGCAAACACTCACTCTGGTGCCGCGTCTTGTACCGGACGTCAGAAGCGGCGTGAAAACCTCAACGATACGCTGGCAGGAAGGTGATGTCGTCACCGGTCCACTGAAACTGGTCAATCAGGAGGATGCAACCGACACGGTAATTGTATGGGTGACGAGGATCGAAACGCTGCGCCTGAATCACATCGCCGCACGGCTGGGGAAGGAGGCTGAATGGCCGGATGCGGTGCTGCTGGCGGGGATGCGCGAACACTATCCAGAGATCAGTCTGAGCAGTGAGGTGCAGCTGATCACACACCTCACGCCCGCCGAAACTCAGGTAAAGCTCGCCGAACGCTAATTAACTGTGCTCAATGACCAGCAGTGCCAGCGTATCGGCTTCCAGTGCCCGGAAGATATGGAGCTCATCGCCCGGATAGGTAATGTAATCACCCACATCCAGCTCCACAGCACTCTCTACCGGGCCAACCAGCGCACGCCCTTTGGCAATAATAATATGCTCAATGGTATTGGGGATGTGAGGCTGTGAAATGCGTTCGCTCCCCGGCTGGACCTCCAGCAGATAAATATCACGCCGCACGCCGGGTGGGCAGGATGCCAGCAAAACGGCCTGATAATCGGCCAGATCGGCGGTAACCGACAGACCTTCTCCACGTCGTATCACCTGCAGGCGACGTGCATCAGGTTCCAGCAGACGTGAAAAGGGAATATTCAGCGTCACGCACAACGACCACAGCGTCTCAATGCCCGGATTACCATTTCCCGCTTCCAGTTGTGACAGCGTAGATTTGGCGATCCCTGCGCGGCGTGCTACTTCAGCCAGTGACAGACCTGCTCGCTGACGTTCACGCACTAAAGCGTTAGCAATAATGCTGATAGGGGTATTCAAATGCACTCCCGAAACTCAAAGTGTTTTTTATATCGAACATAACGTTCATCTTGTAAATCGCCGTGGCGATGTTCATTATATCGGATTATACGTTCATTATGAGACAGAGTGATGCGTTTTCCGCAAATGCAGTTGCTGGACAAAGGGGTAATTAAAGCGATTTTCCTGGTCTGCCTGGCTGATGGGATCGTCGGTTTATCTTATGGCTCGCTAGCCTCCGCCGACGGATTTCCGCTCTGGGTGCCACTGGCGCTCTCAACGCTGGTGCTGGCGGGGGCGTCAGAGTTTCTGTTTATTGGCATTGTGGCCGGTGGCGGCAGCCCCTTTACCGCCGCCGCTGCGGGCTTGCTGGTGAACGCGCGTCATCTGCCGTTTGGTATTGCGGTAAAAGATCTGGTGGGAACGGGCCCGCGGGGTTGGTTTGGCTGTCACATCATGAACGATGAAAGCGTGGTATTCGGAATCTCTCAGCCTCAACTGGCTCAGCGTCGTAGCGCTTACTGGCTGTGCGGCATCGGCATCGGCTTTATCTGGCCTGTCAGCGTGATGACCGGCGCGGCGATAGGGCAGTTTATTCCTGATGTCTCGGTGATTGGGCTGGATGCGGTATTCCCGGCCATTCTGATTGCCCTCATTTTTCCCGCGCTGCGACAGCGACGAACCCGGATCCCTGCCACTGTCGGGGCGTTACTCTCGCTGCTGGCGACGCCACTGGTTCCGGCGGGCATGCCGGTGTTGTTCTCACTGCTGGGCCTGCTGACATGGAGATCGCGCAAATGACGCATCAGGGAATGATCATTGCCGGCATTGCTATGCTGGCCGCAGGGACGTATCTGATGCGTTTCGCAGGCGTCAGGCTGGGAAACCGTCTGCCTGTCAGCGAGCGCACCCAGCAGATACTCTCTGACGCTGCCACTGTCTTGCTGCTGGCGGTAGCTGCGACCACCACGTTGTTTGAGGGGCACCATTTTGCCGGTGTGGCTCGTGTGGCTGGCGTAGGCTTTGCGCTATTACTGGCGTGGCGTCGGGCTCCGCTGATTGTGATTATTCTGGGGGCGGCGGTGATGACGGCGCTGTTACGTTTCCTTGGCGTATCCTGATGCTGATTTGTCCTGTGGCTGCTTAACTGCGTCCCGTCCAGGATTGCTATCTGCATGGGCATAACGGCATGATGAGGGTTTATCACCTGATCGGAGTTCACCTATGAATCGTCCGTTACAGATTGGCCTTTTACTCTTTCCTGATGTCACACAACTCGATCTAACCGGTCCCTGGGAGGTGTTTGCGCGCACGCCCGACACCAGATGTCATCTGGTCTGGAAAGATCTTCAGCCAGTCCGCTCCGATCGAGGCCTTTCAATATTGCCCACCATGACGTTTGATACATGCCCGCAACTGGATGTGATCTGTGTGCCCGGCGGGCCGGGTCAAATCGCCCTGATGTCAGATAACGTTACGCTGAACTTCCTTCAAAAGCAGGCCACTCAGGCACAGTGGATTACATCGGTCTGTACCGGGTCGCTGGTGCTGGGGGCTGCCGGATTGCTTAAAGGATATCGCGCGACCTCGCACTGGAGTTCCATCGATCAGCTGGCCTTGCTGGGTGCGGATCCGGTCAGTCAGCGGGTGGTGCGTGACCGTAATCGCATCAGCGGGGCAGGTGTGACCTCGGGCATCGATTTTGCCCTGACGCTGGTGGCAGAAATCGCAGGTGACGCAGTGGCGAAAGCGGTTCAGCTACAGATGGAATATGATCCACAACCGCCATTCACCAGCGGTTCCCCTAAGACCGCACCGCCACAGGAAGTCGAGCAGGCAAAGGCGAAGATGGCGGCGTTTATTGCTACGCGCCGGGCCGCAACCATGCGTGCCGCACAGCGACTACAGGCTGAACAGCTTCCGGATGCCGGGAATACGCAATAGCAGCAGTAAGAGTGACATCGAAAGGAGCAATGTCAGGGCGATAACCCGTAATTTATCGCCCGGCGTCGGGATGTGGATCGCGGCGGTCTGCAAGTTAATCAGCACTGTCCCATCACCCGGTTTCTTCAGTAAAGATAAGCTGCACCATAAGCGCCTGGAAAACCTGGCATTTCGGTTTTCACTGCGTGGATGATTTACAGGAAGCACTGATTACCGGCAGAGAAGCGATCTATCCCGACTGGTTTTTTAACCGTAAGTCAGCCAATCCACATCGCATCGATGCGGCGGCCCGTCATGAATATCTGCGTGTTTTTCAGCAACCCGGCGCATTGCGGGCTGGGCTGGCTTTTTACCGGGCCTTTGCGCAGTCGGCAGAGCCGAATCGCCAGCGTGCGCGAAAAGGTAAACTGGCTGTGCCACTGCTGGCAATTACCGCCGATCAGGGATCGATTCCTGATATGGCTACACCGTTACGCGCCGTTACGCGCCGTTGCGCACCAGGTTAGCAGTCAAATTATCCTTAACTGTGGTCATTTTATTCCTGACGAACAGCCGGTGAAATTAGCGGAAATACTGGCAAACTTTTTTACTCACACCACGAATAAAAGCGAATTAACGCCTCTGTAAATAAGGGAAAGTAATAGTATGCAGCGGATTATTAATATTCTTGCTGATCCGCTGCTATCTCATACGCCTTTCCAGTAAATATGTCTATCTTATTGATTTTAAATCACTAACTGTGGGTTATTCCGCGTTGCTTTCTGAGTCGTGCTGTGAATAAATAAACCGTCATTATCATCCACCTTCAGGATGAGTTAAATAAAACCGTCGGCAGCAGACTGCCGATAGCATATTGCCGGGGCTGCGATGAATCAGGAAAAGGCACGACTGGCCGGAGAAATTAAAGCCGGAGTTAATGAACTGGAATCGCAATTAGTGGCGATTCGACGTGATATCCATGCGCATCCGGAATTAGGCTTTGATACGCTGCGCACAGCCAGTCTGGTCACCGACTATCTGCAGGCGCTGGGACTTCATCCCCGCACCGGTGTAGGTCGCAGCGGTGTGGTGGTGGATATCGACGGTGCAGAGCCGGGCAAAACATTGCTGTTGCGCGCCGACATGGACGCGCTGCCGATCCAGGAACAAACCGGTTTGCCCTTTGCCAGCCGCTATCCTGGTAAAATGCACGCCTGCGGTCACGATATTCACACTGCGACGATGCTGGGTGTGGCAACGTTATTACCACGCTATCGTCAGCAGCTTAAAGGGCGCGTCCGGCTGATTTTCCAGCCTGCAGAAGAGACACCCGAAAGTGGTGCTGAAGCGATGATCGCGGACGGCGTAGCGGAGGGCATCGACTGGGCTGTCACTTTGCATAACAAGCCTGAACTGGCGGCGGGGGACGTTGCCCTGACACGCGGCGCGAGCACCGCCTCCAGCGACGAATTCGATGTCACGGTACACGGCGTATCCACACACGCGGCACGTCCGCACATGGGCACCGATCCAATACTCGCCACCGTGCATCTTATCAGCCAGTTGCAGACCATCATTTCTCGTGAACGCGATCCTGCACACTCTGCCGTCCTGACTATTGGGCACATTCAGGGTGGGACTACCCACAATATCATTCCTGACAGCTGTCTGTTCCAGGGCACCATCCGCACCAAATCGCCAGAAGTGCGTGCTGCCATGGAAGCCTCATTTAAGCGGATGTGCGAAGGGGTGGCGCTGGCACAGAACGTGCGCGTGGAGGTTAACTTCCAGCGTGGTGTACCGCCATTAATGAATGACGATCGCCTGATTGATTCACTGGAAGAGATTCTGTCGCATCAGTTTGATAAAGCGATCATCGCGCAGCCCAGCGCCAGCTTTGGCGCCGAAGATTTTTCACTGTTCACCGAACGGGTTCCGGGTTGCCAGATCCATATTGGTTCGGCCACGCCAGGCCGGGACGATCATCTGCATAATTCCGATTATCAGCCTGATGAACGAAGCATTACCGCCGGGACGCAGGCGCTGACCCGCCTTGCAATTGATTTGCTCTCTTAATAATAAATAAATGAGGTTTCTATGATGATGCGCAACCGTCTGTTCACGGCTTCTCTGACCGTGGCACTGCTCGCCACTTCCGCATTCAGCCAGGCGAAAGATTTCGGCACACTGAAGTTTGCTACCGAAGCGGCCTATCCTCCGTTTAACCAGACTACGCCGAGCGGTAAAATCGTGGGCTATGAACCGGATATGGTGGCGGAACTGGCAAAGCGTGCAGGCTTTAAATATGAAATCATCGCGCAGAAATGGTCGGGCATGATTCCTGGCCTGATCGACGGTAAATATGATGCAGTGGTCGACGCCGTGACTGTGACGCCAAAGCGTGCTGAAGCGATCGATTTCACCCATCAGTACACCGTCAGCGTCTCAAGTTTTGTGACCGCGAAAAAAGGCCCACTGGCCACGCTGCCAGGCAGTGGCACGGTTGTGACGGCGGATGATGCCGCTGGCATGAAAAAAGCGATCGACGATCTGAAAACCACCTTTAAAGGAAAAACGATCGCGGTACAGGTTGCCACCATTCAGGCGGACTTCCTGCAAAAATATCTGGGCGATGTCGCCACCATTCGCACGTATCAGGCCGGTCCTGAAACCTTCGCCGACCTGATGAATGGCCGTGTTGATGCCGTCATGGCTTCACGTACAAACCTCAACGCCTTTGTGAAAAAACACGCTGATGCAATTAGTAGCAGCGGCTATGGCTTCTCCGGTGGCGTGCTGGGTGCGGGATCGGCCATTGGTCTGCGTAAAGGCAACAGCGAACTGCAGCAGGCGCTGAATCAGGCGCTGGACTCGATGATCAAAGACGGAACGCTGAGCAAACTGTCGATTAAATGGTTTGGCGAAGATGTCGCGCCAAAAGCGTAACCACTGATGCTGATGAATATTGACTGGCAGATACTGGGTTTCGGGGATGAGGGCTGGGGTAGCGTGCTGCTTAGCGCCGCCGCCGTCACTGTCAGCGTATCGCTCTGCGCCTGGCTGCTGGGTGCGGTGCTGGGCAGCGTGCTCTGCTGGATGCAGATCGCCGGTTCGCGCTGGCAGCAGAGACTGGCGGCAGGCTACATCACACTGTTTCGCGGCGTGCCGGAACTGCTGGTGATCTATCTGTTCTACTTCGGTGGACGGCAGGTCGTTTCCACCGTGGGCACCGCGCTGGGATTCCAGGGACCGTTCGATGTGAACGGTTTTGTCGCGGGTGCGATCGCCATCGGGCTGATCTCCGGCGCCTATCAAAGTGGTGTGTTTCGCGGCGCGTTCTACGCCATTCCGGGCGGTACGCTGGAAGCCGCGACGGTAACCGGCATGGGGCGGCTGATGATGTTTCGACGCATTATCGTGCCGCAGGCGTTACGCACTGCGCTGCCGGGCATGGGCAACCAGTGGCAATCTGTTATCAAAGAGTCGGCGCTGGTCTCTGTCACCGGACTGGTCGAAACCATGAATCAGGTTTCCACGGCAGCCAACTCCACCCAAATGTCCTTTTTCTTCTACAGCGTGGGTGCGGTGATCTACCTGATTATCACCACCTGTTCCGATATGGTTTTCCGCTACGTGGAAAAGTTTGCGATGCGCGGTCAACAGCGCGTGAAGGGGTAAGGAGTCCACGTGGATATGATGTTTTTACAGCAGACGCTGGTGGCGTTGCTGAAAGGATTACCGCTGACTATCAACCTGGCGCTGCTCTCGCTACTGGGCGGGGGCGTGCTGGCGCTGCTGCTTAATCTGCTGCGCATGACGCGCGTCGGCAGTTTTTTCTGTCGTTTCTACGTCTGGCTATTTCGCGGTACGCCGCTGCTGATCCAGATTTTTATGGTCTATTACGGCCTCGGCAGTTTACCGGCGGTGCGTGAAAGCCTGTTCTGGCCGCTGCTGCGCGATCCTTACTGGTGTGGTTTGCTGGCGCTGATCCTCAACGATGCGGCGTACACCTCGGAGATCCTGCGTGGCGGGCTGCGTGCCGTCAGCCAGCAGTCGCTGGAGGCCGCTAAAGTGTCGGGCATGTCGTCCTATAAGATCTTTACCCGCATCACCTTACCGATTGCGATTCGACAGGCGCTACCGGCTTACAGCAATGAAATCATCTCGATGATCAAAGCAACGTCACTGGTCAGCACCATCAGCCTGATGGAGATGACCGGCATTGCCGACTCCATCGTCTCTTCCACTTTCCGGGCCCTCGAAGTATTCCTGAGCGCAGCGGTGATCTACCTGATACTCACTATGCTGGTGAGTAAAGGCGTCTCGATGCTGGAACGACGCTTATCACCTTACTATTTTGGAGCACGATCATGACCGCACCTACCATCATGCTGAGTCATCTCAGAAAGAGTTATGCGGGACACGAAGTGCTGCATGATATCAGCCTGACCGCGCAGGATGGCGATGTGATTTCGCTGATTGGTGCGAGCGGGTCGGGCAAAAGTACACTGTTGCGCTGTATACCGTTTCTTGAAGTGCCACAGGCGGGTGAAGTTGCGGTGGGCGACATTAACGTCACGCTGGATAACGCCGATGAGAAACTGAGCCGCGAGCAGCGACGTCGCATCAAGCTGATGCGAATGCAGCTCGGCTTTGTTTTCCAGAGCTTCAACCTGTGGCCGCATAAAACTGTCATGCAGAACATCATTGAAGCGCCGGTTCACGTGCAGAAGCGTAGCCATAAAGAGGCGATTGAAGAAGCGGAAGCGTTGCTGCATAAAGTGGGACTTTATGCAAAACGTGATGCCTGGCCGTCCCAGTTATCCGGCGGCCAGCAGCAGCGCGTGGCAATTGCCCGGGCGCTGGCGCAGCAGCCAAAAGCAATCCTGTTTGATGAACCAACCTCCGCGCTGGATCCGGAGCTGGTGGGCGAGGTGTTACGGGTGATCCGCAGCCTGGCCGAAGAGGGACGCACCATGATTATCGTGACGCATGAAATGGGTTTTGCGCGTGACGTGTCGAACAAAGCGGTGTTTCTGCATCAGGGCATGATTGAGGAGTCCGGTTCGCCGGAGCAGGTGTTCCTTGACCCCATCTCGCCACGCTGCCGAACCTTCGTGAACAGCCACTTTGAGCGTAATGCAGGCTAGAGCAGCAGGGGAACGTATTACCGCTAAGCCGCGTCTCTTAAAATCAGAAAACCCCGGAAGCATTTCCGGGGTTTTTTTCAGCCAGGCTGGGTGATTCAGATGAGCCTGTAAACGCAATATCCTGAAATTAAGGATTGAAAACAGGGCGGCCCGCTTCAACCAGTGCCTGCCACTGCTGATAGCTGGGACGGTGCTGGATGTTTGAATACCACGCTTTCAGAGCAGTACATTCGTCTGGCACAGCAAGGTTCACCAGAGCCGCGAAGATCATGCCGCCGGTTACGGCGATGTCGGCCATCGTAAACGTATTGCCCGCGACATAAGGCTGTGAGCGTAAAACGGCATCGAAATAGTGCATGCCACGGATGGCCTTTTCACGCATCTTCTCACCCCATTCCGCATTCTGATAGAGCTCAACCTCTGGCCCTAATCCTGCGGTGGCATGGTGGAAATAGACGCTGACCGCATCAAGAAATTCGATTTCAGCCCGTTTGGTCATCATATGGATAACGCCTTTTTCTACCGGCGTGACGCCCGTCAGAACAGGGTTTTCATCCAGCACGTCCAGATATTGCGTAATCGCGGTGCACTCTGCGATCAGCGTTCCATCTTTCAGCGCTAATACTGGCAGGGTTCCTGAGTAGTTTATGGCTAAAAATTCGGGCTTTTTATGCTCACCTTTCCACAGATTGATCGGGATAAATTCCACCTGAGAAAGTAATCCCTTTTCCGCCAGGGCAATTCTGACCCGTGCAGGATAAGGGCCATTATACCAGTCATAGATTTTCATCGAGGGGAGAGAAGAAACTTCAGATGCATTGTTGATATCAGTCATGGTTAAGTTACCTACCTGTCAATTGGTAGATTGATTGTGGCGGTGAATGGTTATTCTGTCAACCCCTGTCTACCAGTTGGCAGGTAAGGTTTTTTTCTTTACAATGGGACTCCACATCTTTAAGGAAAACAAGATTATGAGTCTCAACGCACGTGAAGCTATTCTGGCAGCCGCAAAGAGTGCTGCTCAGCATCATGGCTATAACGGGATTAATTTTCGCAGCATCGCTGATGAGGTGGGGATTAAGAATGCCAGTATCTATTATCACTTTGCCAGCAAGGCCAATCTGGGGGCCGCCGTCGCTAACCGATACTGGCAGGATACAGCGCAGAATTTAAAGACCATCCGCGAGCAAAGTGCGTCACCGGATGAGGCGCTTCAGCGTTATCCGCAGATTTTCCGTATGTCGCTGGAAGATGCCAACCGGCTCTGTCTCTCCAGCTTTATGGCAGCGGAATATGACGATCTGCCGGAGGAAGTGAAGCGCGAGGTGCAGTGTTTCGTTGAGGCGAACGTTGAGTGGCTGACGCAGGTCCTTAATGAAAAGGAACCTGATAATACCGGGAAAAATGCTCAGCGCGGACTGGCGATCTACACCGCAGTGGCCGGTGCGCAATTAATTGCCCGCACGCGTCAGGATATTAACCTTTTCGATAGCCTGATTATGACCTATCAGGAGACCGGCCTGATTCCGCTGTCGCGATGAACATTATCCTTCAGGCACATAAATCGACATCTTCAGCGAGGGCGCATCATTCGACATGAAGCTGGAATAACTGAAATTTCGCTTCACGCCATCCTTGCCTGTCAGGCATTTTGTCCCGGAGACGGGAGCAGCTATCACATGCTCGTTCCACCATTCGCTGAATTCCTGACACTCGCGCTCAAGCCGGCTAATGAGTGATGGAAATGCGGGGTTATGCGCATTTCGATCGTAGTCAGCATGAAACAGGCCCAGCATTCTTTGGGCTTCTTTATGCCAGGTGTCTCCGAACAGGGCACGGGCCTCAGCTGTGGTCAGCATGAAAATCAGGATGTTCCTGTCTTTGACCGATAACTGGCCGAAGTCGGTGATCAGCTCTGCAGCAGCGCTGTTCCATATCAGCACATCCCAGTGTGCGTTAGTGACGTAGGCGGGCTCGGCTAAGCTCCGAATCAGTTTGATTACGCCCTCCGGAATAACGCCGTCGTTCTCAGTCTCTGTTTTCCGGCGAGAAAGCGACTGCAGATGCAGCACCTCGACCTTATCAAGCTCCAGCGCCCGGCCCAGCGCGCTGACGATCCGGTCTGAGAGCGTGTCTACCCGGCCCTGTTCGATTTTTGTATACCATTCTGTACTGATGCCAATTCTTGCTGCGACCTCTTCACGCCGTAATCCCGGCGTGCGACGCCTTTCACGGGTTCTTAAATCCCTGCTGTCAGGCTTGGTCCTGGCGCGGCGCGAACGCAGGAAATGACTTAATTCACTTTTTGGCTGCATGAGTTAACCTGGTCGTGATTTATACCCCTATAAAACTAGTCTATTTTCGCCACTGTTAAGCCCTTTTATAGTCGTGTTCTCTACAGCAGATGAGAGGTAACACTATGAAAGCAGCTGTACTCGAATCATTCGGTAATCCACTCAGCATTCAGGATGTCCCGCCGCCGATCCTCGGAACAGGGGAGGTGATCGTGGATGTTGTAGCCGCTCCCGTTCTTTCCTACGCCAGCGAAGTATTCAGTGGCGCCAGAAGATATCTTTTACCTCCACCGGTTATTCCTGGGTGTGGGGCCATTGGCCGGGTGCGCGAAACAGGGCCCGATGCTGCATGGCTTAAACCGGGTGACTGGGTTTTTTGCGATCCCACCGTCCGATCGAGAGATAACGCGCAGTCGCCTGAAATCGTGTTACAGGGCTGGAGTGCACGGGGTGAAGGCGGACAAAAAATCCAGCAATACCATCTGAATGGCAGCTTCGCTGAACAGATTCGTGTGCCCACTGAAAATGCTGTGGCAATGGGTGATATCGATCCTGCTGAAGCCGCTGCATGGTGCGCCATCAATACGTTACTGGTGGCCTATGGTGGTTTACTGGCGATGGAACTTAAAGCCGGTGAGAACTTACTGGTTAGTGGGGCCACCGGTAATTTTGGCAGTTCAGCCGTGCTGGCTGCCCTCGCCATGGGAGTCAGTAAAGTCATCGCGCCCGGACGCAACCCGCGGGTTTTGCAGGAGCTCAGGAAACGGTTTGGCTCGCGGATTGAAACCGTCACGCTCAGCGGTGTCGCTGATGAAGATATTTCTGCAATGAAAAGTGCTGCGGAGGGTCCCATTGATGCGGTGCTGGACTTGCTCCCGCCTTCAGCTCCGGCATCCGCGGCGCGCAATGCCATTATGTCGGTGAGGCCCTATGGTCGTGCGGTGCTGATGGGGGGTGTCGGCATGCTGGGTGGGGATGATCTGGCGCTGCCTTATCCGTGGATCATGCGCAATCTCATCACCATTAAAGGACAGTGGATGTATGAACCTCAGGCTGTGTACACGCTCGTGGGGCTGATCCGGGCAGGATTACTGGATCTCAGCCATTACGCGGTTACGGAATTTGCACTGAGTGATATTAATCGCGCCATCACGCATGCCGCTGAAAATAGCGGTCCCTTTAAGCTGACGGTGATCCGCCCGTAACGGTTTCAGAGAAAGCCTGTTGCTTACTTTTAGCTGCGCTATTCATTTACGCTCAATAACGACGCCTCATGGACTAACCCATTAAATGTCGAGTGATTTATAATTTCTGCGCAACTGAATGCGCTAGGAAATCCCGGTATATAACAGAGTCGTAGTCGTGACTACCCATGGCAGCTAAATAACAGTAACAGGAAATTCAGTCAGGTTCAGGCTTAATTACACTGAATCACTAAAATGTGGTTAGTCGAAGACACCATTGATGACGGCGGTTACGATAGCGGTGCTTAGAGCAATAAGCACCAGGTCATCTCCGACGGCTCGCCACTCGTAGCCAGGATAATAGGGCAGTTCATTTATCATTGATGGAGGCAACGTTTTTTTGGCAATACCCGGCGGCAAAGGTTTACCACGAGCAACTTTTTTTGCTATTCCTGGCGGCAAAGACTGATAGCCGACAAGGCCATAATTGACGGCAAGGTTACGTGCTAGAGAGTAGTTGATATCTGACCCGACGTGATCGGGTCGTCCAGGGTTCTTACGATTTCCATGTTTGTCTTTCGCACCCGCATTACCATGCCCCTTGTTTCCGTGCTCTCCGCTTTTGCCGTTATTACCCTGGGTTCCGCTATTACCATTACCCTGACCGCCACCACCGTTGCCGTTGCCCGGATTTGCAGAAACTGGTGCAGCAAGCACGGTACAGGATATAACCACCGCAAATGCGGCTTTTAAAGCGCGAGATTTGATCATGTTATCTTTCCTTAATATTATTCAATATTCTGAACCAGGACATTAAAAAGCGATGTAAGGAGGTGACATGAGTTCACCCTCATCACATTATTATTCCACCTGTTCATTATTACCCAGCATTAAACGGTCGACAAGCGCATAGCAATCTTAAGAATTATCTCAAAAAAAATCCTAAAAAGCTGTACCATGTTTTGATATTTTGTATGAATTTCATGCTGAAGCCTTTGCTTGTAATAGATAAAAATCCGGCTTTAAGCGAGGCGGAATGCCTTTTCATTATTTTTATAATGCTGCAATTCATTGTATATATTTGCGATTACCTGAAATTACTACGACGCTTAATAACTCTGCAATATATGGCACCTTAAGCGAGGTAGAAAAGATGACGATTCATCGAGGCGGATCAGGTAGTTTCCGGGAAAACCCGCAGCGGACTGAAGAAGCGGAAAGCAAAGGCGGCTCTGGCCGACACTTCGCACCTGCAAGTTTCATCTCTTTCTACCGTGATTGCCAGCTACCATTTCCTGTATTAAAAATCTGAACGGCTTTAGCAATACGCGAGTTCACGCGTGAACTGATACCTGACTTATTTCACTATCAGGCTGAGCTGAGTTTTCTGATACCGGTCTCCCCATAATATTCAGGAGTTCAAAATGAAAATTAATAAAAGCTATAAAGGATGGCTGGCTGTATCAGCCGTTGTCGCTCTCTTCAGCACTGCCAGCGTGCAGGCTGAGACGCAGACAAGCGCCCCGCAGGGTGGGAATACACCGCAGACCATTAAGAATGACAAGCTCAGTCCTGGTGACGAAAAAGCACTGAAGGATATGGCTCAGGCCAATATCAATGAAATTGCCGCCGCCAAAATTGCGCTGAACACGACACAAAGCGCAGAAGTTAAAACCTTTGCGCAGAAGATGGTTGAAGATCATGGCAGAGCCTTGAAAAAAGTTCAGGCGGTTGCTAAGCAAAAAGAGGTGGCATTACCGACTGCACCAGATGCTAAACATAAGGCCATGGCCGACAAACTGGAAAAGCAGAGCGGTGGTAATTTTGACAAAATGTATATGGAAAATGCCGGTGTAATGGACCATAAGAAGGTGCTGGCGACGTTGAAAAGTGACGCGACGAAGATAAAGGATCCCGATGTGAAGGCGCTGGCCGATGCACACACCCCTGTTGTAGAACAGCATCTGACGTCCGCCCAGCACATGTCGATGTAACGGGGCTGCCCGGTTTCCGCATTATCCGCCAGCGCTGTTACGGGATCAATTAAGCGGATTCACATCTACGTGGATCCCGATTTCGACAGCACGCATGAAGAGCGATTTTTGTGGCGTGCAGTGGATATGACTCGTTCAGGTGACCTCTGGATGATGAAATGGCATGCGCTCAGACACTGACGTGGAAGCCGTCATTCACGCCATTCCGCTGCCAGCACTCAGTAGCCGGAGATCATTATGACGCGGTGCAAACTGCTATGTCTCCGGTCAACGATACCGGCTTTGAACCCGTGTACTCAGTGCCGATCGCGGAATCATGGCGTCAGCAGCCTTGTTAATGCTGTGACCGGGAAAGCATCCGTTATGCTGCGTACTCAGGTGGTAACCAACGAGGGAGAAGGTCAGGCCCGGTTGCCACTGCTTTACGCCAGCTTCGCAAAGCTGGGTAGTGCACCTTCTCCTCAGGATATTATCGAAAACAACCGCGCCATAAAATGGCCGGTTAGCCCGGTTCCGCTGCTAACATCCAGCCTGAATAAAGCCCCGAAACGAGGCTTAATGATTTTTATTTTCCACCAGGCTTATTCCTGCATGTCGCCAGTATATCGTCCGACGCAACATATTCCCGGGTCTGAACGCCGGTAATACCCAGCATGGTAGAAAACAGATTGTCCTGAGAGTATTTTTGCGTCGAACCCTGATGGCTCAAACATGTGTAGTCCACGGCATAACGCTGCTGGTAATCGGGCGACAGCCAGATAAGCAGCGGCACGCGCGTCTGGACTTCAGGCGCGATAGCATAGGGCAGGCCATGCAGATAAACACCTTTTTCACCCAGTGACTCACCGTGATCAGACAGGTAAACCAGACTGGTCGTAAACTTCTCCTGATGGGCTTTCAGTAATTCAATCGCTTTATCGACGATATAGTCCGCATACAGGATGGTGTTGTCATAGGTATTAACCAACTGTTCCTGCGAACACTCCTGAATCTGATTAGTTTCACAGGTGGGTTTAAATTTGCCGAATTCCGGAGGATAACGGTGATTGTAGGTCGGGCCATGACTGCCGATAGTGTGCAGCACGATCACGCCACTGCCCTGAAGCTGGTTGATATACGCCTCCAGGCCATGGAAAAGAATCTCATCATAGCACTCGCCTTTGATGCACATTCCCGGAAGATTCAGCGCGGTCATATCCTGATTAGGCACGCGATCGCACGCCCCTTTGCATCCCGCATCGTTCTCATGCCATAGAACACTCAGACCTGCACGCTGAATCACATCCAGCAATCCTTCCTGATGACTGGCCAGGGCGTCATCGTAATGCCTGCGTGGCATGTTCGAGAACATGCAGGGAACGGAGACCGCCGTGGAGGTGCCACAGGAGGAGAAGTCATGAAAATAGACAACGTCCTCTTTCGCCAGTAAGGGGTTGGTCGGTCGTTGATAACCGCCCAGAGAAAAATTGGCGGCACGAGACGTTTCACCCACCACCAGAATCGTCAGGTTCTTTTTAGGGCCATCCAGCATGACCGGAAGTTGATGGGCATCTTCACCTATTTTCACCAGCGGAAGATTGGCCCGCTCGCGGTGATTATAGTAGGAGAGCGAGGCAGCAATGAAATTCGACGGACTCAGGGATTTCACCAGCTCGTGATTGTTACGAAACAGTGAGGCGTAATCCTTATAAAACAACATGGCTATGATGGCTATCAGTGCAACAGAAATCACCAGACTCACCGCGCGCTGAATCACGCCTTTCCATACCGGAACCGACTTTTTAAACGCAGGCCAGAAGGCCAGAGCAGCCATAAAAATACCGGTAAAAAATATCACCGCAATCATCTTTGGTGTCAGCAGCGCCATACTTTCTGCTGGCGTGGTATCCACCATATTGGTGATCATCGAGCGATCAAGGACGATGCCATAGTGCTGAATAAAGTACTGAGCCGCAGCGGAGACAATGACAAACAGTGCAATGGTTATCCTGTCCAGCCACAAAAATGAGGCAAGCGTCAGCACAATATTAATGACGCAGAAAGCGACGATTGGCATGGAGAGAAAAAAAAGATATTTGCTAAGCCCGTTCATCTCTATAAGCGAGTAAGCCTGGCGGTAAAAGGCGAAATTGAGAAAAACAGAAATATAGAGTGAGAATAACAGGATGAATGTAATGCGGGGCAATACAGGCTGACTCATTCTGAAGCGTGCCATAAAGGTATTCCGTAACCTTGAATAAGTGGATCCAAAAAGATTGTTTTTAAAATTGATTAGTAAAAATTAATAAAAACTATGTGCCGTATACCACAGATAGATGAAGCTCAGCACAGTAAATACTGAAATAGCCAAAGAAAAACATTCGCTTAATGAAAATTTGAGCATGGCTGGCGCCTGAAAGTTTGCATATTCACATTAGCTAATGTGAAGCTAAAATGAACTTATTGCTACAGTTTGTGCGGTTTATCTTGGGTTTTTGTGATCTGTATCTCATTAATTAAACTGAGGTCCTGAAATTGATTAGTGTGGCTGGGGGATTACAGAACAATTTGAGAGACGCTGAACGTCTGGTATCTGACAGGAATCTATAAAATAAAAAGAGTCAGCGCCCGTTCAGTCTATCCTCTGTAATATTAGCCCTGCGTCTCATACGCAATCGGCTTCATCAGAAAAGGCTCAATCCGGATAGAAAGCGAACGGGTTTCCCCGTCCGTTTTTACCAGGAACAGTTACACCTCTTTTCGTCCAGAAAAACGCTCTTTCATCAGAGAAAACGCAATGCCGATATCCAGCGCCGGTGAGGGTGGCATAAAACTGGCTTTTCCCAGCGACAGCATATCCGCAATATGCGGGTTATCCTGCTTCATAATGAAATCTGCCAGCAGACTGCCCGCTACGGTCTGTTTAGAAACGCCAGCACCGTTACAGCCACCCGCTGTGCAAACAAATTTGTTCAGCATGCCCCATTCAGGCGCCCCGTTCCGCGTAACGCTGATGGTACCGGACCACGTGTGAGATAACTTGACACTGCTCAGGGTCGGATAGACTTTATTAAATAAACGCTGATGCAGTTGAGTTGCCAGGTAAGTCCTGGCGGTACTCACCTGACCTTTAAGCGCGGGTATTACATGCTGGCGAATCAGGAAGCGGCGATCTGTTGTGAAACGGAAGGTTGCTCCGGCAATGGCATTGACGGGCGTCAGCCCCCAACTCTGCATAGGAGGAAGGGTCGTGAGTTGTTCATCTGTCAGTGGATCGGTAATGCTGGCAAACGTGGCCATAGCGGCCTGACGCGAGAGTCCCGGACGCAGCTCTGGCGAGAGTGCATTGGTAGCCAGCATCACTTTTGGTGTTTTGATCACGCCAAATGGCGTCAGCACTTCAGCCACGCTGCCATAACGAATACCCAGTACTGGTGTATTATCGTAACGTTGAATATTTTCAGGAAAATAATGGTTCAGGCCGGCAATCAGCTGCGCCGGATTAACCAACACGCAAACTGGCGTGAATATTCCTTTGCTGTAAAAGCGCGTGCCGAGTTTAGGGTACAGTTCTTCGCTGCTTAACATCTGCCACGGCTCATCCATTAAATCGAGATGGCTGGCGTACTCCTTCAATATACGATCATTGCCACGCTCCGCCTGGCAGTGATATTTACCGACCTGTTCCCAGTCGCACTGAAGATCATGCTCTGAAATGACCTGCTCCAGCTGACGAATGCCTTCCTGAAGCAGGTTACGGTAAGTGTTGGCCTTTTTTAATTCGGCCGTTGAGCTGCCAATATTATGAGGCAGCCCGATAACAAACCCGGAGTTGCGTGCGGATGCGCTTTCCCGTGTGGTGTACGCGTCGACGATGATGATTTTCAGGGTGGGATTAATTTCAGCCAGGCGGCGCGCAAAAGCGACACCGGCAAATCCCGCACCGACAATGACCCAGTCGGCGGTGATATCCCTCGCAGCATAGGTTGCGAGGGGAAACATGACTCACCCGCAGGTCAGCCTGAATGATTATGATTGAATGGTATTGATGCGTAGCGCAATTCCCTGTGCCTTATTTGAAAAATAAAGCAATTTTTATAAGGGAAAGTGGGATAACTGTACCAGCGCTAATCTGACCATTGTTGATTTCAGACAAGTATAATTCTGGTGGGGAATTATTACTCAACAGGTAAAGAGGGGCGGACGCGTAAAGATCTTTGCAGGGCGTTAAAGCATTCTGTTGATTTCAGCGACTATTTGCATTGTTGCTTCTTCGATACTTCCTTCATTGCGGCATAAAAACCAGCCGTGCCTGGCAACCTCAAGCTCAAAAGCACGGGTACAGGCGATATGTTCTTCCAGGCGGTGAATCACCGTACTTCCCAGACCCCGCGAACGCGCTGCGGCTCTTTCCCATGAAACCTCTGGTGCGGTGACCACCCCGACATGCAGGTCTGGTGCTCGCACGTTGTGCTCTATATTTAGCTGCACTATCTCTGCGAAAGGCACCATTCGTCGAAATGCGGCATCCGACGGATACCAGCGATCCATCAGAATAATGCAGTTCCCGGGCTGCTTAGTGAGTACGTTCTGTGAAATCCAGGCACGGCTTAAAGCAAAGCGGTCACAGATCTCCCGTTCCAGATCGAGGGAGGGATTTCTGGCGAGCCGGTTAACCAGCGCCATGGATTCCGCCCTGAAGGGATCGCTTTTTTGCTCGCTAAGCCGGACCACCTTCCTGTTATCTGCTCTTAGCAATTGCGTAATGGACTCCAGCAGGGTGGTTTTACCGGTTCCCTTGGGCCCATCCAGAGTCACAAACAGCTGACGATTCATGATCCCAATGACATGGGAGTCGGGGAGTTTATATAGCGGGTACTTGCCAAAAGCATGTTTTTTACCTGATAAAGCTGAGCTTACGTCGTTCGCTGGGGGCCGTATAAGCGCATGGGTTGAGATCAGTACGGTGTAGTTTAAGGGAAGCGTCAATGAAACGGAAAAAATCCCGCGAGTGCCTGTCTCTATTTTATCTATTCAAATTCACGCCTTCATTTGCAATAACGAGGTGTTAAAGGAAACCTCCAGCACAGGCTGGAGTCTGGTGAGCAATACGCGTCACGATTATGCTCATAGCGCCTCGTTAAATTGCTTCTATTCTAATCCTGCGAAAGGTGGCTTTGATGTCTGACGAAAAGTAAACCAAACTGGAGACCGCTTTAAAACTGGCGGCCGATCATCCAGCAGAACAACCTGGATTTTAACGGATACTTTTGGCGTCAACGCTTTACGTCCCTGGTATTTCCGTACGGGAAGCGGGTGAGGGTAAAGTCGAACTCAAGGCGGGTGAGCATATATCAATTCAGCATTGGGGAAAAACCGGATGGCACGCCAGTCATTCTGGTATTCAGGTCGCAGAGAAGAGAGCCGGGTGTTTGTACTTCTGGTTAATGAATTGCCAGCTACGTTTAGGATTTTAAATGCCGCGCACGGAACAGAGCTAAAATTCAGTCAGACCCGTAAGCATCCCTTACCCTTAAGGCTGAATCACCTTACCCTGCTCATCAAGCAGATCCGTCAGGAGTGCCGTGCCATCGCTCCCCACCCGGAAGGCTCCGAAACGGGCTTGCGCAAAACGCTCGCCATGGCCTTCCTGAAAGAAATAAGCGTTAGTGCCGACGGTCAGCGAACCATAATGTTGATGGTATTTCACCCGCAGCTGATTTGGTTGCAGAGGTTCACCCTGATCAAACCGGGCCTGAGTCGCATGACGCTGTGCATCGAGATCCACAATCAGGGTTCCGCTGGTGGGCAGGCATGGCGCTGACAGTGTCGCACCGCAGGCCTCAGCCTGTTGATACAACATCACCTCCAGCGGTCGGGTAAGGGCATAATTCAGTGCCATGTAGTCGCCCTGCATCAGGGATCGAGGGTCAACCGGCGCAAGGGGTAGAATCATGACCGCACCCTGTTTCAGCAACTGCTCTTTTTGCCAGATGCTGACATTGACGGCCACCAGCGCCAGCGCTATTACTGCGCCTGCCAGCCATCGGCTCTGTTTACGCATTCTCACGGGCACCTCCAATCTGTGCAGGCAACACTTTTTTGACTCCCCATGCCAGCCCCAGTAAAACCAGACCGCCCGCCAGCAGCAGCAGGGATTTTTGCAACAGCGTCACTTCCATGAAGTAATACCAGCCAATGACGTACAGAACTAAGAAACCGCTACTGACCACCAGCAATCCCGGACTTCCCTGATAACGCGCCATCAGAATCAGCCACAAGCCCAGCCCGATACCCGGTGCGAAAAGAGCAGCAGCACCGCAGATCAGGGCCACGGGCAGTGTGATTATCGAAAACAGCGGCTGGCCGTTCCTTCTCTGACTGAGCACACTCAGCATTAAACCTGCCGCGATCCCTGTGCCCATAGCAGACTGAAGCGTAGCAAACTGCGCAGCGGACCAGAACAAATCCGTGATAAACGCCGCGTTTATTCCCAGGAAACTCAGCATCATCAGACCAGCCGGTATGCCATACAGCAGGGGATGTAGCGCGTCAGCATATGGCCCAGCCTGTAACCTCAGTTGTTGGCTGACAATCCCTAGCCACAAAAATATGACCGCCGCCACCAGTATGGAAACAGCAAAGTGACCCGCCATCGGCGACAGGGTCAGCCGGGCCAGTGAATAGCCCGCCAGCACCAGAAAAAAGGTCATGGCCGTGATGGCCATAAAACGGTAGGTGCGGTCAGGCATCGACACGGCCATCACGGCAAGAATCGGCAAGGCACACAATGAACCAGACATCATAAAGCTGAAGTCACTGCTCTGGATTTGCAGCAGAGCGCCGAAGATCAGCCCGCACGTTGCCGCAATAGCCCACGCCAGCCCGAGGTGATGTTTACCATCACGCTCATTGCGTAACAGGCCTCGCGCAATGACGGCGAGCAGCAGTGAAGGAAGAATAAGGGTGGCAGAATTCGGATCGTCGAGTAAGTCAGCGGCATAGAGCACCAGCGCCATCAGTAACAGAATGATGATGGCTGCGATCCAGCCTCCGACACTCAGCGCGAGCCTCAGATACCAGGGCAGATCCGATGCGTGACCGCGTTGCTTAATTTCCTCAATCTGTGAGGCGCTCAGCAAACCCTGCTGACGCAAGGTGCTTGTCAGTGAGGTCAGCCTGGCAGAAACCAGATCGATTGGCCCCTTTTCAGCTAGTTTGCGTTGCCAGTTCAGCAGGATAGAACCATTTACCAATACCCAGAAAATCATCAGTGCACCGGTCAGAAACAGGTCACCCGTATCATAGGCCAGCAGGAAAAGCTGCATGATCAGCGCGCAGCCCACAACGGTCAGACTGGCAACACCCAGCGTCAGCATGCAAAGGTCCACGTAGCGATAACGGTACAGGTAATAGCCTGCCAGCAGGGTGATCATCCAACTGACCGTGACAGACGTAACGTGGTTAGCCCCTTCCCAGTCAGAAAGATTTCCGGCCACGATGGTGGTCAGCAGCAACAGTAAAAATCCTGCCATAACGCGTGATAACCAGCGGCTTGCCAGCCAGCTTTTAGGGCGATGGGTAATCGCCCGCCAGGCCAGCGCTTCCCGGATAAGCAGGCAGGCTGCCAGCAGTGCAAGATAACTGTACAGCACAGCCGTTGGAAGCCGTGTAAAGCTGTCAGACACAGCGACATCCAGCAGTGAGCTCGGCAACGTCATGTAATAGAGCTGGAATGCCAGGTTAGCGATCAGCCAGTTGCAAAACCACAGGCTGTTCTGCCGGGCAATCAGCGCCAGCGGCAAAAGAACACATAACCAGGCCCTGAAGAGCTCCCAGCTGTCAGCTCCGGTCTGGTAAATCTGCCCGTAGAGTGCAAACAGGGCGCCGAACCCTAAACCTGCCGCCAGCAATGCGCTGCGAGCCAGCGTGCTATACCATCGCCACCAGACCAATACTGAGAGCGCGGCGATCAGCAGTTCAGTCAGGGCGAATTTCGCCATCTTCGGCAGCCAGGCCCAGTTCCAGGCAACAAAGAACACCGCGCCAGCAACCAGTGACAGCAATCCCAGACAGCACAGAACCGGGATAAGAAACTGTCGCCACTGAGTATCTGATGGCCTGATACCACAAAAAGCATAGATACGCAGGCAGGTCTCCGGCGTCAGGCTGCCGCCTTTTACCAGACCAGCGATCTGACGGCATAGATATGCTGCCGTCCGTGACGGCATCCCGGTTATGCCATCAGGTGCAATCTCCCTCATACTTTCCCTGCCTCTGCTTGCGGTGTGACTTTGATGATGACGTTAACCACTGCTTTTCCCTGCGATCAATCCATGAGTTGCTCTGCTGAGCAGCAGATAAGTTTGCTGCACAAATGTAAACATCTTTTCCGGGATATAACAGTGTAAATCAAAGGCGAAAGGTGAACTCTGCGCGATCCACCGCATTCTTATGATCATGAGTATCGCAGACCAGAAACATCTGCGTTTACCGATGTAAAAATCCGGACCGTTATGTCTGAACAGACAGATTCATCCCACTTTCTCATCGGTGTACCTATATCGGCATCGACTTCACCGGCGTTGGGCTGGATGTATATGAGAACGTCAAAGGATTTTTCCCGCAGGTGAAGGAGTTTGTCTATAACCCGAATGTTAAGAACACCCTGGTGCTGAAGGCTTACGACACCATCGCCAGCGGGCGGCTGGAGTTTGACGCCAGCCACCTCGACATTGCGCAGTCGTTTATGTCTATCCGCAAGGCCACCACGGCCAGCGGCAACCGTCCGACCTATGAAACCAGCCGCAGCGAAGAAGTCAGCCACGGCGATTTAGCCTGGGCGACCATGCACGCGCTGGCAAACGAGCCGCTGCAGGGACAGGCGGCACACACGCAGAACATTGTGGAGATTTATTAATGAGCAAACGCAGGAACCGCACCCGCACGCAGCCCGTGCCGCAGCCGGATAACATGACCAGCGGGGCAGCGTCGGAGGCGTTTACCTTTGGCGACCCGATCCCGGTGCTGGACCGCCGCGAACTGCTGGACTACGTGGAGTGCGTCATCAATGATTGCTGGTATGAACCGCCCGTGAGCGTTGACGGGCTGGCGCGCACGTTCCGCGCCGCCGTGCATCACAGCTCACCCATCAGCGTAAAGTGCAATATTCTGGCGAGTACCTTTATCCCGCATCGGCTGCTGAGTCAGCAGGCGTTTAGCCGCTTTGCGCTGGATTACCTGATTTTCGGCAATGCCTACCTGGAGAAGCGGACCAGCCGCCTCGGTAACGTGCTGAAGCTGGAGCCGTCGCTGGCAAAGTTCACCCGGCGCGGCCTCGACCTTGATACCTACTGGTACGCGCACTATGGCATCAACACGGAGCCGTATGAGTTCGAGAAGGGGAGCGTGTTTCATCTGATGGAGCCGGATATCAATCAGGAGATTTACGGTCTACCGGGTTACCTGTCGGCTATCCCGTCGGCGCTGCTGAATGAGTCGGCCACGCTGTTCCGCCGCAAGTATTACCTTAACGGCAGCCATGCGGGTTTCATCATGTATATGACCGACCCGGCGCAGAGCCAGCAGGACGTGGACAATATCCGCGGTGCCATGAAAAGCGCAAAGGGTCCTGGCAACTTCCGTAACCTGTTTATGTACAGCCCTAACGGTAAAAAGGACGGCATCCAGATCATCCCGCTGTCAGAGGTGGCGGCAAAGGATGAGTTCCTGAACATTAAAAACGTGAGCCGAGACGACATGCTGGCCGTGCATCGTGTGCCACCGCAGCTGATGGGGATCATCCCCAGCAACACCGGCGGGTTCGGTGATGTGGAAAAGGCCAGCAAAGTGTTTGTACGTAATGAATTAATACCATTACAAAAGCGTTTTGAAGAATTGAATGATTGGATCGGTGAAGAAATTATAACATTTGAAGAATACAACCTTTGAAAAATGAGAGGCTAACGCCTCTCATTATCTTATTTGTTATAGAGATCAACTTTATAGCGATCAACCCTCATTTTATTTATTAGGCTTTCATAAGAAATCATCGTAAGAGCCCATTTTACGCTCCATGTGATTTTTTCATAGTCGGCATTGCTTCCATATAATTTACTAAACTGTAAGGCAGATTCAACAACATAGTAAGATTGTGCACCGGCTGAGTTTTTAAAGGCGTCGTAATAGTCTTGTATGCTAGTTTGAGTCAATCTATCTATATCCTTATTACCCCATCCCCTTAGCTCATGGAGTCGTATAAGCAGTTCCGATAAAGTCTCGGGTTTTTCCTCCTCGGTTGAATAGTAAGCATCATTAAATGCGTCAATTAAATCACCATCTTTTAACTTTCTATTTAACTCTCTGCTATTTATGTTGAAGAGTTCTCTTTCATCCTTTCTATTATCAATGTAAAAATCAATCGCTTCTTTAGCTTCAGCATGCTTATTGAATTCTTTTAAAAATTCAACAAGTGAATCTAAATTTCCTGGGGAAATGGCTTTGCAGTTTAGTTTGAAGCTATTAATTAGCCCATCTAAAACTTCTTTTTCGTTGTTATCAAAAGAGTTATGGAATAGTCCCCAAGCTTCAGAGAAAGCATCTCTGGACTTTCCTTTTACTACGATTTTGTTCTTTTCATGAATAACGTTCTGAAAGTCACTATCTGTTACATAACCATGCTTAACGAGATTAATTATTTCTTTATCTACATCATCCGTAGATATGTATCCATAGTCAGATATTATCTTCTTCCAAGCCAGCTTCTTAGGGTCATCATCTTCGTTTTGATTTCCGAAGCCATACAGAAAAAACTCATCACTTGAAATAAAAGTTAAGGAAGGTACTTCCTCGTCATCACTAAAAGCATAAAAGCACCAAGAGAAAAGAACTACTGATGCCATTGCCTCTTCGAGGAGAGAAGGGGTGCTGCTAACAAAATATGGAAATATAATATCAATGCTTCTTTCAATTTTCTTTAGGATTCTTATATTTCTTATTTTAAGCTTTTGAGTAAATTCAGATAGTTTTCCATGAAAACCTTTACTCCCTTCGTAAGCTATGGCTGCGCTTTCTTCGGGTGATGGTTTAAATAATAGCTCTATGTCAAGAACCTTCTCCTTATATGTATTAAACTCTTTAGTTTCTGGCGTTCCATCATTTAAAAGTAATATCACCTTACACTGTTTATGCTCTTTCAATAAAGAAACTAATCCTAGAACATCCTTTAAACTCAGACCTGCTCCTTTTCTTTCTAAGTCATCTATACAAATTATAGTTTTGCTTAGATTCATGAATGCCAGACTTTCTAAAACAGGAGTGATGTTTTTTGCCAAAGGCGTGCCCTTTAATATTCCTCCGGCAATCTTTCCATAACCTTTTAGGACTCCGGTTGTATTTTCTTTTAAAGTTGATAAGCTCGGCTCAGTACCTATCAAATCTAGGGATATTGAGTTTTCAAATAAAGAATATTTAAGTGTTTCAAGGTTATTAATTCCAAAAAGAGAAACGTAAGTATAGGCAGGTAAATTAATTATTTTGTCATCACGGGCTCTTTTCAAAAAAGAGTTCCAGCTGTAGGTTTTACCTACCCCCCACTGCCCCTTGATGGCCATAACTTCAGGAGTTTCAGAGTTTAGGAATTTGCGTATTTGTTCTTCGATCAAAAGCTTAGACATTGCACATCCTCTTTTCGGTCCTTTAACACTTCATCTTGCATGTCGCGTTGCAGGTTGTCACCATTACATATAGCGCGCGCTCGTAGCCCCGCCACGCCTGCCCGCTTTAGGTAGTGGTTTTCATGCACCTGCATGACATAAGCAAAAGCCCGCCAGTAGTGGCGGGGCGGAGGGCTAACGATCCTTTTGGGATCATGCGGATTCATGCAGCATAGGCATGCACATGGCTAAAGCGCGCTGAGATCACTCAAAACTTCGACAACTCTGAGGAATGGCCGTTCGCGTGAAGGTGTTCGATCACTCTTTCCTTAACGATACTAAGCCATTGCGTTGCTGTCATATCCCATCTGTCCGGTGCAAAGTCATACCTGTACCGGTCGGAAAAAACCTTTAGGCCATCAGATTCCTGTTCAAAATCCTGAATATTAGCCAGTAGCATTCTCAGATTGAAAGGGTTGGAAGTGGCAAGATATTCATTTAGCAGGTTATCAAAATCACAATCAGGGTCGAAAATATCACAATCCTGACCATAATACGCCACAACGAGATTATCCATCTCGCAAGATTTAGTCATATCAGTATCCATATAACTCCTTATGGCGTAGGAAACGCAGTAACAAGATAATATTGCTTACCATTGAAAGTCGTGGGCCTGATGACTATTCGGACACCATAGGCTTTCTTAACCTCTGTCGCCCCCCGCTCAATGTATGTACCGATCGGAAAATTAGACTTGTGCGCATAAACAAGCGTCGTGCGTGCATGTGAATACTTCAAAGCATACTCAATCTGTGTTCTTTTAACAGATAGCACTTCAGATATGACCAGCTCTGCCTGCCTGAGATTTTTGAAGCTACTAGATACATGGGGCGCGCGGGGTTATGAAAAACGGGCAATCAGTTGTTCCGGTGTCCTTACTACGTACCGCGCAATCGTATGTCCCAGCACTCCGCCCTCATGCTCAGTCAGCCTGATACGGCCAGAATACACCGAAGCAACTCTTGCAGCACCCGCGGCTGAGGCGAAAATAAAGGGTACGGCAAGATCAACGGTTACCCCTACTTTGTAAGCTGTAGCATAATCCGCCCCTAACTCACCCGCCGCAATTTCAGCTACTACGGTGCCTTCGCCAGCGCGTTTCCCCAGGGTTTGCCGGTGGGTATCGGCTCGGGTTTGCTTTTTACAGGCAGGCAGGGGGATGCGCTGACCTTCGCGACCATCACCGATCGCGGACCGAATGCCGACTCGCCTGATAGGGGTAAGAAAGAGTCAAAAATTTTTGTCACGCCAGATTTCGCTCCATTGCTGATGAATATTCGTGTACAGAACGGCAAAGCCGAAGCCACGGATGCCCGACCGTTGCATGACGATAAGGGCAACATTAACGGATTGCCGTTGCAGGATGGCGTCATCAGAGCAACCAATGAAATCGCATTAAGCGATACGCTGAAAGTCCTGCAGGGTGATAACCGCGGTCTGGATACAGAAGGCATTGGGCCGGATGGGAAGGGCGGATACTGGCTGTGCGATGAGTATGGCCCGTTCCTGATTAACGTTGATGAGCACGGTAAAATTCTGGCGATGCATGGGCCTCAGGCAGCCGACGGTGAAAAATCTATCGCGGGCGGTCTGCCGAATATACTCAAATGGCGTCAGCCTAATCGTGGCTTTGAGGGGATCACCCGCATGCCAGATGGGCGAATCATCGCTGCGGTGCAGAGCACACTGGATATCGACGGCAAAAGTAAAAAGCAGGCGCGCTTTACACGGCTGGTTAGCTTCGATCCAGCGACCGGAAAAACCGCGATGTATGGTTACCCTATCGACGGCGAGGCTTACAGTAAAAACAGTGATGCAAAAATTGGCGATATCGTGGCGATCGACAATCAGCATCTTCTGCTGATAGAGCAAGGCACCAACAAAAATGACGCAATGCGTAACCTTGTCTACAAGGTAGATTTGCGTCCGGCTACCGAGCTTTCAGCATTTGATAAGCCTGGCGACGGAGTTCGACGACGAGAAAACGCTGGCGCAGCGCGGTATTAAGCTCGCAGCGAAATCGCTGGTGGTCGATTTACGTCAACTCGGCTGGCAGCAGGAAAAGGCCGAAGGACTGGCATTGATCGATAATAGAATGCTGGCGGTCACGAATGATAACGACTTCGGTGTGAAAGCAGTCATGCAAAATCCGGTTGAAGGCAAGAAGCGCAAAGATTATCGGGTGACGGATCAGGGGACACTGACGGTAGATGATAAGCCGGTGGCCACGACAATCGGCCTGAAGCCGCTGAAGAAACCTGAGGTGGATAGCGAGTTGTGGATCGTAACACTGGCGGAACCGCTTAAATAAACGATATCCCTAACCCGGGCTGTGTTCCTTAATTGCATCACCTGCTGTAAAAGAGCCGGATGTAACAGCCCGATTTTAACACCGACAGATATTTCCCGGCCGTTTTGTCACAAGGTGTGGCAGTCCGCTAGTCATTTCTTACCATTCAAATGTTTCTCTGATGCTTTGCGGCGTTAATCTTCATGGGCGAATCCTGGGCGCTGGCCGAAACAGAGTAACTTGCAATTGCGAGCGCACTACGGCCATCGGTGAACCTGATGGCATCAGAAAAGTGGTCGTTTGCTGATCGTGCGTTTAGTCATCTCAATTTCTCCTGTTAATGATGCTTCCTTCGTTATGTATCCCCTGTATCCCCCCGCTTATCAGCGTATGAAGATGAAAAATTTTGAAAACGGCGTTCCTTCAGAAATTTTCAAAAGGGTAATGCCTGCAATTGCCATTCTGGAAATAACGTTATTTTTCATTTAGTTGAACTGTGATCTTGATGGCTATTATTTATTGTTACATTATAACGTAACTGAAAATGTCGCATATTTGAACCCTTTCTTTAATCTGTCGTCTCAGGACCAGTGGGTAACTGACTGATTTTAAGAATTTAAGGACGAGGTGCATCATAATGTTTCAAAGGCAGTGGCTAAAGCAATTTTACATGCCAGCATTCATTTCTTTTTATATTGGTGTCTTATTAAACACGCCTGTTTTTATCCGCCGTTATAATCAACTGCATTTTGATAATAAACTTGCGTTAACTTTCGAAGTTATAGCCGCCTTCTTTTTTGTTATGTCATTAACGCTGCTGATTTCCCTGACAGGAAAAATTCTGACACGCGTACTCCTGACGTTACTTGTTATTTTTTCAAGTGCTGCCAGTTACTACATGATATTTTATAACGTTGATATTGGTTATGGCATTATTGCTGCCGTTTTAGCAACTGACTCCTTAGATCTTTCAAAAGAGTCTGTTGGATGGCATTTTATTATCTGGTTAATCTTAGTTAGCATCCCGCCCCTGTGGGCAGTCTGGCGCGGAACGCGTACGCTTCCTGCTTCAAAAAATACAAAAAAGCGCAACTGGTATTGCAGAAGTGCTGTATTTTTCATCGCCGCTTTATGCTTCTGGCTGCCCTTAAATGTCATGGGAAAACTTCAGAACGAACAGGATAAAAAAACCAATCGAATGATGGCGAGTTATGGCGGCATTGTTGCAGGTACTTATTCTCCATCTAACTGGTTGTCAGGCATCGGATTGCTGGCATACAGCTCGATCAGTCAGGCTGAAGATAATCATAATCTTTTCGATCCTTACGAACATTTCCGATATGTTGCACCAAAAAAATCAGATGACTTATATATTGTGTTCATTATTGGTGAGAGCGCCCGGCGTGATCATATGGGGTTATACGGTTATGCCCGCGATAATACGCCTTATCTCGATCGTGAAAAAAATCTGGTTCACCTGCAGGGTTACTCATGTGATACCTCGACCAAGCTCTCGCTCCGCTGCATGTTTGTCAGAATGGGAGGCGCATCCGAAGCACCACAGCGCACCTTAAAAGAGATGAACGTATTTACGGTAATGAAAAAGCAAGGTTTTACTGAAGACTTATACTCTATGCAAAGTGAGGCATGGTTTTATAACAAGGTCATGGCGGACAGTTACTCGCTCAGGGAATCTATTCAGGCCGAGAAACGTCACACCGGTCAGCCGGTGGATGATATGGCTCTGGTGAGTGAATTAAAGGATTCAATACAGCAGCATCCTAAAGGAAAACATATCGTCATTCTGCATACGAAAGGCTCACATTACATGTATACAGAGCGTTATCCGCGCGAATTTGCACGTTTTAAACCTGAATGTCAGGGGATCGATGATGCCTGCAGTACACGGGAGATGGTGAATTCTTATGATAATAGTCTGCTATATATGGACTACTTTATTAAACAGACACTCGATACCCTGAGAGATAAAAATGCTATCGTTTTCTACGCATCAGACCACGGTGAGTCGATTTCTGAGAATATGCATTTTCATGGTACACCACGCGATCACGCACCCTTAGCCCAGCGCACTATTCCTGTGATGGTCTGGGCTTCTGACAAATTCCTTGAGGATAAAGATAACAACGCCTCTTTTGAAAAATTAAGACAACTGCAGGACAAAAAAACACCGGTATTTCATGAAAAGCTATTTGACAGCATTTTAGGTTGCTCTGGATTTACATCACCTGATGGCGGTATTAATCCGTTAAGAAACTGGTGTTCCCATTCGCAGTAAAAGGGTGGTCAGCGCTTATGAGATCTGACTAAAAATGAAATCATTACGAAAAGGTGAACTGAATACTTTTCATTTCACCTTTTTTTTACCTGCACTCACACTGTTCGTACTCCCGCTGATCGCCGACTCCACCAGGATTCAGAAGCGTCATCTTTCTCAGACTGCCTTTGTCCGTCATCCCTGCATCAGCATGCTTCAACACAGCCAGCCAGGAAATATCCCGATTACTGTGCTGCCGATCGCGTTATCAGCCATGGCAGCTAAGCTTAGTTGACAATCACCCGGCCGGAAGAGAGTCCACTTCCGGACGCAAGCAGGAGAAGATCATGAAAGCAGTAATCTACAACGGTCCCTATGACGTAAAAGTTAAAGACGTACCTGATGCGAAAATTGTTCGTCCTACAGATGTCCTTGTCCGCATTACCACCACTAACATCTGTGGGTCTGACCTGCACATGTATGAGGGCCGGACCAGCTTTGAGCAGGGACGTATTCTGGGGCACGAAAACATGGGTGAGGTGGTTGAAATTGGCTCGGGTGTTGAGCGTATTAAGGTCGGTGACTATGTCTGTCTGCCGTTCAATATCGGATGCGGTTTTTGCGAGAATTGTGAAAAAGGTCTGACGGGATATTGCCTTACCGCCAATCCAGGTACCGCGGGAGCGGCCTATGGGTTTGCTGAAATGGGCTCCTGGGAAGGCGGCCAGGCGGAACTGCTTCGGGTTCCTTTTGCAGACTTTAACTGCCTCGTGCTACCGCCTGACGCAGCAGAAAAAGAAGATGACTATGTGATGCTTTCGGACATTTTCCCTACTGGCTGGCATGCAACAGAACTTGCCGGATTAAAGCCTGGCGAAAGCGTTGCCATTTATGGCGCGGGGCCGGTGGGTTTGATGGCTGCACACTCAGCCATCATAAAAGGGGCTTCACAGGTATTTGTTGTGGATACACATAAAGATCGTTTAGCGCTGGCAGAGAAACTGGGGGCAACGGCCATCAATGCCGTTGGTGATGAAGCCGTACAAAAAATTCTTGACCTGACGGACGGGCGTGGCACCGACTGTGGCTGTGAATGTGTGGGTTATCAGTGCTGTAACAAACATGGCCATGAAGACAATTCAGTCACCATGAACAGTCTCGTTGCGTCAACGAAAGCAACCGGGGGAATCGGTGTCGTTGGCGTATTTGTCCCTCAGGATCCGGGAGCTTCTTCGGACCTTGCCAAAGAAGGTAAGATGCCCTTTGATTTCGGGAGTTTCTGGTTTAAAGGACAGGCAATCCGCACCGGTCAGGCTAATGTCAAAGCCTATAATCGTCAGTTGTCACGCCTGATTCATCAAGGTAAAGCCAGCCCGGGAGACATAATCTCACACCGTCTTTCGCTTGCAGAAGCGCCTGCGGGATATAAGCATTTTGACGACCGCGATGAAGGATGGACGAAGGTTATACTGAAGCCATAACATAAGTTGGCCGGTAAGCAAAAATCGTAGAAATGCTGAAGTGCCGACGGGATACCATTGCGTATCCCGTCATTATTTTGCTCTGTTTCAGCAAGCCACCCTGCCTCTTGTCAGCCACTTATTAAACAGGCATTCCGTTCTGTTCTTTGTCATAACATCACATCATGTCATGTAGCCCTCTAATGCTTCTGTATTCTGCTTTAAAAGAGACGGGCACCTCAAAACCGGGAGAAGGGGCAGGCCTTTCATGAAATCATCTGCACACAATGCCGCTACATTAAACAATAGAAAATTTAACGATTTATCTCGCTTATATAAGCTGTGATATGGCCGATAACATGACTGTTATTTATTTTTTCTCACCGGGAGCCGTCATGTTAGGTAAATTATTCAGAAAATCACCCTCCGCCGCAGAGGTCATTTCATCCACAGTGCCTGAAGTGTTAATTGAAGAGTTCCAGCCACGTAGTCAGCTACCCGAACGTCTGGACAGCTTTTTGGCCCTGCTGCCAGAAGTGTTATGGATATGTGAGGGTAAAGACATCAACGAGAGCACGCCGCTATGGATTTCATCGGCAGCGTCGTTAGGTTTGTCACGCGGAAGCAGTAATACCATGACGCTCTCAGCGCTCTGTTCCCTTGTTCATGAAGAAGATAAAAGCCATTTCAGGCATCTTTTACGAAACACGCAGGCCCCTGTTTCTCGCGACGTAAAGCAAAAATGCCGTTTTAAGACAGCGGGCGGAAGTTACGAGTGGTTTCAGGTGGCTGTAAAACGTGAGCGCAGCCCGGACAGCCAGAGTCAAAGACTGACTGGAATGTTGCTGAACATTAACGATGATGTTGCGCACGAAAGTGAATACGACATCGCCATGACCCGTTTCAACCTGTCACGTGAAATGCTGAATGACGGCCTATGGGATCTTCAGATTATCAATGGTGACCCTTTACATCCGAAAAATGTGTTCTGGTGGTCTCCACAGTTCAGGAAACTGCTCGGATTCGAAACTGTTGAAGAGTTTCCTGATGTGATTGACAGCTGGGCTTCGCGTCTTCACCCGGACGACAGCCATCACACGCTGGATGCCTTTATAAAACACCTTAACGATCATTCAGGCGCAACAGGTTATGACGTTGACTACCGCGTCAAACTCAAAAACGGCAATTACCGATGGTTCCGGGCCCGCGGTCAGACCCGACGCGACAAAGACGGCGTACCTTTGCGGGCGGTCGGGGCCCTGATTGATATCCAGACACTGAAAGACCGGGAAGCTCAGGCTGAGCATGAACGTCAACGAAGACATGAGGCTGCAGCGTCTGTCAGTGAAATTGCTGATTTGGTCTCCGAAAATGCAAATATCGCTGCTCAGATCAAACTCATCTCATTGAACGCCAGCATTGAGGCCGCAAGAGCAGGGGTACAGGGGCGGGGCTTTTCCGTTATTGCCAGTGAAATTCGCGAACTGGCGGACAGAACCGCTGAGATAACCGAAAACATTAGCCGCCTGCAGGTCCGGCTGGAGGCTCTGTCGCATTAAGGAGCCGTCAGGTAACATGCTGTTTTTTTTGTAATGTTGCCGAATATGTCCTTG